>DATKEN010000147.1:0-29067 GCA_035512155.1 Terriglobales bacterium | reverse complement strand
TTCAGGGACTGAGATGTCCCCGCCGACTGTCACCTTGATGACATCGACGTTATAGAAGACGTTCTGTCGTACTGCCTGCCGTGCTCGGTCGGGGCTGTCTATCGGCAGGAATTCCTGTTGGAGAATCGCTTCGGCAAGCGCAGGATTCAAATTCTGAACATAGCTACCCAGCGCCATAATCTTGCGTCCGGACGCCAGTATCCTGGGGCCGGGAATGCGGCCGGCGTTGATTGCATCGCGCAGAGCGGCATCGCCGTCAACACCGGAGTGCCCGAGATTGCGCACCGTAGTAAAGCCGCTCTCCAGGTCTTCGCGCGCCAATTGCGCCCCCAGCAAGACGCGCTTAGTGGGCGACTCGGCTATTGCCAACAGCTGTGAGGGCGCAAATATGCCATTGGAGTGGCGCGCGATCTCGGCTTCCGGAAGGACAATCACATCGAGAAGCAAGTGCGTGTGGCCGTCGATGAGCCCGGGCAAAAGCGTCGCGTGACCCAAATCGATGACTTTGACACCAGTCGGCGCATGCCCTTGCGCTTGGGCAGGCGAGCCAACCTCCTTGATCTTGCCGTCTTCAATCAGCACGGCCGCAGGCGAAAGCACATTGCCGGTCCGGGGATCGAGCAGCCGCTCAGCTTTTACTAGAGTCACGACAGTGGGCGATTGGGCGGCGAGCTGCCCGATTGAAAACAGACTGAAAAATAAGGCCGCCAACAGCGTGAACTGCTTGTGCATACGCCTCCGTCCTCAGTATCAACGCATTATCGAGTTCGGCTCCCAGGTCAGTTTTTGCTTCGCCGCGGGGATTACTTCCCAGCAATGAAACAACAAGCGGTATGGGCTACCGTTCCAAAAATGCCTCCAAGGAGTGCCGTGCCGAACGCTACCGTCAACAGCGCGCTTGCTGTGCTGTACCCCCGTTGAGGCTGAGCAGTCAGCCGGGCAAGGCGATGGCTTATAAACGAGGAAGCCGTCGCCTGCAGCAAGAACGCCTCTTCTGGATTGGCAAGTTTGGCTAACGCCGAAACCAGGTCGCCACCGCGGGCGCTCTGAATAACAGAGTCGTCACAGGAGAGCTCTCGATACAAAGCAAGGCGAGAGCCGGTGATCCAGACGAGGGGATGAAACCACAGCGCGCAAAGTCCCACTTCGTGTAAAAGGCGTATTAAGTTGTCGCGCCTCCGCGCATGCGTCAGCTCGTGGATGAGGACAGCGTTGAGTTCAGGTTCACTCAACAACCGGTCAATTCCGTGCGGAAGTGAAATATGGGGATGCAGAACCCCATCCACCGCTGGAGCTTGTCGACTCCCATCGAACCTTACCGGTACGCCATGAGCGAGGAAACCCGGCCTCGGGTCGAGAACACTTTGACCGGCCGTGGCCTGAGCAGCGCGGCGCTCAGCGCGTATCCGCAAACAAAGGCGCGTCAGCATCAAGGTTGTGCCGAGTAACCACCCCACGCAGAGCACCGCGGCGGTCGGACCTCGAGAGATGCCATTTGCCACATCGCCGATGACGCTTAGCGGCGCGGCCCAAGAGAGGTGGGACGCCCAGACTTTGTCGAGCACTGCGCCCATCGGGAAAATGAAATTGAGCGATGTGGCCACCCAAATCCAATACTTCGTGGTGGCACTGCCCCGCCGGATCGCTGTCAGAACCCAAGCCGCGAGCCAGACAATTGAGGCATACAGGAGGTGAACTTCGAAGTAATACAAGGCGCGCGCGATGTGCTCATGCATAGCCTTTTCCTCCACGGCTGCGGCTGCTCTTGCTGCTTGGCGCCGCAGTTTGAAGAGCCCGTAAGTCCTTAAGCGTGAGCGTGCCCGTTTCGAGCAGATTAGAAACCAGCAGGCGAGGGGACCCGCCGAAGAGATCCAGGAGATCTCGCATCAGTCCGATTCGGTACTCGCTCTGGTTAATTGACGACGCGAAGAGCTGCGCGTTACCGATCTTTTTCACCTTGCGCAGAGCGCCTTTCTGCTCGAGCCTATAGACAAGCGTCTGAACAGTTGTGTAAGCGACGCGCTCATCTTCGGGTAGGCTTTCGAGAATCTCGCGGACAGAGCAAGTTCCCAGCTTCCAGTACTGCTCGAGAATTCGGGTCTCGGCTTTCGACAAACGCATTTTGTTCATATCTCCTACTTGTCTCGGCAATCCTACTACATCACCCGTTTTCTGGACAAGAGAACTACTCTTCTCGATTTATTTGAAACCAACGATTCTAGGGCGACGGTAATTTAAGGCACGCTGTTCTCCGTTAGCGCGTGGGGATGGCGGACCATCAAAGCGTAGTCCGCGCCGGTAGTCGGCTCCGTGAATCGCGCCTTTGTAGAAAAGCCAAGGCGCTGGTAAAACGAGAGGTTTCGGGGACTGAACGTCTCCAGGTAACAGGTTGCGTTGACGCGATCGGCTTCGGCAAGAGTCGGTTCCAGTAATTTTGGGCCCCACCCCTGACCCTGAGCTGTGGGATCGACAGCGACAATCGAGAGATACCACGCATCATCGTCGACCACGTTCGCAGCCTTCGTGCGCATGAAACTGACGATTCGATAGTAATTTGCGCAACCTTCCGCATCGAGCGTCGACTCCAACAGCACACGCTTGTTATGTGCGGCGCAGGATCGCACATCGGGGGCCTGAGGCAGCAGCCATACGGCAACGCCGAGCGTACGGTCGGCGAGATGAACGCAGCGCCCGATGTCTTTCCCTTCCTGGATCGAGTAGGCGAAATACTGCGTCAAGACTGCGCGGCGGCGGACGGGCACGTGCACATAGCCGCCACAGATGGAGATGTAGAAGGGGTCGTTCTCCAGCGCAGCAACCGCACTCGCAACTGCCGGATCAATTCTCAGCACGTGCTTGCTCGTTTTGAGTACCTCAGGGGCCAAAGGCCTCATTGTGCCGAGGCAGTTATCGCAGCGCTGAAGCGCTGCGCTACCCAAAACCGGAGTTTTTCGGCAGTCTGCGCCATCCAAAACGAGAGTTCTTCCGCAGCCGCGAAAAGCAGTGCGCTTTCCTGGCGGGATTCCTCACTTGGCTCACCGACAAACGGTCCCCGCACGGGCGGGACGCCCGCGCCTACATCGCACCAGCTAGATTGTCGCTAGCGCATGATCGAGATCATCAATGATGTCTTCGACGTTCTCGATTCCTACGGAGATGCGGACCATGCCATCGGTAATTCCGATCTCCCGTCTGCCCTTCTTGCCCAGAGCGGCGTGGGTCATGGTAGCGGGATGGGAGATGAGAGTCTCTACTCCGCCGAGCGATTCGGCCAAGGAGCATACTCGCACTTTCTTTAGCAGCTTCTTGGCATTCGAAAGCGATCCGGTTTCGAAGGTGATCATGGAGCCGAAGCCACTCATCTGCTTCTGCGCCAGTTCGTATTGGGGATGCTCTGGCAGTCCGGGATAAAACACTTTTCTCACTTTCTTATGGCGCGCCAGGAATTCTGCTACAAACCTTCCGTTGCGATCGTGCCGCTCCATGCGCACGGCAAGCGTCTTGACACCGCGCAGGATCAGCCAGCATTCGAAAGGCGAAAGAATTGCACCGGCGGCTTTTTGCACGAAGGCCAGCGTCTCCGCTTGCTCCGGCTTGGTACAGACCACGACGCCGCCGAGCCCATCGCTATGGCCGTTGAGGAACTTTGTGGTGGAGTGCACAACCATGTCGGCGCCCAGCGCGATCGGCTGCTGGAAATATGGCGACATGAAGGTATTGTCGACTACCAGTGCCACTTTTTTGCGATGACAAACCTGGCTGATGGCCTCAAGGTCGCTGAGTGCCATGAGGGGATTGGTGGGCGTCTCCACGTAGACCACTCGGGTGTTCTTGCGGATGGCGCGTTCCACATTTTTTACTTCAGAGGTATCGACGTAGGTGAATTCGATGCCGTAACCGGCGAGCACTTGATTGAAGAGGCGCGGAACTCCGCCATAAAGGTCGTTGCCGCACACGACGTGGTCGCCGGACTTGAACATGGTGCAAATAGCGTTGATGGCAGCCATGCCGCTGGCGAAGGTGCGGGCGGCGATTCCACCTTCGAGCGCGGCGAGGTTCTCCTCCAACCGAGTGCGGGTGGGATTGGAAACGCGGGCGTACTCGTATCCTTTATTCTTGCCCAGTTCCTGCTGGACGTAAGTGGACGTCGGATGGATGGGGGCAGAGACCGCGCCGGTTTCGACGTCGGGCTCCTGGCCGGCATGGATGGCGCGAGTGGCGAAACCGGGTTGTTTGTTTTTGGGCATGGTTGATGAGAAGGTGTCGGGTCTCAGGTCTCGGGTCTCAACTCCTAGTTCTCGGTTCTCAGCTCTGAGTTCTCGGCGCGCGCCATCAAATCCCACCCTCAAAGATTTTCTTCGAGAGATAGCGTTCGGCGGAATCCGGAATCATGGTCGCGACCCGCTTGCCGGGACCCAACCCTCGCGCCACTTTCAAAGCCGCAAAGACGTTGGCTCCGCCACTCGAGCCCGACAGCACGCCTTCGCGAGCCGCCAGTTCTTTCACCATGGCAAAGGCGTCGATATCGGTGACCATCACAATTTCATCGCAGACGGAACTATCAAAGTTTGGGGGCACGAAGCTTGATCCGATGCCTTCCACTTTGTGAGGACCGGGCTTGCCGCCGCCAAGGACCGAACCCTGGGTCTCTACGGCAATGGTCAACACCCGTGGGAGATGCTCTTTCACAAAGCGCGACACACCGGTGAAAGTGCCGGAAGTACCGACGCCGATTACCAGAGCGTCGATCCGTCCTTCCATTTGCTCGAAAATCTCCGGGGCTGTGGTGTGGTAGTGAAACTCAGGGTTGGAAGGATTTTCGAACTGGGCGGCCATGAAGGCTTTGGGATCGCGAGCGGCGAGTTCTTTGGCGCGGGTTATTGCTCCCTGGATGCCCTCGGCGTCTGGAGTACGTGTGACCTCGGCGCCGAGGGCCCGCATGAGCATGACTTTTTCCTCAGAAAAACGTTCGGGAACGAACAGCGCCACTTTATATCCGCTATTCACCCCAATTAGCGCGAGCCCGATGCCGGTATTTCCCGCAGTTGCTTCGACGATAGTGCCACCGGGTTTGAGCAGGCCTTGCTCTTCGGCACGCCGAATAATGCCGACCGCTGCTCGGTCTTTCACACTTCCACCGGGATTCAAGTACTCCAGCTTGGCGTAGATCTCCGCAGAATCCGGAGGCACCAGCTTTTTCAATTGAAGGAGCGGAGTTTCGCCGACCAGGTGAGTAATGTCGTCGGCGACGCGCAGGCGCGTGCCCTCGATTGTCTTGGTTCGCACATTACAGGGTACGGAAGCGAGGCGGAGGCGTCAATCGAGCTTTCAGGAAATCGCAGCCGCCGTACTACGCACCGGGATCCTAAGCTGCTACTTCACGAGCACTGTTTAATCATCGGTGTCGCACCGGGCTTCTGATCGGATTTTCTCGCCGAGCAGAGTTGCGACAGAATTGAGATCCTTGGCGAGGGCCAGCCGCCAACGTCCAACGGAATGCTGCGCCAGTTCTTCCATGGTTTGTTCGAAGGCTTGCATGGCCTCTGCTACTTTGACCTTTAGTGATTCGGAAATGGAGACTTCAATTTCTTTTTGGATCTTGTTTAAGCGGCCGCGCGCTTCACCGACTTGATTTGCAAGCTCATTAGCTCCACTTGCTTTGAGTTCTTTGAGGACCACACCGGCTGCGGTCTGGAGGTCGGTGTGTGCCGCGGAGATGATTTCGCGCGCGACCTGTTCCAGGTGATCGTCAAGGTTGGACTCGAGCCGGCGCACGGATTGGTCCAGATTCCCGGTGCGGCTGTCCAGATCCGCGAGTTGCGCCTCCAGGCGTACCGACTTCGACTCTACTGCCGCCTGGACTTGGTCCATTTCCTTGCGGTACGCCTCGTGCTCCTCTCGCAAACGCAGCTGCAGGGCTTGCAGGTTTTCCTCGCTGCGCCGGTCGAGGCGGCTTCCCGCATCCAAAGCCTGCTGCTGAAATTTCTCTAGCCCAACGCGGAGCTGTTGCCGCACTGTGTCGCTCATATCCAGCGAGATAGCCTGCGCTCGCTGTTCGACCGCTTGCAGGTCTTGCAGGGCACGCTGCCGAAACTCCTCCTGGGCGGTATTTATTTTTTCGTCGATGGTTGCTTTCGCTGCACCGAGCACCTGGGCGGATTGCTCGCGGGTTTGTTGCAAAGCTTGTGTTTCCAGGTCACGCTTCAGGCGGACCCACAACTGCTCTTCGAGCTCGGGGGGAATCTGTGACAGCGACACTTCAAATTTGCTGCGCTTTGATTCTCCTCGGGTCAGTTTTTCTCTGATGTCGGCTACTTCCGTGTTCAATGGCTTCACGAGTTCGGCGAGGATGGTTTTCAAATGGTCGTCCGAGAGTTGCTTCTCAATTTTGTCGAATACAACTTTCAGCGTGGGCGCGTCCGGACTTAGCGGCTGATGTAGGGCCTCGGGATTCACCATCGACAGCTTTCGAGACGAACGCGCTGTAGTGGACGCGGTCATCTCCAACTGTCCTAACCATTGTTCCGGACACGGTTTTATTCCCCAGAAGTTTTCCGGACGGTCCAGCTTCACCCCCAGCTTCCAGCCCGGTTGATGAGATCCCAGCGGCTGGCAGGCGACGACGTGGGCCATGGTTTCGCGGCCTTCTTCGCTTTGAAAGCGCACTGGAACGCCGGCTTCGAGTTTCACCGGCGAACGCAAGGCACAACCATGGGCGTTGACGACCAAGGTCTCGCAGATTCCAGAGAAACGGGCGCTCGGCTCCAAGCTGGTGACGCGGATTGGGAGGGTGATCGGTACCCTCGAGCTGCGCCGTGGTGTGTCGGGTACATTTGCACTATGCATGGTTATCCTCTTGTTCCGAAGAGTGCGCGCTATTCCCGATTTGGGACGGGTTATAGCTGCAGTAAAGGTAACGCCAATTCCGCCGGTTGGGCCTCACCCAAGAGTGTCTTTCGGTGTGTTCGATTGGGCACTGCCCGTTGGTAATTTGCTGCGTGGCTCAATTGTGGTGTGTGGCGTAAGGGTCTTTTAGTGCGCGGGCAAGCGAAATTCGACACTATTATTGCGGCTTGCCATTCTTACTTGATTGCGGCAATGACCGGGTAATGAGACTACGTACTGGCCATCAGGCCGCCCCGAATGGACTAAGGAGTAAGCCCGATTGGGGATTTTTTGGTATAGCTTGAGACCTACCTTAGGTTCGGAGCTATGGAGCACAAAACTGGCATGACCGCACCATTCATAAAGCGTCTCTTGCAGAAATGTTGCCCGCATCGATTTTCCTGGCCGCACGCCGGCGCCTACGGCCAGGACTATCAGATTTGCCTCATCTGTGGAGTTGCCTACGAGTACGACTGCACAACCATGAGCCAAACTGGCCGATTGGCAGTAATGGACGCGCGAGACGAGCTCTTACGTGAGAAACGACCCTCACGGCTGGTCGAGTGAGAAGGTTTAGTTCCCGCCGCCGATGGATTGTTCCTGGCCGGCGTAGTAACCGCTGCGCGTCCTCACGGTCAGTTTGCCGTAGCCCTTGGCGTGCGCGTCCACACGAATGGTGCGATAGCCACCGGCGGTTCTCGGGCTAGTGGGTTTGTAACCGATGGTGTATTGGCTGCGAATGTCGTGAGCCACGGTGCGGCTGATTTCATCGACCTCACCCAGCGTGCGGGGCAGGAAGGCGATTCCTCCGGTGCGCTCGGCGAGCATTTTCAGAGCGCGGCGGGCCCGCCTTTCTCTCTCTTCTCCCAGCAGTCCGATGGCATAGATGGTAGGGCCATTCTCTTGGGATAGCCGCCGTACCGTGTCTTCAAGAGTTTCACGGCTTTCGTTGTCTTCTCCATCGGTAACTACGAGGATGACCTTCTTCTGCAATTTGGCGTTCTTTTTCAGGTAGTCGTCCCAGGAAGCGACAAGCGCGTCGTAGAGGGCAGTTCCTCCCCGGGCTTCGACCTTCTCCAGGGCTTCCTGCAACTTCTTTATATCGGAGGTAAAGTCCTGATCCAGGTAGTACTCGTCGTTGAAATTGACGATAAAGACCTGGTCCTGGGGATTGCTGGCGCGGACCAAGTTTAGAGCTGCCTTGTTAACTCGTTCGCGCTTCTCCCGCATGGAGCCGGAGTTGTCGATCACGATGCCCAAAGCGACTGGAATATCCTCGTGCCGGAATGATGTGATGGTCTGCGACTTGCCGTCCTCGAATACGGTGAATGCGCTTTTGTCGAGGTTTGTCACAAGGTGCTGCTTGTCGTCGACCACGGTGGCGTGCAACAAGACTTCCTGCACTTGAGCGTGGAAAACAAAGCCGCCAGCTTCAGGCGCGGGTGGTTGTTGCTCTTGCGCAGGCGCTTGCCCCTGCGCAGGCGCGGGCGGCTGTCCCGGCGGATTGTTGGAAGGCTTTGTAGTGGGTGCGGATTGCGCAGGAGCCGCAGGTGGGGGATTCTGCGGAGCAGAATCCTGGGCTGGAGTTGTTAGGCTTGAAAAAAGCAAAACCACTAGCAGGGCGGGAACCCAACTACTGCGTAGGTGCATAGTATCCCGTTTTGGCATACACACGGAGTGGCGGCAGTCCCTTGGGGGGAATTAGCTTCACTTTTATTTTACGCCACTTCCCATCATGCGTCGGGTTCTTTGGACGGTATCCGAGCAGGTATTGGTTACGTAGCTCAATCCCTATTTTTGTGGCCACGTCACCCAGGTCGTTGGGGTTATCGATGGTAAAGGCGCGGCCGCCGGTGAGTTCCGTAACGTCTGTCAACAGGGCCGGTCCCATTTGCTCTTCTGGGGTGGGCATGTAACGATCATAAATTCCAATGGCGTAGATCAGTACGTCGGCCTCTTTCACCAGAGACTTGATTTCGCCCTCGGTGTAGCGGCTGTGATTGTCGCCGCCATCGGAGATGATGAGCAGCGACTTTTTGGGATACTTGGCTTGCCTCATCTTGCTGACGCCCAAATAGATGGCATCGAGCAGGGCAGTACGGCCCTTGGGAACGGTGTAGATCAGCTTGCCCTGGATGTCTTCGACCGACTGGGTGAAATCGGAAATCTCTTCCGGCTTGTCGGCGAAGGTGATCATGAAGAACTCGTCCTGGGGATTCGCCGTCTTGAAGAACTCGACTACGGCTTCCCGCGCCCGCTCAATCTTGCTGCTCATGCTGCCGCTCATGTCAAAGATGACGCCCAGTGAGACCGGGGCATCTTCGCTGGAAAAATGCTTGATCTCCTGCTGGTCCTTGCCTTCGAAGACGCTGAAGTTGTCTTTATCCAGGCCGGTCACCAGGCGGTTCATGGGATCGGTGATAGTGACAGGGACCAGAACCAGATCCACATCCACCTTATAGGGCTTGGTGTGGGTCCTGAACGCAGGATCGAGGATTTCATTGGCTTTAGGTGGCGATGGAGGTTCGATCCTGGGAGCGACGTGAACTTCATCCGCCGGGCTCTGCGCCCAGGCTGCCGGTACGGCATAGAAACTCGCCGCGATCATTATTAGAAAGGCTGAAAGCGCGATGCTATTGGGCACGAGCAATCTACAGCGGTTCCAGGGATGGGCCGGGTGGAGGGTCGGGGCTTGGGTCAGGCAACCAAGTGACCCGCGCCCTTGAAGGCGGGCCATAATTACCTCATTGAGGGAGATGCTATCACAGCTTTTCAACCAGAATGTCACACTTTTTATTCCCCGCCTCACCTGAGATGAGGTGTGGTGGGCAAAGGTTACCAATTCGCCGTCCGACTGGGTTCGACCTCCAAGCCATCGATTGTTCTTGTACAATTTCAAGTCTCTCCCGGATATGGCACAGATTGCACCCTTCCGCGCGCTGCGATATGACCCCAGTCGGGTTCGGCTATCTCAGGTTGTGACCCAGCCTTACGACAAGATCACGCCGGAGATGCAAGAGCACTACTACGCGGCCAGTTCTCACAACCTGGTGCGCATCATCCTGGGCAAACAGCAACCCACCGACCGTGTCGGTGAAACTAGGTACACTCGTGCAGCGGAATTCTTTCGGGACTGGCGCCGTCAGGGTATCTTCCTACAAGACAGTGAGCCCGGGCTGTACGTTTATGCGCAACGTTTTACGGCTCCTGGAGGAAAAACCGAGCTGGAGCGCCGTGGCTTCATCGCCCTGGGGCGGGTGGAGGACTACTCAGCTGGTATCGTTTTCCGCCACGAGCAGACCCTAGCGAAACCCAAGGCCGACCGTTTGGAACTATTACGGGCGACACGCGCCCACTTCGGGCAACTTTTCATGTTGTACAGCGATCCGGCCGGGGAAATCGACGGCCTTCTGACTTCAGGCAGGGATGCCGACGTGGAAGTCCGCGATGAGTATGGCGTGCAGCATCGGGTATGGAGGATGGCCGATCCCGGCTTGATCGACCTGATCCGGGGCAAGATGCGCGATAAGAAACTGGTGATCGCTGATGGCCACCATCGGTACGAGACCGCTCTTGCCTATCGCAAGGAGCGGAGGGCCATGGGGGCATCCGCTGTAGCCGGCGGAATTCCGCGGGAGCATTCCTCAGAAGAGGCGCTGGATCGCAAAGGCGGGGCGGAAGATGCACCCTATGACCTGGCGATGATGACCTTCATTGCGATGGAGAGTCCGGGGCTGGTCATTCTGCCGACGCATCGCGTGGTTAACGGTTTGTCTTCTTTTTCCGCAGATAACTTCCGGGCGAAGGCGGGCACGTACTTCAGCGTGGAAGAAGTCGATTCCTCCATCGATGCGGTTCGCGCGAGCGCCATTCTGCGGGAGAGTGGGCGTTCCGGTACGTCGCTGCTGGCGGTCACAGCCGAGCGCATTTTTTTGCTCGACCGGCCAAAACCGATTTCATACAACCTTCTGGCTGAGTTCTCGCTGCGCCAGCAATCACTTGACGTAGTTCAGTTGCATAAAATTCTTCTGGAGGGCGTTCTGGGAATTTCCCAGGAAGCGATCCACGACCAGCAGCATGTCCGCTACATCCGCGATACGGACGAGGCACTCAATCAAACGCGAGGCGGAGAGGCGCAGGTGGCGTTTCTGACCAATCCGGTACGCATGCAGGAGGTGCGAGAGATTGCATTGGCGGGTGAAGTTCTGCCGCAAAAATCCACAGATTTCTATCCCAAACTGCTGAGCGGTTTGACGATTTATGCGCTGGAGTAGCCGTCCCTATAGCGCCGGCGGTTTCTTTTTCTTGGTATTGTTCGGCATCTTCACGTTCATCTTTCTGTCGTTCCTTTATCTGGAATCCGCGGAGGAGAAGAAGATTTCCATCTACTCCAGCGTGGCCAATTACACGCTTTCCGTTACCGAGCGCAACGGGCAGGACTACGTTGGATTGTTCGAGATTCTGGAACCGCTGGGAACGGCGAACATCAAGACAGATGGGCTGCACTGGAAGCTGCGCTATAAAACTGTAGCGGCTGAGTTCACGGCTGGCGAATCGCGGGCCCGCGTTCAGGGGCGGAATCTTGATCTGCCTGCGAGCTTTCTGCTGGACAACGGTCGGGGTCTGGTGCCACTGGCGTGTCTGAGCACTCTTTTGCCGCGATTCTTGGCCACCCCAGTTGCGTTTCATGAAACGTCCCGCAGGTTGTTCATCGGTAACGTGGCCGTGCACTTCACGGCGCAAATCAATAAAACAAATCCTCCCACGCTGGTGATGAACTTCAGTTCTCCAGTGAACCCGATGATTGCCACCGAGCCGGGAAAACTGCGCATGGTGTTCAGGCAGGAACCACTGGTGCCGCCGGGGTCGCGGACGCTGACTTTCGACAGCGCTGTGATGCCGTCCGCGAGTTTTGACGAAAGCAACGGCGCGGCCGAGATCGCGGTCACAGGAAGCGCGCCACTGTTGGCCAGCTTCAGCAACGACGGCCGGACCATCACAATTGCGCCCGCTCCAAACCAGGCCCAGGCTCCAGTTCGGACGTCAAACCCGCCAAGCACCCCGGCAGCCAGCCCGCCTCCAGCCCAGTCCGCAAGCACTGCGCCAGCAGCCGCGGTTGAGCGTCCAGTGCCGTATTTCGCGGTAGTGGACGCCAGCCACGGAGGCGAGGAGCGCGGTGCTGCTCTCACCGATCAACTGGCGGAAAAAGACGTCACCCTGGCATTAGCCCGCCGGCTGCGTCAGGAACTAGATGCAAAGGGTCTCAATACGCTGGTGCTACGAGATGGCGATCTCACGCTCAGCCTCGACCAACGTGCCAGCCTGACGAATAGCGTGCATCCCAAGATCTATATCAGTGTGCACGCCGCGTCGCTCGGTACCGGAGTGCGCCTCTACACTGCGCTGCTTCCGCAAGGCGGCGGCGATCGCGGACCTTTTCTCGATTGGGACACAGCCCAGGCCGGATTCCGTTTTGCCAGCCAGAGCGCCGAGGCCAGCCTCTCCGCTGAGTTCGGGAACCGACAAGTGCCCGTCCGTACGCTGATTGCGCCTTTGCGCCCGTTGAACAACATCGCCGCGCCTGCGGTTGCGATTGAGATCGCGCCCCCTGCCGGCGGAATCAGCCAACTAGACTCGGCTGCATATCAGCAGCTGGTTGCGGAGGCGGTTGCTGCGGGAGTTGCCGCAGCGCGTGACAAACTGGGAGCCGTGCGATGATTCCACGGCATTTGCTGATCGGGGTGGCCGCGATGTTTGCAGTTGTATTAGGAATGAGTGTGTATGTGTGGCGGATGCGCGGCCGAGTGGAGCAGGTGGAGGCTCCTGTGGTTGATACTCGCACAGTAGCCCCGCCCGTCTCGGGACCGAGCGAGCAGGTGACTTTGTATGTCGCCTACGACGAGCCCGGTGTCCTTCGCGCCCAGACAGCTCGCATCGCTCTGCCGTCCGGGCGTCAGGAGCGTGCGCAGGAATTGCTGCGGGCGCTGCTGGGCATGTATCTCGACAAGTCCTCCTCCCACCAGCTCGGCCCAGGCGCAGAAATCCGAGACGTCTACCTGGTTGATCCTGGGCTGGCGGTGATTGACGCGAATGCTGCCTTCGCCGACACTCATCGTTCGGGTGTGCTGGTCGAAGAGCTTACGGTAGCTTCGCTGGTGCAGACGCTCGCCGTCAACATTCCCGGGATTACGCGGGTGAAAATTCTGGTGGACGGTAAGCAACGCGAGGCGCTCGCCGGTCACGCAGACCTAACAGGGTTCTACGATGTATCCGCGGTCAATGAGCTGGCGTCGCAAATGCGATAGGAGTCTTGTCATCCCAGTGAGACCAGGATCTACATTTCTGAACTACAGATTCTTCGCTTCGCTCGGAATGACAAACCAGGACGCCTCCGTCTAAATTTCCACTAACACTCACAACCCGAGATTCCATACAAAAAGGAAAGGCAATGGCTAAGACAATGAAAGTCGCACAAGTGCCGAAGCCGGGCGCGGACTTTGAAATCGTAGAGCGTGAAATTCCCACACCTCCTGCCCAGCACGTGAGGATTCGCGTGCACGCCTGCGGCATATGCTATGCCGAGCACTACGTCAAGGACGGCTTTTGGCCGGGCGTCCAATACCCACGGGTGCCGGGTCACGAGGTAGCAGGCGTAATCGATGAGGTCGGCGCGGGCGTGACCAATTGGAGGGTTGGGCAGCGCGTGGGCGTAGGCTGGCACGGCGGACACGATGGAACGTGTCTGGCATGCCGGCGCGGGGATTTTGTCAATTGCCCCAACCTGAAGGTAACTGGAATCAGTTTCGACGGCGGATATGGCGAGTACATGGTGGCTTCAGTGAACGCGCTGGCATCGATGCCGGAGAGCCTCGATCCTGCCGAGGCTGCGCCGCTGCTGTGCGCAGGGATTACTACCTACAATTCGTTGCGACACACCGGCGCTCTTCCCGGCGATGTGGTCGCCATTCAAGGAATTGGAGGGCTGGGGCATCTTGGGATCCAGTTTGCGAACAAGTTTGGATACAAGGTAGTGGCGGTGGGGCGTGGGTCCGAAAACGCTACACTGGCCAAGAAGCTGGGCGCGAGCGCATACATCGACAGCTCCGCCACCAACCCCGTCGACGAACTGCAGAAGTTCGGGGGAGCGAGCGTGATCCTGGCCACAGCTCCGAGCGCGAAAGCCATGTCGTCGTTGTTCGATGGACTGGCGGCGAACGGAAAGATGGTAGTGGTGGGAGCAGACATCGGGCCGATCGAGGTTTCCCCGAACCAGTTGCTTCGAGGCAAGAAGAGCATTCAGGGTTGGGCCGCGGGGATTCCTACGGACAGCGAAGACACGTTGCGCTTCGCGGAGTTGACGGGCGTGCGGCCGATGATTGAAAGGTTTCCACTGGAGAAAGTGAATGAAGGGTATGCGCGCATGATCAGCGGGAAAGCGCAGTTTCGTGTGGTATTGACCATGTAAGTTGGAAGGCCTGAGTTCAGAGGCGCGCGGAAGAGCTTCGAACGGTTGGTCTTGTTACAATCGGAGCTAATGTTTTATCGCTCCGATAATCGAGCTTCCGACCAGATGCGCCCGGTCAACATCCTGCCCAATTTCATCAGCACGGCGGAAGGCTCAGCTCTGATCGAGGTCGGCAACACGCGGGTGATTTGCACCGCGTCGATCGAAGAGATTGTTCCGCAATTCATGCGCAATAGCGGCAAGGGCTGGATTTCCAGCGAGTACGCCATGCTGCCGCGCTCCACTCTGACCCGCACCCCGCGCGAAGTGAATAAAGGCCGGCCCAGCGGGCGCACGCATGAGATCCAGCGGCTGATCGGACGCTCTCTACGCGCCGTCACTGATCTCGAACGACTGGGCGAGCGCACCATCTGGATTGATTGCGACGTCATTCAGGCAGATGGAGGCACGCGCACTGCATCCATTACCGGCGCTTTTGTCGCTCTCGGTTTGGCGCTGGAAAAATTGGTGGAGGCGGGGACGCTGACGTCGGTTCCACTGCGTGACTTTGTCGCGGCCGTGAGCGTAGGGATGGTGGATGGCGAAATCCTGGTCGATCTCTGCTACGAAGAAGATTCCCGCGCCGATGTAGACATGAATTTCGTCATGACGGCAGGATACAAGTTCGTCGAAGTGCAAGCCACGGCGGAGCATCAGGTGTTCGACGAGCCGCAGCTCAACAAGATGATCTCGTTAGCCCGCCAGGGAGTGCAGTCGCTGATCTCCAAGCAGCAGGCGATCCTGGGGATGCTGACACTGAGGCAGTAATTAAGAGGGAAGCGGCCACGGATCTCCGCAGAATTTACACTGATAAGATCCGGACAGGCGACGGGTGCCCCAGTTCTCGTCGTTTTTGCGAGACCTGGGAATATCCGAACCTTGTCACGTGTTCGGCCATCACAGACGCTTTTCTCTTGCGTTCTTAGTCTCTAGCTCATGCCTGAAGCGCTGCACCGCCTTTATGGCGCGGGTGATCTGCACTTTCTCACGTTCAGTTGCTATCGCCGCCAGCCGTGGCTGGATAACGAAACTCGCCGAGACCTATTGCTCGACATTTTGGAGCGAGTCCGGCGGCGTTATAGTTTGGTCGTTGTGGGTTACGTAGTCGTGCCGCAGCACGTCCACCTCTTGCTCAGCGCACCGCAGCGGGCGACGCTGTCTACCGTCGTGCAGGCCGCCCCGTCGGGGAATTTAGTCTTCGTTTAACGGATCGAGTTTGTGCTTGACGACATTCTTACGAACGCAGTACGATTGCGTCACGTTAGTTTAGTGTTTTGCTATCGAAAAAGAGTTGCGATGAGCCCTCGGACCAACAAAGCTGCGATGAACTTCAAGACCATGGCGCAGTCGGATGTTCCCCAAGGTCGAAATGGAAAGCACAAAGAGGTGGTTACGCAGATTCTCTCGGACCTCGATCAGGTACCCGTAGGGGTTGCGCTCAAAGTGCCATTGGCAGGACTAACCGAGGGCAAGGAAAAGGTGCGGTCGGCGCTTAATCGCGCCATTCACAAAGGCGGGAGGCATGTGTCAACTGCTACCGACGCCACTTTCTTATACGTATGGAATGAGAGCAAGTAGGTTTTGCGTGCAAGGTATGTGGGCAGGAGATTTTCAAAAAATGACAACTTCAGAGTTTTCACGGTCTGATAGCTCACCGAGTCTACGTTATTCCGAATGGTCGCTTAAATACCGGGAAGTACGGCTCGAAGCTGACCCCAAAAAACTGGCTCAGCGCGTAACGGAGGCAGAGACGGCGATCTTCGGGCGTCTCCAGCAATTGAGCCGCACTCAAGACGGGCACGCCGAGCGACAGGCAATCGAGGATGCGATCCGGGCATTGAGGGTTATCAAACGGGACAGGCTTAATTTTCCCGATTGGGAATCACCGATGAGTGGCTGCTAGCAAATCTTCGGCCCGATTGACCAGGGTTTTCAGGCCCACCGCTTTGGAAACCACTGCACTGACCCCGACAGAAAACGCTTCGCGCTGCAATGTTCTGTTGTCGTGAAGTGTGGACAGAATGATCGGCACGGTGGGCAGCATGCGCCTGAGCACCGGGGCAGGTGGCCCACTCTTTCTCGCACTCTGCGAAAGGGTGGGTAAGGGAATCATTGACTACTCATCGAGGTCTCTGGGAACGAGTGAACAACCCCAGCCTTCGCAAAAAGCGCGAAAGGCTGGGCCACCCGCGGCGGTAAGCGTCTTCATTGTGATTTTTGTTGTGCGATCCATTTGTCGGTGCGGGCCTCCAGGAGATCGAGGGGAAGCGTGCCGCCGTCGAGCATCTCGTCGTGGAATTTGCGGATGTCAAACCTGGGTCCCAACTCTTTTTTTGCGCGTTCGCGGAGTTCACGGATCTTGAGCTGGCCGAGCTTGTAACTCAGGGCCTGTGCAGGCCATGCGATGTAGCGGTCGGTCTCGGACTGGGTGGTAGGTTCGTCGACGGCGCCGGACTTGCGCATGAAGTCCACTACTTGATCGCGGGTCCATCCCTTCGAGTGGATTCCGGTGTCGACGACCAAACGCACGGCGCGGAACAGTTCGGAGCGCAGGCGGCCGTAGTCCGAGACCGGGTCCTGGTAGAAGCCGACCTCTTTGCCGAGTTCCTCTGCATAAAGGGCCCAGCCCTCGATGTAGGCGTTGAAGCCGAGACTGTGAAGGCGGAACCTGGGCAACCCAGTGAGCTGCTGCTGAACCGATAGCTGCATGTGATGTCCGGGGATGCCTTCATGGTACGCGACGGCCTCGTCGTTGATTAACGAGCGCTCAGCGAAGTTGGAGGTTGCGACCACGACGCGACCAGGCCGCTTGCCGTCCGGGGTTCCAGTAACGTAATGAGTTGCCGCGGCCGCCTGAAAGGCGGGTATGGCTTCGACGGTGACGGGCGACTTGGGAAGCAGGGTAAAAAGCTCGGGGAGTTTCGGCTCCATTTGCGCGATGTAGTGGCGGAAATCGTCGAGGATCTGCTCCGCGGAAGTCGGAATGTACTTGCGATTGGTTTTGAGCGAGGCTCGGAAAGAAGCAAGATCGGCGAAGCCCTCTTTTTTCGCAATAACCGTCATCTCGGCCTGGATACGGTCCACCTCGCGGAGACCGAGTTGGTGTATCTCGTCGGGTGTCATGTGGGTAGTTGTCCGCCCGTAGATGTCGTTTTGGTAGCGCTTCTCGCCATCTGGTAAAGAGGTGACAGCGAGGGTGGTACGGCCTTCGGGGGCGTATTCCGTGCGCAGGAAGGCGGCGAAGGTCTTGTATGCGGGGATGACGTCGAGGTTGATGGCATCGGTAATCTGCTGGGTCAAGCGCTTCTGATCTTCAGCGGAAATGCTCGCCGGATATTTCTTCGTGGGAAGAAGAAAGGGATCCGCACTGATGATGCCCTCACACTGGGCGGGAAGCTTCTCAAGCAGGAATCGCACGGGCATAAGTTTGTCCTTCATGCCAGCGCGCAGGACTTCGGCGGTCTGGCTGAGGACGCGGGGAATCTGGTGAAGTCTGGCGATGTAGTCCTCGTAGTGCTTGACAGAGTCGAAGGGGACAGAAAGGGGCAAGTCCGCAAGGCTGGTATGAATGCCGTTTTGTTGGTTGATCGGCATCTCGTACTCTTTGAGGTCGAAGTCGGCGATGCGCTGCTGGAGGACGCGAACGAGCAGGTCGTGGGAGAGCTGGTCCTGGTCGGAGAATCCAATGCTCGGGATGGCCTCAAGCTGGGTGAGGAAGGCTTCGTCGGTTTTGTGGCGCTGGGCGATGGCGTCGAGTGAGTACTCGGCGAGCTTGTCGTTGTAGCGGTAGTCGCCATAAGCAGTGGCGCGCTCGGGGAAGTTGCGGAGGTCAGATTCGTATTGCTCCTCGAAAAGAGCGTTCTGCGCGGCAAGGCGGCCGGCAAGTGGCTTGAGGTTTTGGGCGAAGGCGGAGCCGACTAGGGCAGCTAGGAAAAACAGGCTCGGGCGAAGACGCATAGTGTATGCAGAGTATCAAACGGAAAATGGTTATGCGAAGAAATAGGCGCCTCAGACGCTAAGTACAGTCCGGCCTACTGCCGCATGATAGAAGTGGCGGATCGGCCCTACCCTTCAGCTTTTTGCAAAGGTGGGATTCCAGCGAATCGCGTCTCCGTTTCCCTATGGTTTACAATTGACGCGATTCAGCACTCCTGGAGGAATCCCATGAAGCTCACCCCTGGAAAGCTCGCTGGACTTAGAAGAGTCTCCAACGAACGCGGCGTGATCGCCGCCGCGGCCATGGACCAGCGTGGCTCGCTGCAAAAATCCCTGGCCAAAGAAAAAGGCTCGGAAGTCGGCGACGCCATGATGGAAGAGTTCAAGATACTGGTCACGGAAGTGCTCACCCCGCATGCCAGCGCGATCCTGCTCGATCCGGAGTGGGGTCTGCCGGCGTCCAAGCGTCGCGCCAAGAATGCTGGCCTGTTGCTTGCCTATGAGAAGACCGGATACGACAAGACCGGCCCGGGCCGCCTGCCCGATCTGCTTGACCATTGGTCGGCGCACCGGCTTAAGGAGGCGGGAGCGGACTGCGTCAAGATTTTGCTTTACTACTCACCGCTCGATCCTAAAGGGATCAATGACCGCAAGCATGCGTGGGTGGAGCGTCTGGGCGATGAGTGCCGCGCCAATGACATTCCTTTCTTCCTGGAGTTTGTCGGCTACGAAGAGGGTGTGGACGAGAAAGCTTTGGCCTATGCCAAGAAGAAGCCGCAGATCGTGATCGACAGTATGAAGGAATTCAGCAAAGAACGCTACGGCGTGGACGTTCTGAAGGTTGAAGTTCCGGTGAATATGAAGTACGTGGAAGGCGCTAAAGCCTACGGCGGGGAAAAAGCCTACAGCAAGCAGGAGGCCATGGAGCTGTTTCGCAAAGCCGCGGGTATCGCTAGTAAGCCGTTCATTTATTTGTCGGCAGGCGTGAGCAACTCCGAGTTCACGGAGTCGCTTGAGCTGGCTGCGGAAGCGGGAGTGAAGTTCAACGGCGTGCTTTGCGGCCGGGCTACCTGGAAGGACGGCGTCCCTGTGTATGCCAAGCAAGGGCCGGAAGCTTTTGGCAAATGGCTGCAGGACCAAGGCGTGAAGAACATTAATAATGTGAACGAGCGTCTGAAGGCGGCGACGTCCTGGCACTCGATCTATGAGGTTGAGCCGGCCTTGGTGGGCGCGTAGGTTTCGCGTTTTCCTCTGACGGCGTGCCAGCAGAATGGCGCGCCGTTTTCCTTTGTCCCGGCGGATAGACGTGGGCACGGACTCCGAGGAATTCTCCTGCCCGCTTCCCTTCTTGCTCTATACACATAATTATGGGATATCTACACACCAAGATGAGCCAACATGCGGACCAATATTGACATCGACGATCGCTTGATGCGCCAAGCGATGCGCAACTGCGGGTTGCCAACGAAAGGGGCGACGGTGGAAGCTGGTCTGCGCTTGCTGGTCGAGACCCATGCCCAGCGCGCCATTCGGCGGCTCCGCGGCAAAGTGCAATGGCAAGGAGACCTGAACCCAGCCGCGTTTGGGTCGCGTTCGAGACACAGGTGATATGATAATGGTCACACGGGTGACCACATGAAAATCAGCACGGTGCGTGAATTTCGTGACAAGGCTACTGGTCTCCTACGCTCGAAGGACCCGATTCTTATCACTCGCCGGGGTAAGCTCGCCGGCGTGTTTTTTCCCTTGCAGAAAAGTTTCCTGCCAGTGGAACTGAAGGACGCGCTTTTCGCCATGCTTACGAGCGAAATCGGCCGCCAAGTCAAACGCCGCGGGGGCTCGGAAGACGAAATTCTGGCCGATTTCGACCGCTGGCGGAAGGGCCATGGTGCGGCTCGCGGCCGACGCTAACGTCCTGGTGGCTGCCGTTCTTGGTGGCCGCGCCCGTCTGGTTCTACAGTATCCCAAGATTCGGGAAGTGCTCTCTGCAGAAGCAGCGTTAGCTGAAGTCCAGGAATATGCCTTAATCCTAGCCTGGAAGAAACGCCTGTCCATCGACCTCGTCCTACTCGCGGTGGCCAGCTTCCCAGTCACAATCGTCCGCCGTGAAACTTACGCCAACAGCATCTCTGAGGCAAAACGCCGAATCGGACGCCGCGATCCCGACGATGTAGAAATCCTGGCTCTCGCCCTTCATTTTCAAATTCCAATGTGGTCGAATGACAAGGACTTTGAGGACGCAGGAGTTGAGTGGTATACGACCGAGGATTTGCTGAGGAAGCTCGGGATGCTGGGGAAGAGGTAGGCACATCGCTGCCGAGCTTCGCTCGGCCGGCCGAACAGACGTAGCGCAAGGTCCCTCGACTCCAAAGACCGTTCGTTTCACGAAGGATCTGTTCCGCTCGGGATGACAATGCGACAGCAAGGCGGATGAGAACGGAGTCAGCCAGCAACTAACATCCGGCCCTACTCCCACTCAATGGTGCCGGGCGGCTTCGAAGTTACGTCGTAGACCACACGGTTGACGCCTTTCACTTCATTCACGATCCGGCTGGAAATCGTTTTCAGCACCTCATGTGGTAGCGGCACCCAGTCGGCGGTCATGCCATCTTCGGAATACACGGCGCGAATCGCGCAGGTGTAGGCGTAAGTGCGCTGGTCGCCCATCACGCCCACCGACATTACCGGCAACAGAACGGCGAACGACTGCCAGATTTTGGTGTAAAGACCGGCGCGCTTGATCTCGGTCACCACGATGTCGTCGCATTCGCGGAGAATGGCCAGCCGTTCTGGCGTGACTTCGCCCACGATGCGCACGGCCAAACCCGGTCCGGGAAAGGGCTGGCGTTGCAGGATTTCTTCCGGCATGCCCAGATCGCGGCCAATTTTACGGACTTCGTCTTTGAAGAGCTCTTTCAGCGGCTCGATTAACTTGAGCTTCATTTTTTCGGGAAGCCCGCCGACATTGTGGTGTGATTTGATGACCTGCGAAGGCCCGCGCACGGAACGAGACTCGATGACGTCGGGATAGAGCGTGCCCTGGACCAGCCAGTCGACACTTCCCTGCTCTTTCTCGACGCGATGCGCTTCTTGATCGAACACAGCGATGAACTCGTTGCCGATGATTTTGCGTTTGGTCTCGGGATCGGTCACGCCCTTTAGCTTGTCGAGAAATCGATCTCTAGCGTCTACTGCGATCACGCGCAGGCCCAGCTTGTCACGAAGGTTCTGCTGCACTTTTTCGAACTCATTCTTGCGAAGCACTCCGTTATTCACGAACACGGACGTCAGCCGGGAGTTGCCTTTTTCGTCGCGCAGAGCGCGGTCTACCAGCGTGGCTGCAACGGCCGAGTCGACGCCTCCGGAGAGGGCGCAGAGGGCGCGACCATTGCCGACGGTCTGGCGTACGCTCGTGATGGTAGCGTCGATGAAGTGCCGAGGAGTCCACGTAGGTTTCGCGCCGCAGATGACCAGGGCAAAGTTGCGCAGAATCGCCGTGCCGGATTGAGTGTGATGCACCTCGGGGTGGAACTGCACAGCCCACATCTTTTGTTCCGGAGCCTCAATGGCGGCCACTGCATTCGGCGAACTAGCCACCAGGTGGAACCCGGGTGGAAGCTCGACGGCTTCGTCGCCGTGGGACATCCAAACTGAAAGCTTCTGCGGCAAGCCGCTAAATAAACACGAACTACGCCTCACCTCAACGTCGGCATGGCCATATTCGCGCTTGTCGGCGGCGCGAACTTTGCCTCCGAGCGCGTGCACCATGTATTGCAACCCATAGCAGATGCCGAGCACGGGCAGGCCGAGGCTGAAGACCCGCTGATCCGCTACGGGAGCATCGTGGTCGTAAACTGAAGAAGGACCACCCGACAAAATGATGCCGACAGGAGAGTAACTGCGGATTTCTTCCAAGCTGGCGTTGCAGGGTAAGACCACTGAGAAGACGTTCTGTTCGCGGATGCGACGCGCGATGAGCTGCGAATACTGCGCGCCAAAGTCGAGGACAACGATGGATTGGGTTTCCACGGATGAGTTTCGCAGATTGATGGGAGAGTGTAAAGGGGCGTTATCGCAATTTGATTCCTAGGGCGGTGACGATACTCGTCAGATCCCCTTCGACTTCGCTCAGGGCAGGCTCTCGCTCCGCCTGAAAAAGGCAACGCTCGGGATGACGCAGATAGACGTGGCAGTACACTTTGATTCCTGGCGGCGGTAGCGATGCCCGCAAGATCTCGTCGACTTCGCTCAGGGCAGGCTCTCGCTCCGCCTGAAGAACGGCTGCGCTCGGGATGACGCCGATTCAGCCTTCCTGCGGCCGTAGCACGATAGTGCCCTTTCTAGGGTGCGAGCCCTTCCGGTAAACTCATAGTACGGGCGGGGCATGGGCGCGTCAGCCTACTGCTGCCGCCATCCTCAACTTGGACCCCGAGTTTCGGAGTAACCGGGCGGTCCACAAGATAGCGCCAGATCAGGAGCCAATTGCGGCACCTGTCATTTGTCACAAATAAGACTCCAGGCAAGCGATAATCAGAAATGCAGCAGCATACTGTAAAGTGGTTTGACGCTGACGAAGCCTTGAGGTCGGGACGTAAAGTTCGGCCCAATCTCAAGCCCGCGCCCCAGCTCAAACTGCTTTTCGAAGTGGAACCAGCCCACCGCGTCTTCCTGGGCAATCTCGCCGACACGTTCTTGTGGCAATCGCCGCTTCCGGCGATTCCCGCACCAAGACTGGGGCGTTTCTGGAGCGACGTATTTGTCAGCTCTCGTATGCCGTGGTCGTCGTTCCTGGAATCAATGCTGTGGCACAGTCTGGTGATTGCGGCGATATGCCTGGCCCCAAGCTGGATGCCGAAAGAACGGGTCCGGCAGCGGAGCGCCTTTCGGAATTCGTCGCCAATCTACTACAGGCCATCGAAGTCTTTTTCGGCGGCAAGGAGCAGTCCGCCGCGCACTCATAGGCGGGCAAAAACACAAAGTCCGGCAGCAGATCAGAAGGCAATGGCAGTGCCGAGGGAGCACCATGGCATCGTAACGCCGCCCGACCTCAAGCAGGTTTTGGCAGCGGCGCGACCGAATCCGGCAACGTCGAATCTGGGAGCGCCAAATCCGACCCTGCCTGCGGTGCCCCTGTCTGCCACTGAACGCTCGCGACTCACAGTACCAGCGGGACCGACTGCGGTGGTCGCGCCTGCGCCGGGTGTCAATCAAGTGATGTCAGGTCGAGCTGGGCTGCCGCAAGCTGCTGCGGTTGGGCCGCCACCAAGCGTCAATCAAATGTCCGGGAGGCAAGGGACGGCAGGAAGGAGTGGGCTACCACCGGCTTCGGTGGTTCGCCCGCCACCTGACGTTTCGGCGGTTTCCGGGCGACGTGGAATAGCGGGGCTCGGAACGAGTGCCACGGCGGGCGCGGGCGTAATCGCGCCGCCTCCTAACGTGCCAACCGGAATGCGCCGAGGCGGAGACGTCAACATCGGCCACTCTGCGGTGGTCGGACCTGCACCCCGGTTGCCCATGCATGAGCAGTCGGCCGGTTCAGGACTGACATATACGATGCTGGGCAACGACAGCGGTGGTGGTTCGCAAGTAGTGCCCCCACCACCATCAGTTGACGGAACTGGGATTCCTCATGGACATGGACATGCCAACTCACTGTCGAGTGCTGGCGCGAAGGTTGTCCCGCCGGCACCGACGGTTGAGAGTGCGGGGATCTCTTCAGGGCGTGGATTTGCGAGTTCGTTGTCCGGCAGTGGTTCAAAAGTCGTCCCACCCGTTCCCTCACTTGACGGCACCGGCTTTGGTGGGCGTGGAAGTGAGAACTCGCTGTCCAATGGAGGTTTGAAAGTGGTGCGTCCGGCTCCGTCGGTTGAGAGTGCGGGAATCCCTAACGGACGCGGACGTGGAAGCTCGCTGTCTGACGGGGGTTCGCAAGTGGTGCCGCCGCCTCCTTCGGTTGACGGTGCAGGCGGCTCCGGAGGAACGGGACGTGGGAATTCGTTGTATGGCGGGTCACGGGTAGTTCCGCCTCCGCCCATAGTTGATGGCGTCGGAAACGGGACGGGAGGCGGACGCGCAGGCTTGATGGCTAGCGCGGGATCCCAAGCGGCGCTGCCTCCGCAACTCTTGCCCGGTGAGGAGGCAGGTTACGGTTACGCTGGGTCTGCAGACCATCCCGCGGCGCCGAGCCCTGATCCGCGGGCTGGAATGTCACCATCGGCTGTCACCGACCAGGCTGTGGCCCAGGAGATGCCGTTGCGATTGATCGGATTAGCGCTGGCCTTGCCAAGGTCGTCGTATTTCTCCAACTATGAGGTTTTCCTCGCGGAAATACGGCAGGGCAAGGAAGCAACCCAACTGGTAAAGCTGGTTTACATTTATCTTCCTTATCAGCGCAGGCTGTCGGAGTACGTGCAAAGCAATGCGCGAGTGTATAAGCTTCGCGTCAGGAGGGATGCGACCTGCGACGAAAGCATACTGCAGATGAGCCAGCCTGAACCCGATCCACCGGGTGAGGACCCGTCGTCATCTGATCCGCCAACTGTTCCCCCGCCCGCTCCCGCAGCCGTGCCTCCGGAACTGAGTTCCTTCGACCAAAAAACCGTGCTGCCCTGCTATCGCACCACCGCGGATGACTATAGGAACGCACTGCAGCGGACGCGCTGACTTCCGCTCCCTATCAGGAGGATCCAATTCGTCTCCCTTATGGCCTCTATTGTTTACATTGGCTCGTCGGGTCCAGTTCGAGTCCGGTTCCCGGAAACGTTTCTCGGTTCCTCCAAAAGTCAGTTGGTGCAAACGCTGATAGCGTCAACCATCGAAGTGGAGGTTAGGGACTTGCCCAAGCAGGCAAAGCGCCCCGCCTGAGTGGCGCGACTCTGTGCCAGTGCCAGCTACTGCAACTTCGCGTACTCGGCTTTGGCTTCCTTGAGGATGGGGATATCGGGGTCGGCGCCTTTCCAGAGGGTGAGGAAGTCATGGTAGGCAGCCTTAGCTTTGGCGGTGTCGCCAGAGATGGCGTATGCGCGGGCGATTTGAAGTCGGGCGAGCGGGCCGGTGGCGCAGTTCCAGACCAGGCCACGATGATCGAGGATCTTCTGAAACTCAGCGGCGGCTTCGCTACCCCTGCCGGCTGCGAGAAACGCCTGGCCACGGACATAAACCGGATACAGACAGGAGCTCGTCGCATTGCCTGAAGGAAGACTCAATTCCACAGCCCCGGCGGCACGCAGCCGCTCGATGGCGCTTGTGGTGTCCTTGCCGATTAGTGCGATCTGTGCATTAATCGCCGGCAGCCAATAGGATTGCACGAGCGTGTTAAGCGGAAAGCTCTTGCCCAAATCTTGTGCCACAACCTGCGCGCGCTTGGTGTCCCCCGAGAGAGCAAACACCAAACCTGCCATCACCTGCACATCGCGACTTTGCGGAGCCAGCGCCAACGCCGTGACCGTTTCCTGGTGTGCATTCTCCAGATTACCGAAGGCCGCCTCGCGCCAGGCGCCATCCAACTCATCCAGCGCGGCCGATTCTTTGGCATCGGCGCGAATGGCAGAAGATACTGCGTGGTGAGTCAGTTCGCGTGCCTTAGTGAGATGGCCGACATAAGCGTCGGTCGCTGATTGCAGCGCCAGAATGATATGCTCCAAGTCCGGTTTGCCCTCAAACCATGACAACTGATGCTCCATGGTTTTGGTGTCTTCCTGAAGAAACGCAAGCGCGTATAGACACGTCGTGAGAGGGTAATCATCCAGTTTCCGCGAAATAGCTTCTTGGTGAGCCTTCCGGGAATCCTCAAATCGGTTCGAAACGAGAAGGTAATTCACCAAATTCTCATAGGCGATGACGTTATCCGGATTGAGTTGTACCGATTCGCGTTCCTCCGCTATCGCCTTCTCGTACCGCCCTTGCAACGAATAGAGCACACCTAGGTTGGCACGGGCTACGTAGTCCCGTGGATAACTCTCCTCCCATTCGCGATAAGTTTCGACGGCCTTGTCCAATTCCCCCGTCACCGCCATGTAATACATGGATGTGATGTGCAGTTTCTCGCGCTCGCTGGCGTGGTCACGGAGTGCGAAGGCCTTAGAGAGGTACTCATCGCCCCGAAGCTGCTGACCAAGGTCGAAATACATGATCCCGATGCCCTCGATAGCGCTGGCAAAGCCAGGGTCTAGCTCGACGGCGTGCTGAAAGAAAGGCAGTGCAACGGCTGGGCCTTTCTCATTCTCTGCTTTCTCGCCGAGACTGTCAGCCTTGAGTGCCTCGAGCGAAGGCGTAGTTTCCTCTTCAAGCGGGGCATCAAACTTCTGCACCGAAGCCAGCGACTCACCCAGTTCACCCCTTAATTTGCTGGCCGCCTCGCCTAGCGCGTCCAAAACCCTTTCTTTCCCGGCGGCGGTGGACTGTTGCTGGGCCAGAACGTCACCAGTCAGGCAGTTCACGGCCTTTAGTCCCACGATGTACTGGCTGCCCAAACTGCTGATGGAACCTGCGATGTAGGCTTTACTATTGGCACGCTGGCAGAGTTCCCGCGCAACGCTCGCCGTGAGTGCAGTATCCGGAGGCAAAGTCATCATCCGCAGCGTAGCGGCAACACGTGCTTCAGAAGCAACATTTAGAAACGGCGACTGCCGCAAGGAAACACTCAGGGCTTGTTTCAACGCATCGTTGAAAATTGGGTCGCCGGTCGTATTAGCAAAATCGGCGAGAACAATTGTGTCCTTCTCGCTCAGGCGGGTCGCGGTCTGGCGCGAGCGGAAGTAGAACGCTCCCGCGATTACAAGCGCGACAAGTAGCACGGCGGCGGGAACAAGGATCTTCCAGAGTTTCCTGCCCGCTACAGGAACTTCGGCCACTTTCGCTGCGCTCGATGACGGAGATGGAGCAAGCGCAGGGGAGGAACCAGATACTGATGATGGCGGGTGGGCTGCAACCTGAGAGCCGCTTTCCCGTGCGACCGCGACCGATCCCGAACTAGCTGGTATGTCGTGTCGGGATTCCGTTTCCCGCTTCAGCCGCTTTAGGTCGGCACGCATCTCCGCCGCACCCTGATAGCGCAGCTCGCGATCTTTCTCCAGTGCCTTATTGATAGTGTGCTCCAGTTCGGCTGGCAAGTCGGGATTCAGCCGGACGGCCGGAACCGGGTCACGATCCAAAATCTCGCGGAAGATGACGCCCGAGCTTTCCCCACGGAAGGGTAATGCGCCGGTCGCCATCTCGTATAGCACCGCTCCGAAAGAGAACAGGTCGGTGCGTGCGTCCAACTCCTTGGCCCGCACCTGCTCGGGGGACATATAAGCTACCGTTCCCACCGCCGTACCAGGACTCGTCAGGTGTGGCCCCGCTGCGTGGGTTTCGGTAGCATCAGACCCCGGCTTCGCCCTCGCTGCGGTCACTTTCGCCAGCCCGAAGTCCAGAACCTTGGCATGGCCACGCTTGGTTACGAAGATATTGGCGGGCTTGATGTCGCGGTGGACGATGCCCTGGGAGTGAGCAGCATCGAGCGCGTCGGCAATCTCGATTCCGAGCGAGAGCAGCATCTCCAGCTCCAGCGGACGGTTACCGATCATGTGTTTCAGCGTCACCCCGTCCAGAAACTCCATGGCGATAAACGGCTGGCCGTCTTGCTGTCCGATTTCATAGATCGTGCAGATATTGGGATGATTCAGTGCCGAGGCCGCCTGCGCTTCCCGCTGGAAACGAGCCAAGGCTTGGGAGTCTCTGGCTACCTCCTCGGGTAGGAACTTCAAGGCGACAAACCGGTGCAGGGTTACGTCCTCGGCCTTGTAGACCACACCCATGCCGCCGCCACCGAGCTTCTCGACGATGCGATAGTGAGAAATGGTTTGGCCAATCATGGAGTCGAGGTATGGTAGGCGGGACGCGAGGGCAAGTCAATGAAGGCCGTGGAGTTGGCGGTGTCTCAAAAGGATTGTTGGCGTAAAATCGCCATTGCACTCATTTAGATTGGGACTCGGATTGCACGATCATTGCCGCCTAGTTCCCCCCGATCTGGTTAGCGGGGGCCAATTTCCAAGACTTCTCTCGTCGTCATTCCAAGACGGCAACAGCTTCTATCTCAATAAGAAAGTCTCTGCTTGCGAGTGCCGGCACGCCGACCCAGGTGCTAGTGGGCAACTTGTCCGGCGGAAAGAAGCCGAGCAAGGCGTCCCGTACCGAGCTTGCGTTATGAATGTAGTCGCCAACGATGTAAAGGCGTAATGAGACGATATCGGTGCGAGTTCCACCCGCAGCTCGAACTGCAGTTTCGACGTTTTCTAAGGACTGCCGCGTTTGTGCGCCCAGGTCAGAAGAATGGACAATCTGTTGTCTGGCATTCCAGGCTACCTGGCCAGACAGGTAGACGGTGGTCGCCCCCCGCGTGGAAATCACTTGGGAGAAACCATATTGCTGGCTCTGAAATAGGTCGGGGGGATTGATATAGGACTTCGGCACGGGCACCTCCATGATGCTCTCTCCGGCCCCTCGATTATCGGGCAAGCCGGGGGCATACGACTCATCTCCACGAGCCAGCTTGAATGATTGTTGCAAAATCGCCATAGCGCTCATTGACCCGGACGGGGGGTTGGCCAATTCTCAACGACTGCTATCGCCTTCTATGAGAAGGTCATAAAAGTCAAGGCCGACGTGGCGGCCTTCCTTATTAATTGCTTTCCATCTGCATAACCCTCCGGTGGTGACGTGGGAAGCTGTCAAGGGCGCTCCCGAACAGGGGGCGTTCATCT
>DATKEN010000146.1:0-48382 GCA_035512155.1 Terriglobales bacterium | reverse complement strand
GTGATTCACGAACGAGGTTAGAGAATTCGCCAGCAGGTAGTTGTTGACGGATTCCGAAATAAGGCCGTCGGCGGTTACCGGGCAGCTGCAGCACTCCTGCATCTCCTGGCTATCGTCGAACACGTAGAACGCCGCACAGAGAGTGCCCCCGGTGTCACCGTCGTTGATGACCCGCACTGTGGCATCCGGCGCGCCCGTAGTATTCGCGTTCGAATAATACGCGACAGCGTAGGTGCTATTGTCCTGGGCCAGAGCAGTCCGCGAGACCACTCCCAGCACGAGGGCAATGGCCAGAATGGACAGAACTGTACACAGTACTTTCTTCATTAAAGATCCTCCTCGTTGGGCGCTGCCAGTTCGGGGGAGGGAGACCGGCGATGAGGCGCCGGAGGAACTCTAACTCGCTCTCCTGGCTTTACAATTATCCAAGTGGTCTAGTCGGGGTCAGTAGACCTCGGAAGTTACTCCCAATGGGTTAGTTTTGTAATCGGGTCCATAGCAACGGTTTGGTGAGTGGTTGCTACTTGTAATTCAAGAAAAAATCACCGCGTCCCAGGGGCCTCCTGAGTCGATGCCAATTCGAGACCCCGGCGCCTGAGTTACATGAGTAATCTGTGGTCAGCAGGCTCTCTCTCCTGCCAATAAAACAAAATGCAGTACACTGTTGGCATGTTACGTTCCATGAGAATGGCTGCGTTGTTGATTTTTCTGTCCACGAATTTACTTGCCCAGGCTGCACCCTCTCAAAAATCCACGGTCAGACCTGAATCTGGATTCGTTTCCCACGAGAAGTACGCGAACGCGTTCTTCGGGTTTTCGCTATCGCTGCCTCAGGATCCATACATTCGAGACTTAAGCATCCCAAGTCACGACCGCTCCCGCCATTCTTTATTTGGCCTGCAGGCGCAGACCAACGGACTTACAGCACTGACCGTAGTGGCGACTGAGACGAGCGCTCGTGCATCCGAGGATGACGCGAAGAAGGCGGTATCCACCCCCGGCGCGATTTCGCCTGTGAAGATGCAGATTGGGGGAAAGGAATTCTGGAAGAGCGAATCGCATGAGGAGAAGGCTGGGACCAGCATGCAATCCCTCACCTACGCCACTGCCTTAAATGGCTACGTGGTAAAGTTCACCGTCGTTTCTTTCGATCCTCACCTCACAGATGAGCTTCAGCGTGGCATTGAGTCAATCACGTTTTTCGATCCCGCCAAAGCCAAAAGCATGGCCGGACCAAACAGTCATCCCTACGTCGTCACGCAAAAAGGCTTTGTGAACCAATTCTGACTGGGCCTTGCTGATGAAGCTCCAGGCGGGATACGTCAGGCCATCTGCACTGCGGGGTGGGCCATGGCAGGAGCCGAATCGCGATCATCCTCGACCGTGGTTTCCTCCCATAATGTATGGTCTTTTAGCACGCGAGAAACCAGCGCGGCGTGCATAGCATGGCCCGCCCTATCGGCAACCACACTGCCTAGAATTTGTTTGCCGAACAGCGCCAGATCACCAATTAGGTCCAACACTTTGTGGCGAACGAATTCATCGCCGAAGCGCAATGGCGGATTCATCACCTCATCGCGGGTCAGAACCACGGCATTCTCCGGCGATGCGCCGCGGATCAATCCTTGCTCGCGCATGGCGTCAGCTTCGTGCAGGAACCCGAAAGTTCGTGCCGGCGCAATTTGCTCCACGTAGTTGCCATCGGAGAGATCCACGCGGAAGGTTTCCCTCCCAATGAGCGGATGGCGAAAATCAATTGTATAAGCCACCGAGTAGGTTTCGGCAGGATACACCGCGATGAATTTATCACCTTCGCGCAGTTCCACTTCGCGCCGAATGCGAAGATAGGTGCGCGGACGGCGCTGCTTCCTGATGCCCGCTTTGCGGATGGCTTCAACGAATGGCCGCGCACTGCCATCGAGAATCGGTAGTTCCAGGTTGTCGAGCTCGACTATGGCGTTGTCGATGCCGCAACCGATAAGCGCAGAGAGAAGATGCTCCGTGGTGGAAATCAGCACGCCCTTCTTCATCAAGCTGGTGGCGTAGCTCACCCGCGCGACATTGCGGCTGACGGCTTCGACCTGGAAACCATCGAGGTCGATGCGCCGGAAGACTATGCCGGATCCCACTGACGCAGGCAGAATCCGCAAGCGCACAGGGGCTCCGCTGTGCAGGCCTATGCCGCGAACCTCCACGGAAGCGCGGATTGTTTGTTCTTGTCTCAAACTAAGACTTTATCGCTGGCACTGTTTGTTGTTTGATGAGAAGATTACAGCCCGCGCAGCGTGCGTTGCTGTGGCAAAGTAACCACACTCCGTGGTGAGAAAGAAACGCCACCTCGTTCCTGTCTGGTTACATCTCTTGATTTTGCTTTAGTTTAGGGGTGTTCAGCGAGGTCCATGAAAATCAACGGTGTCATCTTCCTAGTCAACGTGATTTCGGTTAAGGCTTCCCCGGATTGTAGGTGACTTGGGCTTGGAACATGGTGTCCGCCAATCCTTTGTCGTAACTGACGGAGCTAAGGAAACGCTGATTGGACATGTCCCCATTGTAGAAGCGGGTGAGAGTCAAAGGGGTCATGACCCCCTGGATCGGGCGGAAATTGTCATAGACCTCGTCTTCAATGTTACGTTCTTTGTCGGTCGGATCGCGCCAGGAAAAAGTCTTCTTTACCGGCAAATGTGTGTCGACGTCGATATAAAGCGTCACCCCTTCGTTGTGCGCGTTCATGACAGTGACTTGCTCCACTGGCTTTTGCTCGGCCACGGAGTGGCCTTCGTAAAACAAGGCCACGCCAGGCTCGGAGAGCCAATGGCGCAGGACCCAATCTAGCGCATAATGGCGACGGCGGACGGTGTCAGCCACATCCTTCGGTTCTTGTGCCCGCGTTCCTTTGTAAGTGATCTCGTATCCCTTGTCGCCGTTATTGACATAGATAACGTCGCGTTTCTTGGTAAGCTCGACGCGCTCTTTGTCGGGATATTTGTAAAAGCGCCAAAAGATGATTCCGTAGCTGTTGGGACGGCCATGATAAAAGCTGTAGGTACGACCTTCCTGGCTTATGTCCTGAATCTTCAGATACGCCTGTCCGCCCAGAGCCTGGATCATTTGATCGAGCAAAGCCCTGGCTTTGCGCACATTTTCCTGGTCGGCCGGGATGGACTCGGCTGAGGGCGCGGCTGGCGGAGCTGCAGGCGGATTTGTCTGTGCGGGGGCCAGACACGCAAGCAGAAGGATGGCTAACAGAGACTTCATGGCTTCCCAGATTAGATGCTCACAGAAAAGATCGTAGCCGTCCGACAGAGCAAGGCGCGGTGAGCTTTAGCCCGATAGCACGGCTCCGCCGTTAACGTTAAAAATCTCGCCGGTGATAAACCCGGCGTGTTCTGTGCATAGGAACAGAATTGGGGCGGCGATTTCCTCCGGCCTTCCTACCCTGCCCATCGGTATGGTCCTAAAAATGGCATCGCGGGTCTTGGGATCATTCAATGCCGACGCTGACATGTCGGTATCCACCCAACCGGGCGCTACTGAATTCACGTAAATGCCGGCGCTAGCAAGCTCTGTCGAAAGCCCTTTGACGATGCTAATCAACGCACCTTTGGTCGCAGCATAGTCGCAGTGAAAGGCCTCTCCGCGCTGTCCGGCGGTTGAGCTCACCAACACGATATGGCCGGCGGACGCGCCGGAACGCCCCTGCTTCTTCATCTGCGCGACGCAATGTTTGACGAGCGCGAATACGCTGTCAAGATTGACTGCGATGGTAGTGTGCCATTGCGCGTCCGCCATCTTATCGATGGGAGCGTCCTCTGGCGGCCAAATGCCGTGGTTGGCCACCAGGATGTCGAGACGACCGAAGCGCTTCACCGTCGCGGCAACCAGTTCGCCGGCAGTCTCGGTGCCAGAAAGATTGCACCTCAAGGCCACGCACTTGTCGTCACCCAGTTCCTTCACCAGTCGTTCGGATGTATCCTTCGCCTTTTCGTAACTAAACAAAACCTTCGCGCCTGCCGCGACAAACATGCGGACGGTGGCCGCCCCGATACCTCGGGAACCGCCGGTGATGAGTGCAACCTTGCCAGCGAGAGAAAGGGGAATGGTCATCAGTGCATTTTAGCCGGGATGTTCAATTTCCCATGCTCGATGCCCGCTCCGCCTTCAATTCCCGGAGGAGAATCCGCACCAGCATGCCGTCATAGCGAGTACCGCTCAGCTTTTCTATCTCGGTCAAGGCTTGTTCGTTGCTCTTAGCGGGAGCGAAGGTGCGCTCGCTGGTCATGTTCACAAATGCGTCAGCGATGGCCACGATGCGCGCCCACAGAGGAATCTGCTCGCCGCGCAGGCCGGCGGGATATCCCGAACCGTCGAACGCCTCATGGTGATGCTCAACAGCTTTCTGAAGCTTCTCGCTGCCCGGCACCGTAGCCAGAATTTCCGCTCCTACACGAGCGTGCATTTTGAGCAGGTAGTATTCATCCTCGGTAAGCGGTCCGGATTTGTTCAGGGTGCGTTCGGGAATAAAAATCTTACCCACGTCGTGGACTCTGGCGGCATAACCCAGGTCTGCAACTTCCTCCGGAGGCAGGCTCAGGGCGCGTCCGACGATCTCGCAATAGCGAGCCACCATCTCGCCATGACCCGAACTGTTCAGTTCTCGGGACTCGGCGGCATGGGTCAACGATTCGATCGATTCCCGCAGCACGGCGACGTTGCATTCTTCCTCTTCGCCGCCACAGAGTTTCTTGAGCGTGGTGATGAGTTCTTCCAGGTGCTCAGGTCCGGTGTGTTCGCGCTGCAGAAAGCCTTCGATATAACCAGAGATAAGCTGGCGCTGCACCGCCGCTGTCTCGCCCTCAGCGAACTCCTCGGCCGTCGAAACCCGGTCGCCCCCGGCATGCTTGGAAACGTACATGCCGGCATCCGCCACTCGGATGAGATCCTCCACAGAGAACCCGTGCACGGGAAAACTAGCCACGCCGAAGCTGCCAGTGATGTGATGCTCGTTTAACATGGTATCCGTTGCCACCCAGTGGCGGAGTCGTTCGGCTAGTACTTGAGCTTGATCTACCCCAGTCTCCGGCATCAGGATAATAAATTCGTCGCCGCCATATCGGGCTACCACGTTGGATTGACGGCATCTCTGCTCCAGAAGGCGGCCTACGTGAGCTAGCACCAGGTCGCCCTCCAGGTGACCCAGGCTGTCGTTGACTCCCTTGAATTTATCCAGATCCATCAGTACCACAGAGAAGGGACGACCGGAGCGCGAGGCCCGCTTCCACTCGGAGCTCAGGGCCTCCCAGAAGAAGCGACGGGTCTTGATTCCAGTGAGGCCATCGGTGATTGATTGCTGCTGCAATTTCTGAAACACAAAAGCATTGTGCAGGGCCGTAGCCAGCAGATCGGCCAGGGTGTTCATGACCAAGACGTCTTGCGGGGTGAAAGCATTCTCATTCCGGCTTTCTACGTTGAGCGCTCCCAGCAGCGTTTCGCCATAAGAGATCGGGATGCACAGTACGGCCCGCGCATCAGGCAGCACGCCCTGTAATTGGGCCTCCCCTGTGGTCTGCACCAATGCACTCTCACCGGTGCGGGCGACACGACCTAAAATACCCGTTCCCAATGGAATGCGTTTGCCCAGCGCCTGGGAAGTAGTCCCCGCTTCTGCTTTGATCTCGATGTCCTTGGTGGCGTAGTCCAGAATGCCGATACCGATGTGGTCGAAGTGGAAATCCTTCTGAATGTGGCCCACGATTTCGGCCAGCATCTGCTCCGAATCCTCGCTGGATATTGCGGTCTTGGAAATATTGTTGAGGAATGCGAATTGGCGGGCCCGACGCTGTTCCTCGGCGAATAAGCGAGCATTCTCCACTGCCACCGACACCTGGCCGGCCGCAATCTGCATGACTTCCAGGTCGCGCTGCTCAAAGGCGAATTCACGCACCGTACTCATGGCCGCCATCATCCCCGCAGGCTTACCTCCGAGCAGGATAGGGGCGCCGCAAAAGCACCTGGCTGGTTTCCCGGGCACATAGGTGACACCCAAACGCTCGCGTGCCTTCTCGAGATCGGAGTGGATCAGGAGCGGCTGGCCGGTGCGTATCACGTAGTCGGTCAAACCGTTGCCAACTTTGCGGGAGCGCTTGCAGCGAACTTCGCTGTCTACCACTTCCAGTTCGAAGCGGATTTCATCGCCTTCCTGGAACGCGATATAGAAGTCGCTGGTATCGAAGATTTGTCCCAGCTCCTTCTGGATGGCGCGCAGGATCTCATCCTGATCGAGACGGGAACTGATCGCTTGTCCGATCTGTGTAAGCAACTCAAATTCCTTGGTGCGGCGTTGCGCGTCGTGCATTATGACGTAATTTTCGAGGGTCAGCCCGATCTGCAGGGCCAGTCCAATCAGCAGACGCAGGTTCGACGATCCAAACATCCGGCGCTGGGCGTGCGGAAAGAAGATCACGCCGAAATTGTGTTCCCGAGTCTGCAGGCTGACCGCGGTGAGGTTGCGAATATTTTCTTCGGTCAAGACCTTGCGAAACTGCTCAAAGCGACCTCCGGGAAACGCGGGCAACGGCTCCTGCATCTCGGGCACGCCGTGGAAGGTGACGAATCCTCCTCGCCGGTAGGCGAGTTCGCAGAGATATTCCCCCGCCCCACTCTTCTCCAGCTTGCCCACAAATTCAGGGGAAAAGCCGCGCTGCGCCGAAGGCAGAATGGCGCGCCAGCGCTCGGAGATACAGATAACGGCGCGACTAGCGGGCAGCGGCGCCACCAGCCTATCCAGAATGCTTTGCATGCTGGGCACCAGGTCCTCGGCTGAGAGCAGCCGCATCGGATCTACGCCCAGGGTGGAGAAGGCCAGCGCGTTTTCCTGCACCGCGTTACGCTCATTCTCAAACAGCACCATCACCATCGCGATTCCCAGAAGCATCTGTGGGATCGGACCCAGCAAATCGAACAGCTCCACATAGGAATTACGGAACTGGCCAAATGCCATCAAGACCGCCCACAACGCCAGCGCCATTGCCAGCAGGCTGAACGCGAGCGAATTCCTACGCTGGGCGTAGCGATAGAAATAGGCCGAGCAGTACAGGAGCACGATCGCCAAACCCACTTCCAGGCTGAAACGAGGGTTGGGGAGTACTTCGGGGTGGAAAACTCCGCCCACCACATGAGCATGCAGATTCCAGTAGCTGAGTGCCGCACCCGCGAAGCCGACTCCGACGTCATACCAGCGTAGCCGGAATCTCTCGCGCATCAGGCGAGTCGAGACAAAGATGCACAGCGCCATCGCCACCAACAGGAGGGAACTGCAGAGGGAGATCAGGGCTGAGGGCTGGCGGAAGGTGCTCCACGCCCCCAGCGCGTAATGCAGCGCGTAGGCCGCCCAGCCCAATTGCCAGGCACGAAAATAATCTTGCCGACTTTGCTCGTAAAGGTAGGTAAAGACAAGGAATAGCAGCAGGGCGACTACGCCCGGCACCACCACCATAGTCATCGCGACGCTGTTCATGGCGCTGGAAACAGCTCTCCACAGCCCTTAAGGAACCGCGCAAAAGGGGATTTGTCTGTCAATGCTTTCATATCGTGCCCTGTAAAACAACTGATTTAAATACACTAAAGACACTAACGGAATCGGGCGATCCCCGGTCCGGGGAAACGAGGGTTTGATGCCGGCGGAGGCCGCAGGGCCTGTTGCTGCACGCCTTTTTTTGTTCCAATCGTAACCTGCCACGTGATTACCTCCGGCGTCGTTCCCCAGTATGCCTGCTCCCGATTCGCTGGACGTTGAGCTGCACAAGGAATGGGTGTACAAGATACGGCATGAATCGTATTGTGCTCGGAGTTCTGTGCGGTATTGCGTTCGGGTTGATCGACGTCCTGATGACTGTTTTCGGAAATCATCCCGACAGAACCACGGGAATGTTGTTACAAGCTTTCTCTAGCCGCTTCGCTATCGGATTCCTGGCGACAAACGTTTCGCTGCGCGTTGCTCTGCATCTTCAGTAACTATTGGAGCATCGGCATTTATTGTTCTGATGCAACTCTACTATGCCGTCGCGCCACGCATTGCCGGGACGCCCCCGTTCCCGACTGCTTGTGGATACACTTACTGGGATTGGCGCGCTCGAATGAATCTCAGCCCGTATAAAATAGTGAGAACATGAATCCCCCTAATCCATCAACTGACGCCGCTGTCAAAATGCCGCCGGCGGCCCCGACCAGCCCGTCGAATTTTATACGTGACATCATCCTCGAAGATTTGAAGAGCAGCAAGTACGGAGGACGCGTGCAAACGCGTTTCCCGCCGGAACCGAACGGCTATCTGCACATCGGCCATGCCAAGTCGATTTGCCTGAACTTCGGTCTGGCGGCCGAGTTTGGTGGTAAGACCAATTTGCGCTTCGACGATACCAACCCTTCGAAGGAAGAAACTGAGTACGTCGAGTCTATTAAAGAGAACGTAAGGTGGCTCGGATTCGATTGGGAGGATCGCCTCTTTTATGCATCCGACTACTTCGACCAACTGTATGAGTGGGCGGTCAAACTCATCAAAGCCGGCAAAGCCTATGTCGATGATCTGACGGCGGAGGAGATTCGCATGCACCGCGGCACGTTGACTGAACCGGGCAAAGATAGCCCCTATCGAAAGCGATCGGTGGAGGAAAACTTAGACCTCTTCGAACGCATGCGGGCCGGAGAATTCCCCGATGGCTCGCGAGTTCTACGGGCAAAAATTGACATGGCTTCGCCCAACCTGAATATGCGCGATCCGGTCATGTACCGTATCCTGCACGCCGAACACCACCGCACGGGAAATAAATGGTGCATTTATCCGATGTACGATTACGCCCACGGCGAATCTGATTCCATCGAAGAAGTCACGCATTCCATCTGTACCCTGGAGTTTGAGGACCATCGGCCGCTCTACAACTGGTTTATTCAACAACTGGGCATTTTTCCATCGCGACAGATCGAATTTGATCGTCTCAACCTCACCTATACGTTGCTCAGCAAGCGCAAGCTGTTGCAGTTGGTCGAGGAAGGCCATGTGAGCGGTTGGGACGATCCCCGCATGCCGACGATTGCCGGGATCAAGCGCCGCGGCTATACCCCAGAAGCCATCCGCAATTTCTGTGGCGCCATTGGGGTTTCCAAGACCAACGGTTCGATCGAACTCGCCATGCTCGAACACTTCGTGCGCGAAGACTTAAACAAGCGAGCCCAGCGGGTGATGGCCGTGCTGCGGCCGTTGAAAGTTGTGATCGATAACTACCCGGAGAATCAGATCGAAGAGATGGACGCGGTAAATAATCCAGAAGATCTCAGTGCGGGCACTCGCAAAGTAGCGTTCTCCCGCGTGCTTTACATTGAGCAGGATGATTTCCGCGAGGATCCACCCAAACAGTATTATCGGCTATCTCCGGGCCGCGAGGTGCGGCTGCGCTACGGCTATTTCGTAACGTCTACGAGCGTAGTTAAGAACGACCAAGGTGAGGTTGTCGAAGTTCACTGCACTTACGATCCCCAAACGCGGGGCGGAAATTCTCCCCCCGACGGACGCAAAGTGAAATCAACGATTCATTGGGTTTCGGCGGCCCATGCCATCGATGCCGAAGTGCGAATTTATGACAACCTCTTCATGAAGGAAGATCCAAACCAAACTGAGGCGGGACAGGACTTTACTGCAAATCTCAATCCGAAGTCGCTCGAAATCCTAAGCAACGCGAAGGTCGAGCCTTGCCTGGCCAACGCGGAAGTGGAGAGCCGTTATCAATTCGAACGGCTGGGATATTTTTGTGTTGATCCCGACTCCGCTCCCGGGAAACTAGTTTTCAATCGCACGGTGGCATTGAAAGATACTTGGGCGAAAATCGAAAAGAAGACAGAGAAGGGCAGCCCGAAAAAGTGACAACTATCCAGGTCGCCTAAGCGGAACTGTCAGATCACAATCTCCAAACCCTCCGCCGCCGCTCGAACTTTGGGGTAGTAATTGCGGGCTTCCTTGACCACGCCGTCGATACAGCGGTCATCGTGATCGGGATCGTGATGATAAAGGACTAACTCCTTCGCTCCGCTCTCCATGACTACCTTGATTGCTTCGCGCCAGTGGCTGTGTCCCCAACCGCGTTTGCGCGCCGCGTATTCTTCGGGAAGATACTGCGCATCATAAATGAGCACATCAGCGCCAGCGGCTAGCTTGCGCACATTTTTGTCAAACACCGGGTCGCCGGGTTCGTTGTCGGTGGCGTATACCAGCACACCTTCTCCGGTCTCGAGGCGGAAACCCAGGCAACCTTGGGGGTGGTTCAACCACGTCGTCTGCACCGTCAAATCATCCAGCGAGACTCGCCCTTCTTCGATGTCATGGAAATCGCGATGCGCTTTCATTTCGGTCATGTCGACGGGGAAGTAAGGAGAGGCCATCTGCTCTTCCATCACTCGCTTCAGACTGCGTATCCGGCTGGAGGAGTGAAAGATGAAACGGTTTTCCGGCTGGTCGTAAAGCGGGCCAAAAAAAGGGATTCCCTGAATATGGTCCCAGTGGAAATGGGAGACGAAAACGTGGGCGGAAACCGGACGCTCGCCAAACTCGCGGCGGAGTTGATGTCCCAGAGCTCGGAGGCCGGTGCCGCAATCGAAAATATAGAGGCGACTGCCGAAACGCACCTCGACACAGGAAGTATTGCCGCCATAACGTAAGTTTTCCGCCTGGGGAGTCGGCGTCGATCCGCGTACCCCCCAGAACCTGATTTGCATACGTCCCCGTTTGAGCGGATGTTGGCTAAACCCTCATCTTCCAACGCCATGACCCGCCCGTCAATTCATTCGCTGGTTACAGGGGTACAGTAACCGCGATGGCGCGCTCCCCTATAATGGGTCAACTGCGCCGCCATATGCTTTCTCCGGATTACCAGGAATTTTCGCGCCTTGCTCGTGAGGCTACGCTAATACCAGTGGTGAAGTCGGTAAGCGCCGATCTGCTGACGCCAGTCTCAGCCTTCCTCGCTATCGCGGCCAATGAACCGGACGCTTTCCTGCTCGAGTCCAACGAACGCGGTGAGCAGATCGGCCGCTACACCTTTCTAGGAGCACGGCCTTATATGCAATTGCAGGCACGCGGCGGGAAGGTGACGCTGCGAAGGGGAAAGCAAGAAGAAGTACGCAGAGGGGGGGCACTCCGGGTCGTCAGGGAACTCCTGCGACAACATCGTCCGGCGGTCGTTCCGGGGCTGCCTCCATTCACCGCAGGCGCTGTGGGCTACTTCAGCTACGACATCGTGCGCCAGCTGGAGAACATTGGCGAGCACGCAAAAGACGACCTTTCTGTGCCGGACTGCGTACTCATGTTTTTCGATCGTCTGCTCGCGTTCGATCACCTGCGCCACCAAATACACATCATCGCCACCGCTGACGTTTCGCGCGAGAGTCCGCGACGGGCCTACGAGCGGGCCATCGCCGACATCGCAATTCTGGAAAAGAAGCTAGCCGCTGGCTTGCGACCCGCGCACTGGCGAAACGCCTCGCGGCCTGCGAAAGGCAAGCTCACGGTTCGTGCAGGAACCAGCCGCCAACACTTTATCGAAGCGGTCGAACGGGCCAAGGAGTGCATTGCCGCAGGAGATATTTATCAGGTCGTGCTCTCGCTGCGATTGGAATTCATGCCGGGAGCGGCGCCATTCGATATTTACCGGGCACTACGTACCGTGAATCCGTCGCCTTATTTGTATTTTTTGCGCATGGGGGCAATCCATGTTCTAGGCTCGTCCCCCGAGATGCTGGTGCGCGTGACCGGGCGAAAGCTTGAGTACCGGCCAATTGCCGGTACCCACCCCCGCGGCCATAACGAGGCGGAAGACGTCCATCTGGAAAAGGAAATGCTCGCGGACGAAAAAGAACGCGCCGAGCATGTGATGCTCGTCGATCTGGGGCGCAATGACTTGGGCCGGGTGAGCGAATACGGCTCGGTGAACGTCAAAGACCTAATGTATGTGGAGCGCTACTCGCATGTCATGCACCTGGTTTCCGCTCTCGAAGGGAAATTGCGCAACGACCTCGACGCGCTTGACGCATTCGCTGCCTGCTTTCCTGCAGGCACTCTCAGCGGCGCGCCCAAAGTCCGCGCCATGCAAATCATCGAGGAATTAGAGCCAACCCGGCGTGGCATCTATGGTGGTTCCGTGCTCTACGCCGATTTTGCGGGCAATCTGGATTCCTGTATTGCCATTCGAACCATGTTGATGCAGAGCAAGAAAGCCTATCTGCAAGCGGGGGCCGGCATTGTCGCCGACTCTGATCCAGCGCGTGAATTTGAGGAGTGCATGAACAAAGCGCAGGCAGTGTTGCGGGCGGTCAAAACCGCGAGGGGAAGCGACTAGCTTTTCTTGAGCCACCGGCTCAGGTGGCCTCCGCCGTCAAATACAGGATTTCCTGTAGAGCGGATTTTCGCAACCCCTGCAACAATTGTCTTTTGGCTCGTTCCGGTCAGCCGCATCTTCAATCTAAACCGTGATACGAGCAGCAAGATTCGTGCATCTCAGCTTTTACGAAGACCTGGGAGCAAGTCATGTTCAACGTGAATGTCGAGAAAATCGGTGACGTGGCGATTCTTCATTGTGAAGGCAGAGTGGTTCATAGTGACGCCGTTTTCAGACTTCGCGATGCGGTGAAACAACAGCGAAGCGCACGAACCGTTCTGTTAGATCTCTCGGAGGTGGATTCCCTGGAGGGCGGTGGGGTGGGGATGCTCGTATTTCTGAAGCGGTGGGCACACGACCACGGCATGGAATTCAAATTACTTGACCCACCTGATCGTGTGCGCCAAACCATAGAGCACACTCCTTCGGCTGCCGAGTTGGAGATCGATGCGTTTGGACAATTCCCACATCACGTATCCGGCGACAGCGAAGCCAACCGGGCACACCATCACGATTAGTTATTGATGTTCAAGAAATTCTCCACCAGCTTTTTCCCCGCGGACGTGAGCACGCTTTCGGGATGAAACTGCACCCCCTCGATGGGAAACTTCTTGTGTCGCAGGCCCATGATAGTTCGTGAGCCGTCGCGTTCAGTGGTGGATGCGCTGATCTCCAACTCCGCCGGCAGTTCCTTCTCTTGCACGATCAGCGAGTGATAGCGTGTGGCAGTCATGGGGGAGGGAAGATCGCCGAAGATGGTGCGTCCGTCATGTTGTACCTGACTGGTCTTGCCGTGCATCAGATTTGCAGCGCGGACCACTTTGCCGCCAAATGCTGCGGCGATTGCTTGATGTCCTAAGCACACGCCCAACACAGGAACCTTGCCAGCAAAATGCCGAACCAGTTCGATGCAGACGCCAGCGTCTTGAGGCGTGCATGGGCCCGGCGAGAGAACGATTCTTTCCGGCCGCATAACCTCAACCTCTGCGACCGTCACTTGGTCGTTTCGACGCACTTCGACATCCGCCCCCAGTTCGCCCAAATACTGGACCAGGTTATATGTAAAGGAATCGTAATTGTCGAGGACAAACACCATCGCGATATAGGCTATTAGATTAACTCAGAACGTTCCCGACTCTGCGAACCTAACCCGAAATCAACGCAGAATAAGGAGACCTGCCCATAACTACCATCTTGACACGCTGCACGCAAAACAGCATGCTTACATGGCCTTATTGGAGGACCATGGCCGAAGCCGAGCACGAAAAGCGGGCGACCCGCCGGTTTGCGCTACGGCTTCCCGTTTCTGTTACCTATAGCGAAGATAGTGCGACGGAAAAAACAGCCCAGACCCGCGACGTAAGTGCCCGTGGCATCTGCTTTTACGTGGATTCAGCCATCGCCGCGGGCTCGGTTATCGAGTTCACCCTTACGCTCCCGCCCGAGATCACTCTCACCGAAAGCATTCGCGTCCGCTGCAAAGGCAAAGTCGTGCGCGTGGACGACGGCGGCCCCGAAGGCAGAGTAGCCGTAGCAGCCGTAATCGAGGAATACGAATTCCTTCCTGAAGCCTAGAAAGGACGGGCTCCGGTCCTATCCTCTGCGGATGCCCTTGGTCAGGGGCGCGACTTTATCCCGAACTTTCTCGGCGATTTCAGAACCGCGGTCGAGCACCTCTTCGACCCGATCTTTGGCCTCGTCCGCAAAGTCTTCCACCGCCTCCCGAGCGTCGTCATATCGCCCCCGCAGTTCCCTGCGTAATTGCTTTCCGCTTTTCGGAGCCAGCAACAGCCCGACCAGTGCGCCTGCTCCCAACCCAATCAGCAGGAACGTTACTGCTGTGGCGACGCTTCCGCCGTTCTCGGACGATTCATATTTTCCGCTGCGCATAAAGAAATCCTTTCGCGTGATCAAAAGTGTTACTTCGATTCGCCCTCCGCCATTTTAGCTGCCCGCATGGCCACTTACGGGGTCTAAATTTGATTCAACGCACCTTGGCCACCGTTGCGGTGCCAATTACGACCGTGCGTTTCCCTTCCCGTTGCAGCCCGTGTAAAATCAAATAGTTTGATCCCTGTGTCTGGCGGAAAATGTGGCCTGCCCGCCTTCTGCCGACTAGCCGCAATCAAAGGAGATTTACTGAGCAATGGCAATTCCCGCCACCCAGCTTCGCCCCGGCATGATCATCAAGCACAATAATGATCTGCATTCCGTGTTCAGCGTCGAGCACCGCACTCCGGGGAATCTGCGCGCCTTCATCCAGGCCAAACTGCGTAACTTGCGGACGGGCGCAATGTTCGAGCATCGTTTCCGCTCACCCGACCCCATCGAGAAGATCACCGTGGACGAAGTCGAGATGGAGTTCCTGTACGCCGACGGTGACAGCTACTACTTCATGGATACGACCAACTTCGAACAGACACACTTGACCAAGGAAATCCTCGGTGATGCCGTCAACTACCTGATCTCCAACTTGCAAATCAAAGTGGAATTTTTCGACGGCAAAGCGGTCGGAATCGAACTGCCGCAGACGGTGGAGCTGACCGTGGTGGAGACCGAACCGGGGCTGAAGAGCGCGACCGCTTCGAGCGTAACCAAACCGGCGAAAACCGAAACCGGACTCGTCGTCTACGTGCCGCCATTCATCAACGAAGGCGAAAAGATTCGCGTGGACACGGCGGAAGGGGCTTACTTGTCCCGGGCGTAGCACCGGAAAGCAACCGCTGCAATTCGTGTGTCGTTATAATCTGTCCTTGTAAATCTGTGATCCTGAGCGACTCTGATCGTTCGCTGGCGAACGATCTTGTGAGTCGAAGGATCCCTAACGGGCTAAATGTCCGTCGTTGGTGAGTGGAGAGTTTTCTCAAGCTCGAACCGTTCGAGGAGATGCGTCAGAGCGCAGCGAGAACGGAGCTAGGGATCCTTCGACTACGTAGCCGCTTTGCGAATCAAAGCGGCCACTTCGCTCAGGATGACATTACCTCTAAGGATGACGATCGGCAGAAGCATCATGACTTCCTCCGAAAAAGCGTTCCAAGCCCGCCGTTTCGTGGTGCGCGGACGCGTGCAGGGCGTGGGCTTTCGCTGGTTCGTTGAACGCGAGGCCCATATCCTCGGGATTGCTGGATGGGTCCGCAATAACCACGATGGCAGCGTGGAAGTTCTGGCTATGGGCACACATGATCAGCTTGCCGGCTTAGGATCGCGGCTGCGGCATGGCCCTCGCGCGGCACGCGTAGATCATGTCGAGGAATCGGAAGCCAGGCCGGTATCTGGCCTGACTACATTTCGTATCGAAGGAGCCTGGTGATGCCGACGAACGCAGTCTCCACACAGACCAATGCTAAATGCGAGCCGCTGAAGAAGCTTATGCGCGAAGTCCCGGATTTCCCCAAGAAAGGCATTCTCTTTTACGACATCACCACTCTGCTGAGGGACAAGCTGGGCTTCGCAACCTTAATCGATGCACTCTCCGAATATTATCTGCAAAAGGAAATTGACCTGGTGCTGGGCATCGAAGCCCGGGGCTTCATCTTTGGGCCGGCGCTTGCCTACCGCTTGAATGCCGGCTTCGTCCCGGTGCGCAAACCAGGGAAGCTGCCCGCAGCCACAGCCCGCGCGGAATATGAATTGGAGTACGGCAGCAACACGCTGGAAATCCACAAAGATGCGATTCAGAAGGGCGAGCGTGTAATCATCGTGGACGATCTGCTCGCCACTGGGGGAACCGCCCAAGCTACAGCGACGCTGGCTTCCTCGCTCGGGGCGGAAATTGCCGGTCTGGGTTTCGTGGTGGAGCTAGACTTCTTGAAGGGACGCGGCAAGCTCAAAGGATACGACGTGCTCTCGCTATTGCATTACGACAAGTAGTCGCTGACTGTGAGCTCTGCCCCCTTCGGCAAATAGCTCTTTCGTCGAAACCAGTCTTCCATTGCCGCTTTCAACTCATTGAGCGGAACGTACGTGCCAATCTCCATGACGCCATCCGCTAAGGGCAGAGTGTCGTCGAAAACGCTGGCATTGGTGAAGTTGCGCATGGAGAAGCTGTCCAGCCACTTCAATGGACAGGGCAGGCGTCGGCCTTTTTCTTCGTACTCCACGCGGACCTTGCGGGCGAACATGAATAGATTTAAACACACAGGATCCTGAGATAGGCAGCAGGCCGCGCCGCCTCACCTCACCTGACTTGACACAGAGAGATTCCGGGCATACTCTGCCGCGACACCCTGCAGCCAGTCACGGCCCGATTTTCCGACGCAACAAACGTTACATCATGCAGCATTTAGGAGGCGGTATGCTCTATCTTTACATCATCCTTGTGGGGCTGATCGCGGGCTGGGCGACTGGCAAGATCATGAAAGGCTCGGGGTATGGCGTGCTGGTCGATATATTGCTTGGCATTGCAGGCGCCATCTTCGGAAGCTGGATCTTGGGACTATTGGGCATTTACACCTCAGGTGGGCTCGTCCCCAACATTTTAGTCGCCATTCTGGGCGCTGTCGTCCTTGTCGCGATCGTGCGCGCGGTGAAGAAGGCATGACCACTCAGAAGCGGCTTTCGCGCCGCATCGGGAGTAGCGGCTAGCTAGGATGAATCTGCACTAGCTCCGGCTTCTGTTGCGGTTCTCTGGAACCGGGGTCCCAACGACTAGGCTTGGTTGAACCCTCGCGAAAACGGTTGACGAAGGAACCCACAGCCATTGAACTCCTCACCAGGTGACCAAACCTTAGCCCTCCCAGGATTCTTATTTGTTCAACGTAATGCAGGCCACTGGTGGCGGCACATCCACACTGACTGCAATCAGGCGTACCTCCAAAGATGCAAGGCTCGACGCGGGTTTTTAGGTCGGCAGAGTAGTTCGTCGACAGTTTGGAGAACAGGCAGGCCGCAGGATTTGCCGGCGGAGAAAGCAGCGACTGAGCGATGCCGGGACTCATCAGCAGCTTGGGATACCTCGCGCGCAAACCAGGCAGTTTCTCAGCCACCAATCGACGATCGTCGTACGTCAGCATTTCCGCGCTTTGCTCTCCTTGTTGCGGACTGTAGAGGCTGACCCATATGCGCTTCGCTTCCGGGCGAGCATCCCAGAAGGATACATATTCCTCTAGGTAGCTGGGCCTTTGGAGCATGGGGCGAGTGATGGTCCAGTGAATGTTGACCTGGCGGCCCTCGATATTGCGCAGAATGCGATCATACGTCGCCGGCTTACGGCGCTCATCGTGATGTTCTGGGAGCCCGTCCACCGACACAGCCACTCGAGTGCGGGGAAGGCTCATCCACTCCATTGGGACGGGAATGACGGCGCTGGTTACCACCATGGTGAATATTCCCATCGCGCTGAGGGCGGGCAGAATCTTGCTCAGCTCACGGTGCCGAACCAACGGCTCACCGCCGACCAGGGAAACATGAAGGGGGCGATGCTGCCGAACCAGTTCCAACACGCCCTCCACCAGTTCGTCGCCACGAAAGTCGGCCAACTGGCGCAGCGTGACACCATCTCCCAGATGCTGATCACCGTATGCGTAACAACCAGGACAACTCAGCGGACACTCGCGAGTAATTTCAATCGAAAGGATGGGAACCCTGCCCAGTAAAATGTTTCCGCCAGCGGCGAATAGTTCCCTTAAAGTGAGTCCAGGACGAGACTGCAGAGACTTCATTCTGATATTAGATGCAGGCGGGCGACCACGGTAGTCAAAATCGTCAAAATTACAACGCTATAAGAATCGGATGGAGCGATAATGATGCAACAAGAGACAATGATGCAACAAGAAAAGAGTCGGGTCGACCCCGGGCATTAAAACGGAATAATCCATCGTCATCGCAGCAAAAGGCAACACGAACACGCTCAAACAATCTCCCACCGCGATATTGCAAGCCGCGTCCAGAATCTCCCTGTTTTTTGAGTTTCCCTATTTCGCCGCCTTGAGCCGCCGTTCCAATTCGTCAACTTCACGGTTCAAGCCGTTCGGGAGACGATTGCCGAACTTGGCAAAATGGTCTCTGATCAACGGGATCTCGGCCAGCCAGCCGTCGACATCGACACTTAGCAGCTTGGATAGATCGGCGGAGGGGAGGTTCAAGCCACGAACATCGAGATCAGACGGAGCCGGTAGGCGTCCAATTGGCGTCTCAACCGCGTGGGCCTTGCCTTCACAGCGCTCGAAGACCCACTTCAGGACGCGGCTATTCTCTCCGTAGCCGGGCCAGATCATTTTGCCATTTTCATCTTGACGGAACCAGTTCACGTAATAAATCCGAGGCAGCTTCGATGGCCCCGACTGTGCCCCGATCTTAAGCCAGTGCGCGAAGTAATCACCCATGTGGTAGCCGCAGAATGGAAGCATCGCCATGGGGTCACGGCGGAGTTGGCCGACTTTGCCGGTGATTGCTGCCGTGGTCTCGCTGCTGGCGGTTGCTCCCAAGAAAGTGCCATGCTGCCAGTTAAAGCTCTCTGTAACCAGAGGAACCACGCCGGCGCGGCGTCCGCCAAAAAGAATGGCATCGATGGGCACGCCGTTAGGATCCTCCCACTCCGGAGCGATCGACGGGCACTGCTTGGCTGGAGCCGTAAAGCGTGCGTTGGGATGCGCTGCCTTGCGGCTCGAGGCCGGAGACCAGGGCCGTCGCAGCCAGTCCATCAATTCCGCTGGCTTCTCAGCGGTCATACCCTCCCACCAAACGTCGCCATCGAGGGTCATAGCGCAATTGGTGAAGATGGAGTTCCGGTTAACCGTGAGCATGGCATTGGCGTTCGACGTCATGCTCGTCCCCGGTGCCACGCCGAAGAAGCCGCACTCCGGGTTGATGGCGTAAAGGCGGCCGTCGGGGCCAAACTTCATCCAGGCAATGTCATCGCCGATGGTTTCCACCTTCCAGCCAGGAACTGTAGGAATCAGCATAGCAAGGTTGGTCTTGCCACAAGCCGAGGGGAATGCCCCGGTGATGTACTTCACCTGCCCTGAGGGACTGATTAGCTTGAGGATAAGCATGTGCTCCGCCATCCAGCCCTCGTCGCGCGCCTGCACCGACGCAATGCGGAGCGCGTGGCACTTCTTGCCCAGCAGTGCGTTGCCACCGTAGCCGGAACCGAACGACCAGATTTCGCGCGTTTCTGGGAAGTGGCAGATGTATTTGTGCTCAGGATTATTGGGCCAAGCTGAGTCCTGCTGGTTGGGGCCAAGTGGAGCGCCGACCGAATGCAGACCCCGCACAAACTCACCGTTTTCACTGAGAACGTCGAGGACATGATTGCCGACTCGCGCCATGATGTGCATATTCGCAACGACATAGGGAGAATCGCTGATCTCGACCCCGATTCTCGCGATTGGCGACCCGATCGGCCCCATGCTGTACGGGATCACATACATGGTGCGGCCCGCCATGCAATCGGCGAACAGACCCCGCAGTTTGTCTCTCATCTTTGCCGGATCTTCCCAGTTGTTGGTGGGGCCCGCGTCGTCCTTGCTGCGCGAACAGATGAAAGTCCGGTCTTCTACCCGGGCCACATCACCTGGGCTCGACCGAACCAGAACACTATTCGGCCGTTTCTCAGCAGCGAGCGGGATGGCAACGCCGGCCAGGATCATCAGCCGCAGCATTGCCTGATACTCCTGCGGCGAACCATCGCACCAGTGCACCCGATCCGGTTTGCACATTTGCGCAACTTCTTCTACCCACTGCGCCAGATGCTTATGGTTTTTCCCGCTGGCTGCTGATTCAGCTTCGAGAGTTTGTGTAAGAGCGGACATGAGGGCGTCTCCTAACGGACCGAACCTAGGGGCGTACGATGCCACAAGGTGCAGCGATTATCAGTGGCGGAACGTCGCCGGTAGCACAAGAGCAGTATTGTCTCGCATTTGAAAGGGCCTTCCAAGAGTTCACGCCCCGCGGGCTCGGCTCAGCACCGTAAATCGTTGAAAGGACAAAGTGTTGGGACAATCTATTCCTGTCCCACCGGCTGCGCGGACTCGAACTCAGCGACAATTGCATCCAGATGACTGAGGGTCTGATTCACTGTAAGCGAGTACATCTCTCGATCCACGCCCTCACCAGATTCAAGCGCCATCTTCAAGTAGTGTCCGGCGATTTCGACCGCCAATGGATCGGTGATCACTTGGCCGGTGCGGTTCTTGTATTCCACCCATGCGGGATGCGGCAGGGCCACCCACACCGGACGTCCGTCCACCAGAAATTTGATGTCCACCGCGTCAGCGTGCCGCGTAGCAATAGCCACGATGAGCGCTTGATAGACACAATGCACATCCCGTTTGCTCCAGCGATCGATGGCGCGAAAGTCCTGATACATAGCGTTATTAAAACTATATCGAAGGTAGGAGTGGTGGGCAAACCGCTCGTCCGAGAAAGGGGCACCGAGAACCGCTCAATACGGTACCGTATGGCAGAAACACGAGGAAGATGCAAGTGCCGGACAATTGCCTACAGATAGCCGCCACTCGGAAGTCCATCAGCCCCAAAGCGCCGTTCCTTGAAAGCGCCAGGTGCGATATCAGATTGGTGACGATCCTTAATCTGCCTGCGTGGGCCGGGGAGACAAGGGAGGCACAGGACGTGGCTGCGACGCACGAGGTTTTCGGCTGGCCCAGAGCCGCAATCTATCCAAATATAAATAGACGACCGGGGTGGTGAAGAGCGTAAGCGCCTGGCTGACGATCAATCCACCAACGATCGTAATACCCAGCGGACGTCTCAGCTCTGAGCCAGTTCCAGCGCCCAACGCCAGCGGCAATCCGCCCAACAACGCCGCCATGGTGGTCATCATGATGGGGCGAAAACGCAGTATGCAGGCCTCGTGAATCGACTCGGCGGAATCTTTTCCTTCGCGCCGCTCCGCGTCCAGCGCGAAATCGATCATCATGATTGCGTTCTTCTTCACGATTCCGATCAGCAGAATGATGCCGATCAGCCCAATCACATCCAGTTCGTGCTTGGTGATCAGTAAAGCCAGAATCGCACCGACGCCAGCGGAAGGCAGCGTCGAAAGAATTGTGATGGGATGAATATAGCTTTCATAGAGCACACCCAGAACAATGTAGACCGTCACCAGTGCCGCCAGAATCAGCAGCGGTTCACTGGATAGCGATTGCTGGAATGCGGCAGCCGTCCCCTGAAAGCTGGCATTGATGGACGCAGGAAACCCAATCGAGCGTTCCGCGTTTTCGATGGCTACTGTCGCCTGCCCCAGGGAAACTCCTGGCGCGAGGTTAAACGACAAAGTGACAGAGGGATACTGGCTCTGATGGTTGACCGCCAGGGGAGTGTTTGAGGGGCCGAAGTGGGTAAATGTTGCCAGGGGAACCGGTGTTCCGTTGGAAGCTCGCACGTAGATGTTCTGAAGCGCATCCGGGCTTCGCGAGAATTGTGGGGCCACTTCCATAACCACGTGATACTGGTTGAGCGGTTTGTACATGATTGAAACTTGTCGTTGGCCAAACGCGTCATAGAGGGCATTGTCGATGTCGGCCGCCGCCACTCCCAACCTGGACGCGGTGTCGCGATCAATGATCACATTCGCTTCCAACCCCTTGTCTTGCTGATCAGTGTTGACGTCGCGGAGTTGGGGAATGGTGCGGAGTTTTTGTAGCAGCCGCGGAGACCAGTTATTCAAGTCATCGAGGTTCTCCCCCTGTAGCGTGTACTGGTATTGCGCCTGGCTTTGGCGGCCTCCGATGGTCAGGTCCTGGGCCGATTGCATGTAGAGCGTCGCACCTGGTACCACTGCCAATTTTCTTCGCAATCGGGCGATGATCTGGTCTGCGGTTATCTTTCGTTCTGCTAGAGGCTTCAGAGTGATGAACATGCGGCCCGTGTTGTAGGTAGTGTTGCCTCCAGCGAATCCGACGATGGTTTGCACGGCAGGGTCCTGCATGACAATGTTTACGAACTGCGACATCTTCCCCTTCATGGATTCGAATGAAATGTCCTGCGAGGCCTGCACCGAGCCCATGATTCGACCCGTGTCCTGCTGCGGGAAGAAACCCTTGGGAACAATCACGTAGAGATAAATGCTCAGGGCAGCGGTGGCAACGGTCACCAATAACGTCAGAGGCTGATGCCGCAAGACCCACTCCAAACTATGGGTATAAATGGCCAGCGTCTTGTCAAAGGCCCATTCGCTGGCCCGGTAAATTGGATTGTGCTTTTCGCTGCGTGCCGGCCGCAGAAATTTGGCGCACATGGTAGGCGTAACCGTGAGCGACACGACCAGCGAGACCGCGATGGCCGCGCTAAGGGTGACGGCAAATTCGCGGAACAGGCGGCCGACGATGCCGCCCATCATCAAAATAGGAATGAACACGGCAACCAGTGACGTGCTCATGGAGAGCACAGTGAAACCAATTTCGCGTGCCCCTCGAAATGCCGCCTCCACGGGGCGCATCCCTTGCTCGAGGAAGCGCGTGATGTTTTCCAAAACCACGATGGCGTCATCCACCACAAATCCGGTCGAAATGGCGAGCGCCATGAGCGAGAGATTGTCCAGGCTGTAGCCCAGCAGATACATAACGCCAAAAGTTCCGATCAGCGAAAGCGGCACGGCAACGCTAGGAATCATGGTGGCGCGAACCGTGCGTAGGAAAGCAAATACCACCAGGATGACGAGAATGACTGAGATAACTAGGGTGAACTCGATGTCCGCTACCGAGGCGCGAACCGTTGTAGTCCGGTCCAGTACAACGTCCAGACCGATTCGAGGCGAAATCGACGACCTGAGATACGGTAACGTGGCGCGCACTCGATCCACGGTGGCGATAATATTTGCGCCCGGCTGCCGGAAGACAATGATCAGAACCGCCGGCTTTCCATTCGCCAGGCCCACGACATGGGCATCTTCGACTGAATCCTGCACGTCGGCGACATCGCCCAAACGAACCGGAGCGCCGTTGTTGTAGGAGACGATGAGGCTACGATAGTCTCGGGCGCGAAAAATCTGATCGTTGTCATCGATGGCCCATGCGTTGACCGCATCGGCGACACTGCCCTTGGGACGGTTCGCATTGGCCGCTCCCAGAGCAGCTCGCACCGTGTCCAGTCCCACGCCCAGCTTGTTCAACAGAGTCGGATTTACTTCGGCACGAATTGCTGGTTTCGCGCCGCCACCAACAAACACCTGGCCGACGCCGTTCACCTGGGAAAGTTTCTGCGCCAGAATAGAGTCGGCCGCGTCATACATTTGGGGCAGCGTGATGGTGTCTGAAGTGAGGGCCAGAATCAAGATTGGGGCGTCTGCCGGGTTGACCTTCCGGTAGGTGGGATTGCCTGGCAGATTGGCGGGAAGCTGGCTGCGGGCCGCATTGATCGCGGCCTGCACATCACGTCCTGCAGCGTCAATATTGCGATTGAGATCGAACTGCAGAACGATGCTGGTCGAACCCAGCTGACTCGTTGAAGTCATCTGGTTGATGCCGGCGATCCGTCCAAACTGACGTTCCAGCGGGGTGGCTACTGCCGAGGCCATAGTCTCGGGACTCGCGCCCGGCAGTCCGGCGCCGACCTGAATGACGGGGAACTCAACTTGCGGCAGCGGGGCCACCGGCAGCTTGGTGAACGCCAGAATTCCCGCCAGGAGAAGCGCCAGCGCCAGCAATGACGTGCCAATGGGACGCTTGATAAATGGCGCTGAAATATTCATGGCCTAATCGCCCGCCGCCGGCTCCTCGATAGGATTGCCGATCTGGAAGCGCTCAAAACGATGTGCCAGCCGGTCAAACCACAAATAGACGACCGGGGTGGTATAGAGAGTCAGTAGCTGGCTCAGTAGCAGACCGCCGACAATCGTAATTCCAAGAGGATGCCGAAGTTCCGAACCGGTTCCCCTGCCGAGCGCTAGAGGCAAGCCTCCGAGCAGGGCTGCCATGGTCGTCATCATGATGGGACGGAAGCGCAGCAGGCAGGCCTGAAAGATCGCTTCCTCGGGAGGCTTGTGCTCCACGCGCTCCGCTTCCAGCGCAAAATCGATCATCATGATGGCATTCTTTTTGACGATTCCGATCAGAAGTATGATTCCAATCAGTCCCACGACGCCTAAATCATTGCCGGTCAGCAGCAGGGCAAGAATGGCTCCGACGCCCGCCGACGGCAGGGTGGAAAGAATTGTGATGGGATGGATGTAACTTTCATAAAGAACACCCAACACGATGTACACGGTGACAATCGCGGCCACAATCAGCCAAGGTTCGGAAGCGAGCGAATTTTGAAAGGCCGCGGCGGTTCCCTGGAAGCTGGAATGGATGCTTGTGGGCAAGCCGATATCGCGCTCCGCCTGGTCAATCGCTTTAGTGGCGTCCCCCAAAGAAGATCCCGGCGCCAGGTTGAAGGAAAGTGTCACGACCGGAAACTGGCCTTGGTGATTGATGGCTAAAGCGGTGTTCTTGATCTCGAAGTGACTGAACGCCGACAAGGGCACTTGAGCGCCGTTGCCGGACGCTTGGGTCGCTGATGTCGGCGTCCCCGATGTCGAGTTCCCGGATGTCGCACTTCCGTTGCTGGAGGTTTGTGTTCCCGTAGTGGAAGGTGGCACACCGTTGCTGGACTTGACGTAAATATTCTTCAACGCGTCTGGGTTCTGGCGGAAGCTGGGGTCCACTTCCAGTACCACGTGATATTGATTCAACTGCGTGAACATAGTGGAAACCTGACGTTGTCCGAAGGCGTCGTAAAGCGTGCTGTCGATCGCCTGGGGAAGAATACCCAGCCGCGAAGCCGTATCCCGGTCAATCACCAGATCAGCTTTCAGTCCATCATTCTGCTGGTCGCTGGCTACGTCGCGCAGCTGTGGCAGGCTTTGTAGTTTGGCCACCAGCCGTGGCGCCCACACGGCGAGCTCCTGAGCATCGGCGTCTTCGATGGAGTATTGGAACTGGGTGCGGCTGACGCGGTCTTCCACCGTTAGGTCCTGCACCGGTTGCATATAGAGGGTGATTCCCTCGACCTTTGCCAGCTCTGGCTGCAAGTCACGAATGATCTCGGACGCACTTTCCTTGCGCTGGTCTCGCGACTTCAAATTGATCTGGATGCGTCCGCTGTTCATGGTTGTATTGGTGCCGTCAATTCCGATGAACGATGAAAGACTTTCCACGTTGGGATTCTGAAGTATGGCCCGGGCCAGATCCTGCTGGCGTTGCGCCATAGCATCGAAGGAAATGTTCTGCGGTGCCTCCGAAATCCCCATAACTACTCCGGTGTCCTGCACCGGGAAAAAGCCTTTCGGCACGTACACATAGAGAAGTAAGGTCAGGATGAGCGTGCTCACCGTAACCAGCAGAGTAGTTTTCTGGTATTGCAAAACAAACTTCAGGGTGCGGCCGTAAAACGCGATCACACGATTGTAAAAATCTTCGGAGGCTTGATAGAAGCGGCTTCGTTTTGTGAGGTCCTGTTTCTTTAGTAGCTTGGCGCACATCATCGGGGTCAAGGTCAGAGAGACTATGGCTGAAACCAGAATGGTCACCGCCAAAGTCACGGCGAACTCGCGAAACAGGCGGCCGACGATATCGGCCATAAATAGCAGCGGAATCAGCACCGCAATCAGAGAAACGGTCAGCGAGATGATCGTGAACCCAATCTGGCTCGAGCCCTTCAATGCCGCTTCCAGGGGAGAATCGCCTTCTTCCAGGAAGCGATCGATGTTCTCGATCATCACAATGGCGTCATCGACCACAAATCCCGTGGAGATGGTCAGCGCCATCAAGGTCAGGTTGTTCAGGCTATAGCCCAGCAGATACATCACGCCAAACGTGCCCACCAGTGAGAGCGGCACGGCAATGCTGGGAATTACCGTGGCAGACAGGTTTCGTAAGAAAAGGAATATGACCATTACAACCAGGGCCACAGTGAGCATCAGCTCGAATTGAACATCTTTCACCGAGGCCCGGATGGTCTGTGTGCGGTCCGTCAAAATTTGGACTTTGATGGCCGAGGGCAGGGACGACTGCAGCTGCGGCAGGAGCAGCTTGATGCGGTCAGCAACGCTAATGATATTCGCGCCAGGCTGGCGCTGAATATTCATGATGACGGCTGGAGTGGTATTCACCCAGGCGGCTTGCTTCAGATTCTCTGCGCTGTCCACTGCCGTCGCCACATCGGAGAGCCGCACCGGAGCGCCGTTCCGGTAGGCCACCACGATCTGACTGTATTGGGCGCTGGAGAGCAGTTGATCGTTAGCGCCAATGGTGAAGGATTGGCGTGGACCATCGAGCACGCCCTTGGCCTGGTCCACGTTCGCCGCAGCCAGGGCGGTGCGCACGTCTTCGAGACTCAACCCGTAAGAAGCCAACGCCGTTGGGTTGGCTTGGATCCGCACTGCCGGCTTCTGTCCTCCACTGATGGAAACCAGACCGACTCCGGGGAGCTGAGAAATCTTTTGTGCCAGCGCTGTGTCGGCAAGGTCTTCCACTTTGGAAAGAGGCAAAGTGTCGGAGGTTAGCGCCAGGGTGAGGATAGGCGCGTCCGCCGGATTCACTTTGCTGTAAATCGGCGGATTCGGCAGATCTGCGGGAAGATAGGTCGAGCCTGCGTTAATCGCGGCCTGGACTTGCTGCTCCTCAACGTCGATGTTCTGATCCAGATTGAATTGCAGGGTAATAATCGAACTGCCGAGAGAACTGGTCGAGGTCATCTGGCTCAAGCCCGGGACTTGGCCAAACTGGCGCTCCAGGGGAGAAGTCACAGACGACGCCATCACGTCGGGATCTGCACCGGGATAGAACGTCACGACCTGGATTGTGGGGTAATCGACTTCGGGCAAAGCTGAAACCGGCAGTTGCCGGTACGCCACCAAACCTACCAGGAGCAGACCCGCCATCAACAAGGTGGTCGCCACCGGGCGAAGAATAAATAACCGCGACGGACTCATGGAGTTCCCGTGGTGGAGGACTGTGCGCCTTGATTTCCCCCTGTGCTGCCCGCGCGTGGCTCGACCTTGCTACCCGCTTGAAGCTTGTCCTGGCCATCGATAACAACCATGTCGCCGGTCGCAATTCCGTTGCCGATTACGGCAGCATTGTTCTGCGTAAGCGCGACTGACACGGTTCGCACCTCGACCGTCTTGTCCGGCTTCACCGCGAATACGTAGGTCCCCTGCGGGCCGCGGAGAATGGCGGCAGAAGGAATCACGATGCTATTCTTCCGGGTTTCAAGCAGCAGCCGCGTATTTACGAATTGATTGGGCCACAGCGCGTTATCTTTGTTATCGAAGATTGCTTTCAGCTTGCCAGTCCCAGTGGTCGGGTCAATCTCGTTATCAATGGTGAGCAGCGCGCCTGTGGCCAATTTGGTTTGATCATCGCGGCTGTAAGCTTCCACCTGCAGTGTGCCGTGTTGCATGTGTTGAGCGACGGTGGGAAGGCTGTCCTCGGGAAGTGTGAAAATCACGGCAATGGGCTGTAGCTGGGTGAGCACCAGCATGGGATTGGTATCCGCGGCATGGACCATGTTCCCGATGTCCACCAGCCGCAGGCCGATTCGCCCGCTTACCGGGGCCGTAATGCGGGTGTAAACCAGGTTTAGTTTGGCGTTCTCGACTTGCGCTTGATCGGTGCGCACGGTTCCTTCAAGTTGATCGACCGTGGCCTGCTGCGTGTCCACTTGTTGCTGCGACATGGATCCCGAATCCTGCAGCAGCCCTTTGAAACGTTCATAGTTTAGTTTGGCGTCGCGCAGCGAAGCTTGATCCTTGAACAGTTGAGCTTGGGCCTGACTCAATGCGACTTGGTAGGGACGAGGATCGATGACAATCAGGAGCTCACCCTGGTTTACATGCTGTCCTTCCTTGAAATTAATCTGCACGATCTGGCCGTCAACCCGACTCTTCAGGCTGACCGTGTTGTAGGCCGTTACCGATCCCAGGCCCGTAAGATATACGGGCATATCACGCTGCACAGCCGTGGCAACGCCCACAGGGACACCCTGCGCCGCCGCTGCTGCTCTGGCCGTAGTCGGCTTGGGATCTGCGCTGCTGCACCCGACCCAGACCAAGCACGACAGCATGGAAAAGAAGAAAAGAACATCAAGGGCGCTGCGGCGCCAGTTGCGGGCAGAGAATCGCTTTGTCAATGGAATCGATCTCGATTGAGCAACTTGGGGATCGGGAGACACTTTGTCCTCAGCACTCGCATTATGGCGCATTCGACCCCCGTCCTCGCAGTGTTCCCGGTTGGCACACTGATGCTGCCAACAAATATTTGACGTGTCTCCGCCAGGGGCGGTTGCGATTTATCTTTATTCTTTACAATACTTTACAAAGGGCACAAAGGCTTTTGCTCCCGACGTCTGCGTCCCGGCGCCCGCACCAAGCTAGTGGGTAAATGAAACGTTCAAGCCCGTGGTCAGGATGATATCGTTCTGTTTCTTCCCGGCCGGCGGATTGGTGACATAAATGTCTCCGAAGGCATTCTGCCATCCGAACCATTTGTTGATCTTAGTGACGGTCCCAAAATTAAACACTCCGCGATATTGGCTGGTGTCGCTCAGGTCGGGGTAGAAGTACAACTTCTGCGTAAGCACAGTGGATGCACCCAGCTTCTGAGATAGTTCCTCTCCGAGTGTGAGTGCGGCAAAATTGCGGCTGAACGTGGTGTAATTCTCTCGGGTGTAATTCAGTCCACCAAGCAAATCCAGAGTGGTGCGATTGTCGTTGATGACGTGAAAGCCAAGACCGCCACCCAAAGCGGAACGCAGATTCAGATTCTGCAGAGCATCCGTCTGGAAGTCGGCACCGACGAAGCCGAACAGTCGCGCCGTAATATTGTGATCATAGCGAGCACCGCTTTGGATTGTGTTAGCGGTCGTGGCAGGAATAGCGCCGGGAGCGTCGTTGGTGGCATATACCGAATTGAGATAGAGCCCCAGGTGGTCGGTCTGGGTCTTGCGGTCGGCACTGAAGGCGAGCGCGAGGTTCTTGGTCTGGCTGTTACCGCGAGTCAGGGCAAAACCAACATTCGCTCCGCCGCCCCAGCCTTGAGTCAGTCCGGGGCGCAGCGACTTTTGATATGCAGCCTCTTCGGCGTCACTCCGCATCGCCACTACTGCGGTCTTCGGCATGGTCACGGTCCCGTTGGCCGACGTGTTTACGGCAAAGTTGCCATCCGAGGTCGCGACTGGACCCATCACGGTTTGGCCGTTGTTGAGACCTACATGCAGTGACTGGGTGGAATTAATTTCCTGGATTGCGGGCCACTGCACTGTGACCTCGCCAGCAAATTCGGTCTTGATTATCAGGGCCTTGCCGTCTGATTTCACTATCGTTCCTGTGAGGCGATCTCCATTCTTCAAGACCACCAGATCCGCGAATAACCTCGAAGAGAACGCAAGCACGAGAAAAACCACCACCAGCCGCAGATTGCCCACGACGTTGCCTCCTCAAATAACTGGATAATCTTTCTGGAAAATATGGCCGGAGCTGGGACTAGGATTCGGATCGCACAGCATTCTGGGTGACTTGTAACCCAATCAGATACCTAACTGTATGGTCTTTTCTATAGGCAATCTGAGGTCGATTGTCTCAGAACCAAGAAGCAAACCTGGGATGCGATGAAAGAAACTGGGGTTGCAATGAGCGCGATCAGGCATTCGAGGGAAGCAGAGCCAAGGTTCAAGGCGGTGTTCTAGCTCTTAACGTCCGGGCCCGGATTCTTAGGCGGCTCCGCCTGGGCATCTTTCATACCCTCTTTCAGGGCACGAATGCCCTCGCCGATCCCCTTGCCGAGTTCTGGCAGTTTCTTGGGGCCGAACACCAGCAAGGCGATGAAAAAAATCACCAGCAGGTGCATCGGCTGAAAAAGGCCTTCAAACATGATTTTCCTCCGAGTGCCTGCGAAAGGCCAAGCCCCAACGTTACTGAACCGGCGTGCGGGAGTCAACTGCCGATGTGGTCACGTTACGGGGGCAAAAAGCCCTGCAATCACCTAATAACCCTGGAACCACCCATAACTTGCGGAAGCCAAAGGCCAAGGTACTTCGGTGACCTACTGGCGCAGGGGTGAGCCGTTCTATGTTGCAGAGAGCCATGGCCGCAGGGTCGATTCTGATCCTTGGCTGAGGAGTCGTCGTGCGTCGTAAGGGCCTCATTTTTCTTTCGCTTGTTGTCTTTGCGCTTCCTTCTTTTTGTGAGCAGAAGGGCTTAAACGCCCTGGACTGCCCGCAGTTGATGGCGTGGGTGGCCGGTGGCGTTTCCCGCCAGCAACTGGAAAAACGGATCGTCGAGAACGGTGTCACATTCGTCACCAATGGCGCAACCGCCAACAACTTATTAATGGCAGGCGTACAGCCGGAGCTGATTCAGGTGCTACGCGACAGCAAAGTTCTCTCCGGTGGGGCTGATGCGATCTGTCCAGCAGCGCTTGTCCATGCCAACGAGTTGATTCGCCAGAAAAAATTCGAGGACGCTGAACCCATTTTGCAAAGGCTGATTTCAGCGGACCCGGGAAATGCGGCCCTGCATTTCGCTCTGGGCTATTTGCGGCAGCAGCAAGCGGAGTGGAACGAGGCCTTCGATAATTATTCCGATGCCCGCGATTTAATGCCGGGCTCGTCGGAGATTCATGCCCGGCTGGCCTACGTCTTCTATCGTTTTGACGACGGGGACAACGCCATCGCTGAAGCTCGTACGGCGCTCAGCATCGATCCTAAAAACGCTGAGGCATATCGCTATCTTGGCCTGGGTTTATACGCTAATACCCAGTATTCCGCTGCCATGCACGCTTTCCAGGAATCGCTGGCACGCCAGTCCAACAACGCCGATGTCTACTATGACATAGGAATCACGCTTCGCGCGCAGGGGGACATGAAGGCGGCGGAAGCTGCCTATCGCAAAGCGATCGCCTTGGATCCGCGGTTCTGGGAGGCACACAACAATCTGGCCATGATGCTGCATGACCTCAAGAACTATGATGGCGCTATCTCGGAGTATCGCGAGGCCAAACGTCTGGCGCCGCATGAAGCCTCAATCCGAAACAATCTTGGCAACACCTATTGCGACAAAGGCGAATACGACGCGGCGATTGCCGAGTTTCGTGGACTCTTCAAAATGGATTCTGGCTGGGAGCGTGGACACGACTGCCTTGCCAAAGCCTTCATGGCCAAGCGGGATTATCAATCAGCGATCGCGGAGCTGAAACTTGCCATCGTGCAGAATCCCACGGGCGCGGCCGAACACCGCGTTCTGGGGCAGGCTCTGCTCTTGCTTCACCAGGAACAAGAGGCGCTGCGTCAGTTGCGAATCGCAGTTCAGTTAGATCCCGATTCTGCTATGGCACACCACTACCTGGCGACCGCACTTTTCAACACACAGGAGTTCGAAGCAGCAGAACGCGAGTTCCGGCAGACCGTCCGCCTGGAACCGACCGCCAACAACCATTACTACCTCGCGGCCTGCCTGATGAGCATGGGCCGTTACGATGACGCGATGGGCGAGCTCGAAACGGCCTCTCGCATGGCCCCGGGACAGGACCTCTATCGCGCCCGGAAAGAAGAGCTGCTGAGACTAATGAAGGAAACTGCGAGGAACACACCTTGAGTTTTTCGCAACGCGTCTCATTTTGACTGCCGACCGAACGGCATGATTTGAGGCTGGGACGCATTGCCTTAGCTAAGTTATTGGTTTTAAGGCAACACCGTTTGGTTCGCCAACTGCACTGTACTAAGGGGCAGTGGGAGCATGAACTACTGTGCCGTCGGCGACAGGAATGTCGGAGCCTAGAATGAGCACGGGGTTCCAGCGTCGAGGCAACTCGTTATAGCCAGCATCGGTACAACTCCGGGAGTAGCGCACATGAATTCGGTCCAACCGCCATATTCCACAGGCAGCAAAGCGGCCACCCAAGCGGTTTTTCAACCGAGTAGCGAGATCCGGCGAGGAGAACGGACAGTCGCTGAAGGGCTTCCTGGCGCGCTGCTGCCCTCCACTCGATCGGGTTACGGCCTGCCTTGCGCAAAATGCAAGACGTATTATGCTGCCGGATTGACCGCCTGCCCGGTTTGCAAAGACACGGAAAGAGTGTCGCCCACGGCCGGAGTGGCGGTGACCACAGCGCCATCCAGTTTGGCCGAAGCGACTGCTCTTGGACCTGATGAAGCTGCACTGGAGGCGGAGCGGGAGCGCTTTTTGCGGGAGTTCAAGTCGCAGGTCTACGCCTCACACATGCAGATCAATGCCGCGGCCAGCTTCCGTTGCAGTAAAGAAGAAAATCATCAGGGCGCGTTTGAGCCTGCGGCTGTTTGCCAGGCCTGCTATGACCATCTGCAGGAGCGGGTGGACCTGATGGAAGCGGGACTGCACATGGATCTAAAGGAAGCCGCGCAAGTGGTCTATGACGCAGTGTGGTCCGATCCTTCGGATCCAAACAAGACTTACCTAAACGCGGCGCAGGCCCTCCTGACCGTGTTGCGAAAACGTGCCGGTATCGCAACCGTGCTGGGACCACTCCAGCCGTTGCCACACTGAGGAGCGTCCGCAAATCACTGCTCCTAGTCCTTAGCAAAACCTCAGCTTTCCGAACGCGCTGGGTACGTGAAAATTCGGTTGCGGTGTTCCTGTCGGTTGCCACGCCAAATAGGCGCGCGGTTCCTTCTTCCCTTCAACACGATAAAAATTGGCGCGCCAAACTGCTGCGGGATCGAACTGCAGTGTCAGCGACTTCATCGGGATCGCAAGTTCCGCGGTCCAGATATGTGATTTCTCGTCCAACACGACCGATCGCTGCATTCCGCTCCTAAGGTCTGCACGTCCTCCGGGAAAAATGTCGAGATCGACCCACATCCCGTTGGGACTGACTTCGAATTCCCGATAGTAGCGTTCACGCGAAGGATCAGGCTGGAGAAAAGTTTCCGCTACGTCGCGGTCCCACAAATGATCGCGGCGTCCATCGGGATCGGAATCGGCAAACACGTAAAGCTCCCGGTAGCGGCACTCAAAACGCAAGTACAGTGTTTGCGGCGACCACAACGCCCGGACCTTGGTTTCTCGCCCAGGATCCGGATTCTTGCCTTGCCAGTCCGAACAGAATGCGATTGCTGTCGCATGGCGCCAATCGTCTGCGGGATGTGCCGCATCCAGCCTAACCTCGGTAGCAACATGTGCCGCGACGATCTCAGCGGATATTGGGAGATTTTGCGACGGTATGCGGTTCGGGCTCATCGTCTAGACGAAGGAAACAAGATCGTAGCTGAGAAACTGCATATTTGCTCTCGTAGACTGCAAAATCGCTTTGACCACAAGATCCGGATAGCCCACGAGTGCGTTGCGGCCTAGTCTTGGAACACTATGACGACCAGTGCGATACTCAACTCGGCAGATGTAACAGAAGCGGTGCAGAAGACCATGGCGCAGAACACTGATTCGCTGAGGAATGCCATGCAGAGCGGCGAAGATCAATGGCAAGCGGTCCTGGACCGTGATGCCAGTCGGGATGGCAAGTTTGTTTTTGCCGTCTCCTCGACCGGGGTCTACTGCCGGCCTTCGTGTCCTTCCCGGCGTCCTCGCCGCGAAAATGTAACGTTCTTCCGCAAGCCGGATGACGCTGAAAAAGCTGGCTATCGCGCTTGCCTGCGCTGTCGGCCCAAAGCGACCGGTGGCAATGCTCAGATGGAAATGGTCAAAGCCGTCTGCCGCTACATCGAGCAGCACCTGGATGAGCCGATAACGTTGGCTCGTCTGGGATCGGCTTTCGATCAGAGTCCGTTTCACCTCCAGCGCACGTTCAGGGCGGTGCTGGGGGTCACTCCACGCGCTTATGCCGACTCCTGCCGCATGAACCAACTCAAGCACAATCTCCGGGCCGGCCATTCTGTTACCCGCGCCATGTACGACGCCGGTTACAGCTCCAGCAGTCGCTTGTACGAGCGTACCGCCTCGCAGCTCGGCATGACGCCAGACAAGTACCGCCGGGGAGCGATTGCTGCTCCCATTCGGTACACCTTCACTGATTCCCCTTTGGGACGCATGCTGATTGCCGCCACTGACAAAGGTGTTTGTGCGATCCAGTTTGCCAACTCCGACGACGAACTGGAGCACGGTTTGAAGCATGAGTTCCCCTTTGCTATTCGGCGCCGAGATGACGCCGCCATGCGAACTTGGAAAGAAGACTTGCTTCGGCAGATGCGCGGACAGAAGCTGAATTCGTCACTGCCACTCGATATTCAAGCAACCGCCTTCCAGCGACGCGTCTGGTCTTGTCTGCAATCGATTCCGTTCGGCGCGACCCGCTCCTACGGTCAGGTGGCGAAAGCCATCGGCCAGCCAACCGCGAGCCGGGCAGTGGCCCGTGCCTGTGCGACCAACCCAGTCGCAGTAGCAATTCCGTGTCATCGCGTAGTCCGAGCGGACGGAGATGGGGGAGGCTATCGCTGGGGCGTAGAACGAAAGAAGGCCCTACTGGAGATGGAACAAGAGGCAACGGGCTCTCGGGTTTAGTCGGATGATCTAGAGCTCGGATTCGTGGGCAGTTTGGCTTCCGTTCCTAGTTCTCGTAAAGACGGTGAGACCCCTCGACTCCGCTCAGGGCACCGGGCAGACACGGACACCCAAGGAAAGTCCCCGCCCAAGCACAGTTTGGACGGGGCACCCTCCAGAGTAAGACGAATGCGAGCAGTCCGGGCTACCCACCAATCTCAACCACATTGTCGTCATCCCGAGCTATGCGAGGGATCTAGCGTGCAGCGCTGGAATGTGTATAAACCGCAGCACTACCGACTAGCTATTGGTTTGACGCCAACGAAAATTCCCCCTAAGATGGCGCGACCACGGTTCCTTTCCACGCCATGATTGGGCAGACAATTTCTCATTACCGAATTCTAGAAAAGCTCGGCGGCGGGGGAATGGGAGTTGTCTACAAGGCTGAAGACACCACTCTGGGACGGTTTGTAGCGCTGAAGTTTCTCCCCGACGAGGCCTCGCAAGATTCCCAGGCACTGGAACGTTTTCGGCGCGAGGCGCGGGCTGCCTCCGCACTTAACCACCCCAATATTTGCACGATCCATGAAATTGGCCAGCACGACGGGAAGCTCTTCCTGGTCATGGAATGCCTTAGCGGTCAGACGCTAAAGCACCTGATCCACGAGAATCCGCTGGAGTTGGAACTGTTGTTGAATCTCGGCATCGAAGCGGCCGATGCGCTGGATGCCGCGCATGCCAAGGGCATCGTCCATCGGGACATCAAGCCAGCGAATATTTTTGTGACCGATCGCGGCCACGCCAAGATCCTCGATTTTGGCCTGGCTAAGGTAGCGCGTGCCAGCAAGGCCAGTAGTGGCGAGTCGCAGACCAGGGCGGATGTAACCAATCTCGATCTCACCAGCCCCGGGACGGCCGTAGGCACCGTGGCCTACATGTCACCAGAACAATTGCGAGGGAAAGAGCTGGACGGCCGAACCGACCTGTTCTCCTTCGGCGTTGTGCTTTACGAAATGGCCACCGGGGTTGTGCCCTTTCGTGGAGAGACCTCTGCGGTCATCACGGAAGCCATTCTTAACCGGACACCGACTCCGCCCGCCCGCCTGAACCCGAAGCTTCCGCCGAAACTGGAAGAGACGATCAGCAAGGCGCTGGAAAAAGACCCTGACCTGCGCTGTCAAACTGCTGCGGAGGTGCGAGCGGACCTAAAACGCCTGAAGCGTTCCATTGATTCGTCGCACACCTCTGTGGTTCCCGAAGGGTCTGGATCCGGACCCGCAGTCAGTGGAGCTATCCAAACTACAGCGGCGCCTACAAGACGTTCCTTTGCGACGGCGGTGGGAGTCTGTACGCTGGTTGCGTTGGCGGCGGGCGTCTCTGTAGGCAAGTTGCTGTTCACGAAGCGGCCGATGCCACCGCCGGTCTATCGGCAACTGACGTTTCGCCGTGGCAGTATCAGGTCTGCGCGGTTTGCGCCGGATGGACAAACAATTCTCTACAGCGCGGCCTGGCAAGGCAGTCCTGTAGATGTCTTTACCGCGCGGCCGGAAGCTCCCGAGGCGCGTTCTATGGGCTTGACGCGGACACAACTTGCTTCCGTGTCTTCCGCGTCCGAGATGGCCGTCCTGCTGAACAGCAAAGCTATCGGTACCTGGGTGAACATGGGCACGCTGGCGCGAGCGCCGTTGGTTGGAGGTGCTCCGCGGGAGGTGTTGGAGCAAGTGCAGTGGGCCGACTGGTCGGCGGACGGGAGCGGACTTGCCGTGGTACGCGATCTCGGCGGCCGCAATCGGCTCGAATACCCGATTGGAAAACCGTTGTACGAGAGTGGTGGCTGGATCGGTCACCCGCGTGTTTCCCCGAAGGGAGATCTGATCGCATTCATTGACCACCCAGTGCAGGGTGACGACAGCGGTTCGCTGGCGCTGGTCGATCTCGCGGGAAATAAGAAGTCCTTGTCAGGCGAATGGTTCACCATTCAAGGTCTGGCCTGGTCTCCGGACGGAAAGGAGATCTGGTTCACGGCCAGCAAGTCAGGCGTAGACCGGACACTGTACGCGGTCACATTGGACGGTAAAGAGCGCATGGTATTGCGCCTGCCGGGTGCAGTCATGATCTTCGATATCTTCAAAGATGGCCGGGTTCTGTTGATGCGTGCCAGTTGGCGGCGTGAATTGATCGGCATGACCGCCGACGATGCCAAACAGCATGATCTTTCTTGGCTGGACTACACCTACCCCGCGGACTTATCGGGAGATGGCAAGACGCTGCTCTTCGACGAGGAGGGCGGTGGCGGCTCTTTAGATTACTCCAAGTCCGGCGGCTTATCCTACGCGGTCTACGTCCGCAAGACTGATGGGGCTCCTGCCGTCCTGCTGGGTGAAGGCGGAGCCGTGGCCTTGTCGCCCGACGGAAAATCGGTGATCGCCCAGACCCAGAATTCGCCTTCCCAGCTAAAGCTGCTGACTACAGGCGCCGGTGAAGCCAAGGACCTGACGAAAGGTAATATCAACCATTCGTGGGCCCACTGGTTTCGCGACGGGAAGCGCATCCTGTTTTCGGGCAATGAGCCGGGCAAGGGTGTGAAGCTTTACGTCTACGAGCTGGCCTCGGGAAAAAGCCAGGCCATCACGCCGGAAGGGGTGAACGGAACTGCGTTTGTTATTTCTCCCGACTCGGAGTGGGTGGCCGGGATCGGTCCAGACCAGAAGGGATATCTCTATCCAGTTGCCGGCGGAGAGCCGCGAGTCATTGCCGGCCTCAACCCAGGAGAGCAGCCGATTACCTTCAGCACCGATAGCCGCTCACTCTACGTTTACCAACCCGGCGAGTTGCCCGCGCGCGTCGATCGCCTCGATGTGCAAACCGGGCAACGCACCGTCTGGAAGCAGCTTATGCCCTCCGATCCTGCTGGGGTTGAGACCATTGGTCCTATACTGATGACCCCCGACGCCAAGACCTGTGTCTTCGGATACCATCGCATGCTCGCCGACCTCTATTTGGTTGAGGGACTAAAGTGAAGGTCTTGAACGAATCGCTGCCCGCGGTGTTAGAGGAAGCCTGAAAGCCATCTGATCAACGCATAAATCAAGAGATTGTCATCCCGAGCGGAGCGAGGGATCCCTAATCCCGGCAAGAAATTAAGAAGAGGTAGGGATGCTTCGACTTATCTAGTCTCCCGCAAGCGGGAGGCCTGATCCGCTCAGCATGACAAAGCAAATGTTGTCTGGGTCGTCGTGGAAGGGGCACCGCTTCCAGAAGCCTGCCTTGAGCGAAGTCGAAGGGTGCCGTCGGGATTCCAGAAACACGGCATTAGCCGCTGGGATTTGCCGCAGCCTCACTCCTACATCTGCGCGTAAATCGCCCGCGCATAAGCCAGTATATCCAGCACCGAGTTCTTCTCGGCTTCAGTATTCCAATCCTTGTTGGTTTTGACCTCTTTGATCAGCCGGTCAATCCAAGTGATGAAGTAAGACGCGTCTTCAGTAGGCTTCGCCGAAGAACCTGCGACGGTGATATAGATCGGACTGGTGGTTGCATAGGGATACGCGTCCAGTATTGGGTACTCGGCTTTTTCGCTCCAGGCTCGCAGAAGACACCACCCGCTGCGGGAAATTGGAACAGTGTCTTCCACGTTCATGCTCGCGCGATCTCCTTTCAGATCGCGCACCACCTGCCCGTTACAGACAATTTGCAGATGATCAACGGGAACAAACGAGCGCAGCCAGGCGGTGAACTTTACTTTGTTCTGGCCCGCGGGCAGCCGGACTTCGTCTCCGATCTGATGGCCCCCGAGCGTGAACCCAAGTAGCGGACCGTTGCTGGCGAAGGTGTGCCCGTGTTTTATGGTATCCAACCACAAGGTGATGTTTAGAGCTCCGGCGGGAACACTGGCATAAACGCGATTCAGGCCCACCGGCCCGCGCAGGGAGGCGTAATTCGCCATTGCATCCGTGCCTGCTGCGGCAGCGAGATGAAACCCACAATTCAGCAGCCGGTACCAGATTTCGGCGGTCAATTTATGATCGGAGAATCCCATCACTTCCATGTAGTCCACCTTCCCCAGAGCGACGTCGATTGGCAGTTCGCGCGCGTCAGCGAAGGGATCGTTTACGGTTTCGAAAGGATGGGCGTAACCGACCAATGCCCGCTGCTCGTGCGCCAGGTCGGCGACTATCGCATTCGCCGGAAAAAGACTTGCGGCGGCAGTATTGGGATAACCGGCGTACCCAGGAATCAAGAAATTTCGTGTGAGGTTGAGCAGTCCTAAGTGTCCCCAGTAGCTAGTGTGAAATTCCTGGCCGTGAAGCAGCAGGTTTGTCGCGGTCGACGCCGCATCTGATTTGTTGCTGAAATACGCAATGTCGGGAATGCGCTGTTCTTTGTTGACAATCAAATCCTCAACAATAGGAAGATTCTCGGCTATCGCCTGGGCCACCAGGTTCTTGGGTGTGTTGCGGTAAGAGCCGCCATAGTTCATATGGACGTGCACGTCTCCACTTACCCACTGAGCGCGCGCGTCCCGCGGGAGATTCAGTGGCTGCAGATATACCGTCAGGGTTGAGTGTCGGCCCGAGGCGATCAGTACACTTTTCTTTTCAAAGCGATATTCGAAGCCTTTCGTGACTTCCACATTTATTCGCCCGGCGGGAACGGTTAGCTCGCTGACGCCTGCAGAATGAAAGTAATGAGCCTCGAAGGGACGCTCGGCGCGGACGAACTTGTCATCACCGTGCATCCATGCGGAATCGGGGGCGTAGGCGCGACCGTCTTCCCCAGTGACGAAGACACGCGCCGGTGTGGGATGTCCTGCTGGATTCAGCACGGAGATGGTGAGTTGACCCATCGGTTTCAGATAGTGTCTTTCTCTGGCTACGACCTCGGTCTGTGCTCCGCCAAGAACTTCCTGCGTCCAAAGCGAAATATTCCCACCGCGATTAGAAGTGAAGGCGATCCGCTTTCCATGCGGCGACCAGCGTGGAGTCACATTGTCGAAGTCACCGTAAGAAAGAGGAAAAGGATCGCCGCCCTGGGCGGGCATCACCCATAGTTGGTGCCATTGCTGTCCAAGGTAAGATGCGTACAGGATTCGCTTTCCGTCCGGCGAGAAATCCGGCCGCGCCTTCCAAGCCGTCTCCTCATAGTGGATCTCGTGGGCTTCGGCGCCAGGCTCCGCCTTCATCCGCCAGAAACCACCGGTACCGTAAACGTGACCGCGGTTGGAAACAAAGAGGACTTCAGATCCATCCGGCGACCACGCTGGACTGACCTCGTGGTCAAACGGGCTGTAATAATAACGCGGCAGATCAGTGCGGGTTTCGCCCGTCAGGCGTTGCACGTTCTTGAGTTCGCCGGCGCTAAATTGGCCCACAAAGATGTGGAAATGGCCCTTATACGACGTGGAAACGAAAGCGATGCGCTTGCCATCGGGCGAAAATCGAGGTTCCACATTAACCGCTCCGCCCCAGGTGAGTTCCCGCGTTCGTTTACTTTCGAGGTCGAGGGCCCATAGTTCAATCGCGTCTTTGGCATATGATGCATAAACCACCCAGCGCCCATCGGATGAGCAATCGGGCTGGTAGTCATAGCCTGGCCCAGCAGTCAGTTGCTCGGCCGCAGTTGACTCGACTTTCTGGCGCCACAATGAACCTGCCATCGAATAGATCAACGAGCGGGAGTCCGGTGTCCAAGCCACCGAGCTTGGGCCGGTCGTAAGCTGGGGCAGGTACATTTCGCGGTAATAATAGGAATGAGGTAAGTCGATCTGCTTAAGCACCGGTTCGCGCTGTGCCAGCATCGGGAGCGAGCTAAGCATAAGAACGACCAGCAGACGACTCCATCTTTGGGTGAACAAAAGTCCCTCCTTATCAATTGTGCTGGACGGCGGGATTATATCGTGTGGCGCGGGCCCGCCCTGAGCGAGAGTCGAAGGGGTCCTCCGGCGAGTCTAACGCGGCACAATCGGCAAGATGATCCGGGAGGGATGCTCCGCGTCGTGGTAGATGCGGATGTTGGCCTTCTGCATCTTTGCCGAAACGCTTTCCAGTTCTCCGGTCTGCAGATTGCGCGAGAAGTTGGGAAAGAACGTCGCTGAAATTTGCGCTCGAATGTGGTGACCTTTCTGAAAAACATTGCTGGTAATCAAGTTGGTCAAATTGAGCTCGTAAATCTGTCCAGGAGTGAGCAGTTGCCGTCCTCGCTTCAGATCGCGATAGCTGGCGCGTAGGACATCCAAACCGGGACTCATCAGATTTAACGCGGTTCCGTCTGGCGCGACGTCGAGCAGACGCACCCACAGGTCAGTGTCGCGACAATCGCAAGAGAGGTAAATCTGGGCGCGGATGTGCCCAGTCATTTCCGTATCTCGCTCCATTGGAGCTGAGTCGAAGACTAGAACATCGTCGCGTTTTGCGAGGTACTGGTAATCATGCGCCCCCGAAGTGTCATACCGATTGGGTGCGGGATGCACCGGGTCGGAAACAAATGAGCTGGGCGGAGTAGCGGTTGGCGGAGCTTCTGTCGACAGGACATGGTTATTTTCAAAATAGTAGAAGGTCGGCTTGGAAGACGGCGGCCACACATCACTGTCCCGCCACTGGTTATCTCCCATAACGAAATACCGAACCGGTTTTCGTTTCTCCACGCCATTCTCGGGGCCACGCAGATAATGGTCCAACCAGTTGAGAACTACTTCGTCATAATTGATAGCGGCAGCCGAACCAAACTCGCGCTCCCCCGACTTCGTCACCGCCGTTTCCTCTGAGCCATGAGTCCACGGTCCGAGGAGAAGATGGGTCCGAGGGTCAGCTTCCCCGGCGCGTGCCTTAAGCAATCCTAAGAAATTCGTTGTGGCGCCTTCGGGGCCGTAGTTGTCGTCATACCAAGCGGACAAGTTCAACACGGCGGCATGCACTCGGTCATACCGGTTGCGCAACTCGCACCAGTCCCACCAAGGATCATCGGCCGGATGACCGAGCCAGTCGTAATAATAAGGAGCGATGCCGCGTAGTTCTTCCAGCTGATTCAGGGGCAACGTGTTTTGCATTTTCGGTCCGACTTTAGCCCAGGACGCGCTCGCTTCTTGATAGGTCTTTGGCCCGGGAAGGTTGTTTTTCGTCCGCACATCGGGCGCCATGTTGTCCCAGATCCATTCCATCCACGACATGTCCCAGACCCCTCCGGCATAGAAGAAATTCTGGGGAGTGGAAAAGGTCATCGCCGGCACCATCGCCTTGAGGTGCGGCGGATTCTCGACTGCGGCCAGCCACTGCACGGCCCCGGGATAGGAAAGGCCAAAAGTTCCGACGGCGCCGTTTGACCATGGCTGGCGCGCGGCCCATTCGATAGTGTCATAACCGTCACGGCCTTCGTTTTGGTAAGGCTTGAATTCTCCGCCTGAAGCGTAGCGTCCGCGAACGTCTTCTACAACCAGCGCGTATCCACGCTCGAGCGCGTGCCGGAACGTGGGGTAGTCCTTCAGCGCAAACTCTTTTCCATACGGCGTCCGGTATACCAGCACTGGGAAACGGCTCCCGCCAAGTGGCCGCAAGATATTGGCCCTCAGCACGACGCCGTCTCGCATGGGAACGGGCACGTCATTTTCGGTGAGGAAGTCTGTGGTCAGCGGAGAATGTTGCTGAGCGCGAGGGAAGAGGCCCATTCCAGCAAATAGAAATGTAAGGAGAAGGAATCGCTGTTTCATCGACGGCGTAGGCTAGCAGCTTTACTGAAGCCAAAACAAGAATCAAGGCGTGGAAACTTCCGGACGGGACCGCCCGCGTACCCACATCCAATTGAGAAAGGCGGCCAGAATCGTGGCCAGCAGAATCAGCGACCCGATCCGATTAACCTGTCGGGCCGATTGCAAGCAGTATCCGATGATCAGCACGACGCAAAAGCCAGTGCCCAAAACGGAAAAAAAGATTCCCCCCGGCAGACGAAACCAAGCCGTGCCCGGTTGTTTCCGGCGCAGGACAGGGACAGCCGCGCACACCAAACCATAGCAAAACAAACGGGCCACCGCAGATAGCAACACATTCCACGAAAAGCTCCCCAAGAGCGACAGCAGCCAGGTGAGGGAGGCAAAAACAAGAATGGAAAAGTATGGCGTGTGGAAACGACCGTGGATCGAGGCAAAGAGGGAAGGGAAATCTCCACGTTCGCCGAGAGCGAATGTAATGCGGGGAACCGCTAGCATGTTGGCGCTCAGATATCCGTAAACTGAAATCAATGCTCCGATCGCCATCAGGGGCGGACCCGTGTTACCGATGATGAGTCTCACGACATCCGCCAGCGGACGTTCGCTGTGTATGGGATCGACTAGTGTCCTAACGACTACGAACTGGATCGCTGCGTAAAGCAATGTGCACGTGACCAAAGCTGCGAAAAGAGCAAAAGCAGCATCCCGGCGTGGATTTTTCGCCTCGCTCATTGGAGTGATTCCGCCCTCAAACCCTCCGTAGGAGAACATAAGCAGGAGAACTGCTTTGAGCCAGGCGCTTGCGTCGGCTGAGAACGGAGCAGGCTGAACCAGCGGGTGGCTCGCCAAGTATGCGATACCAGCAATGGCAACAAACACCAGCGGAGCAAGTTTGGCCACTGTGAAAATATTGCTGACTTGGGATGCGCTACGAACGCCGCGCAGATTGATCAAGGCAAGCACGCCGATCAGCAGTGTGAGAATGAACAAGCGCGGAAGAGGCTGTGTGGCTGCAGGCCAAAACTGTCCCAGATAAATAACAAATAAGTTCGCGTTGGCGGCAGGCGCGGTCAATCGTACCAGCCAAAGCATCCAGCCGACTTGGATTCCCCAGAAGCGGCCGAAAGCAACCTCCGTGTAGAGATACGGTCCGCCCGCCTCAGTAAATTGTGACGCGACCTCGGCAAAGCAGGCCATAATGACGCCCACCATGGCGCCCACAGCGAGCACTGCCCAGGTGCTCGCGGTGCCTATCAAACCGGCAATCTCAGAGGGCAGTTTGAAAACCCCGCTGCCCACGACGGAATTAACTATCAACGCAGCCAGGCTCCAGCGGCCGATGGCGCGTACCAATCCGGTCTGGCTGAGTTGAGTCACTGCGCGTTTGTATCACAGGATGCCCCTAGGCGATGCTGGCGGTTCATTGGTTGATGGAACGCATACCAAAGTAACGGCACGAATTACGAAAGCGCATGCACATGGGACATCTATTCGCTTCGCACTGCGAATGAGATGTTGAGTTGTCTTTCGCTAGTGGAACACCCGACCCATGGCAAAGAGGGAATTCTTGGACGACGTTCACATCCGCATCCTGCGTGTAACGGAAGATCTGCGTGCCATCCAGCGTGAACTCAATTGCGCGGCCATGGAGGCGCCTGGAGATCCGGAGTTGATGGAAGCCCTGAGCCAGCTGCCGGAAATGGACGCGCTGCAGGTCTTAAAATCAGCTCTGGACCAGATGCGTCACTTCCTGTGGTTCTACATGCAGGTGATGGCCAATGAGTCCGAGAGCGGAGAAAGACTGCGGCAAAGTCTCCGCCAAAAACCTGCTGAAGATGCCGCCTCCAACCCACGAGCCTCAATGCTGGAAAAATTCAAATACGCGGCTGACACAGCCATGTTGCGATATCTTTCGGACGGCAAGAACCGCAAACCCAACTAACTCCGCCTCGAAGGGCAACTACTCCAGCGTCACCGACTTCACCAGATTCCGTGGACGATCTACATCAAGTCCTTTCCTGACGGTCATGTAGTAAGCGAAGAGTTGCAGAGGCACGATCTCCAAAATTGGCGATAGCAACTCCGGCGCTTGTGGAACAAAAATAGTATGGTCCGCCAGTCCGGGCATGTCTTTGTCCCCTTCCGAAACAATTGCTATCACGCGGGCGGACTGCTGCTTGAAACCCTTGATATTGGCCACGCTTTTTTCATATCGCTGCACTGAGCCGGGGTCATCGCGATCACAGGTCGCAATAATGACTACAGGCAGGTTCTCATCAATCAAGGCATTCGGCCCATGCTTAGTCTCGCCGGTGGGATAACCTTCGGCGTGGATGTAGGAGACCTCCTTCAATTTGAGCGCGCCGTCCATCGCAATTGGATAATGAATGGCGCGGCCGAGAAAAAGAAAATCCTGGACCTTGTGATACTTGTCTGCTAGCCGTTCGCAGTCGCTTGCCGACTTTAGAACCGTTTCCACTTTTCCCGGGAGATCGAGCAACTCGCGAATGTATTGACGGCGTTGCTCTTTGGTCAGCTTCCCGCGAACCTGGCCGAGATAGACGGCAAAAAGGAAGAGCACGGCCATTTGCGCGGTAAAAGCCTTGGTAGAGGCGATGCTGATCTCCGGCCCGGCGTGGGTGTAAAGCACTCCGTCGGCCTCGCGCGCGATGGTGGAATCCAACACGTTCGAAATGGCGACAGTGCGCGAACCTTTGGCCTGGGCTTCACGCTGGGCGGCGGTTGTGTCCGCAGTCTCCCCTGACTGGGTGATCACAATCGTGAGCTCGCCTGGTCCGATGAGCGGATTGCGGTATTCAAATTCGCTGGCGTAGTCTACGTCTCCCGGCAAGTTGGCCAGCTCCTGAATCATGAATTGCCCAGCCATTCCGGCATGCCGGCTGGTTCCCGAAGCTACAATGTTAATGCGCCGCAACCCACGAAGTTCCTCGGCGCTGATGCGGACGTCGTCCAGGCGTACTGCGGCATCTTCGAGCGAAACCCGGGGCACGATGGTGTCGCGCAACCCGCGCGGTTGCTCGAAGATCTCTTTGATCATGTAGTGGGGAAATCCCCCCTTATCGTCCATTCGGTTCTCCTCGACTTGTGCCTGCGTCTTCAAATATCGGATCCACCGATGATTGTTTTTTTTACCTCACCAGTTGGACTCAGTACAACGATATCAGCCTGGGCGCCGACTTTTAACCGGCCCGCCCCAGCCAAACCCACTACTCGTGCCGGGTTTAAGGTTGCGAGACTTAGTGCTCGTTGCAGATCCCACTGAGCGAAGTGCATAACATTGCGAATGGCGCGATCCATCGTCAGGACGCTTCCCGCCAGTTTTCCATCGGAGAGACACTTGCCATCCTTCAAACTAACTTCTAACGATCCGAGACGATATCGACCGTCGGGCATGCCGGTTGCGGCAATGGCGTCGGTGATGAGCACCGCGTTGTCGGGTCCTTTGGCCTGCAAGAACAACTGCACCACCACTGGATCCAAATGAATTCCGTCAGCGATGATGTCGGCGGAAAGCTTCGAATCGGTCAGGACCTCACCAAGAATTCCGGGATCTCGATGGCCTAAAGGGCGCATGGCATTGAAAGTGTGCGTTGCATGTCGGGATCCGGCAGCCACGGCAGCTCGAGCCGCGTCCAGATCAGCGTCAGAATGGCCGATGCTGACACAAACGCCGCGCCGTGCGGCCTCCGTAATCACTTCCAGGGCGCCGGGCAATTCCGGAGCGATGGTCATGACTCGGACGTGGCCGCGTGCCGCCTGCCACAAACGATCAAACGTTCCGAGTGTTGGTGGCAGCAGGTTTTCCGGCGGATGCACACCACGGCGGACGTGACTGAGAAAAGGTCCCTCTAGATGTATGCCAACCGGACGGGCCCGCAAGTCGCGGGATTGCTGGTGCGTCTCCGTATCTTCGATAGCATCAGCCAGCCGCTTTAGGGCCGCAAGTGTTTGATCAATAGGCGCCGTGACTGTAGTAGGGAAGTAGCTGCTCACTCCGTGATGCGCCAAAAGCCGCTCCACGGATGGGAGTGCGTTCGGCTCCGGTTCCATGACATCGTGCCCGCCACCGCCATGAATATGGATATCAACGAACCCCGGCGTCAGGATGCCGTCGCTGAAGTCCATGACGCGGCAGTCTTTGGGAACTTCCCGCCGGGTTCGCGAGTCAACTTCGACGATGACGCCATCGTCCACCAGCAGTAACGGCTGCTCGATCCGCTCCTGCGGTGTGAACAAAGTTGCCGCGGTCAGTGCGATCATCGGATGAGAGTGTGGCGAATTGCGCACTCATTCTATAGGAAATCCGAGATAGGCCCAGTTGGCATGACAGGTGTTCGCGGAATTGCCTCGCAGCTAAGCTCGGTGAGTTGGGAAAGAGGTAAGTTGCTGATCTCAGCAGCCGGGAACTTTGGTGTAGTCGACGCACTGCGATGTCTGGTTGCCTACTGTCCAAATGGCCGAAGTATTCAGCTGATCGGGGAAATCATGAAACCAAAAGGTGTATCCGAAGCCGCCTAACGAGAGCGGATTTCCGAAGCCGAATTGGTCGGCCCATTGGTTGGGGTCGCAAGTCGCGCCAAAAAACAAGAGACCGTTAAATGGCACGGTGCCAGATTGGTTCATTTGGAACTTCACAGCTTGATAGCGGTGCCCGCTCTGATTCAGTACGCAGCCAGTCAATGGGCCAACGATCCCCGAGGATCCATTGCTCACTGTCAACTGTATGCTCGCAGCACGCGTCGTGATTCCGTCGGTACCGCTAACCCGGATAGAATAGTTGCCTGCTGCAACGTTGCTGGCGACGCTCACGTCCACTTGCGATGAGCCCGCGCCAGGCGAAGCAATCATGGTTGGATTTAGGTTCACCGTGACACCGGCGGGCTGACCGGAAACGTTGAGTAAGAGCGAATGATTGAAACTGCTATTCACCGTGGTGACGACGTTCGATGAACCTGATCCTCCTGCCTGAATGCTGAGCGACGAGGGGCTTGCGGCCAACGCAAACGTGGATGATGATGTCGGCGGATTGACCTTCAGGTTCCTTCCGGCAATCGAGCCATCGTAGCTAGCGGTGATGAGAACAGACGTTGTCGCAGTCACCCGCACTGTGGTGAGATCCACCCTTGCCGAGGTCAGGCCTGCTGGTACACGGACACTCGCCGGAATCGAAACGATGGTGGGGATAGCGCTGGCAAGCAACACCAACGCCCCCCCGCTGGGCGCTACCTTGTTGAGAACAATTTTTGCTGTCGAGGGATTGCCGCCAGTGACCACGTTCGGACGCAGCCCGACCCAGGAAACGATCGGGGGGTTGATCGCTGCAGGGGAAACACCTTCGAGACGCGCTGCGGGACTGCCGGAAAATCCACTGCCGGAATTGCCAACCCGCGCGTTGTCGCCACATCCGGGCAGCGAGCACAAGGTAGCAACTAGTAACCAGAGCGACCATGGGGTGCGTTTTTGAGAAGAGATCAAGGGTTGTAAAACCTCAGCATCCAGATGTCTAGGCTTGCGAAATGCAGAGTAAGGCGACTCTGGCACGGCAGATAGACAGAGCGAAAGAGGCCGGAAGTACATAACCTTGGGAGTTGGCCCCTAGCGTGAGCTACTTGCGGGCTCAAGCAGTCCCGCTTAAACTGTTTTACAATTACGATTAATCCGACGTCGGGGAGTGGCTCAGCCTGGTAGAGCACCTGGTTCGGGACCAGGGGGTCGGAGGTTCAAATCCTCTCTCCCCGACCAATTCTTTCAATTACTTGGGACAGCGGCTGAGTCCGGGGACTCCAATTGGGGCTCCAATTGGCAGAAAACGGCATCGACTGTACGTGTGACCGCCTC
>DATKEN010000145.1:0-27479 GCA_035512155.1 Terriglobales bacterium | reverse complement strand
CTCGGTAAAGCCTGGTTCTCCTTGACGCCGTTCCGCGACCGATTTGAGAAAGTGGTGCGCTTCAATGGTTTTGAGGTCTTCGTAACCAAGACCGACGCCCGCGCCGGGGTTGAATCGCACATGATCGGGATGTGCCGGGCCACTCACAATCCGGGTATATCCGTCATGGGAATTTTCGCCAGCGCAAAAGAAATTCAGTTCGTTCATGCGTTCGAAGTCCCAGCTCAGTGCACCTTCGGTGCCCTCGATCTCAAAGGCAAATTGACATTTGTGTCCCTGGATCACGCGACAGACTTCTATGTTGCCTTGAACTCCATTGGCGAATTGCAGTAAGGCGCTGGCGTAGTCTTCATTGGTGACATCGCCCAGCGGGCCGCCACCACCGACCGTGAAGTGAGTGCCGACGCCCGGCATGGCCAAAGGTCGGCGGGGAAAAAACGTTTCCCGATTGCCAACGACTCGCTTTACCGGCCCCACCAGCATCAGACCCATGTCAACCACGTGTGACATTAGGTCGCCCAGGACGCCCATGCCCGATAACTCCCGTTGAAAGCGCCAAGAAAGAACTCCTTGTGGATTGGAGGCATACCCGGCGAAGAAACGACCGCGAAAGTGAGTCAATCTGCCCAAGCGCCCTTCGCCGATCAACTGCCGCGCGTACTGCACCAACGGCGACCATCGGTAGTTGTATCCGACGAACGTAAGGACGCCAGCCCGTCGGGCCAAACGCTCAATCTCAGCCGTCTCTTGCGAATTCTTTCCCACCGGTTTTTCGCAAAAGATGTGCTTGTCGGACGCGGCCGCTGCGCGCACGACTTCAAGATGCATGTGGTTAGGCGTAGCTACATTTACGACCTGAACCTTAGGGTTAGCGATTACCTCTTGCCAGCGGGTGGTGTGCCGCTCGAAGCCGAATCGTTCCTTAGCCTCTTTGGCACGCGTTTCAACGTCGTCGGCGCAAATAATCAATCGGGGCCGAATACCACTCTCGTGAAAACGATCGGCCGCCTGGAGGTACGCACGGCTGTGTACCGTTCCCATCCAGCCCATCCCGATGACCCCGACCCCGATAATTTGCGCCATTCCGGCCTCCTCGCCAGCGACCGCGATTGATCAGCATCGTTATCTCAGGACACATCCGGGTTGGGCAGCAGAAAGTCACGCACCAGACCATCCAGGTCATGGCACGCTGTGATGAACTGGCGAAGGGTTCGGCGAGTAGGCGGGAATGAATCGAATTCTTCGACCGACAGTCCTCCGTCATCGTAGGCTCGACGAAAATCGACAAACTTCCGGGACAGCTCGTCCACAATTTTCGGCTCTACCGGTTTGTCGATACGCGGTCGGATCTCGACGTCGCTCGCATTCAGACGAACCTGCCAGGAATAAGGCGGCGAGATAACAACGTCGCCACCGATGAATTCACTCCAGTGCATGTGGTTACGGAACGCCGCCGAAAGCAGCCGGATTCTGTAGCCACGCTCGCGAAAGATCTGGTATGTCTTTTTAAACACGGCCACGCCAGCCCACTCCAGATAACCCGGATCGATCGTGATATTGTCTCTCTCCGCGACGACTTTGAGCCAATCATCGAGACGACCAACCATGATTGTGCACACAGGCCCCATGGTCGCGATTTCCTTGCCTTCACGTTCTCGCCGTGTAAGGCCACGCTCTACCGCTTCGGCCACAGCGATACATTGAGGCAGCGTAAAGCAAACCGTTGCGTTGATGCTGATCCCGCGATAGGTAGCTTCCTCGATCGCCGCAACGCCGGCCCGTGTTACCGGGATCTTGACGATCATGTTGGGCGCGAGTCTGGCGAATTCCTCAGCCTGACTTACGATGGCTTGCGGATCGCGAAAGAACCGCGGATCGGTCTGGATCGACAGCCTTCCATTACGGCCACGCTCCCTATCGAAGACAGGTTTCAGTAGACTGGCAGCCCTTACCGAGACTTCGCGCACCAGTTTCCATGCGATCTGGTCTTCGGTAGCGGGAGGCCGTTCCTCGATCAGGCTACGAATACGTTCCTTCCAAAAGGAGATTTCTTTTTTCAGAACCCCTAGCACGATTACCGGATTGCATGTCGCTCCCACTGCGCCATGTTCGATCGAATAAGTCAGTTCCTGGATGGAAGCCGAATCGTTCCACAGACACGTAGCGGTCGATTGCGTCATTTCGTGCAAAGGACTCTTATAGGTCGCGGCTGTTACTGGGGTCATCATTCCTCCAACATTTCTCGAGCTCGCGCTAAGCGGTCAGCGCGTCGGCCTGGCCGACGCTGCACGGTTTGGACTGTAGATGAGAACTCTCAGCCGCCACCGCGATCTCCAGGGCGCGCAAGCCATCTTCGCCCGAAACTCGAGGCGGGCGGTCGTCCACCATGGTCTGCACAAAATCTCTGACCTCGGCAACATAGGCGTCGGCGAATCTGGTAAGGAAGTGATCGGCAAGTGGTTGAATGCCGCCATGCGTGGTCAGGAAAGTTGTCAGTGTTTGTTGAATGCTTCCCACAAGTATCGAACCCTTGGATCCAACAATCTCGGTACGAATGTCATAACCGTAGACTGCCTGTACGTAAGACTCGATGTTGCCGATCGCACCGTGCTGGTATTTCAGGTTGACAACACTCGCGACCACGTCCCCATATTTTGCGACTTCTGGGCGAATCGCTACAGTCGTGTAAGCCTGCACCTCGACCACCTCATCTCGCATGAGCCAACGCGCCAGATCAAAATCGTGAATCGTGTTGTTGTAAAGCAACATGCCATTCAGTTTGGACTGATAAGCCGCGATCGGCGGCGCGTCTTTATCGCGGCCGATGGACTTGAAAATGACTGGCTCTCCGATTTCACCAGCCTCGATCCGCCTCATTGCCGCCGCGTACCCAGCGTCATAGCGACGCATGAAACCGACCTGCAAGCGCACGCCAGCCTTGGCCACGGCTGCTAGCGCGGAGCGGGCATCGCCAAGATTCGTCGCTAGAGGCTTTTCACAAAGGATGTCTTTTCCCGCCGCAGCCGCCGTGCGAACAGCCTGGGCATGAAATTTGTCGGGAGACGCGATCAGAACACAATCTATCTCTTTGCGCTCGAGCATGTCTTCAAGGCTGCCGAAGGAGTGCTCGACTTCTAGATCCGCGGCCACTTGCTGGGCACGGGCGGCAGCGATGTCAGCCACGGCAATCAGGCGGGCCTGTGGGACTAAGCGGCAAATGTTCTCCGCGTGACGCTTGCCCATTTCTCCGACGCCGAGTACGCCAATGCCCAACTTGCGCATACTAAGTTCACTCCCGAAAATCTTAGCGCTTTGACAGACAGCGGTAAAGTGAAATACTCCGACTCGCGCGCAGGGAATCATACTGCAATTTGACTCGAAGTGCCAGCCGAGGAAGAGAATTGCCAAACCGCTTAGAAAGAGTATTGAGTCGGTTCAACTGGGCGGCATGCGTCGAGGTGCTTGCATACAACCGGATCTTTTGGATAGCGGCCTCATCAGGCACACTTTTGACTTTTACGCCTACTTGGCCGTACTTTAAGGCCTGAAAACTATAAGGGGTTATCGCTCCATTGCTTCTATACGCACGAAAGCGGCGGCTCCATGTTTGCGGTCATCGTATACAGTAGTAATCTCTCATGCCGAAGAAAGTAAGAAGAACGCGGATGGCGGGCCGAGTATCGAAAGCGCCGAGCATTTACGACGTCGCGCGCGAAGCGAAAGTCTCGGTATTCACAGTGTCCGCGGTGATCAACAAAACCGGAAGGGTGAGCGCGACGCTGGGCCGTCGCGTCGAAGCTGCCGTTCACAAGCTGAATTACCGGCCTAATTTGCTTGCTCGCAGCCTCGCCAAACAGCAAACCCACACCTTGGGAATGGTGGTGACGGACATCGCCAACCCGTTCTTTCCGGCGATTGTTCGTGCTGCCGAGGATGCGGCCCAAAAAGCGGGCTACAGCGTCCTGCTCTGCAACAGCGACGATAAGCAAGACAAAGAGGCAGTGTACTTGGAGCTGCTGCTTTCAAAGCGGGTCGACGGAATAATTCTGAACAAAACACCTGCTCCATTGTCTGTCGTTCAGCGCAGAATGCTGGATGAAGCGAAAGCTCCGATCGTCTTGCTGATGCGGACCTGCCCTGGGCTGAAGACCGACGTGGTGCAGACTGACGACCGCCAGGGTGCGATCGATGCCATTGCCCATCTGGCGCGCATTGGCCATAAGAGAATCGCCTTCGTCAGCGGCCCTCTGAACGTGAGTAACGCCCGCGCTCGCCGTCAAGGGTACCGCAAGGCGCTTGAAGCATTTGGGCTCGAATACGATCCTGAACTGACTTTCGAGGGTGACTATCGCATCGAGTCGGGTCATCGGGCCGGTCTCGCTTTATTGCCACATCGTCCGGATGCGGTGTTAGTGACCAATTATCTGATGACGGTAGGATTCATGAGCGCGGCCGACGAAATCGGCATGCGCTGTCCCGAAGATTTTGGGCTGGTGAGCTTTGACGATTATCCCTGGTTGGGGTGCTTTCGGCCGCGCCTGACTACCATCGAATTGCCAAAATATGAACTGGGCGACACTGCCGTACGGCTGCTTCTGGAGCGCATCCAAGGTAAGCGCACTCATCCGGTGACAGTAACCTTGTTGCCCCAACTCCGTGTGCGTGAGTCTTGTGGCTTCATGCTGCACTCGAGGAGAGAACCAGTAGCGGTCGGCGAGAACTCCTGAATCAGGATGCGTTAAAGTCAATGACCACGGGAGTGCTCACGCCCCTCGTTTTCAAGACTACGTAGAGGCCACCACAAACTACCCAGGCTGCTCCGACGGCAAGGGTAGATGCTTGCAAACCCAAGAAGATCACTAAGCAGAAGAGAAAACCCAGACTCGGAACAATCACATCCAGGAATATATTTCTTTTCCCCGTAAACTCTGCGGAGAAGCCAAAATAGCGGACGGCGGCCAGGTTAACGGCCATGAAAGCCATTAATGCTCCAAAATTGAGGATCTCAACCGACCTTTCCCACTGCATAGTGAGGGTGCCGAGATAGGCCAAGGTACCAGCGATTGCCACATTGTAGGAGGGATTGCCGCGCTCGGCGTTCAGGTGCCCAAATATCTTTCGCGGCAGCAGGTTGTCGCGTCCCATGCCGTAAAGCAAGCGTACTGCCCCCAACAAACCGGCCAGTCCGCAGGCTAGACTTGATACCAGGAGCACAACGCCAAACGCAGCAAACAGACCATAACCACCGACAACTTTCGCAACATCCATAAAAGCGGTTTCCGGATTGACCAGAGTGCGGTAGTCCGGCCACACGCGCTGGGCCAAATAAACTTGAAATGCTGCGAAAAGTCCGGTGAAAACACAAACTAGAACGGATGCCAGCAAGACGTTTCGCCGCGGGTTCTCGACTTCTTCCGCGAGGATGCTGACCCCGTCAAACCCGATGTAGGTGGTCGCGGCCAGCGCCGTACCGGCTGCGATGGCGCGGACACTGAACGTCTTGGGATCGTACATCGGCTGCATGGAAACTAGCCCTAGCAAATGATGGTGCCCCACGATGTACCACAGCGCCTCCCCAATAAACGCCAGCATTACTACAGACATAAAGGCCAGCAGGATTTGGTTGGCTCGTGCCGTGGTGCGGATTCCGAACCAGCATAGGCAGGTCATAAAGCCAACCGCGGCCGCCGAGAGCAATGCGAAAGGAACATGCGGAACCAGTCTCTGGATGGTCAGCGCCGCGTAGAGGCTGTTTTGCAAAGGTTGGAAGAGATACTCCAAAAACATCGCCCACCCAATCACAAAGCCAATCTGAGAATTAAACCCGCGACTTACATAGGTGTAAACAGATCCAGCAGACGGATAAACCGTCGCCATGCGGCCAAAACTGACAGCCGTGGCGGTCATCGCCACCATCGCGGCGAGGAGAGTAACTACCGCATGACCTCGAGAGAGGACCTGGGCCTCGCCAAACATAGGCACGACCGCGATCGGCGAGGTCAAAATGATTCCGTAGTAGATAAGGTCCCAAAGACCAAGAACTCGTTTCAGATGCGGCGTTGCCGCCGCTGCTGCCACCCCATCGCTGGTCGATTGCAATTTGATTCTCCTTGCCGATCGTTCCCATCCTCGATGGGAGGTCGCGGGATACCGCCCTTTCCTCCACCCTTGCTCTACGACTCAGCGTCGTCGCTGCACGTCTTCGCGCGATGACAGTCCGTCTATGACCCGCTCATGAAAAGGTGGTTAGAAGGTTCGTTGCTTTTCCCGGGTTTGGACATACTTCGCCCGAACTGCTCGTACGGACTCGCTCTCGGAAACCTCGGCAATCGGAACATCCCACCAGGATTCGTAGCCGGGAACTCGCTGATCGTATGCCGTCTCGACCACAATCACCGAGGTCTGTGCGCGATCACGGGCTTCGACCAACGCTCGGCGAAGCTCTTCACGCGTCTGTGCTCGAACCGCATGTGCTCCCAAGCTCTTTGCGTTGGCGACAAAATCGACTCTAATCGGGTCCCCTTCCAGCTTTCCGTTCCGGCGGTAGCGGTATTCCGTGCCCATCCCCCGATTTCCGCAGGCCCGGCTGAGACCGCCGATGCTCGAAAATCCATGGTTATCGAGCAAAATGATGTTGAGCTTGTAATTCTCTTGTAAAGAGGTGACGATCTCCTGCGCCATCATCAGGTACGACCCGTCTCCCACTAGCACGTATACATCTCGATCGGGCGCGGCCATTTTTACCCCCAAGCCGCCAGCGATCTCATAGCCCATGCACGAGTAGCCATATTCAACGTGATATCCCTTGGGATCGCGCGTCCGCCACAGTTTGTGCAGGTCCCCTGGGAGACTGCCGGCAGCGCACACGACAACATCGCGAGCGGCGGAAACCTCATTTAGAACTCCGATCACTTCTCCTTGGCTGATCGGAGGACCGACTTGGAGATGGTAAATTCGGTCTACTTCTTTCTCCCAAGCCTCTCGGAGTGATTTCAGTCGAGCACTGTAAGCATCATCGACCTGAAATCCTCTAAGTGATTCTTTCAGCTCCTCCAGAGTCACTCGCGCATCGCCGACGAGTGGCAACGCCGCCTGCTTGCCGGCATCGAACTCACTCACATTCACATTCACAAATCGTACCGAGGGATTTTGAAATGCGGTCTGAGAAGCCGTCGTGAAATCGCTGTACCGGGTACCAATACCAATAATTAGATCAGCCTCGCGAGCAAGAACGTTGGCGCCAGGTGTGCCGGTCACACCGATCGCACCAAGCGCCCGAGGATGATCGTAGGGCAGCGAACCCTTTCCTGCCTGAGTCTCCACCACCGGAATTCCTGTTTGTGAGGCTAATTCATTCAGTGTCTGGCTTGCTTCCGAATAGATCACGCCCCCGCCGGCGACAATCAACGGCTGACGGGCAGAGCGTATCCATTCTATTGATTTGGTCAGAAGCTGGCGGTCGCATCTCGGGCGGGTGATGGTCCACACTCGTTTCTCGAAAAACTGTTCTGGATAATCAAAAGCCTCGGCTTGTACGTCTTGCGGTAAGGCAAGCACGACCGCACCGGTTTCCGACGGCGAAGTTAATGTTCGTATGGCAGCAGGCAGCGAGGTCAGGATCTGCTCCGGCCGATTAATGCGATCCCAGTAACGGGACACGGGCTTGAAGCAATCATTGACCGAAATATCCTGAGTCGTCGAAGACTCTAGCTGCTGCAGCACCGGCGCCACATTGCGTCGCGCGAAGATGTCACCTGGAAGGAGGAGCACGGGCAAGTGGTTGATCGTCGCCCCGGCGGCTCCCGTCACCATGTTGGTAGCGCCAGGACCGATCGAAGTGGTGCAGACCAAGGTTCGCAACCGGTTGCTGGTTCTGGCAAAGCCCGCCGCGGTATGAACCATCGCTTGTTCGTTGCGGAAAAGGTAATAGGGTAACTCTGGATCTTGCTCCAGCGCCTGTCCGATGCCGGCAACGTTGCCATGGCCGAAAATTCCCAGGCATCCCTCAAAGAAGCGATATTCCTTACCATCGCGCTGGCTGTATTGGTTCTTCAGAAACGTAATGAGGGCTTGCGCCATGGTCAGGCGTCTGGTCATGTGGCCACGCTCTCCGGAAACGCCTTCATGACTTCAAGATCCGGCGGATCGGTCATCATCTCACAAGCGGTAGGCGGGGATCTGGCTGCTTCCACGTAGAACGAATCCACACGTGCTGCGGATCTTCTGTGACCGCCATAGTACGGGACGAGCCCGCGAGAAAATTCAGATAGTACACGTCATACCCCGGTCCAGCCACAACGGGGTGGTACCCGCTGCGGACCAGAACCACATCCCCGTCTTTGGTTTTAAGCATTCGCCCGGCTGCGTTTTCACCTGAATAGAGATGCTGGAACGCGAACCCCTCCGATGGATTGATCCGATAGTAATAGATCTCGTCCAAGTCGACTTCCGTGGGAGGGTTGTGGACGTCATGTTTGTGAGGTGGATAGCTGGACCAGTTTCCGCCAGGTGTGTAGACCTCCACCACGATGAGCTTGTCCGCCGGAAAGGCTGGTGGAATGACATCGACAATCTGGCGCGATGCGTTTCCGCCTCCGCGCAGAGTGCTGACTACTTCATCAGGGGTGATTAGCCTGGGCTCCAGCCGCGCTTCCGAAGGCGCTCGGCATTCCGCAATCTCGCAAACCGTTTCTGCTGTAAATGTAACCTGGTTCTCGCAAGGCAGGTAAAGCGTGTACGGAAATCCGTCAAAAACGTTCTTTCTCTTCCCGATTCGCTGCTTATCCAGCCCCCAATCTGACAGACAGATCCCGCCTAACAGTACAAATGCCGCTTCCTCCTTTTTAGTCCGAGCCTGATAAACATCTCCCGGACCCAAGCGTCGCACGAAAAAGCTCATCCACTCCCACTTCGCTTTCTGGCGAGGCAAATCAAGAAGTTTCCCGGAGTGTTGCGCGGGCAAATTCTGCGAGTGGACGATGAATTCGCCATCGCTCATGTCATTCTTCACCACGCGTAATGCATCTCCGGGCAACGTTTGCAATATTTGCGGCTGGTTTTGCTAACCGCTTTGACAATATGTCAAATGCGCGTTCTCTTTGTCAATCGTAAGTTCGTCAAATTCCGCGTTGCAGGCGCCGCCCACATAAGCCTCGCCGCCAACGCCGATCACAGTGAACAGTCTGCGGCATTGCCTAACTCCAGTGTTCGCCACACGCTCAATCGCGACGATGTACTCCAAATCGGGAGACCACTTTACATTTTCGTTCCGGAACAGAACATCATTCGGGTCGTTTTTCCCCAGGTTGCTGAATTGAGTACAGATAGATGTTGGCAGGCGAAGTGCTTCCTGCCTAGCCACGACTTGGAGTGTGCATTCATGCCGCAACTGCGTCAGGATCGATTCACAAAGGAATGGGTTTTCGTAGCCACGGAATCGGCCGAGGGTCCGCCAGCCTTCGCCGCCAACCGGGTACATAAATCTCTTGCGGCATTCGATCCTAACTGCCCGATCTGTCCGGGCAACGAGCACCGGACGGCACCAGAAGTCTTGCGGGTGCCAGCTCCGGGTAAATGCGGTTGGACGGTGCGCGTGGTGCCAAGTCAGTGCGACGTTGCGAGTGTCGACAAAGGCTTAGTAGCGACGAACTGCGCCCCGCACGAAGCCGGGGGATTCGTTATCCGCGAGACGGTGGTCGAGACTCCTGACCACTCCCTCAGCACGGGCAATCTGCCTGAAGCGCAATTAGCTCGGGTATGGCGGGCGTCGAAGGGCCGCTTCGATGAACTGAGTCTGGACTCGCGGATCGGGCATGCCACCATTGTAAAAAACCATGGCGTGATGTCCGGGGCGTCGCTTGAGCATTCGCACAGCCAAGTCATCGCCACTCAGATCATTCCGTCGCACGTATCAAGCTGGTTGCAGCAGGGCCAGGATCATTACCGAAAGTGCCAGGAGTGTATCTTCTGCAGAATGGTGCAGGACGAGTTGGATGCCCAGACGCGAATCGTGACCACAACGGAACACTTTGTCGCGTTGGAACCATTTGCCTCTCCGACTCCCTTTTGCACTCACGTATACCCACGGCGGCACATGGCAAATTTTGGCGAGACCAATGCTGACGAAATCAATGACCTAGCTCGAATCTTGCACTTTACGCTAGGCAAAATCCATTTTGGCCTCGACGATCCTGACTTGACTTACAGGCTGCGCACCGCTCCCGCGGCCAACACTGGCATACAGTACTACCATTGGCATCTCAGCATTGTTCCCTATCTGCCGCCAGCATTTGGAATCAGAAAAGCGGGCAGAGTGTTGATGAATTCTGTCTCGCCCGAACGGGCGGCGGAATACCTCAAATCGGTTCGCCTGGAGGAAGCAATTCCCGCGTGACGCGTTGGCAATAGAAATGCCGCCTGAGAAGACTGACGGCCTTCCGCTTCTACTCTTCTACATTTGAGCCGGGAAGCGCCAGTTGGTCAGCTACGGCGGAGAAATCCTCTAATGAATCGGTTGATTCTTCGCTACTTCCTGTCTGCTTCTCCAACTTACGTTGGATTTTGCGTTCCGCCTTTTCGCGCTGCTTTTCCTGACGCGAGCGCTCCTTCTGACGCTTGGTAAAGCTCGATCGGCCTCGACCAGACATAGAAACCTCCATGGGGAATTTTTGGCCAAGTACTTACTAATATTACGGCCATGATGCATCCTTCGAGCGCCGACTCCTACCAGCGGGGCTCGCGAGGCTGGCGGGCGTGGCCGCGATAGTCATCGCGTCCACCGCCACCGCCGGACGACCGTCCGCCACGGGGCGGGCCACCGCGATCAGTCTTAGGCCGGGCTTCATTAATATTCAGCGCGCGCCCGCCTAGTTCCTTGCCATTCAGCGCCGCAATGGCTTTCTCGGCTTCGCCGGAATCGGTCATTTCGACGAACGCGAATCCCCGCGAACGACCGGTATCGCGATCGGTTACGATGCTGACTTGCTCGATGGCCCCATGGGGCTCGAACAATGCTCGCAGTTCTGCCTCCGTTGTGCTATGCGGAATGTTGCCAACAAAAAGCTTCTTCATTGTATTTCCTCGTGTCGCTAACCAAACTAAAACTAAGTTTTATCACGCGAGCTTGTCAAACTGTCGATGCACGGCGTCCGCCCAGGACCAGCGTGGAGGTTTTTCGTCGGCGGCCGCGGCTCGTTCCGGCCGTGGGTCTTTCAGGGACCGAATCGCGGCAATCCGCCAGGATGCTTCCTGAAAGCCGTACCTTCGGGGCAATGCTTCGCATGCATGCGCGTACATTGCGACTACCATCTCTCCCCAGGCGCCATGGATGTTGTGCAGCGGCAGATCCGTGGTACCGTCATCTGCCACCGGAGAGCCGGCCACATACTCGGGCTTGCCCACCAAGAAGGCGACGGTCTGCGGAGGTTTGGCTCTTCTCACCTCATCGCAAAATTCCTGCACGTTGGTAGAATCGTTGCGCACGTCCACGAGGATCAGGCTATAAGCATCGGCCTGCCATAGCGAACGCGCCTCGCTGATATCAGCCGCGCAGTCGACCTCCGCGCCCAGCTTGCGCATGATCTGGGCGCGCAAGTCACGCCGCGTGGCGTGAGTGTTCACTAATAACACTCGTTTCTTTGCAGTCAGCGGGACACCCAACGAAGACGCCATCTTGTTCATACTCGTCCCTGGCCGCTCGCCGTGGAAGCTTCCACCTTTTTCCTCGCGCCCGGCTGCACCACGAGGCCGGCCTCAGCCTTAAGCAATTCGCGAGTTCGCCTGCGGCGAAGAATGTTCTGCTTTCGTTCCCGATGGAATCTGGATTTGTCGCCATTTCGCTGTGACATCGCCAATCCTCCTGTGCCCGCAGGTCGCGCCGCATCAGATTCTGTGCCGACCAACAGCTCCTAGCCTGCGTGGTGCTAAGCTGCAGCCCCACAAAACCTTATTTTTTGTAGTGTAAGGCGCCTTCCTGGAAGCCGGTTTCTCAATCGCGAAGGCGCAGAGTGATTTTAGCGATGTGTCTTCGTGGTTAAGGGTTACGTCATTATACCTCGTCGCCCTCGAAGAGGAACAAAATAGGGATTGCGCAAGAACTTCTTACCCAATTTGCGCCAGCACGAAAGGCCGGTTGGAAGCCGGATTAGAGCCAGAGGCGAGAATGTCTAAGGAGAGGACGCTAGGCGCTGCCGGTAGCGAGTAGCTTGTAGAATTTCTTCAGGAATTCGTGCCAAAGGGACTACTCGCTGCAGAACGCCACTGCGCGCGCAGGCCCGAGGCATACCGTAGACCGTGCAGCTCGACTCATCTTGCCCCAGTGTCGTGCCTCCGTTGTTAGCGATAGCCTGCATACCGCGCAAGCCATCGACGCCCATCCCAGTCATGATGATACCCATAGAGTAAGCTCGAAAGACTTCTGCCACCGACAACATCATCACGTCAACCGAAGGTATGTGGGCGCAATTTTCGGGCGACTGTGACAGGCGAATTAGAACCTGCGATAAAGTATGGCGATAAACCGTCATGTGTTGCCCCGCTGGAGCTATATACACGATTCCGCCCTCGACCGCATCGTGGTTGTTGGCCTCCAGAACGGTTACCTTGCAGAATCCGTCGAGCCGCCGGGCGAGAGGTCCGGTGAAGCCAGCAGGCATGTGCTGGACAATCAGAACGCCGACCGCCAAGTCGGCAGGCAAAAGAGGCAGGATTTCCTCAAGGGCCTGTGGTCCGCCCGTGGAAACCCCGATTGCAATGATGCTGGGAGAAACATTCACCGTACGCGGGCGGAATTTGACTGCCGAGTGGGCAACCCGGGCCATGGGCCGAGGCCAGCAAGTTTCGGCCGCCGCCTTAATTTTAATAATCAAGTCCTCGCAATTACTCTCGATGTCAAGTGACACCGCCGATAGCTGTCTAGGGACATAGTCGAAAGCCCCGCAGGCCAGCGCTTCCGAAGTGATCCTTGCGCCTTCCTGGGTCAGCGAGCTAACCACAATCACGGGACGGGGAAAATCCCGCATAATGCGTCTTAGGATTTCGAGGCCGTCGAGGCCCGGCATTTCCACATCGAGGGTGACGACATCAGGCTGCAGCAAGCAAATCTTCTCTAAGGTCTCCGGGCCGGTTTGAGCTGTCCCACTCACGCGCAGCGCAGGATCAGATTCAATCATGCGGGTGAGGGTATTTCGCATGAAAGCACTATCACCCGCCACCAGCACCCGAACTAACCGCGAGCTGTGATGCCCGTTCATTACGGCGCGGGATACAGCAATCTCACTAGCCGATGCATATACATCTGCCGCTCAAAAGTGAAGCAAGCCAATCGAAAGCTCAGAAGCAGACATTGCAGGGCCGCGATCGTCATCGGGCAATTTTCTGGGGGCAGAAGATTGGGTTCGCGCTGCGTTGTGGGGCGCGGACTCTCGTCCCAGCACGACCACGTCGACCCGGCGGTTAAGGCCACGTCCTTCTCGGCTATCGTTTGTGGCGACGGGGTGATATTGGCTGTAGCCAGCCGCCGATAGCCTTTCGGGCGCAAAGTCATATCGGATCACAAGTATGCGGATGAGTTCCGTGGCGCGTTCGGTTGACAATTCCCAGTTGGAATGGAATCTGGAATTGTGAATGGGTACATTGTCAGTATGGCCCTCGATCCGGATGCGATATTTCCGCTGCGCCAGCAACCCTGCCATCCGGGTGAAGGCAGGCATCGAACTATTCTTGATTTGAGCCGAGCCGCTTTCGAAAAATCCGATTTCCAGTAGGCTTATCACTAGGCCATCCGGCACACTACGTAATGCTAGTTCTCTTCGGGAAATTTCTGGCGCCAGAGCCTGCTCCAATTCGTAGCGCAAATCGCCTAGATCTCCGTCCTCCGCAGCGCTCGAGAGATCGCCGTGCGGGGGAGCCACGAGGCGCCCCAAAGCGGCAGTGTGATCCACATTCTCAATGGCCTGGACATCACTGAATGGCATTGGTTCCTGTGAGTCAACGGGAACCTGAGTGCTGGATGTAGGAAAGGCTCCGAGTTCCTGAAAGGCAACCTGGATGGCCAGAGCCAGCTTCCCCACTTTCCGCTTATCCACTTGTGAGGTGGAATAACCGTTGGTATTTATATTTGCCAGGTTGTTGGCGACCACGTCGAGAGCTTGTGTCTGTGTCTTCAGACCGGCACACGCCGCATAGTATCCGCTGTCCAAGATTTGTTCCTCGTTTAGGCATAAGCACGCAGCGAACCAATTCGCGAAAGGCAGAAATCGCCTCGGAAGTGAGCCACGAACCGGCACTCTTGCTGTGATTTGGATGGAAGGCCTTGATGTTCAGGAAACGCCGGGAATATCTTGCCGGGCAAAACGAAACCGCGCGGCAAAATCTTCCGCGGGGGTCACGCCACACAAATGGACGAACCTCGTGTCACGAAGTTAGGTAGGAGTATCTGGTTTCTAGCCCCCCGGGATCATCGTTGGCGACATACTGCTCCAGAGAGTCCAGTTCCTGGCTGACGTCGCCGCGCGAAGGCCAGCTCTCGAGCGGGCCTTTTCGATTGAAGAAATAGTCGCGCCTATTTCTCGTACTGGTTCTTCACCACTTCTCCGCCCTTCATCACGAACTCTACTCGCTCCAGTGTGGTGACGTCCTGCAACGGATCACCATCCACCGCGATAATGTCTGCCCACCTTCCGGGTTCGACGGTGCCGATCTTGTCCGACCAACCCAGCAGATCTGCTGCATTGATGGTGGCTGCCTGGATGGATTGCAGCGGAGTCAATCCGAGTTTCACCATGACCGCGAACTCGTGCGCGTTCAAACCGTGCGGATAGACGGCGGCATCGGTACCGAACGCAACTTTCACGCCACTGGCAAAAGCGTGAGCGATATTCTTGCGCGCCGCTGGCACTACGGCCTTGGCCTTGAACAACAGGAAATCAGGAACACGGTTCTTTTCAGCATTCTCCAGAAACCAGTCGCCCAAATAGAGCGTAGGGACCAGATAAGTGCCGTTCTTTTTCATTTCGGCGATGCCCGCATCGTCGATATAAGAACCGTGCTCGATAGAATCCACACCCGCCTCTGAAGCCCAGAGAATACCTTGGGCGCCGTGAGCGTGAGCTGCGACCTTGCGTCCCAAGCGGTGAGCATCGGCCACGATCGCTTTCATCTCTTCCAACGTATATTGCGACGCCTGGGGATCGTCGCCTTTGGAAAGCACACCGCCAGTGGCGCAGACCTTGATCAAGTCTGCGCCGTACTTAATATTTTCGCGGACTTTGTGCTGCACCTGCGCGATGCCGTCAGCTACGCCTTCTTCTGTGGCGTGATACTCGAAGGGCAGCAGATTATTGTCGCAGTGTCCTCCGGTGATGCTCAGCGCAGGGCCACTCACCAGCATGTGCGGACCTGGAATTTCACCGGCGTTGATGGCGTCGCGCAAGGCCACATCGGTAAAGGCGCTGGCCCCAACGTTGCGGACGCTGGTGAACCCAGCCTCCAAAGTTACACGGGCATTGCGCGCCCCGGTCAGTGCCTCACGCGGTACAGATACGGCAAGACTCGCGTATCCAATATTCTTGGGATCCATAGTCAGATGGGTATGCGCGTCGGTCAGCCCCGGAAGGACCGTGGCGTGAGAAAGATCGATCACTCGATCACCGGCGGAGGACTTCACCGCAGCCATCGCGCCCACACTGACGATCTTGTCTCCCTCAATGACAATGGCCTGATCGGCAAGTGTCTTGCCCGTTTTTACGTCCAGAAGTTTTCCGGCTCGGACAACCACGCGGCTGGGTAGCTGTTGTGCGGGCATTAGGCCGACAAACGTGAGCGTCATGAGCCATACACCAACTAGAAAACGTCTTGCAGTTCTGACCATTATTTTTCCTCGGAACTCAGATTTGACGGCGGGACAGGCGTCCTAGTAAGCGAAACAAATTGTATTGAATGCAGGCGGAGGTCACAACGAAGCGAAGAAGAATAGCCGGCAGAGATCGTCGAAGCAGCAGATTTCAGTTAAGAATGTGCATCTGGGTTCTAACCGCCAGGACCGTCGTTGGCAACGTACTGCTCCAGCGAGTCCAGTTCCTGGCTGAGGTCACCTATCCGCCATTCGAGGACATTGCGGATCGAAAGCATGCCGAGAAGCTTGCCCTCGCCATCCACCACAGGAAGATGGCGGAAATGGCGTTCTACCATTGTGGCTAAGGCTTCACCAGGAGTGGTTGCCAACGTGGCGAGTTCGACCGGTGTAGTCATCAACTCTCTCACTGGAGTTTTTTTGGGGTCACGCCCACTGAGCGACAGTTTGCGCAGCACGTCACGTTCAGTGAAAATTCCCGCCACTCGCCCGTCGCCGTCCACCACGCCCACGGCACCTACACGATGGTCCAGCATGAGATTGATGGCCTCTGCGACGCTGGCCTCAACCGGTACCTTCGCCACTTCCGAATCACAGAGTTCTAGAACACTCATGATGACCTCCTGCAGGTCCCAACCGGAAGCATCGAACATGCCAGCCGGGACCAAACCGATCAAAAGGAGATTGGGGCATTATGACGTGCGTGCGGCCGCTGTCAAGGGCATTTGGCCATAAGATTTTTGGATGGGCGCGATTGCCGCTCCAAATCGCAAATTTGTCATGCTGAGCGCTTTGTCATGCTGAGCGAATCTGGCGTTCCGCTGGCGGGAGTCCAGAGCAGCCGAAGCATCCCTACTCGGATAACTTTGCCGGGAATAAAGATTGCTCGCTCTACCCCGAATAACAGTGACCTCCACTACTTGGCCTCATTTTTGAAAACCTTCCCATCTTTCATCACGAACGCCACTGTCCTGAGAACCTTGATGTCGCGCAGCGGATCGCCATCCACGGCAATGATGTCCGCGTACGCACCGGGGGCTACCACGCCAATCTGGCCTTCCATATCGAGCATCAGGGCCGCTCGGGAGGTGGCGCTCTTGATGGCGTCAATGGGAGACATCCCGAATTCGACCATCCGCGAGAATTCCTGAGCCATGGGTTCAGTCCACGGTATCCCACCCATGTCCGTGCCATAGACGATCTTGACCCCTGCTTTCAGCGCTTTCTGGAAGGATGGGCCATGCACGGCGGCGCGCTTGCGGTCGCGCTGGCCAGCCGGCGTGTCGGCTGGAGCCCAATCGATGTAGTAAGGGCTGAGCGTAGGACAATACCAGGTGCCTTGCCTGACCATCTGCGCGATCTGCGCGTCGGTGATTTCAAGACCGTGCTCGATCGAATCGCAACCACCGTCGAGCGCACGCTGCAATCCGATGCCGTTGTAGGCATGACAAGCAACTTTCCTGCCCCAGCCGTGGGTTTCGTCCACGATAGCTTTCAGTTCTTCGACCGTGAGTGTGGGCTGCGAAACCAGTTCCCCGTTCTTGCCCACCCAGGAACGGTGGGTCACGTAAACCTTGATCCAGTCTGCTCCGTGAGAGAGTTGCTCACGCGCGGCTTTTCGCGCCTCGACTGGACCATCAATCAGTTGTGCGCCCTTGGGCATGTCTAACTCGGGCGCATAGTCTTCGAGGTTGTAACCGCCGGTCGTGGAAATCGCCCGAGTGGCAACAAACATCCGCGGCCCAGGGATGTAGCCGCCTTCAATTGCCTGCTTGATGCCGACGTCGCCGTAGCCTGCGCCTTCAGTCTCTACATCGCGCAGCGTGGTGAACCCTTGTTCCAGTGCCCGACGAGCCGCCACCGTGGCCCGAGCGGCGCGAAAAGCCAGCGGATATTTCAGGATATTTACATCGTAGCCTCCCTTGGCTGGGTCCTCGCCTTGCAGGAAGATGTGGGTGTGAGAATCGATCAGTCCGGGCAGAACCGTGACATGAGAGAGATCGATGACAGTTGCGCCGGAAGGAATCTTTGCGGAGGCAGCATCGGAGACGCTTTCAATTCTGTTGCCGCGCACGATGATGACCTGGTCTCGACGCGGCGTGTCAGATTTTCCGTCAATCAGTATGCCAGCGCGAATCACTGTGACGGGTTGCGGAGTCGGCTCTTGCGCAAACGCGAATCCAAGGATTAGACAAAATAAAAGCACACACCGCGAGATCTTCATGTGCCTCCTTTTGAATGCGCGATATTCTACGCTCCCTGGCCGGTGATAATGGCGTCTGCTTCAATCTCCAACAGCATATCCGGCGAAACTAGAGCACTCACTGCCACCATGGTGGACGCGGGACGAATATCTCGAAAACAATCCCCGTGGGCTTTGCCGACTTTCTCCCAATCCGCGATGCGAGTGAGGAATATGCGGGTGCGAACTACATCTTTGAGGGTGGCGCCCGCTTTCTGGAGGGCTGACTCGATATTCTTCAGCGCCTGCACCGCTTGGGCGTAGGCGTCGCCTACTCCGACGATCTTGCCATCGGAACCAGTGGCCGTCGTGCCCGCAACATGAACCGATGAGCCGACCTTGACAGCACGGGAGTAACCCACTATCGGTTCCCACGGTGCTCCGCTGGAAATGTTTTGCCGTTGCATGACCTCCTCCTTGCCGATGATTGTACTGAAACCGCTGTAGCTCGCCATCGAATTAGCAGCCGACTTCACCGTTTGCCAACAGGAAAGCGGGAAACCGCGCAATGATTTGCATCATCGAAATAACTGATGGGTGCGACTTACAAAAGTCACTTGCCTTGGCATCAAACCTAAGGTAAACATGCGCACAGCGCGGTTGGAATCCCGTTGCAGGTATGGGTTTTCCAGGAGGTGAGCCCCGAATGATTCCGGAAACGCACCCGCTGCAGCAGTTGTTCGTTGAACTGGTAGGACGGCATTATGCCGAAGAGATCGGTATCCGCGATCCGCAGATCGTGAGTTATGTGGCCAGCTTGATGGCGGAATTCTGCGACGTGGAACAGTTGTTTAAAATTCGCAATGCCACGGGACAGCCGTTGAGCGATGTTGGCGAGATGCTGCTGGAATCCGATCCGGTATTCGGCCCTGCGCCTTCGTTTGACCGTGAGCGCCAGGTGCGCAAGCACATCGGCGATTACACGCTTTTCTTCGCCGGAATGTTTCCCGAGAGCATCAACCACTTCCGGCTACGACGCCATCGTCTGGAAAATTTCATCGAATGGATGAAGGCGGGCAAAGAGAGCTATTACATCGTCTCCAAGTTCGAGCACTTCGAGTACACCAAGGTGGCTCCACTGTTCGCCAACCTGTCACAGCACTTCGAGCAGTGCGTGTACGGCCTCAACCTGGTGAAAAATGATTTGGAGGAAATGCAGCACCCCATCATGCGACGCGCAGATGAGATTCTGATGTAAGCCGGCGACGAGCTGGTTCGACTCACTTACCTATATTTTGTCGATAAAAACTCAACGTCGCATCTCCCTGCTCCAGCTTCCGGTACCGCTGCAATGACCCGAATATTTCTCCCGGATCAAATTTTCGTTGGTGCTCAGCGATAACCACTGCATTCGACCTCAGCAAACCAGAGTCACCCAAGAATTCCAGAGTCTGCTGGTAGCACTGTTCCATATGATAGGGCGGGTCAAGGAAAACAAAGTCCGCCGTAACGGGCTCCGCTTCCAGCTTTTGCAAAGTGCGTATGACATCCTGCTTGAGAACCTGAAAACCAGATTCCACTCCCAAAGACTGCAGATTCTTTCTTGCCAGCTCTGCCGCGGGCACGGAAGATTCCACGAAATAAACAGAACTAGCGCCGCGGCTCAGTGCTTCGATGCCGACCGCGCCGGTTCCGGCAAAGAGGTCCAGCCAGACTGTCCCCTCAAGTGCGGCCGGATTCCCGGCAGTAAGAACGTTGAACAGAGTCTCGCGCAGGCGGTCGGCGGTGGGGCGCAGATCCATTCCACGCAGCGAGCGCAGCGGACGACTCCGGTATTTTCCGGCGATCACTCGCATAGTTGGGCCCGCTCGTGGACGGCTGCCGCTGAAATCTCCGTCCTAGCACCTTCGACTATCCAAACCGAATCCCGGGATCACATACTGGCGTCTAAACTATATAGAATGGTAGTAACGAAAAGCTGCCGCGGGCTTTGGGTATGAAAAGCTGGTCGATCTTGGCGGGCCGTATCTTCGGAGTAGAACTCCGCATCCACTTGAGCTTTGTCTTCCTCTTGTTCTTTGTGTGGCTCACGGAATCGGCAGCGCATGGGAACGCGAGCGCAGCCCGTGGCCTGGCGCTGGTCGCGATTATCTTCGGTTGCGTGATTTTGCATGAGTTGGGCCACGCGTTGGTGGGCCGACATGCCGGTATCCGCGCTAAAGCGATCATCCTATTGCCGATTGGCGGAGTTACGCTGCTGGATGAAACGCAGCGGCCCCTGGAACCTGGAACTCTGACGTGGAAACGGGATATTCGCATCGCCTTGGCTGGCCCCCTGGTGAATCTGCTGATTGCAGTGGTATCCGCTGGCATGATTCTTCTAGTGGCCCCACGGTTCCAGCTGTGGGCCAGGCCTTACCTTGATTCCAGCAATTTGCCGCGAAGCCTGGTCTGGGCCAATCTCTGGCTCGCCGGGTTCAATCTGCTGCCTGCATATCCGATGGATGGCGGCCGCGTGCTGCGTGCTGTGTTCAGCCGCCGCATGGACCCGGTTCGCGCCACCCGCCGCGCCGTTTCGATCGGCCAAACTCTTGCCACCGTATTTATATTCGCAGGCATGCTGCAATATATGCAGGGCGCCGGTCCTCCCAGCGCTTGGCTGGCGATGATCGGCTTCTTCCTGCTGCTTGCGGCCCAACTGGAAGAGCGCTCAGCGGTCTTTCAATCAGTGCTTGAGGCGGTCCACCTGGAAGACATCATGCTCACTGACTTCGCCACGCTTTCCCCCGCCGACACATTGGAGGACGCCTTGGATAAGGCAGTGCACTCGCTGCAGGACGACTTCCCAGTAATTCGCGGCAGCGATATGGTGGGAGTGATTTCCAAGCAGAAGATACTCGAAGTCCTTCGCAAGGAGGGCAACGGTTACGTGCAAGCGGTGATGAACCGGATCTTTGAAGTGGCCCAGAAAAAGGAATCGCTGGCCTCAGCCTTCCGCAAGCTCACCGCCCGCAACCTCAGCATCATTCCCGTGGTCGAAGATCAGCGTCTGGTTGGAATTGTGACTTTGCAGAACCTGATGCATTCCATGGCACTGTTGGCGGAGAGTCGCAAGCTGCGAAGAGAAGCGCTCAATCCTTGAGTTTTCGACAACCGTTTAAAATTTCACTACCAACCCGACCGACGGCTCGGCCATGTGGCCCTCGGCGCCGGTGAACAAGTTCTGCACGTCGAAGCTAGGCGCCTTATAAACCAGCCCACGGTATTGCAGGCGCAGAGCGACCTTTGAAGACAACGAAGATTTCGAGATTATTGGCAGAATCGAGAAGACCTTGTAGTCCACACCGGCTCCATAGAGAAATGCAGGCTTGGTCTGCCTCCTCGCCCCGACGGAGCTTGGTATCGTATCTATTTGAGTAATGCTTGGATTGAACACCAGCACCCCGCCGCCGCCGAATACAAAGGGTTCCAGTTTGTCGCTCTGAAGAAAGCTGAAGACGTAAGCTCCGGTGAATTCGCTGATCAGACCCTGGATGCGGAAATCGATCCCACCCGATACATACATCTGTGAATTCTTAACCCGCCCGTAATTCACCTCTATCGAACTCCGTGGAGTGAAGCGGACCCGGCCCGTGGCTATGAAAGCGCCCGCCTTCGTCGGAGTTAGCGTGGTTCCGTTTCCGCTGGATTGTTTGCTGAAGACTGCCCCTGCGTTCAAGCCGATATCGTAACGGTTATCCTGGCAGCGACCGATGCCAGTGAAAAGGAATAGCGCCACACTCATGAGACATGCTTTTCGTAGCATCAAATGCCTTTCATATCTTTTCACTGGAATCAAAAAACAGACCTATCTGCGAATCAGCGCAAATCGCGACCCAGGTTTTCTTAAAATAGAGCTTTTCTTAGAACAAGCGGATTGCCTTAGCCAGCGCCACTGCCGGCACCTTCTTCAACTCCGCCAACACTTCCTCAGATACCCGGCCATCCACGTGTACCACGGCGATGGCTTCTCGCGGCGCGCCCGCTTTGCCATTCCCGGTTCGACGGCCCAAGGAGAAAGCGGCGATGTTGATTTTGTGTTGACCCAGGATGGTGCCGACTCTCCCAATCACGCCGGGCACATCACGGTTGCGCAGGTAAATCAGATTGCGCTCCAGCGGAGCCTCCACGTCAATACCGTCGACGTGAAGAAGCCTTGGCGTATGCCCGTGCAAAACTGCCCCTTTAATCAGATGCTCTTCGGCGCTGGTCTTAAGCAGAATGGAGAGCACGCTGCCCGCGCCCCCGGTGGAGCTTTTCGACTTCCGGGCCTCGTGGATGCGCAGCCCTCGCGACGAAGCAATGGCCTCTGCATTGACCAGGTTGGCCTTTTCCTCCAGCGCTTCATTCAGGATGCCCTTGATGGCTGCATTGCGGATCAGTTCGGTCTTCCATTCCGAAATATGGCCGCTGTACCGCAGAGAAATCTCTTCTAGAGTCCCTTCGCTAGCCTGGGCCAGGAATGCGCCTAGCCTCTCTGCCAGTGCGATGTAGGGTTGCAATTCGAGATATTCATGGTGCGATACCGAGGGCACATTCACCGCATTTTGGATGACGCCGTGCTTCAGATATTCCTTCACCTGCAGTGCGATCTGGTAGCCGACAGCCTCTTGGGCCTCGTGAGTGGAACCGGCGATGTGCGGGGTCAGCATCACATTGTCCATGGCTGCAAGCAGCGAGTTCTTCAGCGGCTCTTCGGCGAAAACATCCAAAGCAGCAGCCGCCACGTGGCCTCGTTTCAAGTCATGAGCGAGAGCGGGTTCGTCCACCAATTCACCCCGCGCGCAATTTATCAGCCGAACCCCGGCCTTCATCTTCTTTAGAGATGCAGCGTTGATCATATTTGCTGTCTGGGGAGTCAGTCCGACGTGCAGAGTTAGATAATCAGCAGCCGCATAGACCTCCTCCAGTTTGGCCATGCGAATGCCTTGTTCTCTGGCCACAGAGGTTGAGACGAAAGGATCGTGGGCAACAATCTCCATTCCGAAAGCTCGCGCCCGGCGCGCAACTTCCATGCCGACACGTCCTAATCCAACAATGCCCAGCGTCTTGCCACGGAGTTCGCTGCCCTGAAGTGATTTCTTGTCCCATTTTCCGCGGTGCATGAGTTCGTTGGCGCGGAACAGGGGGCGTGCCATAGCCAGCATCATCGCCAATGTGTGCTCCGCTACGGCAATGGCATTGGCCCCTGGTGTGTTCATGACCGCGATACCCTGGCGAGTGGCGGCTTCGAGGTCGATGTTGTCCACGCCTACGCCGGCGCGTCCGATCACCCGCAGTTTGGGCGCATGACTCAGCAGATCGGCATTCACCTGCACGGCTGAGCGCACGATCAACGCATCCGCGGCCTGCAGGTGGGCCGCAAGCTTGCCGTCTATCTGCTCAGGTGTCACCACCGTCCAGCGACGCTCGCGTAGCAAGTCAAGCGCCGCAGAGGAAATCTTTTCAGCCACTACGACTTTCATCTTCAGCTTCATCCTCCGAAATCAACGTCGGTTGCAAATCCTTTACCCAGAAATGACAGACCACTGACAACCGCACTTATGAAGCTTCCTAGAATACTTCATACGTTGACGGCAATCGCCCCTTGGAGATAAGTGATGAAAACAATGCTGGTTCTGCTGCTGACGATGAGCGCCTTGGGATGCGGCTATGGTTCGCACTCTGGCACGATGGCGGCAGGCGCTCCCGCTGTGGCTCAACTGATGCCCAATACGGCCACCGCCGGCGGCATGGCATTTACTTTGACCGTAAATGGCAGCAACTTTGCCAGCGGCGCGGTTGTCTACTGGAACGGCACTACCCGCACCACGACGATGACTGTTGCGGGAACCCAGCTCACGGCCATGATCGCCGCCGCGGACATCGCTACCGCCGGTACTATTCCGGTTTATGTGAGAAATCCCGGCGGAACGGGTATTTATATGAATCAGGGCGGCCAGAACTCCAACATGATGAACTTTATGGTCAAGTAGAGCCTTGAGTGCTCAGGCGCCCACCGGCTGCCGTTTTTCCGTAGCTCGCGCGTAGACTTCTTGTGCCGCACGAACGCCAGCACCGTACTCCACGGGCTTTCCAGTTACACTAGCAAGTACTTGTTCTAAAGCTGCCAGAATACCTATCGTATCGAGATAATCGTAGTAGCCAAGATGCGCGATGCGGAAGAGTTTGCCCTTCATTTCACCTTGGCCGTTGGCTACTACCGCTGCAAACGACTCACGAAATTCTTTCACGATAGCGCCCGAGTCCACGCCTGCGGGAGATTGGATGGCGGTGAGTGCGGCCGCTGGCGACGACGCCGCGAACAGCTTTAGACCGAGCGCCTTCGTTGCCGCGCGAGTCATCTCTGCCGCCAGCTCTGCGCTGTTGATCAATGCTTCGCGTCCGGCCGCCAGATTACCGTCGCCGATTTGCCGTATGAATTCAAGCGCGGCGGCCAAGCCTGCGAACAGTGACGTCGCCGGTGTATAGGATGACTCGCCTTTCGCTGCTGCCTTACGTTCCTTGCGGAAATCGAAGTAGTAGCGGGGAGATTTGCTCGTCTCCATGCGCTTCCATGCGCGCTCGCTCACCGCACAGTAGGCCAGACCCGGCGGGATCATCAAGGCTTTCTGCGAGCCTCCAATGATGACGTCAATTCCCCAGCCATCCACATCAAAGTGCGTGGTACCTAGGCCGGTAATCGCGTCCACGACCAGCAGCGTGTCATGACCCGTCGCTCGGACGAGTTTGGCGATCGCCTTTATATCGTGACGCGCGCCGGTGGAACTTTCTGTGCCCTGAATGTAAACCACCCGAATATCAGGAGTCAGTTTCTGACGAACTTCATCGAGCGAGAAGGTTTCACCATAGGGGGCGCTGATGACTTCCACGACGCAGCCGAAGCTCTTAGCCAGATCTCTCCAGCGCTCACCGAATTTACCGGCAGTGAGCACCAAGACTCTGTCGCCAGGCGAAGTCAGGTTCGAGACCGATCCTTCCATCACTCCCGTTCCGGAGGAGGACAGCACCAAGACGTCGTTGCTGGTGCCGATGAATTCCTTCATATCCGCCAGCACGCGAGAGAACAAGGCGCGGAATTCGGCGGTCCGGTGGTGCATAGCGGCAGACGCCATGGCAGTCTGGGCCGCAGGAAGTATCGGCGTCGGGCCGGGGGTGAAGAGACGATTTTTGCGCAACATTCCGATAAGTCCTGAAAATCAGGTAATCCGACTCTTCAGTAGTCTATCGGAACATCAGCGTGTTCTGAAGTGTTCCGCCAGATGTCTCGCAAAAGAGCAGGGACGCGGTTAACGTCAATCGCGAATGGATTTGGCAGCGAGAATTTCCGGCTTGGCAACATCCGGTGGCTTGGAAAAAAGATCTTTGGCTTTGGCGAAGAGCGCCTTGGCAATCTCACCATTCAGGTGAGCGTTGCGGCCATTTTCGTCGGCGAAGGTGTCGAAGATGCCGTACTTTCCCGGCCCCATCTTAATAGCGTACCAGCTGAGTGTGGCCGATTCGCGCTCAGCCAGCGGCTGCGCCGACTTCAGAAATTCTTCCACCTCTTTTTCTTTTCCCGGCTTCGCTTCCAGTTGGGCCCAAATGGCGAGTCTGCTCATGGTTGATTCCTCCCGAGCATGAGATGCGCGGCAGGATCACTTGGTAGCGGATTTTGATTGGAGAATCTAGCAAACCAGCGACTTCCTATTCCTCCGATATAATTGGCCCACCATGAGCCTCAGCGAACAGATACAGAAAGACATCACCGCCGCCATGAAGGCGCGCGACGAGGCGCGACTCTCGACTTTGCGCATGGTCAAAACGGCGCTCAAGAACCGCCAGATCGAAAAGATGGCGCCGCTCGACGACAAGGAATCGCAGCAGGTGCTCAGTACTCTGATCAAACAGCGCAAGGAGTCGGTCGAGCAGTTCACCAAGGGTGGCCGCCAGGAAATGGCGGACAAAGAGGCCGCGGAGATCAAGCTGATTGAAACCTACATGCCGAAGGCGGCCGGAGAGGCCGAGATCATGGCCGGCGTGAAAGCGGTGATCGCTGAGTTGGGCTCACCGACCATCAAAGACATGGGCACAGTGATGAAGAACGCCATGGCGCGCTTCGCTGCTGCGGGAATGCGAGTAGATGGGAAAGTGGTGAGCGAGGCCGTGAAGAAGGAGCTCCAGGAAAGGCCCTGATGACCGAGGTTGAGTTTTGGAGCAGATTTCAACTTTTCTTCTTGTGGGGATTAGAAGCTTGGAGGCTACCACCCTTATTGATTACTGGATTGGCTTCCCTGACAAGCCTTGTTCTAAGCCTGTTCCGCTCGCCGGAGATTAAGAGTCATTGGCGCACTTCTTATTGGCTCATATTTACCCAGCTCTCATTTTACCCGCTAGCAATTGCAGTTGGAGTTTTGTTCCAGGCTGCGAGTACCCCACCCTTCGATCAGTCCCGCTCCAATTCGCTCGGGGAGCACATCCTGGATGCGATAACTTTACTTTCGTTAGGTATGGCATCCTTCTGGGTGTACCGCATGAAGGGATTGCGCTGGCTGGCGGGGAGCCTCGTCGTTCTCGAAGAAGTCATAGTGTTGGGAGCTCTATTTGTCGCTGGCATGTCCGTAACGGGCGACTGGCTCTAGCATCTATTAGCGTTCGCGTGTCAGGTCATTATCCACTGGCAGTCTGTTTCACTTGCTCCTTTGCAGCTCCCGATACGCCTCGCTCTTTGAGATTCCGATCTCTTTGGCAACCTTCTTCAGCGCGGCCTTCTCGTCCACCTGCTCTTCTTTCATGACCTCGCGAACACGCTGCCCCACGTTCAGCTGATGTGCCTCAGGTCCCAGGTCGCGGGTGTCCGCTTTCCCAATCAGCAGCGTGATCTCGCCCCTGACATCGCCACGCGCGTTCAGCATCTCTAAGACCTCTGCGGCCTGACCCCGCAGAAACTCTTCGTGAATCTTCGTGACTTCGCGTGCGATGACCACGTGCCGGTCTTTTCCCAGAACCTCGACAACGTCTTCCAGCGCCTCTTTCAATCGGTGTGGGGTCTCGTAGAAAACCTGGGTTCGAGGAGATGACCGGACGCTTTCCAGCACACTGCGCCGCTGGCCACGCTTGGCTGGCAGAAACCCGCTAAAGCGAAATGAGTCGGTGGGCAGGCCGCTGGCTACCAGCGCCGCGAGAAATGCAGCTGCCCCAGGAATCGGCACCACCGGAATGTGATGGCGGATGGCCAGCGAAATCAGCCGGAATCCAGGGTCAGAGATACCAGGCATACCCGCGTCCGTCACCAGGGCCACGCAGGCACCTCGTTCCAGCTCCAGGACGAGCTCTGGAGCGCGCGTCATCTCGTTGTGCTCGTGATAACTCATGGTACGAGTGGCGATCGCGTAATAATTCAGCAATTTCTGGCTCTGGCGAGTGTCT
>DATKEN010000144.1:0-2943 GCA_035512155.1 Terriglobales bacterium | reverse complement strand
GGATACTTGTCGGCGATCGCCTGAAACTGCTTTCGAGCCGCCTCGGCGCGCTCCTTGGCGGAGGTGAACGTCGGAAAATCCGGCTGCTCGGGCGTTCCCGCCGGCCGCAATTGAGTGTCCATCGTCCGAACGGCGATGGAGAGATCCAGGCTAGCCTTTTGGTCCTGTGCGTTCAGGTAGTACCAGCCGCCGATCACGCCCCCGACGAGGAGCACTGCGACGATGGTGGAAATAATGAGAGTGGACCGATGCTGAACCGTCCAATCGGCGGTTTTCTCGGCAGCGCCGATGGTAACGCGGCTAAAAGAATCCTGTTTCAGGTGATGGCGGGTTTCTGCGCGCACGGACTTCCCTTCTGATGATAGCGATGGCTGGACAAACTCAAAGTTTAACAGGGGTAAAACAGGGACGTCAAAGAATGAGTAGGGTTTGTAAACCCGTGCCGGTTAGCTGCGCGAGGCAGGGAAGCGCGTCGAGCACCCGCGCCTGTGTGAACTTTGAACATCAGATCGCATCCGGGAGCTCTTTTCCCCAGTTTCATCGCTGATGCCCTAACTTGCTTACCCGCTGTCTGCCCTCATATACTCTGAACGTTTGCCCACTTTTGCCCAGCAACGAACCTGGCCGCGCAGGGCACCATCTCACCTGCAATTATTCCGGAGACTATTTCAATGACGACGCTGACCACTGCTCCGCACGTGGACAAGGAAGCTAACCCGTGGGAGTCGCAACGCGCCCGCTTCGACTTGGCCGCCCAGAAACTGAATCTCGATGAAGGTCTGTGGCGCGTGTTGCGATACCCCAACCGCGAGGTCACGGTCTACATCCCGGTGCAGATGGATGATGGCCACCTCGAAGTTTTTACGGGATTCCGCGTGCAACACTCCATCGCGCGCGGCCCCGCCAAGGGCGGCATCCGCTACGCACCTGATGTCACCCTCGACGAAGTGCGCGCGCTTGCCAGTTGGATGACCTGGAAGTGCGCTGTGGTCAACATTCCCTTTGGCGGCGCCAAGGGAGGGGTGATCTGCGATCCGCACAAAATGTCGATGGGCGAGGTCGAGCGCATGACCCGCCGCTACACCTCCGAACTCATCGAATTCATCGGCCCCGAGAAAGACGTTCCTGCCCCCGACGTGAATACCAACGAACAGATCATGGCCTGGATGATGGATACCTATTCCATGCACATGCGCCAGACCGTTACAGCCGTAGTAACCGGCAAGCCCATCAACATCGGCGGATCCCGCGGACGCCGCGAAGCCACCGGCCGCGGTGTGATGGTCGTGTGCGACGAGGCCTGCCAGAAACTGGGCCTCGATCGATCTCGCACGCGCGTCATCGTGCAGGGCTTCGGCAATGTGGGTTCCAATGCCGCTCTGCTGATGCATCAGACCGGGTACAAAGTGATTGGCATCGGCGAGGTTGGCGGTGGCCTACACAACAAGAATGGCATTGACATCAAAGCCCTGGTCGATTTCCGCCAGAAAAATGGGACCATCCACGGCTTCCCCGGAGCGGAGAAACGCGAGACGGCCGACCTACTCGTCGAAGACTGTGAAATCCTCATTCCCGCGGCCACTGAGAACGTCATCACGAGCCGCAACGCCGACCGTGTCAAGTGCCGAATTCTCGCCGAAGGTGCCAACGGTCCTACCACATCCGCGGCTGACGACATCCTTGCCGATAAAGGCGTCTTCGTCATTCCCGACATTCTGGCCAACGCTGGTGGCGTTACAACTTCGTACTTCGAGTGGGTCCAGGATCGACAGGGCTACTTCTGGAAAGAGTCGGTGGTCAACGAGCAACTCGACGCCATTATGAAGTCGTCGTTCGACGACGTCGTCCGTTACGCCGAAACCCACCACGTCAACAACCGGATCGCCGCCTACATGCTAGCAATCGACCGTGTCGCCTATACGATCCGCCAGCGTGGAATTTATGCATAGTGATTCTGAAAGGAGAACTTCATGAAACTGGTCGAAAGAAAGTTGATGGCGCAAATCGCTGCTCTCGTCTTTGCACTATCTTTAGTCAGCGGGATGGCAGTCGCGCAAGCAAAACCAGCTTCGTCATCCGCTCCCGCAGCCGCTGCAAAAACGGCTGCCGAGAAACTCGACATCAACACGGCCACGAAAGATCAGCTCAAGGAACTGCCTGGCATCGGTGATGCCTACTCGCAAAAGATCATCGACGGGCGGCCCTACCGCGCCAAGAATGAACTGGTGCAGAAGAAGATCGTTCCCCAAGCCACCTACGAGAAAGTTAAGGACATGATCATCGCCAAGCAGCCCAAGAGCGCCACAAAGACCGACAAAATGGCCCCCAGCCCGAAATAGATCCCAACCACCAGTCACACAAGAACGCAGGGATTTTCCTCCGTGTCCTCTGGGGTGAGATCTTTTCTTGCTCGCATTGCGTTCCCTTCCCCCGTGGAGCATAATCAAACTTGGTTGCCGGCTGGCCACCGGACCCCCCAAGTGTGAACCTGCCCAATTCCATCACGCTTTCCCGCATCTGCAGCATTCCTCTGCTGGTATGGATTCTGGCCAGTCCTCATTTCAGCAGTGAACACGGGACCAAGGAGCTTCTAGCCTCCGCTTTGTTCATCGCCGCCGCGATGACCGATGGAATTGACGGCTACCTTGCTCGCAAGCGCGATCAGATCACGACCATGGGAATTCTGCTCGATCCGATTGCGGACAAGCTCTTGATTGCGGCAGCATTCATTGTTCTCGTTCAGATCAATCCGAGCCTGGTGCCTGCCTGGGTCGCAATCGTCGTGATCGGCCGGGAGTTCCTGGTTAGCGGATTGCGCTCAATTGCGGCTTCTGAAGGCTTTACCATTGAGGCCAGCGAACTCGGCAAGTTCAAGATGGTGGTGCAGATCGTATCAGTGGTAGCGGTGATTCTAGACCATCACTGGAAAGAGTGGCCCATCTA
>DATKEN010000143.1:0-3060 GCA_035512155.1 Terriglobales bacterium | reverse complement strand
TTCTGATTGTCGTCCAGGTCGAGTTCGCCCGTGGTACTCACAAAAATCAGAGCATCGAAGTAGTCGAGACTCTTCGCATTCCTGCTCAGATCCTTTTTCGTGATCAGCTCGACGTCTGTGCGCAGGATAGCTTCCCACAAGCCGCTTTCACGCCCCATTTCGTAGATTGCGGCCATGCCGGCCGAGACCGAATCGTGCTCGAATCCCTTGGTCTGGCCGATGACCAGGACATGCTTGAGGTGGACCTTCTTTTCCCGTGGCGGCGGGGGCATGGAAGGATCCGTTTGGGCTGAAACGAGAGCGGGTGTAATCCAGAAAAGCAGCAAGAGAAACAACAACCGTCGAGGTCGGCGCAAGAGCATTCTCCCCAAAAGGCGATCCGCGGACCCCAGGACTCCACACAGTCCGGAATGCCGCAGGACCTTAAGGTAACATAAGCGACCTGCGATAGAATGGCGGGGTTCTTTCGAGGAGACAGAGGCGCTATGCGTGTTGGGGTCTTCACTCCGTTGCTATCGAAACTTCCGCTGGAGGCGGTTCTCAAGAAACTTGCCGAGCTCAACATTCACACCGTCGAACTGGCGACGGGAAACTACGTGGGCGACGCGCACTGCAAGCTCTCCATGTTGGACAACAGCTCAGCCCTGTCCGATTTCAAAAACACTCTCAGCGACCACGGCGTTAGCATCAGTGCCTTGAGCTGTCACGGCAATGCGCTGCATCCGGACAAGTCCCTCGGGCAAGCGCATCGGGAGACTAGCCGCAGGACCATCCTGCTGGCCGAGAAACTCGGCGTTCCCATCATGGTGGACTTCTCCGGTTGCCCCGGGGATTCTCCCCACGCCATCGCGCCTAACTGGATCACCTGCCCGTGGCCTCCGGACTTCCGGACAGTCCTTGACTGGCAATGGAACGAGGTGGTTGCACCCTACTGGATCGAGCATGCGAAGTTTGCCGCTGATCATGGAGTGAAGATTGCGGTCGAAATGCATCCCGGCTTCGTGGTCTACAGTCCGGAGGCGATGCTCAGGCTGCGCACAATCGCGGGGAAGAACGTAGGATGCAACTTCGATCCCAGCCACCTCTTTTGGCAAGGTATTGATCCAGTTGAAGCGGTCCGCGTGCTGGGCGACTCAATCTTACATGTGCACGCCAAGGATACTCAGTTATACCCAACAAACATGGTGCGCTCCGGCGTCCTCGACACCAAGCCGTACACCGACGAACGCAACCGTGCGTGGATCTTTCGCACCTGCGGCTACGGCCATGGAATTGAGTTTTGGAGTGAACTCATCTCCACATTGCGAATGTTCGGCTACGATTACGTTGTCTCGATCGAGCATGAAGACAGCCTGCTCTCGCCCGGAGAAGGTCTGACGAAGGCAGCAAACTTCCTCAACAACATCGTGGTGCGCGAACAGCCGGCGGCGGCGTGGTGGTCCTGAAGGAACTGTAATGAAAGCAATCAAGACAGCAATTTTCGGTACCGGCTTTATGGGCCGTGTGCACCTGGAAGCGGTACGGCGAGTGGAGTCGGTGGAAGCGGCTGCCGTAGTTGGCCGGAACGCGCAGGCGGTAGAGCGGCTCGCCGCCGGCTTCGCCGTCCCAAAAACTACCACGGACTTTCGCGAGGTGCTGCGCGACGCCTCCATTGAGGCGATCCACATTTGCACTCCCAACGCGCAGCACTTCTCGATGGCGAAAGAGGCCCTGCAAGCGGGCAAGCACGTACTCTGCGAAAAGCCGTTGACCACGACGGTGGCGGAAGCCGAGGAACTGAGTTCCCTTGCCGCTAAGCAGGGATTGCGCAATTGCGTGTGCCACAACCTGCGATATTACCCAATGGTCCAACAGATACGCCGACTGCGCGAAGCCGGAGAGCTTGGAGAAATTCTGGTTGTGCAGGGCACGTACTCTCAAGACTGGCTGCTGCATGACACTGACTGGAACTGGCGGGTTGATGCCAGCGCTGCCGGGGCATCCCGCTGCATGGCCGACATCGGATCACATTTCTTCGATATGGCGGAGCACGTTACGGGATTGCGTCTGACGTCGCTGTGCGCCGATCTGCAGACATTCCACGCCAAGCGGAAACAGCCAAAGCACTCGGTCGAAACTTTCGCTAACAAGTTGATGGGGCCCGAAGATTTCATTGAGACCCCAGTGACAACGGAAGATTTCGGCGCCGTCCTGTTCCGAATGGGAGCGCGTACCCGCGGCAGCATGACCGCCAGCCAGGTGTCAGCAGGCCGAAAGAACGGATTGCAAATTGAGGTTTACGGAACGAAATCTTCGATCGCCTGGAATCAGGAACGTCCGGACGAACTCTGGCAAGGGCACCGCGATACGCCAAACTCGATTTCGGTAAAGGATCCTTCGTTGCTCGAACCTGGCGCACGCAGTTACGCCGATCTTCCCGGCGGCCATAGCGAGGGCTACGACGATACCTTCAAGCAGGTATTTCGCCGATTCTATCGTTCCATCAGCGAATCAGCCGCTCCCGATTATCCCCAGTTCGTTGACGGATTGCGCCAGATGGTGATCCTCGATGCAGTTCTCGCAAGCCACGGAAAACGCGGATGGGTGGATGTGCCGGCGCTTCAGGCGAGTTGACCAAAAATCCGCCCGTCTGAATCCGAGGCCTTAGCTAAGGCAAATTCTAAGAACTTGGCACGCGCACAAGGTTCGAAGTGGCGGAGTCACCGTTGGCATTTGTGGCCCGCACCCGGTAGGACACTTTCTGGCCTTGCCTTACTTGCGAGTCCGAGTATTGTGTCGCGGAGGCCGGCAATTCCGCGATCCGCTGCCACGAGCCTCGCGCGGTCGAATCCTGACGCCGCTCAACTACAACGTGCTCCGGATTTCCTCCATGGACTTCCCATTCAACCGTCACCCCGCTGTCAGTTGAAGCCACAGTCAGCGAACTCGGCGCTTCAGGAAGAACTGGCCAGTCAAAGTAATCGGCATCGGCGATTGCCAGGATGCTGTCGGTGATCGGAAGCATCTCCAATGTGTCGGTTGTTCCCTTCTTCCAATTGAGCGGACGAATATCTCCAGAGA
>DATKEN010000142.1:0-3889 GCA_035512155.1 Terriglobales bacterium | reverse complement strand
CCAGGTCTGCACCGAGCCTTCAACATCAGCGCAGCAGAAGCACGACAAGATTGAGCAGATTCATGCCGACACGGATCGGGCCTTGGCGCAACTGATTCCTGTCAAGGAACTCAAAGCGTTTAACAAGTGCCAGGCAGAAGTCGATTCACGTCGCCCGAAAGCGCCCGGCGAGAAAGAGCTCGGGCCATGTGGCGGCGTTATTCCGGCTACCGCCGCGGACGGGACGCCTGCCCCCGCAGCCGATCATCGTCACACCAATACTCCGAATAGTCAGTAAGAGATCAGCCCTTTTCCAGTCGTGTATGACTTCGGAGCAGTCGACGCGGCTGTCTGAAAAAAGACTTCTTGACAGACGGCATTTGATCTTCAGCAAACAGGGAGCCGGCATTCGCTGCTAAAACTAAGTAGTCGTGCTGCAGAGACCATGCTAGACTAGCTTCCCAGCGCGGCTCCGGGGAGCGGGTGGTTCTTTCGGTTATGGCCGTTTTTTAGCCGCGAGAGGGGTCATAGGGGTGGCCGAAGTTCTTCGTTCCAGGTTCGGGAAGTGGCTTACTTGCCGTCGAGGGACTTTCCGGCCCAAGTCTGCAGCGCTTCTCCTCGTTCTGGGATCAAGTTTGTTCATCCAGGGCATGTCTGTGGCTGGACAATCCGCCCAGCCTCCTCAAGCCAAAAAAGCGTCCCCATCTGGCGCGAACCCACCTGCGGCCGAGCCCGCGGCGCCAGCACCGCCACCAGCACCTGTGGTGCTTCCCCCCGAACAGACTCCTGCGCATGCGCCCGTCATTGCATGGGATGGGCAGCTCCTTACGGTGGATGCGGAGAATTCCTCGCTCTCCGATGTTCTGTTGGGAATTCGATCTCGAACCAGCGCTTCCATTGAAATGCCTTCGAGCACGAGTCGGGAGCGAATTGCCGTCCACCTCGGGCCCGCGCCGATTCGCGAGGTGCTCTCTTCACTGTTGTACGGAACCAATTTTAATTACGTAATCCAGTCCGCGGAAGGCGATGACGGCGCTGTGGGAAAAATCATTCTGACAGCGCGAGATGGCGATCAGAGTGGTGACGCCGCAGGCAGCGATACCGTTGCAGTCGACGGTCGCACCAATCCGAAGATGCGGCTCATGCCTGGTTACGCCGCACCCGGCAAGCGCGATTTCGAGGTGGCTCACGCCAACGCTGCCGATGACAGTGCATCGGCTGCAGAAACTCCCACCGCTCCCGATTTCTCCTCTCCAAGTCCCGACCAGACCGCCGCAGCGACGGACTCCAACGCGACAAATCAGGCCGACACTCCTCCCGCCACCGCCAAAGCTACAGATAACGCCCCTTCCACTGACGCGACTACCTTGACGGCCGCAGAGCAGCCAATCTCGGGCAATGCTGCTGGAACAGTTGCCGGGAATGGCGCAGCCAGTGCGGGAGGCTCGTCGGCTCTCTCACAGATGGAGCAGAACCTGCAGCGGATGTATCAGCAGCGCCAACAATTGCAGGCTCAGCAAGGACACGCTGGCCAGACGCCCGCGCCATAAGAACCCCGCGGTTCGTCGCAGTTTCATCCTTTCCAGAAAGAAATGACCGCGCCGCCAGCCACAATCATGAAACCACCTACGAGCGTAGGGAGAGTGGTTGATTGATTGAACCTCAGCTTGGCTACGATCTGCGCGACGAAGAAGAAGAAAACCACATACACGCCCAATAGCTTTCCAAAATCCCAGTTCGGCAGGTTGACGACCATTCCGTAGAGGGACAGTGTGCCTCCTCCTGCAGCCAGGAGGATCCATCGCGACAACCCCGACGAGCGGTGGAGCGCCGATTGGAAGAATGCGTCTCCTAGAACTTCCATGGTCGCGGCAACCAGTAAGAGAACAAACGTAGTTCCTGGCACAGTAAGGATCTGTTCCAGAGATCGCATAGGCTCAAACCCTCGGTTAGTACGAAGTTGTAACGACCGCGTCCTCTGGATAGCCCGGCATGCCAAACTCGGGAACATCCAGGCCTTCTTCTTCCGATTCCGGCGCGACTCGCATGCTTTTGACTTTGTTCACGATCCCGAAGACTACGAATGTCAATCCGAACGCCCAAACTGCGTACAAGGTCGCGCCCATAAGCTGAACCCAGAACTGCCGCGTATCGCCGTGGATCAGACCGGTGACACCTTGGCCAGCGTGTCCCAGGTAACTGGTCGCTCCGACTCCGTTCCAACCGGAGCCGTATGTTCCGTCGGCGAAGATGCCCACACAAACTGCACCCAGCCAGCCACACAGACCGTGGACGGAGATTGCGCCGCATGGGTCGTCGATTCTAAGAACGCGCTCGTTGAAGAGAACCCCCCCGCACACCAGAGCGCCCGCAAGAATCCCGATGATCACTGACGATGTAGGAGACACGAACGCGCAAGGAGCAGTAATCGCGACTAGTCCGGCCAACATCCCATTACAAGCCATCGTAATGTCAGGCTTGCCGAAGAGGAAATACCAGATGAGCATCGCCATCGCCGAGCCGGCCACCGCGGCTAGATTTGTATTCACCGCGACGACTGAGATCCGCAAGTCGGTCGCGCCCAGCGTGGAGCCCGGGTTGAACCCCATCCAACCAAACAGCAAAATGAATGTACCCGTCACCACATACACGACGTTGTGAGCGGGGAAGACCCGAATTTTGCCTCCAGGTCCAAACTTCCCGAGACGCGGCCCTAGGATGATCGCCAACGCCATCGCACAAAATCCGCCCACGGCATGCACCACGGTCGATCCTGCAAAATCAACGTATCCGTGGCCGAGATTCATCGTGGATCCGAGCTGCGAGAGCCAACCGCCACCCCATGTCCAGCAACCCGAGATTGGATAGAGGATTGCGCCGATGAAAAGTTCACAGAGCAGGAATGCCCAGAAGGTGATGCGCTCGCAGATTGCGCCGACAATAATGTATCCGGCGGTCTCCATGAACACGACTTCGAATAACGTCAGACAATTACTTCCCGCGTCATAAGCCGGACCGACGAGGAAAAAACCTTTGCCACCCACGAATCCCCACTGACCGTGGCCAATCAGGAAATGATTCAGGGTCGGTGTTCCGCCGAGATTGCTGGGTGCTGCGTTGATCGCAATCGCGCCGAACTGGAATGCATAACCGACCGCATAGTAGGCGAGAAAAGCGAACACGTAGGCCGCGAAGTTCAGCATCATCAGATGCGCGGCATTCTTCTTGCGTACCAATCCGCATGTGAGCAGGGCAAACCCCGCCTGCATGAACAGCACCAGGTATCCCGTATTCAGCGTCCACGCGAAGTTGGTCGCGATCCGCACGTGGCCTACACCATCGGCGAGCTTTGTCGCCAGAGGCTCTTTGGCGGCCTGAGCCTGGTAGTCGTCGAACTCCTTCTTCTTCTGGGCATAGTCTGGAGCCGTCTTGTCGGTGGGTTCCGCGGGAACGAAGGGATTGCCGGCAGCATCGACTACTGAAGTCTTGTCTCCAGTGGCTGTGCCTGCGGGATCGGGCTTGGAACCATCATCAGCAAGGCAAACTGCCCCCAGCCCGACGACCACCGCAAGAACTAGACTGATGCTGATGCCAGTTGACCTGAACGACTGGTGCAGAGAGCGTCTCTCTGCCTGCATAGTCATTGTTGAATGCTCCTTTTGCATGTCCCTCTCACTACTTTCTTCGTTGATACGCTCCGCACAATCCGGCTGTACCGTAAAGTAACAACGCCATCCCGCCAATTGTGAGCAACACTCCGCCGAGTGGATAAGCCGCCAGCGCGAACAAGCCACACACCAGAGCGGCGAATGCGCACAATGACGACCCCACATAAACAGCCAGCCAAGTTGCAGCCAATTCCGTTCACTCCTCGCATAAGAGGTTCACTGGAACGCGCCAAGTACTGGTA
>DATKEN010000141.1:0-2733 GCA_035512155.1 Terriglobales bacterium | reverse complement strand
ACATTCAGCACCGCTTTTGGCATTGGCAGCAATACCCTTGACATCAAGTTGGGCGCCGGCAACACCGTTGTGCTGATTATGAGCAGTCTGACCATGGCCATGGCCGTCTGGTCCGCGCAAGTCGGGAAGAAGAAATTGGTCAGTATTTTCCTGATCGCCACGCTCGCTCTCGGCACTGTCTTTCTTGGCGTCAAGGCCATCGAATACAAGCAGAAATTCGACCACCATCTCGTCCCCGGCCTCAGCTTTGACATGAAGTACCATCCGACGCATCCGATGCCCGGCGATGACCTTACGGAATTGGCCCTGGAGAAGGAGGAAGTGGATAAGGCTTTCGCGCAGGACCCAGACATCAATGCGCATGGCCAGCTCTACTTCTCGCTGTACTTTGGAATGACCGGCTTGCACGCCTTGCACATGATCATTGGTGCAGGTCTGCTCATTTGGCTCATCAGGGGTTCTTTCCGCGGCCGCTTCACGCCTCAGTACAACACTCCCGTTGAAATCGTGGGTCTGTACTGGCACTTCGTCGATATTGTGTGGATCTATTTGTTCCCGTTGTTATATCTGATTGACAGGCACCGGTAGGAGAGTTTGGAGGAGTCGCGCGTGTCCAAGCACATCGTTTCGCCTCTAGTTTACATCGTCATCTTCGTGTCCTTGATGCTCGGCACTGCCATCACCATTTGGGCCGCATTCCAAAATTTTGGCAAATTCAATATTGTCATCGCTCTCGCCATCGCCACGATTAAGGCTACCCTCGTTGTTCTCTACTTCATGCACGCCCGCTACAGTCCCAAGCGTACGCAGCTCGTCATCGTCTGTTCGGTTTTTTGGCTCGCCATCATGCTCGCCCTAACCCTCGCTGACTACAACACGCGTCCGCGCGAAGGCCGTTTGGCGTCCGCCAATACCTGCTATCACGTCTGATTTTTTGGTGGTCGGTTACTGCTCCGGATAGCTAACGCTGACGGACGCGCTCTTGGCGTTACGCCAGCATTCCCGGCGGCATTCCACCTTCAACAGCACGGTGACGCTGCCAGTGACGGTTCTGCCAGAGTTGTCCTCCCCCGTGAACGTGCCAGACATGCCCGTGCCGCTCCCCGCGCACCTCAATGGCAGGGCCAGCGATTCAACCGAACCATCCATGAGGAAGTAACTTAGCTCAATCATGGACCCGTGGACGCACGTTACGCCCTCCGACCATTGATCGGCAGGCTTATCGTACAGCGCCGTCACATCGATCTGCGTTCCGTGAATGGAATTGCCTCTGTCGTCCAGCGCCGCGACGTCGTGCAGCAACGAGTGATCGCTGCCGATGTCGGGGCCTGTTCCGTTCCAGTTGAGCGTGATCGTGTCGCCGGGGGCCTGCGCCTTGGCTGGGAGGAGCGCCAGAGCGATCAATGCAAGTGCCGTAACCAGGGAGAACTTTTTCATTTCCTCTCCTTTTCGGGTCGATCTAGGCGGTCGAGCTAGCCTCATGATGCCACCAAACGCGGATGGCTAGGCGTCTCTATCCATCAAAACCGTGCGCGACTCTGTGAATAAGTTCATAATGGATTCGGCACCTTGTACGGCGCATTCCTATCATTCTTGCCCTCTAAGTTCAAACCCATAACTTTGATCGGGGCACAATTTCGTAATTATTTTGGTGGTTTGGGGAGATTCGGTGACGTTCCGCAGGGATTGCCGGGTCACCAGTCGGCGGGAAACAAAAAAAAGGGGGAGTAGCGAACCGGCCCAGCCCTCAATCCCCTAAAGGGATCCTCGGTTCGCCCCCCCCACGGGTACAAGAAGTTGCAAGCCCCAGGCCAATCCTAAAGTGTTTATTTTCAATGAACTGCTGAACGAATTCCAAGTAAAAAAGCTCTACCTCCCCCGAAAATTTACCTGCCCTCTGGGGAGGCCTGGGGAGGCCAAAGGCACAGATTCAATTGATCCATTAGCAGGAGAAATCTCGCGTATCTCGTGCAGTTTGCTGGACATACCGGCCATCCGAGCGGCCTCGGCTGCCCCTCCCACGGCGTTACGCCTACCCGGTGCCACCGCCAGCACCTTCTGGTACGCCGCAAGGGCCTCCTTCGGCTGGTGCATCTCCATGAGCAGATCACCAAGCAGTTCCCGGGCAGGCCGGACCGCACCAGGCGTTACGGGATGCTTTTCTGCGGCATCTTCATGCTCCGCGGCCATCCGCAGCAGGCGGAGCGCATCGTAGGTTCGATGTTCCGCGAAAGCCAGCCATCCGCGGGCTTCTTCGCCCTGGATCGCCACCTGTTCCGCCCAGTACGCGTCTCCTTCGTCCTCCAATTCCGCGGAAAGCCTGTGCACCGCTTCTGCCTCTCGCCGCGCCGCCTGCAGGTTTCCCGTGTGCTCGGCACCCAGTGCAGCCGCCCAATGCGAAATCGCCGCCACCTGCGGCTCCACTCCTGGATCTGTAGCCAGGCTTTCGGCTTCCGCCCAGTGCTGCTGTTCCAGTGCGCAGCGCGCCCGAATTGCGGCTGTTGCATAGTTGATCTTGAACGCGAAGAACGGATTCACGGTGCTCGGTGCGGGGAGGTTTTCTTTGATCTTCTCGGCCTCGGCATTCCGGCCGCCCAGCCCAGTTGCAGGTAAGCATAGGTCATAGGTATGGATCAGGTAGTGCGCGACTCCCGGATGATCCGGATGCGCCGCAAATATCGGCTCGAGGAGGCCGCCGCTTTTCGTTGGCTGCCATACGTCTTGTCTTCCGGC
>DATKEN010000140.1:0-2677 GCA_035512155.1 Terriglobales bacterium | reverse complement strand
AAGGCGGACGCCACGAAAGTCAAGATCTCCACCCAGATTGAATTCGACGACCACTGCTCGGCGCACAGCACGCTGGTGCAGATTCTGACCCAGGATCGTCCGGGGCTGCTGTACCGTATGTGCTCGCTGGTCTCGAAGCATGAGTGCAACATCGAAATTGCGCTGATCGAGACCGAGGGGCAAATGGCGATTGATGTCCTCTATCTGACCTCAAGCGGAGCGAAGTTAAGCGGGGATCGGCAGGCCGCGCTGGGCCAGGCGCTGCGCGATGAACTAGCGGCGAAGTGACCCCGCTTCCCGACCTTCCCCTGTGTTTCCCTGTGCTCTCTGTGACCTCTGTGGTCAAGACCTTCTATTCACGCGCTCCACGTACTAGCGATCCGCGTAATATCCCTCTCTCGTCTGCACGGTTAGGTCTTTGCGTTTCACTGCCAACTGCACGTGATGATAACCGGACGCTGCGCTGTCTTTGTCAGGTGTGTAGCCCATGCTGTACTGCGTTCGCAGTTCCTCGACAATGCTAGAGTAAATCTCGCCGACGGATTCTTTCTTAGAGACTTCAAAGAAACGCCCGCCAGTTTCTTTGGAAATCCGCTCAAGAATTTTTTTACCGTCGGCTCGCGGTTCTTCGGGATGACGTTGTCCTCCGCCACGACCCCCGCGACCGCCACCGCCGGGATATCCACCTCCGCCCCCAGGCCAGCCTCCGCCTCCACCCGGCCAACCGCCGCCGACCCGGCCCATTCCGCCGCCTCGCCTCTGGCCTTCGTTACGATCTTCGCGATGAGAATCCGCGAAATAAATGGAGTACACGACGGTGTCGGCACGTTGGGCAGACTCGATGGCTCTCTCCAAATAAGTCTTGCTGCCGCGGTCAACACCGTCCGAGAGAATAATGAGAGCCTTCCGGCCTCGCTGCTTTTTCATTAATTCGTTCGACGCCAGAAACACGGCGTCATAAAGCTGGGTGCCGCCGCCATGATGGGAGCCCGATCCCGAACCGGAGCGGGAATCGCCGGAGTCGTTGGGATCGTTCGATCTGTCGCGGTCCGATGGCGTCTTCAGCAATTCGAGCGCCGCTTGCAGCTTTTCACGGGACGAAGTCAAATCCTGCAACAGCTCCACTTCACGGTCAAAGTGAATGAGGAAGGCCTTGTCCTTGGCCTGGACGAGCATCTGATCGAGAAAACTGCGGCTCGCGTTCCGCTCCGCGTCGAGGACATTGGTTTGACTGCGGCTGGTGTCAACCAGCAGACCCAGCGTGAGCGGAAGATTCGCTTCCTGAGAAAAGTAACGGATAGTCTGCGCGCGGCCGTCTTCCTGAAGCGTGAAATCGTCTTTAGTGAGGTCGCGGACGATCTCGCCATGTTTGTCGCGAACGGTAACGGGCAGCGTGACTACTTTGACGTCAACGGCGATGGTGGCAGCGGTCTCCTGAGCCCGCATCAACGGGCCAACTCGAGGAAGAACGGCCAGAGCAACCACCGCACAGGCAACTGGCGTCCACCAGCATGCGCGCTTTAATGAAGATGCGGGCTTTAAGGAACTCTTCGCAATCATTTTCCTATCTTTGATTTCTAATTTGGCGGCGATTATTCGGGCGGGCCCTCATTCGCCGTGCATCCCCGTTTTCCATTTATTTCAAACGAATCTTAAAAGCGCTGAACTTGCACAAGAAAACAGAGTGCACAGCCAGGATCGCACCCGCCCAACTGGGGAAGGCAACCGTCAACCGGTATATAAGGCTTTCCGCCACCGGATGCGACTGCTTTTCGGGACTGGATCTATCACCAGACATGGGCATCCACGCAAGCATCATTTATCGGTGACCTGGTTACTTCCCCAGTTACTGTGTCGCGGTCCTTGCGGAATCGAATCGATCCGCCGTGGAGACCAATAACAACAGCAAACCACAAAGTAGGTTGCTACTGACTGGATGCGCAGCGGCAGAGTTGCAGTTGCCAGCGTCCCTGTAAAAGCAGCCTCAATGCACGTAAAACTTCGTAAAAGGCGGAATATGGTGCGTTTGGCGATGCTAGAGTTAGACCATGCGATGTTTCTGGCAGAGGCCGGCGCAGGTGTTTCTCTCTACGATGTGGCTGCTCGCGGCGTTGGTTACTCTGACGCTAGCGGTTCCGGGCTACGTTTACGCGCAGAGCAAGCCAGCCGGCAGTTCGGGAGACCCCCAAGTCGCCAAGGCCGTCGGAACGATCAAGAGCATTCAGGCGGATTCGATTACGGTCGCAGCGGAATCCGGTGGCGAGGGCGACATCGTTGCGAAGCTGACGGGTTCGACGAAGATCCTGCGCGTGCCGCCAGGAGAAAAGGATTTGAAAAACGCGACCGCTCTGCAGGCGCAAGACTTGCAGATGGGAGATCGCGTGCTGGTTCGCGGCCAGCCATCGACGGATGGCGACAAGCACACGATCGTTGCGCTCTCGGTGATTGTGATGAAGCAGGCCGATGTGGCGGCCAAGCAACAGCACGACCGCGACGACTGGCAGAAACGCGGCGTGGGCGGAATTGTTACTAACGTGGACACGGCGACGGGCACCATCACAATTTCGTCCAGCGCAACAGGCGCGAACCGGAGTGTCGCCGTCCACATTACAAAGGATACGATCCTGCGCCGCTACGCTTCCGGCTCGGTGAAGTTCGACGATGCGAAACCGGCGCC
>DATKEN010000139.1:0-3903 GCA_035512155.1 Terriglobales bacterium | reverse complement strand
CCAGGATCCTAAATCAGATATTCCCCACTATCGGCTGGGGCAGATCTATCGCCAGATGAATAAGCTGGACTTGGCCACTCAGGAGCTTGCCCGCTATCAGGAGCTATCTCGTCTGCACCAGGAAGAAATCAAGCGCAACCGCAGTGCGATTCAGCAGTTCGTGCTCTCGCAGCCAACCAAGGCCAACAACTAGCCCTGCCCATTTTCAAGTAAGCCGTCACGCGGCTCGCGACGTCCGCGTGCGATTTTGCACCGTCACGGCGCGCCCCTCGCGATAGGAGCGTTCCGCCGCTGCCGCCACCGCGACTGCCTGGCGGCCATCGAAGGCGTCCACTTTCGGAGCGCGATCAGCAAGGATGGTCTGCACGAAATCCCGCATCTGGTGCAGATACCCGTCGGCGAAGCGAACCAGAAAGTGATCGACCACATCGGTCCTCGCGCCGGCAGCCGTCAGCACCACTTCAGCGGTCTGCTGCAGATAGCCTGTAATTATGGTGCCTTTCGAGCCCACGATCTCGGTACGAATATCGTACCCGTAACCGGACTGCATGTAGTTCTCAACCGCCCCAAGCGTACCGCGCGAGAACTTCATGTTGAGCAGAGCGGTATCAATATCGTTGAACTGCGCAATCTCCGGAAAGACAAGAACGGCACCATAGGCATGGATCTCGGAGATCTCGTCGTTCATGAGCCAGCGCCCCAAGTCAAACTCGTGGACGGTCGAATCCTGAAAAAACATGCCGTTCACGCCGCTCGCCATGTAGCTTACCGGCGGAGGTGCTGGATCGCGTGCCAGGGACTTGAAGATAACCGGGTCGCCGATTTCACCGGCTTCGATCCGCCGCTTCGCTCGCACATTCGGAGGATCGTATCGTCGAACGTGCCCTACTTGAACTCGCACTCCCGCCTTTTGCGTGAGGTCGAGCACTTCATCGGCCTCTTCAACTGTGAGGGTAAACGGCTTCTCGCAGAAGATATCCTTTCCTGCGTTAGCGCACACCTTCATTGCAGCGCCGTGGAACTTCGCGGGCGTCACCACCACGATCGCCTGTATATCCTTGCGTTCGGCCATGGCTTCTACGCTGTTGTAGTAATGGTCGATTTCAAGCTCGGCTGCGACCAGCCTCGCGCGTTGCGCGTCGGTGTCCGCAACCGCGATCAATTGCGCTGCCGGGATCAAGTGCCGGAGATTGTAAGCGTGCTGCTTGCCCATCGTGCCTACGCCAACAACTCCTACTCCCAACTTTGCCATGATGGTCCTCGATTAGTATTTAATTGTTACGGAGCGACGCTGTTTCGCCGCCCGATAAATGGCATCAATAATAATGATGTCGCGCAGTCCCTGTTCCCCGCTCGGTTCGGGCTCTCGGCCTTCCTGGATACAGGCGGCAAAAGCGTCTAATTCCAGTACGAATTCGTCAGTCGGTTTGAAAGTCTTGGCGAACCACTTTCCGCCCACCTTTCCGCTGATCCGCCGTTCTTCTTCGAAAGCAAATGCCGGAGCTAATTCCGCCCAGCCCGTTTCTCCGTGGACGTGAACAAAAGACGAGAAGGCGGCGCTATAGGCCGCGGTGCCCTGCAGAATCAGGCCGCCTTTGAAATCGAGGCGGAACGCGACGCCCTCTTCTACCTCTTTATACCTTCGTCGATCGCGAACCCAGCTTATGCCGGTAGCTGCGATCGGGTCTTCGTCAACCAGCCAGCGGGATGTATTGATGCAGTAGACACCGAGGTCCGTCAGCGGACCGCCGCCGCACAACTTGCGCGAGAACAGCCACCCTGGTGAGTTGTCGCCAAATGGACGAAGCTCAGCGAAAAAAGTGTGGATGATGTCGATCCGCCCCAACTCGCCTGTCGTGATCAACTTCTTGAGCATCAGGCTGCTGGGCTCAAAATACTTTCGATAGGCGGTCATGAACAACACTTTGTTGCGGCGGCACGCATTCACCATGTTACGAGCCTGCTGGACCGTTGCGGCCAGCGGCTTTTCGCTGATTACGTGCTTGCCGGCTTTCGCTGCGGCTACCGCGTACTTTTCGTGTTCCCCGGGCGGAGTCGCGATGTACACGGCATCAACCTGCGGATTCTCGAGGCATTGGGAAAACTCGTCATAGGTGCAAGCCTGGCTTGCATTGAAGTCCTGGGCGAACTTCTTCGCTTTTTGCTTGTCACCACTCACTACCGCGACCAGCTTGGCTTTTTTGCTATGCGCGAACGCGGGCAGCACTGCGACTTGAGAAATGCTGCCCAGACCCACTACCGCATACCCGATTCTCTTCCCCGATGCCATCGATCCGTTTCCTCTCAGTTCAATCCTGCTCGCCCAAGACCAGCATCGCCGAATTAGCTTTCCCGATCGGCCCGGCTGAGACCCTGATCCCTGATCGCCCGATGCTCGAGGCCTCGAAGTTCTTCGATATTCTCGAGAACTTTACTGATGGCATTGACGATGCTATCGACGTTTTCCTTGCCGCCGAGAAAAAGATGATGCGGGAACCAGACCGCCTCGTGATACGCTGCTCGCTCTGAAGCCGGGCACTGGTACATGTTCCGCAGATCGAGCGGCTTCGGTCTGCCCCAGCTCAAAGCGGGATAGTCTGTCGGATCAAGCGGGAACAACGAACTGCGGTAGACGGGCTCGTAGAAAAGTCCATCGCATGGAATTCCTTCCAACTGAAGTGCCGCGACGAAAGCTGCGCGCGGAATGTCCTTTACTTGTTCCGCGAAGTACTTCAGCACATATCCATAGGGAGCCAGACGAGTGATGCGGGGCTCGGGTTTGAGCAATCCAAGGCCGCGTGTGCCGTGGAGCCGCGATTCAAAATACTCCATGTTCGACTGCCGGACCTTGGCTTGCTCGGGAAGCCGCTCCAACTGCGGGCCCAGCACCGCCGCCTGAAATTCACCCAACCTGTAGTTGAAGCCAATGATTCGATGGTGAAATTGATCGCTAACGCTTCGCCGTCCAGTATTGATGTACGACTGGACGCGCTCGAAGTATTCGAGATTATTGGTGATGACTGCTCCACCCTCACCTGAGGTGATCAGCTTGCTTGATTGAAAACTGAAAGCGCCGAGGTCGCCAATGGATCCCGCACCCTTTCCGCGCCACATTCCGCCGTGGGCGTGCGCGCAGTCTTCGATGATCTTGATACCGTGCTTCGCCGCGAGCGGGACAAGGACATCGAGATCCGCAAACCTCATACCGAGGTGAACAGGAAGGAACGCCTTTGTCTTCGGAGTGATCGCCTGCTCGACCAATTTGGCGTCGAGGCAATACGTCTCCGGATCGACATCGACAAAAACCGGAACTGCATTCACCAGCAACACTGGCCCAACAGTTCCCTCCCAGGTATAGGCAGGAACGATGACTTCATCGCCGGGACGAATATCGATGGCTTTAAGCGCAGCCTGAATGGCCACAGTACCGGTGTTCACTACCTGTCCGTATTTCGCGGTGTGGAACTTGGCGAAGGCTTTGCCGAAAGCGTCGCCATGCTTGCCCGGAAATGGCTGGCCGCCCCAATTGTGATTGGTCAGTACATCTTCGAGCGCCTGCCTCTCTTTTTCCGTGTAAATGGGCCAAGCATCAAAGCGCTTTTTTCGAGACGGCTCCCCGCCAGTGATTGCCAGTTTTCCCATGGAACACTCTCCTTAGCGATAGCTTTTATAAACCACGTCAAGCGATTCAGAATTCGAAATCAGGACCACGGGACGATCGCAACCTTCATGGAATCCGGAGCAACCGACTTGTGCACGGCGGCCTCTACATCGCGAAGCGGAAAACGGTGAGTAACAAATTCTCGCAGAGGATAATTTTGCATATAACGAGCCATCTGCCGCATGCTCGGCCCATAGGCAGCGGGCTCTTCTCCGCCAACTCCAAGAATCCGTGCGCTCTTG
>DATKEN010000138.1:0-16292 GCA_035512155.1 Terriglobales bacterium | reverse complement strand
TACTGGATCAGGTTCCGATGGCCAGGAATTTGTTTGTTGGGGTCTTTGAATGGTTTGGAGACCTGGGCCTATTCTGCGTCCGGCTAATTCGGGCAGCTATCACCCCTCCGTATGAATTCGGAGAGCTGGTTCGACAGTGCGACGCAATCGGGTCGAAGTCGCTGCCACTGGTTGCGCTCGCCGGAGCCGCGACCGGCGTAGTTCTTTCGTTACAAACACGCGACAGCCTGGTTCGTTTTGGCGCGAAGGCGTTCCTTCCTGCGGTCATTGTGTTTTCCATCATCAAAGAGAGCGGTCCGATTATTACCGGGCTGATCGTGAGCGGCCGCGTCGGTGCGGGCATCGGTGCTGAGCTTGGGTCGATGAAAGTAACGGAGCAGATCGACGCCATGGAGGCCTCGGCAGTCGACCCTTACAAGTTCCTGGTTGCAACCCGCGTGATGGCCTGTGTTCTCATGCTCCCGCTTCTGACCGTGGTCTCCAATTTCTGCGGGATCTTAATGGGCTGGGTGGCCAATACCCTCTCCGAGCCAATTTCGCTACGGCTGTTTCTCGGAGACGGGTTCAAGACCATGGAGTTCACCGACTACATCCCCCCGTAGTCAAGACCACAGTGTTCGGATTGACGATTGGGATCGTGTCCTGCTTCCAGGGAATCCGCACCCGAGGAGGCACCGAGGGAGTAGGAAGATCGGCCACTAGTTCAGTCGTGCTCTCGTCGCTATTCGTCATTCTGGCGGACGTCATACTCGTCCGACTGATCATGATGATCTGGGGGTAGGGAATGAAACGGAACGGGAGTGAGATCCCGATACAAATCGCAGACCTGCAAAAGTCATTTGGCGAACAGAAGGTCCTGAAAGGTATCAGCCTGCAAGTCAAGAGCGGCGAAACCGTGGCAGTTCTGGGACGGAGCGGAGGCGGAAAGAGCGTGTTGTTGAAGCTGATCATCGGACTACAGACCCCGGACGGGGGCTCAATCCAAGTTGCCGGCAAAGAGATCACGAAGCTCGATGAGCCTCAACTGAACGAGGTCAGAAAGAGGGTTGGATTCCTGTTTCAGCAGGCAGCCTTGTACGACTCGTTGACGGTAGAAGACAACGTCGCATTCCCATTAAGCCGACATACCAAGCTGTCGAACGGCGAACGAAAGAATCGGGTGCATGAACTTCTAGCTGACGTTGGGATGGACCGGGATTTGGGAAAGATGCCGTCTGAGATCTCAGGAGGTATGCAGAAGCGAGTAGGCTTGGCGCGCGCATTAGCGCTGGATCCCGAAATCCTCCTGTTTGACGAGCCCACAGCGGGGCTTGATCCAATCACTGCCGCTGAAATTGGAGATCTGATCGTCAACTTGAAGTGCAAACGGAAGATGAGCGCGGTTGTGGTGACGCACGACGTCCACGGCGCAAATGCCTATTCGGATCGTATGGTTCTGCTTCACGAAGGAAGCATAGCGGCCGAAGGAAGCTTCGACGACTTGCAAAGCAGTCAGGATGAGTTTGTGAAACAGTTCTTCAGCTATAGCTCCAGGTGATGACTATGTCCAGAGCCTTTCGTTTGGGAGTGTTCATCGTTGTCGCGCTGCTGCTATTTGGCGCAGGAGTGTTTTGGATTGGGGAAAAGCATTTTCTGTTTAGTTCGACATACCGGCTGAGTGCGGAATTTCCAAATGTGGCCGGTCTGAATGGCGGCGCCGAGGTACGTGTCGGAGGCATCCACGAAGGAACCGTCAGGCAGATCCAATTGCCGGTGCGACCGAACGATAAGGTGCATGTAGTGATGGAACTGGCAGATGGAACGCGCAGCGTGATCAAAAACGATTCCGTGGCCACAATCCGGTCGGAGGGCCTGGTGTGGGACAAGTTTATTGAGATTTCTTTCGGCTCGGAGCAAGCACCCAAAGTCAAGGATGGCGACACAATTCGTGGAGAGCCCCCACTGCAGCTTTCGGATCTGCTCAACAAGACGAGCGAGCTGCTCGACACCAGCAGAGGAGCAATCGATAACGTCAATCAGACAGCCAGCAATCTCAACTCGATCACAACCAAAATCAATCAAGGTCAGGGATCGATCGGTGCCCTAATCAACGATAAGAAGATCTATCAGAACGTCAACGCCGGCACCAATGCATTCAAGGAAGACATGGAGGCCCTCAAACACAACTTTTTCCTGCGAGGTTTTTTCAAAGAACGGGGGTACGAAAGTGCCGACGATCTGAAGAAGAACGAGATCTCACAATTGCCTGACAAGCCGGCTGAGAAGAAGTTCGACTATGAAGCAAAGAAGATTTTCGACAAGCCAGACACCGCCAAGCTCAAGGATGAGAAGACTCTGAAGGACGCGGGAGACTTTTTGCAGAGCAATCGGTTTGGTGTGGTGGTAGTCGCGGCTTATACAGACATGAAGGGCGACACCCAGCAGGATCACCTGCTGACCGAAGCCCGTGCCATGGTGGTGCGCGATTACCTAGTCAAGAATTTCAAGTTGGAAGACACCCGGATTAAGACGATTGGCCTGGGAAAATCAGACAAAGTAGCCGATGGCGGCAGCGTGCAGATCCTGGTCTATCCGGAGGGCACCACAACCGCCCAGATTCCCAATTCAGCGTCCCCGAAACAACAGTAAAGGCAATAACGCCCCGGGGTGGTCCCGATTTGACGCCGCCGCATGCCACCGACTAGTCCGAACGTATCAGGTACCAACCCCAGGATTTATCCCTTGCGGATTCGGACGTCATCCCCCACCATCAGAACAGCGCCGACCGGAACCTCACACCGCTGAGGAGGGCCACGGTACAGTCGTAGTGGCGTCGCTGCCGTATGGCGCGACATCTTCGACCGCAGCTGCGTGAGGAAGCTAGAGTTGTTGCTGCCCTCATCGCGATTCGCGTGACGCCGCCAATGTTGGGGTGCTCGGCAAATTTTTCAGGCAGCGTCTTCTTTCGCACGCTGTTTTTGCGCGGGTTCGTTCCGGTGGTCTCCTGCTTCGGATCCAGCCTCTTGGGAAGGTGCCGACCCAGCCTTCTTTTCGAGAGCCGCTGTTTGGGCGCCTTTTTCGAGGTGCTCGCCCTCGCGCTCTTTCATTTCTTTGTCGTGAGTTTTCTCTTTTTCGGGCGCTTGCATCTCACCTGTCGCGGAAGACTGTTCAGCACTCTTCATAGCGGATGACAAAATGCTCGTCATCCTTAGTCTGGCGGCACGCCATCTGACGCTACTTGCGTTGCCTGCCCGCTCCAGGTAGGGAGCAAGTTGCTCATCCGTAGCAATCCCTCTATCTTTCAAGAAATGCAGAATGGCAGTACTTTGCGTTTCCAGGGCCTCCAGAGATGGAAGCAATTCGTCCAGCACTTGCTCGGCTACGTTAAAGTCCATGGTACTCCTCCGTAATTTCACTGCTTTGATGCACGAACGGGGTGGTTGGCAGGCTCGAACGGAATGGATTCTCGCAAACCTGTAGGCGCATCATGCACCTTTCTTCGTTCTAGTGCGTGATTTCAAGTGCGCGGGTTGTTCTCGGAGTGTCGATCAGGATGATTTGCCAAATACGAGGGCCTGAGTCATACCCGCGAATTGAATTTCAAGGAGGGTTCGCGATCCGTCACCGTTCTTTCTGTACACGAACGCATCACGCTCACGCTTAACACTACGTTTGACCCATTTCCCGTCAGCTGTGGCGACGACGGAGTACCCTTGTACAAATTTCACAACCGCATGGGTGCTGTAGGATTCCCAACTGATCGTGCAATCTCCGACAGGCATGTGCGTGCTTGGCGTCAGGCCAGAACGTAACAATCGACTGAAGGTGTCACAACCACCGTTGACCGTGAAGTTCCGGGAGCCCCTTTCGAAAGCTCGCACCTTGAAACCGCGGGACACCAGATTCTTGTGGGCCGCTTCGGCCTCTTTGTCATCTCTGTAGGGGCCCACGAGCGCGTAGTAGGAATTCATCCAAAGATGGCCTTGCTGAATGACGCTTGCACGAAATCCAAGTTGCGACATTTTGTCCGTTGCCTTGTGAGCCTCCAACTCGTCTTTGAATTTGCCGACTTCGAAGTACATTTCCGAAGTTGAGCCGGCATTCTCTCTAGAAACCTCAGTGCTACCACCACTTGTCTGGTCCGTTGTTTCGAGCTGTGGAATCGTAGCGAGATTACCTGGAATGACCTCGTAAAAGGGCGCGGTGGTCGTTCTTGGCAAAGAAATCGCCGGAGGGATTGACGAAACCGCAGCGATGCCCACCGGATCGACCTTCGCCTGCTGATGTTTAGCCGGGTTTGCTTGGGGCTCCGGCAGAAGTTTCTGGGGCCGCGGAGCCCGTATCGCCGCGGGTGCCGCCGATCGCCTTTCGACTTCGACACTCACCCCGTATACCGCTCGGGATGCTGGCAACTCCATCTGCGACGCTGGCGACACTGTTTGCGTTTGCTCTTGGGGTTTTGCCGTCAATCGTATTCCCAATTGGATGAGAGACTCACCGAACTGACGGCGATAGGAGTGAAGCAGGAATAAGGTCGCCACGAGAGCCGAAATGAAGAGTCCGGTGACCAAACCGCCAGAGAACCCGCTTAGTGGTGCCGGTGCTTTTGCCTGGGGTGACACGACCGCAATCGGGGCGGAAGCACGGGGTGCGGCGTTCTTATCCGATCGGCTGCTGCCAAGCACGGGAACTGCACGTGATGACGGGATTGACGGTGCGTGGGCCTCGTCAGGGTCGCGCAGGGTAGGTCGTCTTATCAGATTACGGATTTGTTCGCGAGCTTCTACGGACAGTTTAGTGAATCGCACGCCGCCTGTCTTTTGAGTCTCGTCCATCCAGGTCAGTGCACCGACAATTTCGATTCGCTGGTTGCACTGGGAAAACCAGAAACGGATTGTCGTATTCCGCTGAATAGTGGCAATTGAATCAAAGCAAAGTCCTCCCTCAGAGACATTCAACACACTGCCTCCGTTATCCGGCTCAATATCGATATACGCGAGCCGTTCCACCATTGTCCGTGGAGTTTGGCGGCGTTCCGGTTGTGTCATTGGCAGCGTCATTGATTCGTCGCTTCTGCTACAACAGTACGGACCTTATCTGAGGCCTGGTTACAAGAGCCCAGCAGGCTCGGTAAGTGTCCTCGCAAGCCGAAAGAATGATCTGAGGTGAGATCAATGGGAACCGGCGAGAGATAGAGGGACGCCCCATCACTTCGATGGAAACTCGCCTCGACACCTGGTTGAGGTTGCATCCCCACTCCTCGCAGAGGATCAGCCCGCGAATTGGCGAAGCTTTCTCCCCTTATGCCTTGAGAAGGAGCAACCCCTTACCCCTGGTTACGCGTTACTGGACGTTAGCAGCATCATCGTGCTTCGCTCCCGCATCTAGCGCGGAGTCGGCAAAGCGCAGCATGTCCACTTTCCTATCACGCAGTGAACTTTCGTAACACTGAACGCCTGGGCGGGTGCGGTAGCCTGACCCTACAAGCTGTGGGCGGTGCGCGCGGAAGCCTCGCACGAAAGCGCTTACCACTCGATCCTTCAGACCGAATTTTCTAGCCCAGTATGCCGCCGTCTCTCTGGCCGGCAAGCACAGTTCACGTGGGAAGGTGCAAGATGGCTCTTGGGGTTGTGCGATCGAAGGTTTCTCCCAAGCAGAATCAACCTAGCGATCGAGCCAAGACCGCGACAAAAGGAAACGCACCACTTCCCGTGTACGTGGTCGAACAGAACAGGCTCGCTGCCTGTTATCTTATTGGAATCCTTGCGAGAAACCGCGCTCTCCGCGCCGTCACCTTCGAAAATCTGATCGTGCACAAACCTGCGGAGCAAATAGCTCCCGTTTTCATTATCGACCGCGGAGGAATCGACCTGCCATTGAGCGAGTGTCTCCGCGTTCTGAGGGAGCGACACCCAAATGCAAAATTTGTCGTGCTGGACCAAGAGCAGCCGTCAGGCGAAATTGTCCGCCTAGTCTCACTCGGAATTCATGGGTTTGCAGCATACCCGCAGGTCAGTGAGCAGTTGGTACAAGCCATCCAATGCGTGGCACAAGGCAAACTGTGGATCTCGTCCAATGTATTGGAGGCCTATGTGCGACACTCCATCACATCACTGAAAACCGTCGATGAGTCTACAACCGGGCAGGGGATTACTCAGCGTGAAAGTCAAGTCATCGAATTGGTGAAGCGTCGGCTCTCAAACAAAGAAATTGGAGCGATCTTGAATATCCAAGAGAGTACCGTCAAATTCCATCTCTCGAACATATTCTCGAAGTTGCAGGTTAACCGCCGCAGCGAACTCCAGGACAAAGGTCAAGTCAGTGAAATTTGGAGAAAATTGATCGCTTCTTGATAACCAGCACTTTCCACGATCTGGTTGCGGGACCGTGGCCGCCTGAGCTCGTTTCTTTGCGACCGTTAAGTTCCCCCATTACGTTACCAACTTGGGCAGACTCCGGGTATTGGTGCAGTTTGACAAGGAAGCGAGCCAAGCGTGCGATATTGCGTCGCAAAGAACGCGACGATTCGCACGGCTCGCCCAGATCCTTCGCGGCGCAAAGATCGCTTGCTCCAGGATGACAAATCAAACTGCACCACTACCATCCGGCTGGGCTTGACTTTGGACGGCTTTCTGCTAGCCTGCACCCGCTGTCGGACGAAGTCTCAGTGAAGGCACAAATCTCCCAAGATGCAACGACGACCTTGCGCGGAGCGATAGCGCTTGCAGATTCTGCTCCCGCCCGCGCCAGCTTTAGTTGTTTTCTGGACGCTCAGCCCGCCTCTTTGGTTCCGCGCTATTGGTTGCGGAAAAGGCAGGTAAAAGCGCTTGATCAGCACCTCATTGTTAGTCCTCGCTGCCACTTTTCCCGCGATAACAGCATTCGCATGCCCTTTCTCGACAACTCCTCGCCTGGTGAAGAAATTGCCTGGGTGTTGGATACGGCGACTGGGAGTGTTCTGCCTTTCTGGTTGGGGTCAACCTTTCGCGATCTTCTTTCCCACGCCCAGCCTGGCGAACCGGAGCCCCCGGGACTAAGTCCCAAAGTACGTTCGGTTCTGGCGGCTGCGCGGGTTCTTGTTGAACCGGAGCTGGATGAGCAGCGGCATCGCGAATACGGTCGGATGGTAAAGCGTTGTGCGGCACAATTCCGAAAGCGCGGATATGCTCCTTTGCAGGAGCTGATTCATCCTTTTCATCTCGGGGCGCTGCGCACTTACTACCGGCAATTAGTTCGCGATGGAGACCTGCATCTCGGCGACGCTCAAACCCCTGGCCGATACTATGCTCACAACGAACGCATCGCCTGTTTCTTTCATCATCAACTCGCTGCCGTGGTCGGTGATATTGTGGGCGCGCCCATAAAGCCGTCCTACGTTTACGTGGCTGCCTATCAGCCGGGAGCGCGTTTGCTGAAGCACACTGATCGCCCACAGTGCGAGTACAGCATCTCAATGTGCATCGACTTCACTCCCGAGCCGCGCAACCGGACTCGCTGGCCACTGTGTCTCGAAACCAAGGGCGGGACAGTAAAGATTTTCCAGGGAATCGGGGACGCGTTGCTCTACAGCGGGACGGAGCTTCCCCACTACCGCACGCCGCTACCAAAGGACTGCACTTCAACGTCGATCTTCTTTCACTACGTCCATCGAGATTTCGACGGGCCTCTCGTCTAACATGACTGCAAGGCATCGCATCGTCGTATCCCTGGAAAACACTCCTTTCTTTGGCTGGCAGGCGAAACTCTTCTATTACTCCTGCGTCACGCGCCTGGGCTTGCAGCCCCTGTTCATCGTGCACGATACGGGAAGGCCGTGGGAACCGGAGTTTTACGAACTGGTCGCAGCCGGAGCCAACGTGAAAATGGTGCCGAGCTATGTGATCGACGATCGCCTTCCCAGGAATACTGCAGGCACGCTGCTGCATGCCTCCGAAATGTGCGCGGACGATGATTTCATTGTGTTGTGCGATCCGGATTTGCTTTTTGTCCGCAAAGTCACTTTCTCCTCATTTGTCGCCGGAAACTACTACTCCTACCTGCAATACCGCCAGCCCTCGGTGGAAGCAGCGGTTAAAAATCTGGGTCTGCAACGTGAGATTCAGTGCCGCAAAGACCCACAATTATGTTGTGGAGTTCCTTACGTCATCCCGACTCGGGATGCCCGCCGCCTGGCTGAGACGTGGCTGGAGGCATTGGATGCGTTCCCCCAGCGTGGATTCACTGAGATGTGGACAGACATTATGTATGCCTTCGGACTGGCCTTGCTGAAACTGCGCATGAAGGTGCGCTTGACTCACATGGTCGCAACTAACTTTCTGCCTTATGCCAAACTGCAGCACGACATTGTCCACTACAGCAACGGCGATAAAGCTTGGGACAAGCGCCGCTTTCTCCACCGGCAGGATGTGCACGGAGTGTGGCAGCCGCCATTCGAAGCAAAAGAAGGTACGGTGGTACACGAGGTATTTCATCAAATAAAACAGGCGCGGGCCTTCTACAGGAATATTGCTTGTCTCGGACAAGACGAAGGTTAAGGCTGCGAAAAGACTGAATTCAGACCCAGCGGATCGGGACCGGGCCGCACACCCAGCTCAGCAGGATGAGCTTCTCTCCACGGACCACTGGTTCGGCGCAGTGCAGGTAGGTTGCAGGAAAGATGAGGGCTTTGCCGGCCTGGGGCGTAGCGGCATAGTTGAGCGAAGGGAAGCTGGTCTTACCACCTTCAAAATCCTGGTTCAGATAACACAACACGGTGAAGTAGCGGTTCGCAAATTCGTCCGCGCCGGCGTCGGTATGGGGCACGTAGTGCCCGCCCGGTTTATAGCGGACTAACTGCGTTCCCTGGCATTCGGACAAATTTACATCCCAAATCCTTTTGATCAGTGGCCCAACGACACTGTGGATCTTTTCCTCGAGCTCACGCTCAATTCCGGCTGCTAGAACCCCTTGCAGGATTCGCGCGGCGCGGGCCGCCGGATCGGGTATGGACTGGACAGCTCCATGATCGTGTCTGACGATCTCTGCGTCGCTCCATTGTCGGGCCCGCCGCACGCGCGCAGTCAGCGCTGAGCAACGCTGTGAAGTGTAGAGCGGCATGGCGAAGACGCCATGGGCTTCGCGAGTATACAGAGCCATAGCCGTGTCGTTTCGCCGCAAGCTTCCCAAGGAATTGCCGCGTCCGCCGAACAATTCGATCACGGCAATATCTCTACCGATTTCCCTTTGGCCGAGCGGGAGGATGGCCGCCTGGAGTCGCGGGAGCACCACCCGCAGGGGGTTTGCCCCCGCCAGGAGTAGCCGGAGCGCCGCCGGCCGGTGGCTTGCCGCCGCCTGGAGTGGCGGGAGCGCCGCCCAACGGGGGCTTGTTGCCCGGCGTTGCTGGAGTGGGAAAAGCCGGAGGCGGATAAGCCGGAGCGTTAGTCAACCGGTATGTTTCCGAAAACTGTGCTTGTGCGTTCGGATCAGCTGGTCCCAGCAATTCCTCTGGAACGGCAAACACGATCGACCCCAACAGTTCCTCTCGAATTGGTTCGTTGTATTCGCGAAAAACCTTGGAGAGGGCGGCCAGCGATTCCAGGCGCAAACGACCATTCATCTGAAATCTGAGCCGAAGTTTCGCAACCTCCATCGCCCGTTCTTGTGTGGTCATGAAGCGGTCCTTTCTGTTTGCAAATCTCGCTCCAGTTCGACTGTCGGGTACCCTGCCTGGCGCTTGAAAGCGCGAAGTCTATAGCGAACCCGCCGCCGATGCAAGTGGAACCCTGGCCCGCTAGTGGATCGACTTCAGCCACAACAGGCGTCATGTCGGGCTTTGCGAGGGATCTGGCGCGCAGGCAGGCAACGTATCCGGCGAAGCTTCCACGCGAGATCCCTCACCCGGTTGAACCGCGCCGGCTTTCGGGATGACACCTCTAAATGAGCATCGTAGATCCAAACTGAGCCACTACTCCTGCCCAGATCGAATCGCAGCAGTGACCCAGCTATGTCAACCCCGTTAGCAGATAGAGCTGTGAGAGATATCGCGCAAAGCTATACAGGCACAACTTGCCGTCGCCGGAAAGTAGAACCGTGGGGCCGCCCAGTATACCGGCCACGTCGGAAGGCACGACCTCCCGCGAGAGTTTAGTTCGTCCGCTTACCGGGTCAAGTTCATAAATCCTGATATTTTGTTCTGTACGGTAAAAGTACAGTGCGTGTCCGTCCTCAGCCCAGCGAATTACGTGGTCATTCGGACCCAGTCCTCGGATCTCGCGCCCGTTGCGTCCGTCCAAGGGAAAGAGCACGCGCTTGCCAGCGGCATCGATTGCCAGGACGGTCTTTCCGTCGGGGGAGACTAAGGCGAGAACCCCGCTCGCAGTGATGCCTTCTGGCGTAACTGCATGCGCCGCGCCTCCGTCAATATTCTGCAAATAACAGCGCGCAGACTTCCCTACTTCGCGCCCGGAAAAGAGTATCTGCTTGCCGTCGGGCATCCAGCCTCCGTCTCCGAGATCCTCGATTCCGGGATGTTCCAGGTAGCGAATTTGTCCAGGCCCGGTCGGTAACAACACGGTTTGCCGATGAGGAAAATTAAGCGCCGCCAGCACCCATTTGCCATCCGGCGACAACGCCAGAGCTGCTCCCTCACCCAGACGAATAGGTGATGACCCATCCGTCTTGCCCAAGTAAGAAATGTAGTTGGTGCCGCTTCCTTCGCCGTAATACTGCATGACAAAGCTCTGGCCGTCGCTCGATAAATCGAACAGACGCACCCCGTCCATGGATGTCAGGTCGCGCTCCAACTGCCCCGGAGCCAGTGCAACCACTGGAGTCGAATAGCTGTAGTTGGACATGAGAACGGAACCGTCGCGCGCAATGTCATGGATCATTAAATTGGTGGGAACTCGGGCCACCATCCGTTCCTTGCCACTCAGCGCGACCGCGTGCAGCGCATTCGGTTCACCCGACTTGCTCGCAGTGAACCATATTTCGTTTCCGTCGCCGGACCACGCCAGCCCCTGCTCGCTGGCCCACTCCTCGGAAAGCCGTGTCTTTTTCCCCGCCAAGTCCACTACTGAAATCCATCCCCGATCATCGTCAGGCACATCGTGTTCCATGAATGCGATGCGATCGCCTCCGGGTGAGATGCGGGGATAGCCGATCCACCCCGAGGTTTCATACAGCGTCTTGCCAATGGGATACTCCAGGCGCGAGCGCTCCCCGACCAACTGGACAACTGCCAGATTTGAGCCGTCCGACGACCAGTCAGCTTGTTGGACGTCGTCCAAGATCCCTCGAGGCGATCCACCCCCTAGCGGAACTCGAGCCAAGGTGCCTCGGTTGATGAAATGGCTCAGGTTGACGGCATGGAGCAAAACCGCCATCTCCCCAGTGCGAGATACCGCCAGCAGGTCCGCATTGGCAAGTCCCAGCGATCGCGACTCCGGACCCTCGGGGAGGGTAGAGAAAATGCTTAGCGGATTGCCACTCCAGGTGGCGCTGTACACGATGGTATGCCCGTCGGAAGCAAACCTCGCTGACCAGATTGTGCCGCGACGAAAAGTGAGCTGATGATAGCTCGGGAGATTTTGCTTCCGGCTCCGCAGCGCAATGAATGCGCCCACGCTCAGGATGCTCGCCAGCGCCAATGACGCAAACACCCATCGCAGGACTCTGCGCTTCGGCGTCGCTTGCGGCGTTACCGCCGGCGGGATTACAAATCCTGAAGCTCCCGTTCCAGTACTGACCACTTCCAGGGCAAATCCCAGGTCGTGGGCAGATTGAAATCGGTTTTCGGGATTTTTCTCCAGGCAATGGCGCACGATGCCTTCCATCGCTGGGGGAATTACCGGAGCCGTCCCAGGGATTTGTAGGGGGTCTTCCTTTAAAATGGCAATCATAGTGTCGGCGTTGGTATCGCCGGTGAAGGCGTGCCGCCCACACAACATTTCGTAGAAGACCGCGCCAAAACTGAAGATGTCGCTGCGGTGGTCTACCGTCTGGCCGCGCAATTGCTCCGGCGACATATATCCCACCGTGCCTACAATCACATTAGTGTTGGTAGCCAGGGTCACGGCGTCCGAACCAGAGCGCGCCTGATCCGGCTGGGTAAGCTTCGCCAGCCCAAAGTCGAGGATCTTTAGCCTCCCATCCCGAGAAACGAATACGTTTTCCGGTTTCAAGTCGCGATGCACAATGCGTTTTTCATGGGCTGCTGCGAGACCGCGCACAATCTGCAAGGCATATTCGATCGCCAGGCGTGGCGACAGCGCACCAGCTAGCAACCGGTTCCGCAAGCTGGCTCCCTCTAGAAGCTCGGAAACAATGTAGGGTGAGCCTTCCTCCGTGCCGATATCGAAGATGGCCAGAATGTTGGGATGGTTGAGGCCGGCAGCGGCACGCGCCTCCAATGTGAAGCGGCGCAGCCGCTCTTCATCCTGACAGAAGGCAGCGGGCAGGATTTTGAGCGCCACATCGCGCTCCAGACGCGCGTCCCGCGCCCGATAGACTTCGCCCATTCCTCCCGCGCCGATCAACTCCAGTACGAGGTAGTGCCCTAGCGTCTTACCGAGAAGCGACGAAGGTTGCGACATTCGTGGCGATGTTAGGCCACACCGCTGGCTGAGTCAATTCGGCAGTAGATAGGTTCAGTGATCGGGAAAACTGCTCCGTTCCTGATGTCGCACATCACCTCCTCCGCCCCAGGCTTTGTACAGCTGGACCAGGGCTAATCGTTCATTGGGCCGAGCCTGTACTAGCCAAGTCCGGAGGAGGAAATAGTTGCGCCGCCACGCTGTCAGAACTAGCCCTGCGGGTTAGGTTCTTGACAAGTGCGTTCGTCAGGTGTATCAATCGGTGATTTTTTGAGCGGCGAGTTTTGATTCGGTCGCTTGCTATTAGCTCTCGGTTTCCTTTTTTCTTTTCATATTTAGGGCACAGGGGCCAAGCACTTCGGGCGTCATTCGAACCATCGCGTCTTGGTTGCAAGCCAAGATCCTCCAACAACGCATGATGAAATCCTGTCACTAAGGTCATCGAGGGAAAAGTTGGGTCGTTACACCTACATCAGTTAGCGGCTGTTTGCGTAAAGAACAACGCCAGAGGAGATAATGCAATGCGTAAATCGTTGAGTGTGATGCTAACCCTAGGGTTGCTCGGATTCGTGGCGGTGAACCAAGCGACCGCCCAGGTGCGCAATGACGGCACACAAGGCACCGTTGTGACACATGGAGCTGTCACCGTCTTCACACCGCCGAGCACGGGAGCGCAAGGGGCTGCTGGGATTGACTTCGTAAATGCCCAGCCTATGGAACTCCCGAGCGCCCCAGGGCGTTCGGATGCAGAGGCACTGGCCGACCTGATCCACACTCTAACATCGCCTCCACTGCTGGGCACGCCTGGTCATTCTCCGGGCGCGCGAGGCGACGGAACAACGGAAATGATTAGGCTGGGCGCTCCACCTGCTGCTAGCGGGGTCATCTCTGAAGAATTCGGTACTAATAATCATCCCTTCAGCACCGCCAGAGCCGATCTGTCGCCTACCGCTACCAATAAAGCCTATCCTTATCGAGCGGCCGGCAAATTGTTCTTCAACATCGGCACCAGCACATTTTTGTGTTCCGCGTCCCTGATCAAGAGGGGAGTTGTCGTCACCGCGGCACACTGCGTGTCGAAGTTCGGACAAAACCAATTCTATTCAAACTGGCATTTCGTTCCCGGATATCGGAACGGCTCTGCACCCTTTGGAAATTGGACCGTTAAATCAGCCTTTGTCCTGGTAGCCTACTTGAACGGCACTGATCCCTGCGCTAACCCGGGTGTCATATGTCAGGACGATGTCGCAATACTCTTGCTGAACCCCTCAGCAACAGGAGCCTACCCAGGAACTGCAACCGGGTGGTATGGGTACGGCTGGAATGGCTACGGCTTCACAGCGAATGGACAGACCGAGATTTCACAGATAGGGTATCCGGTCTGCCTCGATAACGGCGTCCTAATGGAGAGAAATGACTCCAACGGCTTCCAATCTTCTAGCAATTCCAACAACACCATCATCGGTTCGCTGATGTGTGGCGGATCTAGTGGTGGACCGTGGGTGGTCAATCTGGGGATACGACCCGTCTTGACCGGGACCACGGCGGGAACTGCTCCAGGCCCCGATACCGTGGTGGGAGTGACCAGCTGGGGGTTTACGAGTACTGGCCCCAAGGAACAGGGCGCAAGCCCATTCCTGAGTGGGAACATAGTCGCGCTGGTCAATGCGGCCTGCGCTGCGGTGCCAGGGGCCTGTTCCTGAAGGATCCCAGTTACGACCCGCCGCGCTCGGTAGTAAGCCGTTCTGAATTTTAGGCGTTTGGCCTTGCTTTGCCTTGCGACGTTGCGTCGGCGGGATACTGTGATTTCACAGGGCGTGGCAGGACATCTCTCACACCATCCCAACCATTGAGTTCGGTCTCAACGTAGATTTCCCACTACGTCCGTGGCCATTCCGCGATATAGCTCCTGCGAGGCGCTCCGATCGGAGCCCGGTTATGATCTAAAATTTGGCCGTTTTTGCCGTGACCCCGACTAGGTTCCGAATCGGCTTTCATATTGGAGGTCATCTTGGCATATGTCCTGGCTCTCGACCAGGGTACAACCAGTTCGCGGGCGATCCTGTTCGATCACGACGGCGCCGTCAAGTCAGTGGCGCAGCGCGAGTTCGAACAGATTTTCCCGCAGGCGGGATGGGTGGAACACGATCCGGAAGAGATTTGGGCCTCGCAGATCAGCGCTGCTGTGGAGGCCCTGAGCCGCGCCGAGCTCCGGCCTCGCGACATCGTGGCGATGGGCATCGCCAACCAACGCGAAACCGCGATCGTGTGGGACCGAGAAACCGGTAAGGCAGTCTACAACGGCATCGTCTGGCAGGACCGGCGCACCGCGGTCTTCTGCGACGAACTCAAGGCCGCCGGCCATGAAGTGTTGATCCAGCAGCGCACCGGTCTTCTTGTCGACGCCTATTTCTCTGGCAGTAAGCTACGCTGGATTCTCGACCACGTAGCGAACGCACGCCGCCTCGCCGACGCCGGACGCCTCGCCTTCGGCACAGTCGACAGTTGGCTGGTTTGGAAGCTCACCAGCGGCCGATTGCACGTGACCGACGTCAGCAATGCTTCGCGGACAATGCTCTTCAACATTCATACGTGCAAATGGGACGAAGAGATTCTGAGGCTCCTGCACATTCCTTCTTCACTCCTGCCAACGGTGCGCGCTTCCAGCGAAGTTTACAGTGAAGTGACGACGACCTTGGGTTTGGGCTCGATCGCGATCGCCGGAATCGCAGGCGATCAGCAGGCTGCACTGTTCGGACAGAGATGCATTTCGCCCGGCCTGGCGAAGAATACATACGGAACTGGATGCTTCTTGTTGCAGAATACCGGTCACCTTCCAGTTCCATCCTCGCATCGCTTGATCACAACCGTGGCGTGGAAGATTGCGGACGTTGTTGACTATGCGCTCGAGGGCAGCGTTTTTATCGGTGGGGCGGTGGTGCAATGGCTGCGCGATGGCCTACATCTGATCCGTAGTTCCAACGAGGTTGAAGCATTAGCCAGGTCGGTTCCTGATAACGGCGGCGTATATATCGTGCCTGCCTTCGTGGGGCTCGGTGCTCCACACTGGGACCAGTATGCGCGAGGTTCCATCTTTGGCCTTACGCGTGCCACCAGTGCCGGGCACCTGGCTCGCGCCGCCCTGGAGAGCATCGCTTTTCAGGTCGCGGATCTTTTTGACGCGATGCAGCGCGATACTGAGATTCCATTGCCCGCGTTGCGCGTGGATGGCGGCGCTGCGGCCAACGAAACTTTGCTGCAGTTCCAAGCCGATATTCTCGGGATCCCCGTGGTTCGACCAGCCGTCATGGAGACAACGGCCCTGGGTGTGGCGTACATGGCAGGCCTCGCTGTCGCTTTCTGGCGCGATGCAGGTACGATCGCCGCTATGCCAATCGAAGAAAAGCGCTTCGAGCCGCGCATGCCTCGGTCGCGGTCCGAATCACTTCGCGGACGATGGAACCAGGCGGTGTCACGTGCCAAAGGATGGGACGCGAACCCACAACGGTGAACCCTCCATCGCCCTCAGACACGCAAATTCTGATGCGCTTCGCCGATCCCCTAATTTGGGTGAGCGACCCGAGACATAGGTAACAGATCGTACCGGACACATAGGTTACACTTTTTCCCCTTTTGGGGAGGAAGTGATGCCGTGGAAGGAGTGTTCGGTGATGGACGAAAGGCTTCAGTTTGTGGCTCGCCGGCTAGCCGGCGAGCCCATGGCGGAACTGTGCCGGGAGT
>DATKEN010000137.1:0-2578 GCA_035512155.1 Terriglobales bacterium | reverse complement strand
TCCTTGATTCTGTTTGCCGGGTAACCAGCCTGCACGGTCTTTCCCAGCCACTCCACTGCCAGACCAGTTTCACCCAGATTGTTGTACACGGTGGCGGCGTCGAGAAGTATATCTTTATCGTTGTGCCCGTTCTGCAATGATTGTCCGAGGTACAGAAGCGCGTGATCCCGGTCTCCCATTTCTGAGTAATAGCTGGCTACACTGCTCAGCACGTCTGGGTCGCGAGGATTGACTTTCAGTTCTTGACTCGCCAATTCCACTGCCTTGCGATAGGCGGCCAGCGCTTCATTCTTCGCACCTAGATACTTGCGCGCATCGCCCAGGTTACCCCAGGTCACATACTGATTCGGATTCAACTTGATCGCCTGTTCATAGGCTGTCGCGGCATCGCCGAATTGGTTCAGTCCGAAGTAAGTCGTCCCTAGGTTGATATAGGCCGCGTAGGAAGGACGTATCACGATCGACTTTTTCAGGGGCTCAATCGACTCGGCATAACGGCCCATGTTGGACAAGGTGGCGCCGAGATTGACATACGCTCCGTACCCTTCGGGAGCCAGCTCGATCACTTTCTGGAACATCCGCAACGCTTTCTCGTATTCGTTGCGGCGGAGATAGAAGGTACCGAGCGAATTGTAACTGACGGGGCTATTGGGATGGGAGCTGATTGCGCGCTGATACGCTTCCTCCGCTTTATTGATGGCGCCCTGATGCTCGAAGGCAAGCGCGAGCCCTATGTATGCGTCCTCATTGGTCGGCTCCAATTCGATCGCTCGCTGATACTCTGCGGCCGCTTCGCGATACCGCCCGGTACCGTCGTTCACTAAGCCGAGGCAGGTGTGCCCCGCGGCCCCGGCATTGCCGAGCTTTACTGCACTGTCGCACTCGCTCTGCGCCAGCTTGGTCCACCGGTCTTGCTTCGACAACCAATACTTGCGCCAGTAAGCTTCGCCCAACACCGCCTTCGCTTTACCGAAGTTGGGATCCAGTTTCAGCGCCTCACCCACCATCACAATCGCGTTTTCTACATTCTCGGTTTTGGCATAGTCGAGCAAGTAACCGCGCGCTTGCAGATAGTACTTGTAAGCCGCCGGCTGGTCGGTGCCATGGACGTTGAGCGCGGCCTGCTCTTCGGGTCGGAGTTTCAGCTGCAGCGCTTTCACGGCCCCTTGCGCCACGTCGTCTTCCACGCCGAACGCGTCCGCAGCCGGCACTGCAACCGAATCACCTCCCACAATGGTTCCGTCCTGGGTATTGAGCAGCGAGTAATTCACCCGGATCAGTTCTCCGGACTGCTCCAGAGTCATCCGCAGAGCCAAATTCGCACCAAACTGCGAGCGCACGTCCGCAAGCGACGTCGCGCTCCTTTGCTGCAACGTGCCCGCCGGAATCACTTCCAGCGCCCGATCCTCGGTCAGACGCCCCAACTTGGCCGAAACACTGTCCACTAAGCCCTGACCCAACGCTGTCAGCTTTGGGTTTCCCTCGACAGCCGTGAAAGGGAGCACTGCCAGGATTTCCGTTGGAGGCAGCTTCTGAGCAGTTGTTTCGTGTTGCTTCTTTGCCAGGGATTGCCAAAGCTGCCGCGCTGGCCGCCAGGATAGGAGGGCGATTGCAATCGCCAGGATGACTGCGAACTGGAGCACCGTCCGCGAGTGCGGTCGGTCGCCCTTCGCTGTGGCGGGCTTGCCGCCTTGTTGGATTTTCCGCAGATCCGCGACTACATCCGCAGTGCTGGCATAGCGGTCCTGCGGGTCCTTCATCAGCATTCTCGACACCAACCCCGCCAGCGGCGCCTGAATACTACGGTTCACTTTGCTTAATGGCGGCACCTCGACGTGCAGAACTCGGGCGAGCGTTCCGGCAAAGCTGTCCAGTTGGAAAGGTTGTTTGCCGCCCAGCATCTCGTAGAAGGTAAGGCCCAGGGAAAACAGATCCGCCCGTCCGTCATAGGGTTTCTGCAGCAATACTTCCGGCGCCATGTAAGCCGGTGTACCGCTCAAAGAGGCCGTGAGGCTTTCAGTCGCATCGTTGGGATCGAAGTGTGCAAACCGCTTGGCCACTCCAAAATCGAGGATCTTCACGCGCATCGCCGGGGTGAGCATGAGGTTGTCCGGCTTGATGTCGCCATGCACGATGTGCTGTTGGTGCGCGGCTCCTAGACCTTCGGCGCACTGAATCGCCACATCCAGGAACTCCTCAATGCTGATCGGTTTCCTCAGGCGCTGCCGTAGGGTGACGCCCTCGACGTACTCCATCACCAGGAGGATTTCTCCTTTGACTTCCAGAACGTCGTAAATCGCGGCTATGTTGGGATGATTGAGCGCGGAGGCTCGCTGCGCTTCCTTCAGAAATCTTTTACGGTCACGTTCCTCGAACTGCAATTGGGGCGCCATGCGCTTGATGGCGACCACCCGCTTCAGAGTGTTATCTTCCGCCCGATAGACCTGACCCATGCCTCCGGCGCCGAGCAAACCGCGGAGGGTAAACCGTCCCAGGATGCTGCCCGTCAGATCATGGATAACAGGTGGCGTTTTGACGGCGTCCGATGGATCTGTCATTGACGAAGTGTGTCAAATCT
>DATKEN010000136.1:0-2571 GCA_035512155.1 Terriglobales bacterium | reverse complement strand
ACAAAATCGAACACAGTGTCCTCCAACACCCTCACCGTCGGATTGGTGATTGCTGTCCTTGCCGGAGTTCTGTCCTGTTTGCCCAACGTCGGCATGGCCTTCGCAAAAAACGTGACCGGTGTTGCGGAAACAATGGGCGTCTCTCAGGCGTCGTCCGGAAATACAGTCTGGGCACTTCTGTTCACGCTGGGGAGCGTCGCCAACCTTGTCTATTGCCTCTATTTGATGTTCAGTCGGAATACATTCCGTGAATACTGGAACGCCGAGGCGCCGCGCAATTTGAGCTTGAGCGCTCTGATGGCACTGATGTGGATTGGCAGCTTTTACCTCTACGGGGCCGGCGCTGCACGGCTCGGACGCTGGGGCCTGGTCGCAGGTTGGCCGCTGTTCATCTCGATCTCGATCGTGACGGGTAACATATGGGGATGGTGGAGAGGCGAGTGGCAAGGCGCGTCCGCCTCGGCTCGCCGGTTGTTGAATCTCGGCTTGGTGATTCTGATCGTAGCGGTGATCGTGATCGCGCTCAGCAATTCCGTTTAGCAAAAGGGTCGGCTAGGGAGGAAATCCATGTCGCAGTCGTCGCAGTCTCCCCCATTTCTACTTACCCCGCAGCCTCGCGCGCGCTGGATGCGACTGGATACCGCACAACTGCTCAAACGTTTTTACTTTTGTGAGCGCATGGTTCTTGTTAGTTGTGCGGCGTGGATCCCTGCCATCGCACCTCTCGAAATCAAAACCAGCCTTGCTCGCTTCGTCTGGCAAGGTGCGGAAACGGCGCACGCATTGAGGAATCGAGTATTCGAACTTCGATTCCCGAGTCGCTTGCTGGAAGAAGAAGGAGCCGATCAAGCGCTGATTGAGCTTTTCAGCGCCGTAAAGGATTCGCCCTCGGTTCCGGCCTTCCTCCAGAGCGTAGGAAAAGTTCTTCTGCCCGCGTTGCGCGATTCTTACCAGTCATACCTTACGGCATCCGATTCGATCGCCGACGGTCCAACGCACCGTTTTCTTTCTCTCGCACTCATCGAAAAGCTCGATCAGATTGCCACGTTTGAACGCTGGGCCCAATCCGAACTCTCCCACAATCCCGAGTCGCGCGCCGGCGCACACGAGTGGGCGAACACAGTTGCCAATCGTCTTTCACAGGTTGGAGGTGTAGGAGTGGGCGCGTCACCAGCTTCCACCGCAGCTGGGCCTTTGCACGGCTCGAAGGCATATTCCATTCCCGACCGGCCTGCCCGTGATCCGCGCTTCTGGCCATGCCGCTTCTACTGGCCAGATGTGGTCGATCCCAACTTTCCCTACGGTGAAGGGATGCAACTGCAACTGCGCTCCGCGATCAGTCACCTGAATGAAGTTTGGGCGATCGAGTCTGGTGGCTTGATGCTGAATGCGTTTGCTGACGTCTTGCCCTGGGAGTGGATTCACGACGCTGCGCGCTGGACTTATGACGAGTCCCGCCACTGCCGCATGGGCTATGAGCGCCTCATCGCATGGGGCTTCGATCCGGCCCAGCTCCCTCTCGGAACTTACATTTATGACTGCGCATCCGGAGAAGATCCGATCTATCGCTTGGGCATGCTTTATTTTTTCGAGACCAAGAACATCCGCCACAAGCTAACCCGCGCTCAGCTTTTTCACACCTACGGCGATGCCATGAGCGAGCATGACATGGATTTCGATTGGGCCGACGAAACCATCCATGCCGGTTACGGCAAACACTGGCTCAGGGAGTTACTGGCTGTGCGAGGAGAAGATCCAGCCGCTCACGATCAAATCAGGGAACGATGTGCCAAGCTGGTGAGCGACTACGTGGCCACCGCGACCGAAGAAGAAGTGACCGCCATCAAGAAGATTGCGAACGCGCTCATGATCCAGGCCGCGCAGAAACCGGCGAATCGTGCAGAGTGATCGAGCGACACAAAGATCGCGCGAAACAAAGATCGGGCGAAACAATGAAACTCGGCACTAAGCCCGGCAGAACTCGGCGTCTTCAACCGTGGATTCCGGCGGCTCTGGTCGCATGGACGCTCGTCACCTTCGGCGGCACAAGCGCGAAATCGCAAAAAGTGCCGGCCGCACAAGCAGCGCCCGCGGACTCGGCGGACGCTCACCTGGGCCGAGCCTACGACGCCCTGAAAGACGATCGATACCAAGTGGCCGCCGCTGAATTCCGGGTCGCCCTCAAGCTTGATCCGAAGCTAACCCTTAGAGCGCGCTTTCCGCTGGCGGTCGCCCTCTTCGAAATGAAAAAGCCCGAGGAGGCGCGCCGTGAGTTCGAAGCCGTCCGCCGCGAAGCTGGAGATCATCCCAACATCTCGTATTACTTGGGCCGTCTTGACTTGGACGAACTTCACTACGAGAGCGCCATCCGGAATTTAAATCAGGCGATCGCCCAGCCGCCTTTTCCCGACACCGCGTACTATCTCGGCTTCGCATACTTCAAACAGGGCGATCTAGCGGCCGCTGAAGAGTGGTTGAAAGAGGCAGCCCGTTTGAACCCGCACGATGCCCGCGTCCAATATCAGCTCGGGCTCGTGTATCGCAAGCAGGGGCGGGATCAGGAGGCAAAAC
>DATKEN010000135.1:0-2247 GCA_035512155.1 Terriglobales bacterium | reverse complement strand
CGGTGGCCGGTCAATGGAAATCGAAACCCTGCTTGATCTGGCCACCCAAATAGCGGACGGGCTGGATGCCGCGCACGCCGAAGGCGTGGTTCACCGAGACATCAAACCGGCAAACATTTTCGTGACCAAGCGCGGCCACGTGAAGATTCTCGATTTCGGATTGGCAAAGCTGGCGCCATCGCCTCGAATCGCGCAGGGTATCGGCGTTTCCTCAATGCCCACGGCCATTGGAGACGAATTGCTGACGAGCCCCGGCGTGGCAGTCGGCACAGTCGCCTATATGTCGCCGGAGCAGGTGCGCGGAAAAGAGCTGGATGCGCGCACCGATCTGTTTTCGTTTGGCGTGGTTCTGTATGAGATGGCGACGGGCGCTCTGCCCTTTCGGGGAGACACATCGGGAGTGATCACCGAGGCGATTCTGAATCGCGCCCCTGTGGCGCCGGTCCGGCTGAATCCGGAAGTGCCAGCGAAGCTCGAGGACACCATCAACAAGGCGCTCGAAAAAGATCATGATCTGCGCTACCAAAGCGCCGCGGAAATGCGCGCGGACTTGAAGCGGCTGAAACGCGACACCAGTTCAGGGCGCGTTAATGTTGACAGCGGATCGGCCGCACACGCTCCGGAGTCCGGATCGCGGAGGGTGGCTGCCGCGCAATCCAACGCCGCAACTTCACAAGCAATCCCAGCGAAACGCGGCTTACCGAAAACAGCATTAATAACCGCGATCTCAGTGATCGCGCTGGCGGCAGTGGGTTTTGGACTCCGCTCTTTCTTCGTGCACAGCGCGCCGCGGCCGTTCACGAAGTATTCCATCAGTCAGGCGACAACATCCGGCAAGGCCATGCTCACCGCCATCTCCCCTGACGGCAAATACCTGCTTATCGCTATCCGCGAAAATGGCCTCGACAGTCTGTGGCTCCGCAACGTGCCCACAGGTAGTGACACCCAGGTCATCGCGCCTTCACCGGCGGCCTTTGCTTCTCTCTCCTTTTCTGCCGATGGCAACTATCTATATTTTCGCCAGGCAGGCGACAAGACTGGGAATTTCCACCTCTTGTTTCGTGCGCCCGTTTTAGGCGGTACTCCGAAACTCCTGGTCCGCGATGTGGACGCCCACCCAGTTTTCTCTCCTGACGGCCAGCGTATGATCTACATTCGCTGCAATAGTCCGGAGCCGGACAAGTGCCGCTGGCTTTCCGCAAACCCTGACGGCAGCGGCGAACAGACACTCTTCATCCGTACGGGAGCTTACCCTCAATGGCTCACCTGGTCCCCGGATGGCAAACGCATCGCCTTTGGACTGATTTTCGGCAGTGATAAGGAACTCGCGAGCATCTCGGTGTTCGACATTGCCAGCAACCGCGAAATGCTTCTTTTTGCTTTTCCTGGCAGGCGCATTCTTGAGTTGTGCTGGATGCCAGACGGACACGGATTGGTGGTTCGTTACCAGGACCGAAGTACGAACTACAGCAGGGGCCAGATCGGCTATGTTTCCTACCCTGAAGGAAAATTCGAGCCTATCACCAACGATACGAACGACTACAGTACCGTGAGCCTTTCCGCTGACGGCCGAACTCTGACCACCATCCAGTCCCAGAATGTCGCTGAATTGGATTTGCTTCCCGCGGCTGGCGGCAGCGCTGGCGAGGCTCTTCCGGGACTTGCCAGGCAGCTTCGGCAGGCAAGAGACGTCCATTGGCTGAGCGATTCGGACCTGCTTCTGGTTCTGCCGGACAGACTTTTGCGCACCAGCGCGGATGGCGCCAAGCAGGCGGAACTTTTCAGCGACAGCGCCACCATCCTGGGTCGTGCGGCAGTGTGTGGAGGAGGACGCTCAATCGTGGTCGAGATGGGCGGCCGCGAGGGCCGGGAATCAAATCTCTGGCGGATGGACGCAGACGGCTCGAACCTCAAACGTCTCACGGAGAGCGAGGATGACATCCTTCCGGTTTGCTCGCCGGTGGGCAAGTGGGTGTATTACTTCGATGCCAAGGCTGGCCGGTTGATGCGTGTTCCGCTCGAAGGCGGAAAGCCGGAAATTCTGGCATCCGTGGGTGTACCAGGCTCCCCGCAGTTTCCCGATTCCAGCATTTCCCGGGATGACGCGATGCTGGTTACTTATGGAGCAGTGCCTGATCCCAGGGCCAGCACTTATAAGAACAAGCTTGCCTTGTTCAAGACCACCTCTCTCGGCGCGCCTGCTCAAATTCTCGATGCCGACTCCCGTATCGTCGTCGCCGACACCGG
>DATKEN010000134.1:0-3761 GCA_035512155.1 Terriglobales bacterium | reverse complement strand
GGAGCGTGGCGCGATGAGATCGCGTAACGATTTCTCGTTTGGGTACGCAATCACAAGGCGCTCGGGACCAGTTTCGGTGCGAAGCCCTGCTATTACTGCGTAGTGCACACCCGAAGAATCAACCATCTCGCTCACGACCTCGGCCCTCCGTCACGCGTCTCCGTTTTCATACTCCTTGGCATCAGCAAGTGGCATTCCAAACTGATTTCTGGGCGACGAATGCGCCGGCACCGACTCGGGAGTTGTTTTTCAGTCGGAAGAAGTTTTGAGGTCAAAAACCTGGAGAAATGACGCCCGCCGCGTGACAGTATGTCAATCGAAGGACATCATCGAGATTCAAACGCTGAGGAAAAGTGTTGGATTCAATAAGCCGGCGCCCGAAGAAGCGATAGGGAGCTTCAAGTTACTATTTCGGCTACAGGGTCATGCCGGGTTGGATTCGTTGCAGAGGCGCTGGTAGTATTCCCGTCCTCGCTGAAATCCCTGCGCAAAGGGCTCTTCCACCGCGGTCCCGGGATATTGCCGCTGCAATTCTTCCAAGTCGCTCGCCATCTCGGACGCGATCTGATCAAACTCTTTGCAGCGATTTCTGGCGTGCAGAGCCGCTTCGAAGCCCAAGAGGTAGAATTTCTCGCCGTCTCCGAACTGTTGGCCAGATTTGAGATAGTGTTCCAGGGCTGTGTTTACGGTCGTCTTGTCTTCGTTCACCATGTTCTGCTCACCCCCGCGTCGAATGGTCGGCCGGCTGTTTTCGTTGAGCTGCATCGATTCACGCCGCGGTCTCACTCACGAAAGTGTCGATCTCGCTCACGTCTTCATCCGTGAGGCGAAGTTCGCCGGCACGCATCACTCCTTCCGCCTGCTGTGCATTGCGGGCGCCAACGATGGCTCCTGTGACGGCGGCATTGTGTAGGGTCCAGGCGATCGCGACTTCTCCGGTGGATCTGTTGTGGCGTCTTGCAATCTGGTGCAAGTGCTCAACCAGTGCGAGATTGCGAGACAGATTGGGTTCGGTGAAGTCGGGATGAGTCCTTCGCCAATCGTCTTTGGATAGTTTGGCTGCGCGCTCGCGGGTCATGGCGCCGGTCAGCAGGCCGGAAGCCATTGGAGAGTAAACGATGACTCCGATGTTTTCCCGGTTGCAATAAGGCAAAACTTGGTCCTCGACCTCGCGGTGCACGAGCGAGTACCGAGGCTGCAGGGAAGTGACTCTAGCCACGGCCTGTGCGCGGCGCAGTTGCTGGACAGTGAAGTTGGAAACTCCAATCCAGCGTACTTTGCCTTGTCGCTGCAGGGAGGCGAGAGTTGACCATCCTTCTTCCAGTTCGGCTGAATCGGGGTCAGGAGGCCAGTGGATCTGGTAGAGGTCAATCACCTCGACCGAGAGGCGACGGAGGCTGTCTTCGACCTCGTGCCGGATCGAATCAGCGTTCAACACTTTTCTCACGTTGCCATCCGCGTCCCAGCGGAGGCCGCACTTGGTAAAAACGTACGGCCGCGGGCCAGGCCAGCTTTTCAGGGCGCGCGCCACGACTTCTTCAGAATGCCCGAGACCGTAGACAGCCGCTGTGTCAATCCAGTTGACACCGAGTTCGAGTGCGCGGTGAATGGCAGCGATGGAATCGTTGTCATCCTGAGACCCCCAAGCGAACTGCCACCCCGAGCCGCCTATCGCCCAGGCACCATAGCCGACTGGAGTGATGTGGAGATCGGAGTTGCCAAGTTTGCGCGTTTTCATTCTTTTCCCCCTCTAAGTTCTGTTCAGCCTCCCCCGGCGACAAAAACCTCTAGCTCTTCGCGCTTTGCGGCGGGAACTTCCTGAACATCTTGGCGACACCTTTATCCAGGTTCTTTTCATTTTTCTCAGCGTTGTTGGACACAGTGTCCTCGGAGCTCCCGCGCCAGATCAACTGCTTGGTCTTGCCGTCGTACATGTCGACGATGAGGGTTCCTTCCTTGTAGTCCTCCTCCGTAGTGGTGGCTTCGCCCATGCCTCCGAATCCTCGCCAACGCCATCCTCCGCCCATACCGTCATAGAAAGTCTGAAGCGTCTTTTCGGTATGTGATGTGGCAATCGCCACGATGGCTATGTCGCCACCGCTGTCGATCTGAGTCCAGCCCTTGGCTGCCAACTGGGCATCGACTGCGCTCTTGATCCGCGCGTCCCAAAGAGAATTCGCTGGTTTAATTGTCTGCCAGGAGTAGGTTTTGTACTGAGAGAAATTGGCTTGATGATCAAAGTCGGTTTTGACCTGCTGCGCGAGCGCGGTTCCCAATGACACGAGGAAGAGCACGCTCCAAACTGCTGTACGGCTTATTGGCTTCATTTAAACCACCCTTTCGGGACTGAGGAATGCAGTTGCAATTCCAAAAGCCTCTGCATTTCAGAGAGCCAGTTCACATTGTGGGGCAAAGGTTTGCGAGCTCATCGCGTTGAAGATTTGGCAGGAGGCAAGGCCAGCAACGTCGGGGTGCTGACGTGGTGTCCGCATGCCGACTCGGGCGTGATTCATTCCTACGTGCGTTCCCATTCAACCAGGAACAAGTTGGTCACGTACCGACGTGACATTTGGAGACATGAATGCACACCAACATAAGCATCGCTGGATTCTTTCGGTGCGCTTTCCGTTTTGAGGGACAACAAAGTGTCTCCCTTTCAACCACTGCGACGACACAAGAAGGTGACCTCAATAACCCACGCCACGCTGTTGACGCTTTCGATTGTGGCCGCAATCGGACTCGGCCATGCGCAGGTCTTAGCCGTTCCACAGGAACCGGCGAAATCCGTTCCGGTCACCGCGTACTACGGCGTCGAAAGCGACCCGCGTCGACAGTCAGATCAAGTGGCAGCAACCTTGTGCAGTTTGCGAGCGCCTGACACTGCGACCCAATCCAAGGCAAAACCCGAGCCAGGTACAACGGTGGCTGGATCTACCGTCTATTCGCCTTTGTCCCCACATTGCAAGCTAGACCTATTTCTTAAACAAACGTATTCGCCTTATACATTCGCCTCGGCAGCCTTTGGGGCCACGGAGGCTCAGGCCACGGGCCAGTGGCCGCACTATGGTGGAGGTATGCAAGGTTGGGGAAAACGATTCGGTGCGACCCTGGCGAATACAGAATCCCGCAGGTTCATCCAGGGGTTCGCGTTGTCGACGATATTGCATCAGGACCCGCGATATTTCTACTCGTCGAATCGAAGGTTTTTCCCTCGGGTTTGGTATTCCGTAACCAGGGTCGTGATTACGAAGAACGACCAAGGCGATCGCACGTTCAACACATCTGAGTTTTTGGGCGCGCTATTCAGCAGCGCGCTGCAAAATAGTTACTACCCCAGACATGATCGGAGCCTGGGGGATACGATGAACCGCTTTAGTGGGGCCCTGAGCTCGGATGCGATCGACGATCTTCTGCGCGAATTTACACCCGACATGAAGCGTCTTTTCCGAAAACATGCGCCGAAGAAACTCCTGAAGATTGAGGAGAAGCTTCCCATCCCCGATGAAGATAAGCCGTAGACCCTTCAAGCCGGCGCTCTGATACGTCTCGGGCGACTTAGGGGGATGCGGGTTGCTCCGGAATACCCGGGCTGGTAACGTGCTCGGAGATAGTTTTGCCGGTAAGCAAAACGACCGATAACTTTGTTTCGAAGTCTATTGATTGCGTGGCAGAGGATTCTCCGCCGTTTGCAGGTGGCGACCAAAGGCCTGTAAGAAATCAATGGCTGCAGCCAGACCGCGTAGGCTGTCCTTGCTGGTCAG
>DATKEN010000133.1:0-9283 GCA_035512155.1 Terriglobales bacterium | reverse complement strand
CGAAGCGACTGCGGCGAAAATCCGCGGCCAGGTTTTGCTGGGGTGGTTGCCGATTGCTCAAAGTACGCCAATGGAACTGCTGGAGTTCGATGGCGGTGTTGAAATGCGCATGCCGGGTCGTGATAAAGGAGATGCAGTCCGTACTATCCTAGATGAAATGGGTCCGGAGGTTCCCGTCGCCTACCTGGGGGATGACGCGACCGACGAGCGGGCTTTCCTTGCTCTTGGTATCCTTGGCGTAAGCGTGTTGGTGCGCCCCGAATGGCGCAAAACTGCGGCTGCTCTGTGGATCAAACCGCCAGAAGGTCTGCGCGAGTTTCTGACACAGTGGCTGCAAGCCTGCCGTGAGGGGCAACATCGCGCGGGAACAGAGTCTTCTGGCCTTAAATGACTCAGGGTGCGACCCAAATACCTCCGCCTGAAAGATCACTGGATCACGAATGTTGGTTGAATTCCCGTGCCCCAAGTGTCTGCCGGTGGCGTCAAAGTCGATGGCAAGGCTCCGCCCGAGGATGTTCCAGCCGAGGCGTTGATGGCAAAGCTTACGTAGGTAGTCGCAGCTCCGACCTTGGCGCAAAGGGTCGAGCAATTCGTGGTAAATCCAATATAGTATCGACCAGCGTTAAGGACAGTGGAACCTTGAGTCCACTTCGACGTTAGGAAACTCTTTGACGGCGCGAAGGTAGTTCCTGGAGTAGGCCCAATATCCACCACGAGATTCCCCGAGCCATCGAAGATGCCAATGTCATAATTATTCGCCGTATTGTCCGTGGTCGTTACGTCGTACCTTATTTCGGTAGTGATAACGTTGTAAGGCAAGAGGAATCCCCAAAGCTTGGTAAGATTTGGGGTCGGACCTTGAGAGGCTCCGGTACGCTCGCCGCCGGTTACAAAGAATTGCAATGTCGCAACGTTTCCGCTCGCCGCAGAAATTGTGACCGATCCGGGGCTGTTCGTAATACTGATGTTCTGGCCCGCAGTGAGTGTGCGGAGCACCGGAGCATTGCCCGTCGACCCGATCAGGATTTGCCCGTTGATAGGGGCAGGTGTGGAAATCAGACTCGTGGGACTCGAGAAGTAGGCGATCCCATTCTGCGTGCCCGCAAGATTGCTGGAAAGCGCGACCGTGCCGCCCAAGGCCACGGTTCCACCCCCGGACAATCCCGATCCAGCCTGCACGGTGATGGAAGGATTTGCCAGCATGCTGTTCGCTACTCCGGCAGCGGGAATGCTGATCGTGCCGCTCTTGGTGATCGGGCCGCCCGTCAGGCCTGCGCCCGTAGCTACGCTGGTGACCGTCCCGCTGCCGGCGCCGGGAAAGGTCTGCCCGGATGCAAAATTCAGGATCCCATTTGAGGCGACGGACAAGCCGGTCTGGTTGAGGAGCCCGGGGACACCGTACAGCAAGTTGAGCGTTGCTCCGGTGTTCGCAGAGTTATTTCCCACCGGGGCAGCCTGCCAGCGAAAAACGTAAGACACCGGCCCGGCGACAGAAGTGTTGTACGCTGAAGCCTCGATGTCCACCGGGTTGGAGGCGTATCCTTGCGTGGGCGTGGCGGTTTGGACGGGGGCGAAAATAGCGCCTCCCAGAACGTTCAGTGAATTTCGAATGAAGGCGGTCCCCGAAACGTCCAGCATGCCGGCAGGGCTGGTATTGCCGATGCCTACGTTGCCGCCCAATTCGAAGATGGCGGAATTCCCAATGTTGCAGGCGCTGGTGAATTTGGAGATCTGGTTGGCCGAGCCGGTTCCATCACTGGTGACGGATGAACAGAGTGCATTCGGCTGGATCAACGGGACTGCGCCCGGACTCCAATTAAGAATCTGTGGTGCGCGCTGCGAAGTAGCAGATCCCGCAGTGGTGCCGGAGGCCAGTTGAGCGGACGGGGGTTGACTGTCTGCGAGGACAAAAGCCGAAGCCGGTTTGCCTCCCAACATCTCAGTGTCGGCGGCCTTCAGGGCATACGCGACGCTCAACAACAGAATCCGCGGCTGCTCCGCCTGTCCGTCAGGGCGGACGCCTAACCAGCGTGCTTCACCCGCGGAGAAAATCTCCAGCGGCAGACCGCCCTCATTCGTCGCTCCGAGCAGCACGCTGTAGCGCCCGGCTGAATCCAGTTGCACGCTCTGGTCTTCTTGCCAAACCACTTCCTGGTCATTCTGGTCTTTGTACAGAGAAAACGTGACGCCGATGCGTCCGCTGAGGGGTTTCCCTGCCTCATCACGCACGGCTCCCTGTATCCGAATCAACCGAGGCACAGTCGCGGTCGAAGCAGGTTGGGAGGAATGCTGGCCATCCGCCTGCGCCAACGCGGAGGGACCGAGGAGCAGACCCACTGTGAGGATGCACACTGAAACGCGACGAAATCTCACAACCACCTCCTGTTAGCTATTTTGGGGAGTAGGCTAAACGGCGGGCGGAGTGAGGCGATGCCTGACCTGTCAAACCAATCCCCCTAGGCCCGAAGGAGCCGGGCATTGTGAGCAACTCCAGCGCCTTGTTGGCGGCCACGGGGGATCATTGGCCGTATTCTGGCGCAACTAAATTGCACAATTCATGCACTGAGGCGCTTCATTTTGGAGAAGAGCGCGGAGCAGATTCGTGACCTTTAAGGGATTACGTCTTAGTGCCTCTTCTTGCAATCCCCCAGGTGGCTTAGCCGAACCGGATTAAGCAGTCTTGAGCCTAACCAAAAGGGGAATTGACGCGTTGCAGGATCTGAGTTTAGATGCTTGGCTGTGATGATTGGCGCCATGCAGCGCTGATTTCCTGAATCTGCTGGCTTTTAACGCTCAAGCCACACCACGGGACTGGAACATGACAAATATGAAGACGCTTATCGTGATGATATGTATGATGGGCCTGTCGCCGCTCGCTTTTGCACAGAGCGCGACGCCACCGCGCATAACCGCCTCCGAGGCAAAGAAACACCCCGGCGAGACGGTAACCGTGTGCGGAAAGGTGGTAGACACCAAGATTCCTAAGTATGGACTCGCAGGCCGCGGAAAACCGGTAACCTTCGATCTCGATCAGCCTGAACCGAACCCGGTATTCTTCTTCGTGACATTCGGGTCGAAGCCTGAGGGACCCAAAGAGGCCGTTGCTGCCTACCAGGGCAAGCGGGTGTGCGTGACCGGCAAGATCGCTATGCTAGGCACCACGCCATTGATCATGGCGGCTGATCGTGCCCAGATTAAGCCTCAAGCGGAAGATAAGTAGCGGGATGGCTCATGCCCGCGACTTGAAAACGGCGCGCTCGCAGGGTTAGAGACCCTTCCGGCTCCCCGGCCCTGTTTTCATGGCCATTTCAGCCTGAATCTGCGGGGAATGGAAAACATATCACTTCAATGATGGAAGGGAGCAGGATATGAAGGAAAACTTTCTAATACTGCTGTTATTGTGGGGAGGAGTTGAGTTATCAGCTCAAACCATAGTTCAACAGTTTGCAGCGATTAGTGCCGGGGCGGGCACGGTCTCAGACATGGATCTTAATCAGCCGACCGGCAAGGGCAGTGTTCTCATCGCGATGCCGGTGCTTCTTTCGCCTGGTGTCAAAGTTTTGAGTGTTACCGACAATGCGCCAGATGGAGGTAACACGTATAAACAAGTTTCAGGTGCCATTTCGTCTTGCGCGAATAAGTTTCTTGATATTTGGTACTGTGAGAGTTGTAATCCAGGTGTAACAGAGCTAAAATTCCATTTATCGGATCACGTCAAAGGCAGTATTAATGCTTTTCTTGAAGTTTCAAACATGGCGTTGTCCTCGGTGGTAGATGGGAGCGGCGCACACATAAGCGACGGGACTGCAACGAGCGAAGGTCTAGAGGTTGGCCCCAGTATTACGACGACAGCAAAGGATTTTATTATTGCTCGTTATTTTCCAACCGCTCCTCTTCCAACCGGCGTAACTCCTGCGGCATGGACGTATACTACTTCCTATGTTTACGTGCTAAACGGACCATCAGGAACTTATCAACCGACGCTAACCGGGGCGAGTGCTGGGGGTAGTTTTTGCATGGGCATGGCCGCCTTTAAGACCGCCGCATCCGTTATTGCACAACCTAGTCACAACAAGGACTGAAGCAGTTGCTTACGCTCGCAGGTTAGCGATACCGCTAAGTCCCGCCATCTTGTTTCATGCGGTCATCTCGCGGTCATCTCAACCAGAATCTGGGGGCGGGAGGGCTGCAAACGTTCTACTTTTTCTCTCCATCCTTCGACGGCACCAGTGCAGCCCGCTGCTTTTTTGCGAGGGTGGGACCCAGTTCTTGCATGACCGTTTCCCGCAATTTGGTGTATCCGATGGCGCCACTCATGAAATGGCCATTGATGAAAAAGCTCGGTGTGCCCTGTAATCCGAGCCGCTGGCCTTCCTGGGAATCCTTCTTCACCAGGGCAGTTTGCTCTCCGCCGTCGAGGCATTGATCGAAACGGGCGGTGTCGAGCTTCAGCGTGCGAGCCTCTTCTTTCAGCTGTGACATTTGAAGCTTCTTGGTCTGAAACAACGAATCGTGATATTCCCAGAATTTACCTTGTGCGCCCGCACAGCGAGCGGCCTGGGCGGCTTTTGCAGCAAGCGGGTGCATGGGAAGGGGAAAGTCTTTGTAAACCAGTGACACCTGATTGGGGAATTGTTCCCGCAACCGGTGGAGATCCTCGTTGACTTCCTGGCAGTAAGGGCACTCGTAGTCCGCGAATTCGATGATCTGGACCGGAGCGTTCTCAGGACCAAGCCTGGGAGCATTCCCCGCCTCGACGTGAGCAATGGGCTGGCTCAGCTCAATTACCACACCATATTCCGCTCGAAGTTCGGCAATGTACGTGTCCCGCGCTTTTTTCATACGAAGCTGGTGTACCGTGTCGATGATGTTGCTTCGCGCCTTCTCGTAAGGTTCGCTGGTTTGTACGCCCTCGTAGTAGAAGCGGAGCTGATCCTCCGTTGGTTCTTGCACGTGAATGGAAATATGACGCTTGAATAATTCATCAAGGCTCACAGATTCTTTCTTTGCCTGCATTTCCAATAGTTGATCGTCAATGAATTGATCGAGGGCATCGCGCTCGGCAAGGTAATATTTGTATTGTGCCTGAAGGAGTTTGCCTGCTTGTTTTTCCTGCAGCTCATTTGCAGTCACCTTGCGACCGGCAATCTCGGCTACCACAGCGGAGTCATTCTGGCCAACGACTGGGATGGAAAAAGCGCCTAGAGCTATTCCCAATCCAAGCGCAATCAGAGCGTGCCTGGTTAACATTGTGGAATTCCTCTCTTCGGGGGAATGAGAATGAGATAAGTTTAAAGGCCCGGACGCCGAGTGTAAAGCTGGCGTCCGGGATGCTTGGATTTGGCCGGCCGAAGACCCCCTCAACGAAGCTGCTTCAACCCTGCCGTACTGCCCCTTCACGTCCGAAGATTAAAAGTCGTGATCTTCTGGCGTGCAGATGCAGGGTTTTCCGCTCAACAGTCCATCGAAGAGGCACAGTTCCTGCAACAGTGTTTGTTCACCCGGTGCAAGGTTCGAGTCGGCTAAGTCGGCTTCGGTAACGGCGAAGGTCGTCGCGCCAGTCCTCTGGATGTGGGTTGCCCATCCCCGCAGTCCGGGCACCGCAACAGCGGCGGTCGGATCGGGGGTCGCAGACGAAATGACCTTGATGGCGCCACGTGTCTTCAGCGGGGGGCCAGTCAGGGGGTTGGCCGTGAGTTCCTTATTCACGGATTCCGAGAGCAGACCGTCTGGCGAGACAAAGCAGGCGCAGCACTCCGTCAACTCCTGGCTGTCATCGAACACGTAGAAAGCCGCCCACAAGTTTCCCGCGTCGCCATCGTTGATGATTCGCACGGTTGCATCCGGAGCCCCAGCGGTATTTGCATTGGAATAGTAGGTGACAAAATAGTCGCTGTTTTCAAATTGAGCGAAGGTAGTTCCTGAAGCGATTCCCAGCATCAGGACGAGGAACAGCAAAAATCCGAGCTTTTTCATTTGTGAATCCTCCTGTCGATTGTGGCGCCTGGCGCTGGGGGGAGGATCAGCTGTGGCGCTTGCGGCACTCTCAACCTTTCGTGAGTTCATTACAAGTACCCACGTGGCTTAGCCAAAACCATTAGGTCCTGGAGTTAATGCTTATGGAGTACTTCCCCAACTTATGGAGTAGTTCGACAACCCGGCACATAAATACGGCAGGGGTAACTTTGGGGACGACCCGCTCGGTTGCCCGAAGGTTTTGGGATATATAGGTGGCGGCTTTGTGGCCGGTCCATCGTGCGGCTAGTGTCGTCATTGCGGTTGGAGTTTTTCTCGTAGCTGTTGAGCCCGATCTCTCATCATTTGCCCGAGAACCTCTGGAGATAGCGGCTCCTTCGGAGGCTGGAAATTTCTACCGTCGAGATCATAGGGTACAGCCGCTGCAGCCGGAGCATCATGCGGCGGTGTCCAAAGCGAAGCGGAGGTCGGCGTCGGTGTGTTGGACAGTTGAGGTGGGAGGCTTGCAGGTGTGTCTGCTGCATGCAGAGACAGTAAGACCTGCATAGGGACGTGCGGGGGTTGCGGCGAACCCACGATGACGAAATCAAAAGGAGAACCGTTGAGCAGCCGCGCCAGCACATCTTCTGCACGTCCTGGCCCGGTGTGTTCAACAATGCGCTCAAGGCCGCTTCCGGGCGGAACCTCGATCGCAGCCCCTGTTTTCTCGGCCACCAATTCCAGCACGGCGGCCAGAGTTGAGTTCTCGGCATCAATCGTGAGTTGGCCATTCCGATACGTGACCACAGGCGCATCAGGCGGGGCTCCTGCCGGCGCCACCCAAGAGCCTGCCGAGCTGCGCTGGGCTTGGACGGGCGAAGGCGTCTGTACCCGCATAAGCCCGTGTTGCGGGGAAACAACCGTTCCCGCCAGGGCTGCAGCAACCTCATCCGCTAGCGGTGGTAATACCGCGCTGCTGGCAACGTCCCGTCTTCCAACTACTGGGGCTGCGGCAGCCGCGTGCGGCAAGGGCGGTAATTCGGCTCTGCTGACAACATTCTGTCTTCCAACCACTAAGGCTGCGGCAACCGCATGCGGTAGGGGCGGTAATTCGGCGCTGCTGGCAAGGTTCTGTCTTGCAACCATTGGGGCTGCGGCAACCGGATGCGGAAGCGGCGGTAATCCGGCGCTGCTGGCAACGTTCTGTCTTGCAACCACTGGAGCCGCAGCAACCGCATTTGGCAACGGCAGCAATCCGGCGCTGCTGGCAAGGTTCTGTCTTGCAACCACTGGGGCTGCGGCAACAGCATGCGGCAGCGGCGGTAATTCGGCTCTGCTGGCAACGTTCTGTGTTCCAACGATTAGGGCCGCGAACTGTTGCGTTTTCCCAGTGGCGACATGGGCGGAAGCAGGAGTCACAGTAACTGCGACAGCGTCCTCAAGCCGGATCTGTGTCAATACAGAGTAACTGGGGTCCGAAACTAGAACGCCTTCCAGAGTAACGACTGGCGGCTGCGGAAGTGAAGATGGCGTCCGGTAGACTCCCTGGTCGTCGATGCTCCCGCAGGCCAAGCCGGAACAGCCGAGCCCCGAGACGTTCCAATGTACGGCAACGGAATTTCCTTGAGCGTCAGTGACTTCGAAGTGTTGAGTTTGATTTGCTGCGACGGTTGCTCCATTTGGATGAACAGTCAACCGGTGCGGAACGGCACGGATTGACGCCCAGAGCCCTTGCAATCCGAAACAGGCGAGCAGGCCGACTGCGACCGCTATTCGCCTGCTGACTCGAAGGCAAGCGAGCAATTCGAGAATAGACCGTCTTCGCGAACCACCTTCGCCGCGCGCGCACCTTGCTGGAGTATCCCTTAGCATAACCGCCTCAATTCCGTGCGCAGCCACCGACCGCTGCGCCAGGTGGCCGCAAACTCGCATAGTGGATGCGGCCTGTGCTACCGCCTGCGCGTAGCCGAGAGAGGAGGAAGAACCGCTCCGTCATGTTCTTATTACATGGCGAGTTGACTACGAAATCTGCTTGTCAGCAATTGCACGATTGGACTAGCCAAACCGTTTAAGACAAGATCGAATTAGCCCGTTCGTGCTAGAACAAATGGATATGACTCGAGTGACGAGGCTATCCCTCTTGACAAAGCGTGGTTTGTGCAACATACTGCGTTCGCTTATTTCGGGCCCCTGTAAGTCGATGTAAGTATTGTTCTGGCTTTTTCGTGCGCCACCTCCCCCCAGAAGCTGGAACTCAATTTTACGGCAACGTCGGCTTGTGCGCCTCCAACCGGGACGCGTCCGGTTACGCCCAGCACAGAGAACTCCGGTGAGGGGTTCGGGCGTGACGGTGCACGCCGCTTTGAATCGAGGAGGGCACTGTGCCAATGGCTGCGAGCAACAGCGGTTTTTTGCTGCTAGATGCCAGATTGAATCTGATTGCAGCGAATGATTTTGCCCTTCAGATCCTCTGCTTCCCCAGCGCGGCGGATCGGATCAAACAACCGAAAGTCTTTCTTGCGGATCGGGTGCGCACCACCCTTCTCGACCATAGGAGTCGGGACAGATCGGCTTTCGTCAAAGAGTTCAGGTCGGGTAAACGCCGGTACATTTGTAAGAACTTTCAAGTCGACTGCAACGGACACTATCCCGTTCAGCCCGCTTTCGCTGTGCTGCTGGAGCGGGATGCATCGAGCAGTTACTCGGCACTTGAAGAGGTTTCTGAACAGTTTGATCTGACTCAACGAGAACGTGAGACGGTAGAGTTTCTCCTACAAGGTCTTACTAGCAAAGAGATCGCAACTCGCATGCAGATCAGTCCTAATACCGTAAAGGCGTTCCTGCGATTGGTAATGGTCAAAATGAAAGTTTCAACACGTTCTGGAATTGCCGGGAAGCTTGCTGGTTCAAGGCCAAACACTTAAGTCTTTCGCATTCGAAGGGTTAGCCGCGAATTAATTCGATTGAAGAATATACGGGACTGGCGACTTCGGTCATGATGCGATGCTGTGACGCATTCTTCAGATCGAGAACGACGCCAGCACGAGCGTTTCCCGCAGGTGCTTGAAGTGCATGCACGGAGTTTGCTATCGGGGTCGACGGCGAGTGCCCGGCCAAAGGAATTTGACGGTCGCGTTCACAATGTTAGCAACGGCGGCGTTTGCATCCTTAGTTCGAGTCCCCTCCAGGCTGACACGTTCGTGTGCTGCGATTTCCCCGTGTCCGATGTTCCGATTTCGATTCCCACGCTCATGCAAGTGCGATGGACTGCCAAGCGCGGGAACAAAGCTCCGAGCTACGTCAGTGGCCTTCAATTCGTGGTCTAGCT
>DATKEN010000132.1:0-80857 GCA_035512155.1 Terriglobales bacterium | reverse complement strand
ATGATTGGATCACCGATGGCAAAGTGTCCGCTGCGCGCCAAGTGCGTCACTTCGGTGAAGCGTAGCGAACCGAAATACCAGGCGATGGTGAACATGCCCAGCAGGAAGCCCGCGTCGCCGATGCGGTTCACAATGAAGGCTTTGTTCGCGGCGGTGCTGGCCGAGTGGCGTTGAAAGTAGAATCCAATCAGCAGATACGAGCACAGACCGACGCCTTCCCATCCCACAAACATCAGCGCGTAGTTGTTCCCCAGGATCAGCATCAGCATGGAGAACATGAACAAGCTCAGGTATCCGAAGAATCGGTAGTACCCGCTGTCGTGGGCCATGTAGCCGATCGAATAAATATGGATCAGCATGCCGACGCCGGTAACAAAGAGCAGCCAGATGCTGGAAAGAGGATCGAGCAGGAAACCGGCGTCCGCCTGGAACGGAGTCGGACTACCGTCACGCGTGGCGTAATCCAGGTGCCCGGTGTCAGTACCCAGCCAGGTGTAGAGGATGGTTTGGTAGGGCTTGCCGGGATTATCGTGGGCGTACTCCGTGTATTGCCAAACCGTGCCACAGGCAAAGAGAAGTGCCAACGCGACCGCGCCGACGCAGACCGCGCTTACCGTGGCCTTCTGCAGCTTGCGGCCGAAGAAAAACATAATCGCTGCGCCGACGGCCGGCAGCAGCGGGATCAGATAAATGTGCGAGAGAAAGAACATTGTTTAGCTGCTAGCTTCTAGCTCTTAGCTCCTAGCCAGAAGCTAGAAGCCAGAAGCTGCCTACCACTTCAGCAAGTCCACCTCATCTACGTTGACCGTCTCTTTGTTCCGGAAGAAGGCGATCAGGATTCCGAGACCTACCGCGGCTTCGGCGGCGGCATCGGTGATCACAAAAATCGCGAATATCTGTCCGTGCAATCCCCAGATCCTGGAAAAAGCCACGAGGTTCAAGTTCACGGCGTTCAAGATCAGCTCAATCGACATCAGAACGATAACCACGTTACGGCGAGTCAGCACGCCGATCACGCCCAGAACAAACAGGGCAGCCGCGACGACCAGATAGTGCAGGGTTCCAATTGGCGCCATAAAGCCAGTTCTTAGTGCTCGGTTGTCAGTTCTCAGCTAAATTCTTTTCTTTGCCATCACGACTGCCCCGATGATCGCTACCAAGAGCAATAGCGACGCGATCTCGAAGGCAAACATGTAATTTCCGTAGAGCAGGACTGCAACCTGCTGGGTGTTGGATCCCTCCGGCATGGGAATCGCCCTATCGGGAAACAGTGACTTGCTTTTCGCAAACACCAATACAAACAGAGCGCCGAGCGTGATAGCGGCTGCGATTCCCTCAATCCATTGTTTATTGAACTGCTCTTCTCTCTGCGAACGCTCGATATTGACCAGCATGATTACGAACAGAAAGAGCACCATGATGCCGCCCGCATAAAGAATGATCTGCACGCCGGCGACAAACGGAGCATAGAGCATGAGGTACAGTGCGGCCTGCCCAAGCAGCGCGACGATCAACGCGAGGGCGGAGTGCACCGGGTTCTTGCGCGTGATTACCAGGACGCCGCTCAGGACAGTGAGTCCAGCGAGAAAGTAAAAGAAAAAAGTTGTAGCTACGGGCTGCATACTAGAGCCATACTCCCGCCATCGCCGTCAGGATAAGCACCCCAATGCCCAGCGGTAGCAGTACCTTCCATCCAACTCTCATCAACTGGTCGAAGCGATAACGCGGAAACGTGCCGCGATACCAGATGTACATGTACATGGAGAGCGCAACTTTCGCGCTGAACCAGAAAATATCCTGGATACGGTCACGCACCGGAGGCAGTAGCAAAATCAGCCCGATCAATCCCAACACTGCGCCAAAACCGGCGAGGCCGATGGTCTGCACCCGGAAGTATGGGTGCTTGGGCATGCGAATCACGCCCAGAAATGCGATCGCCGCCAGCAGTAGGAAGGTTAGCCCTGGAATCAGCGAGAACACCAGGTCCCAGGTTTCGCCGCTGAGCCATGTCGGGAATGGACGCATCCATCCGCCCAGCCAGAGGGTCACAGCAATCGACGAAACGGCGATCATGGCCGAATATTCGGCTAGAAAGAAGAGGGACCAGCGGAAGCCGCTGTATTCCGTGTGAAAACCGGCGGTGAGCTCAGACTCCGCTTCGGGCAAATCAAACGGAGCGCGATTGGTTTCGGCCACCATGGCGATAGCGAAGATGCCGAATGCAATCAGACCCAGCGGGAAAAATTTGAATACGAACCATATGTGTTGCGCCTGCTGTGCCTGCACGATGCCGATCATGCTCAGCGTTCCTGTGCCGGTTTGATTCAGGCTGGTCATCAGGACGGCGGACACAACGGCCAGTCCCATAGCGATTTCGTACGAAACCATTTGCGCGCTGGAGCGCAGCGCCCCCATCAGCGGATAGTGCGAGTTCGATGCCCAACCTGCCATCACAATCCCCAGCACGCTCAGCGAAGATACGCCCAACATGAACAGTACACCGATGTTCATGTCGGTGACGGCATGAGTCGGTCCGAAGGGAACCACGATGAAAACCGTGAATGCTGTAATCACGACCAGGATGGGCGCCATCCAGAAGACCCACGGGTCGGCCGCGGCCGGCATGATGTCTTCTTTGATTAAGAGCTTGAGGGCGTCAGCAATGGGCTGCAACAAACCGTGCGGGCCTACGCGCATCGGTCCCAGGCGGACTTGCATGTGGGCAAGAATCTTGCGCTCCAGCCAATTCATGGCAATTACTGCGACGGAGAGACCGAGAAAAATGAGGAGGATGTAGATCAGCGCCCAAAGCAGATTCCCTGCCTGTCCCGGCGTGGTGTCACTTTTTAGATAGGAGGTGATGTAATCGAGCATCAGCGATCGACCTCGCCCAACACGATATCGAGCGTGCCGATCACCGCGATGACGTCTGCCACCAAAGCTCCCCGGACCATCATGTCGAGCGCCTGCAGGTTTACGAATGACGGGGGGCGCACGCGCACGCGGTAGGGTTGGGTCGAACCATCGCTCACGATGAAGTATCCCAGTTCGCCTTTGGGGGCTTCGATCGAATGATAGATTTCGCCCACCGCGGGTTTCATTACCTTCGGCACCTTGGCAATGATCGGACCCTCGGGAATTTTCCCAACTGCCTGATCAATGATGCGCAGCGATTGCCGCATCTCCTGCATGCGAACCAGATAGCGATCATAGGTGTCGCCATTCTGTCCGGTGGGAATCTCAAAATCAAAGTCAGCGTAGGCGGCGTAAGGCTGAGCTTTGCGCAGGTCCCACTTCACTCCGCTGGCGCGTAACACCGGTCCGGTGACACCGAGCGCGACACACTCCTTCGCCGAAATCTTGCCGACGCCCTTCGTCCGCTCTACCCAAATGCGGTTGGTGGTGAGCAATTCTTCGTACTCATTAATCTTCGGGGTAACGAAATCGAGGAACTTCTTTACTTCGCGCTCGAAGCCCTCGTAAGTCTCATACAGACATCCGCCAATGCGGAAGGCGTGCGTGGTCAGACGAGCGCCGCAATACTTCTCAAAAATCTTGAGGACCTCTTCTCGATCGCGGAAGGTATAGAACAGCGGCGTGATCGCGCCGATATCCAGTGCATGCGTTCCCAGCCACAGCATGTGGCTGGCGAGCCGGTTCAGTTCGGTGAGAATTACGCGGATATACCGCGCCCGCGGTGGCGCTTCCACGTTCAGGAGCTTTTCCACCGCTTCGCAATAGCCCAATCCGTTCGAGACTGCGGCTACGTAGTCCATGCGGTCCACGTAGGGATTGAACATGCTATAGGTGCGATGCTCGGCAATTTTCTCAACGCCACGATGGAGATAGCCGATCACGCACTCCGTGCCCAGGACCTTTTCGCCGTCCAGCTTGAGGATCACGCGCAGCACTCCATGGGTGGCCGGATGCTGAGGGCCCATGTTGATGATGAGTTCGTTGGAGTCGAGGAAAGTCTTGTCGTGCTGTTCCAGTTCCAGGTGAGAGGTCCGGTCGGTCATTGCCTGGTCGGTCGTTGTCCGGTCAGTCACTGTCCGGTCAATCATCGTCCGGTCAATCATTGGCCGCTCTCAATCCCCAGGTTGATCTGCACCCATTCCTGGTCCTGCTGAATGATTCCGTAATCCTTGCGCAGGGGATGGCCCTTCCAGCCATCCGGCAGCAAAATACGCTTGAGGTCGGGATGTCCGTCGAACTGGATGCCGAACATGTCATACACTTCGCGCTCCAGCCAGTTGGCTGCAGGCCAGATGGCAACTACGCTGGGCGCGCTGGCGCCGTCAGCGATCATCGTCTTCACTCGTATGCGCTCATTGCGCTCGAAGGAGTAAAGAATCCAGACCAGATCGAATTGCTTCTCGCGCTGAGGATAGTGCACGGCGGTAACGTCGACGAGGTAATCGAACTGCTCCTGATCGCGGAGAACCTGGAGCAACTCCGGAATCAGCGAAGCATCAACCGCCATGAAATTCTGGCCCAAATAGCTGTTGGCTTCGATACCGGATCCGTAGTGCCCTTTGAGCCGCGTCACCATGGGCGAATCCCAAGGAGTGGGAACCGGACCTGAGGGCTTGGCGGGTGCGGCGGGAGCGTGGGCCGCAGGTGGAGTGGAGGACTTCGGGGGCACGCCAGCCTTTTCCGAGGGCGAGGAGTGCAGTGTGCCGGGAATCGGTTCACCCGCCGCCGGTTTCGGCTCACCGGTCGGCGGTGGTGTAGGGGATTTGGTTTCCTCGGACATTGCGAACGCACAAACCTCTAACGCGGCTGCGACACACAGGAGAACGTTAACTTCTAACAGCTTGCAAACAGGCTGTCAATCGTGGGGAAGGAGGGTGGTGGGTCACTTTGATTTCCACACGATCAACGCAACCGAGTTAGTCTTTGTGCGCCCTAGACCATCGAAAGAGAACAAGATATGTGACCCCAAGGTAGCAGAAAAAATTGATGACACCTGCGACGACTAAGATCGTCACAAGATTTACAAAGTGAGCATTTCCTTTCGTTCCAATGGCTATGATTTCGGCTACGAACACCCCCACGATAAACCCCGGCATGATCACCCAGCCGGCTGAGGGATCCGGGTCTAGAATCCTTTCCAGTGTCAGGGAATAAATAAGCAGGACTCCTGCAATAAATACTGCCCATTTGAAAATTTGCCGCGAATTCATCGGCTTCCCCAGCAGATGCCAGAATTACTGCTTTTTCCCACTGCCTTTAGCGTAAGGCCCTAGTCAATCCGCTTGGGCAGCACAAGCCAGGACACTATTTCTTCTGATTCGCCTGGTAGGCTTCGATCAGATCGCGGATCCGCTGCGCCTCGGCTTTGGTATGGCCATGACTGGCGATGGGGTCGGACCCGCCTGAAGAATCAATCCGAATCTCCGACCAAATCACCCCAGTTGTAATGTGCACGGATGCGACTTTGCCGATGGCGATGCTCTCCTCGTTGCTGCCAAAGAGGCGAGGCTTGATGCGGCTGACGTGTTGTGGCGTGACCGTGATTCGTGTGGGGAAAAGCAGATTTCCTCGGGTCAGGCGGCTGGCGACGAATGTCTCGGACTGTGGAGCTGGATCAGTCATGCGCAAACCAATCTAGATCCATTCCAAGGCGCCCTTTTTCCAGATCCAGATGTAACCCACGACCAGGATGGCGAGGAAAATTAGCATTTCGACTAGTCCGAACGTCCCCAGCGCTTTGAATTTTACCGCCCAGGGAAAAAGGAAGATGGTCTCCACGTCGAATACCACGAACAGGATTGCGACAATATAGTAACGAACGGTATAACGGCCGCGGGAGTTGTCCACGGGATCGATGCCGCATTCATAAGGCATCAATTTCGCCTTGCTGGGATTCTCCGGGCGGACCAACTTGGCCAGCAGCAGCGGTAGGGGAATCATGATTGCCACCACTGCGATGAAGATAAAGATGGGAACGTAGTTTTGCGGCATTAACTTCCCTCAGCCTTGCTGCTGAACACAGTTGACTCGTAATAGTAACTTCTGACCAGCCCTCGCTTCAAGGATCAGCGTTCAATCGATGGCGGAACTGCTGAAAGAACTCGAGTGTCCGCTATCGCCCAAGACGTAATCCGTCATCGCTATTTTGTGATGCTGCATCTTGGTCGGTCACGTTACTGCTCGAGTGAAATGTGCGTGCGTGCGCACTCTTGATCTCTGGAAAGCCTTGTTGGGTACGGTGTTTGGCATTTTGTGCAATTATTTGCACTCATCAGATACGCCTTGACAGTGCTCTGTTACTGGTGACAAACTTCGACCCCGCTCTTTCCGCGCGAGGTTCGCAGCAAGGCGCAATCCCGCGTATGTCAGCCCTTCCAAGGAGATTCAGTTATGTCGATCCAGAAAGTCGCCACTCTGCTCGTAATTTTCACATTGGCCGCTGGCTTTGGATTCTCTCAACCAGCCCGGGCGCAAGCGGCGGCAGATACTCCCTCGCGAATGCTTTCGAACGCAGAAAACCTTGGTCCCGAAGATTTGTCCAAACAGATCACGGTGACAGTTTGGCTGAAACACCATAACCAGGCGGCGTTCGACGAACTGGTTCGAGAGATGTATGACAAGAGTTCTCCGAACTATCACCACTTCCTCACTCTGGAGCAGTACAAGGCAAACTTCGCACCGACAGCCCGGGAAGCGGCAGCGGTCCGCGACTTTCTCACAGCCCGCAATTTGAGTATTTCGTCGGTGGAAAAAAATAATCATTTCGTGTCGGCGCAAGGCCGGGTCGCAGATGTGCAGAGCGCTTTCAAAGTTCAGATCAATCGCTTTAAAGTCGCCAGCGGAGAAATCCGCCGGGCGAATCTGAGTGAGCCGTCGATCGAAGGACCTGCCGCAAGTGTGGTGGCTGGAGTGCAGGGATTAAACGATCTCCGCTACGAGTCTTATGCGCGACGGCCGATCAATCCCGATACTGGCGGGCCGGTCCGCGGCATCCCGGTCACGGGCGCAGGCTCGAATGGACTGTTCTTCACGGCGAACTGTTTCCGCGCCCCTGAGACCGTTACCTTCACCACTCCAGGGGGAGGCCCGTCAGCGGTGTACTCAGGCAATCGCTACGGTTCGGACATCAACTCTCCGCCACCCCATCTTCCGTCCTGCGGTTATGACCCCGCAGAAATGCGTAAGGCCTACGGTCTGTTTGACCTCTATAGGAAGGGGCTGAGGGGAAACAAGCAAACCATCGTGATTGTCGATGCGTTTGGATCCAATACGATTTTGGCCGATGCCAACCAATTCTTCACACTCAACCACCTGCCCCTGCTCACCCCTTCAAATTTCCAAATCTTCAAGCCCAATGGAACGGCGCACTGTGGTAAGAACTGCATTGCAGGAAATTGGCAATTCGAAACCACCCTCGACGTGGAATGGGCGCACAGCATTGCCCCAGATGCCAACATCGCGCTGGTGCTGGCTGCCGACAACTCCTTTACCAACCTTGATATCGCAAATCTTTTTGCGATCGACAATCTCCTGGGCAACGTGATCTCCAATAGTTTTGGAATTCCAGAGATCGTACTTGTAGATCTTGCGCCGTCGATCATCGTAGTTGAAAACAACATCGCACAGACGGCTGCGGCGCTGGGCATTTCGCAGGATGTTTCTACCGGGGACTCCGGCGATAACCTCGCATTTGATAAGGCGAATTTTGGTATTAACGCCGCGTCTCCCGGATTCGCCGCCAGTTCCCCGTTTACGACGGCCGTTGGCGGCACCAGCATGTTCCTGAATACGGACCACACCATCAAGTTCCAAACTGGCTGGGGCCTTAACTTCGTTCGAATCGCTAATCCCACTCCGAATCCTCCGGTTGTGCCACCGCTGTTTTTTGGCTTCAATGGAGGAGCAGGGGGAGGCGCCAGCAGTGTCTTCGCCAAACCGTCGTTCCAAGGCAGCTTACCGGGCGGTTTTCGTCAGACCCCGGACATCGCGATGGATGCGGATCCTCAGACGGGCGTCGAGATCATCGTGACTCCGGACAGCGTGCCGGGTCATCCACAATTCGTCGAGGTGTTTGGCGGGACCAGTCTTTCTTGCCCGATGTTCTCAGCGCTTTGGGCGATTGCGAACCAGGCAGCGGGAGGCGGGCCGATAGGACAGGCTGCACCTTTGCTCTACAACCTGCCTGCTAGTGCCATCACCGACGTGCGTCAGATCGGTTCCCCGAATAACGTGACGGGAGTCATTTCGATTCCCAATACGCCACCCAAACCGCCCACAATCATCCACGAATCTGCGAAGACTCTGGCAGCGCCGTTGGAGAACACGACAAACTTTGTGAGCGCGCTGTTCCAGAGCGCTGTTTCCACACGCTGGGATGTCTTTACCTTTGGCACAGACTCATCGCTCACCACAGGTCCGGGATGGGACAACGTGACGGGACTTGGGACCCCGAAGGGGTTAGAGTTCATCAATGCAGTTGTGGCAGAGACGGCAGGGGGTGGCGCCGCAGCCGCTAGCCACTGAGCCGAGTTTGCACCTTTAACATAGCTAACTGGGGTCGCCCGAGGAGCGGCCCCTCTTTTTTGTTGCTTGCTTCGTCCCTTCCGCACGAGATGCCCTTAGCCTTCCCGCAGCTTAGAATCCAACGGACGTTGTTTATAATCGGTTTTCCCGATTCAGCTGGAAACGCTCTTTGGGGATCGCAATCCGCGCAACAAAAGGAATTCCTTGGCACTCGACGACGATATTTATCAATTGCGGCGGCAAAAGCTGAAACAAATCGAAGCTCTCGGCCAACTGGCCTATCCCCGAAAGTACGACTTCACCCACACGATTCCTCAAATTCTGGCGGACTACTCGGGTAAAACTGGGGAGCAATTGGAAAATCCGCGCGTGAATGTGAAGATCGCCGGGCGCATCATGGCCATCCGGTTGATGGGCAAGGCTGGATTCGCGCACCTGCAGCAAGGGGGACAAAGGCTGCAGATCTACATCAAGAAAGATGCCGTGGGCGACAAGGGTTTCGAGCTGTACAAATTGCTCGACCTTGGAGATCACATTGGGGTCGGCGGATATCTGTTCCGCACGCGCACCGGAGAACTGAGCCTGCATGTTGATGAGATTACGTTCCTCTCCAAGGACCTGCTGCCGCTGCCAGAAAAATGGCACGGCCTCACCGATGTTGAGCTGCGTTATCGCCAACGCTACGTTGATCTGGTCATGAATCCCGAGGTGCGGGAGGTCTTCCTCAAACGTAGCAAGCTGGTGCAGTCGCTGCGGCGGTCCATGGAGGCGCGCGGTTTCATTGAAGTTGAAACTCCCATGATGCAGCTCATTGCGGGCGGCGCTGTAGCACGACCTTTCAAAACTCATCACAACACGCTCGATATGGATCTCTATCTCCGCATCGCGCCGGAGCTTTATCTCAAGCGGCTTACTGTGGGCGGCCTGGACCGCGTCTACGAGATCAACCGTAATTTCCGCAATGAAGGCCTGGGCTGGCGGTGGAATCCTGAGTTCACCATGCTGGAGTTTTACCAGGCGTACACCGACTACCGCGGCGTGATGGACCTGACCCAGGAGATTATCGAACAGGCAGCGAAGGACGTAACCGGAGGAACAAAAACCAAATGGGGTGAGCATGAGATCGATTGGGCGGGCGCAAACTGGCGGCGGATGACCATGCGCGAGGCCATCATCCATTACTGGCCCGAAGCGGCCGGAACCAAACCCGAACTTTCAGACTTCGCCACGCAGGATTCGGTCAAGAACCTGGTGCAACGCTTCAACGCAGCTCACGCGCACGTTGCTTACGATCCGAAAGAGCCTCCAGGTAAAACTGTTGCCAACTTATTTGATGCAGTTGCGGAGGAACAACTGGTTCAGCCAACTATCATTTATGAGTTCCCTACTGCCGTCTCGCCACTGTCGAAGCAAAAACCCGATGAGCCCGACTGGACCGAACGCTGGGAGATTTTTGTCGGAAAGATGGAAATTGCCAATGGCTTCAGCGAGCTCAATGATCCTGAAGACCAGCGTCGCCGGTTCGAGCAACAACTAAAAGAGCGCGAGCGCGGTGACGAGGAAGCCCACCAGATGGATGAGGACTATATCCGGGCACTTGCTTACGGCATGCCTCCCGCCGGAGGTGTGGGCGTGGGCGTGGACCGATTGGCCATGCTGTTAACTGACTCGCACACCATTCGTGATGTGATCCTGTTTCCGCTGTTGAGGCCAGAAAAAGGAGCAAGCACAGAGCACGGCGAGGACGTAAAGAAGAAATAGACGACTTCGCAACAGGACAATTGTCTTCTCTCTCTTATGTTCGCATCGTCAATCTCGCGCTGAGGCGCGGCACGAGCTTTTAGATCCTTCAGAGGCGTCATCAAGAAATCCGGCGCAGTTAAGCCGGGTGAGGGATCTCGCGCGGAAGCTGATTCGGGCCAGTCGCCGCTCCGACGCCAGATCCCTCGCCCCGCTGGTGAAAGCGCGGGCCTCGGGATGACGTCATTGGGTTCGACCTGAGCCACTCGGCGATCTTCCAATGATTTTGAGCGCAAGTTTCGGATAGATGATTGCGACGTTTGGACGGAAGGTGTAGTCGAATATCTATGAGTTTCGACTTCGATTCTGCGACTCGCCGAAAGCTCGGATATCAGCTGATCGACCAGATCGATACGTTTTTCTCTTCTCTCCCCGATCGTGCGGTGCAGCTTCCCGCCACGCAGCGCACTTATGGACCGCTTAAGGACGCGCTTCCGGAAGTGGGGGAAGATGCAGCCAAGGTGCTCGATGAACTCTTCCGTGAAATGGTGGATCAGGGATTCCATGTGCCCAGCGCCAACTACTTTGGGTTGATGAATCCCACTCCGACCTACATGGGAGTGTTGGCGGAAGCGCTGGTCGCAGCGCTCAATCCACAACTGGCTACCCTGGCGCGCTCGCAATTGGCGTCGAAGATCGAACTGGAAACCATTCAGTGGATCGGAGGACGTGTCGGCTGGCGCGGTGCATTCAATGGAACTTTCACCAGCGGCGGCAATGAAGCTAATTTCAGCGGTCTCGCTCTGGCCTTGGGGGCAAAGTTTCCGAACTCGATTGATGATGGCGTGGCTTCGATCGGCGGTCAGCCGGTAGCCTATGCTTCGACCGAGGCGCACCACTCGCTCGACAAATCCGCCGGTCTGCTTGGTATCGGACGCAAGGCGCTAAGACGGATCGCTGTAGATGAAAACTTGCAACTTGATCCAGAGAAGCTTGAAGCGGCCATCCTGGCGGATCGAGCGGCTGGGAGAAAGCCTTTCTGCGCAGTCGCCACGGCCGGCACAACGAACTCTGGCGTTGTCGACGACCTCAGCGCAATTGCACAGATTTGTCGCCGCCACGATCTGTGGCTGCATGTGGATGGCGCGTATGGCGCAGCGGCCATCTTTTCCGATCAACATCGAGGCTTGGTACGTGGAATCGAGCTGGCAGACTCGATCACTATCGATCCGCACAAGTGGCTGGCGGTGCCTTTCGCGGCAGGCGCTATTTTGACTTGCCATCCGGAAATGCTGGAACGTGCTTTCGCGGTGAGGGCACCTTACATGCCAAAGGCGGCAGGAGCGAACTCGCCCGACAATGCCCGCATCAGCACCCAATGGACGCGGCGGATGAACTCACTCAAGCTCTGGCTGACGCTGCGGGTTCACGGACGCAAGGCGTACGAGGAATTGATCGATCGTCAGCTGGCTCTAACCGAACAATTTGTGGAATGGGTCCGGACGTCAGAGGCGTTTGAACTCGCGGCTCGGCCTACTTTGCCCATTGTCACCTTCCGGCTCAAATCGTTTAAGCTCAGCCCCCAGCAATTGGCCGCAGCGCATGGCAGCATCGTGGAAGAAGTCACGAGCGATGGGCAGCGCTGGATCTCGGAGACTATGGTGGACGGCCAAAGCGTCATCCGCATGATGGTCATTAGCTATCTGACCGAAGAGCGCCACCTGCAGGATTTAGAACTCGCTTTAACCAGAGCGGCCCGCCATTTAAGTTCGCGTGCCAAAGTGGGGTGATGAGGCTTGTTCCCGGTTGCCCGACAATACACTAGAAATGGTGCGGCCCCGCGCCTAGGCTTTTTCTCAGTCGGTCAATAGGCAGCGCTATCGTAGCGTCCCTCCAGCCTCCTAGGACGCTGGGTCGATAGCGCTCTGCCTCTCTAGGTTCTCTTCAAGGACGCGGAGTGTTGTTGCGCCCAGTTCCACGCGGTGGCGACGATTTGTTTAAGCGAACGCGTGGCTTTCCAGTGAAGCAATGTCTCGGCGCGCCGAGGGTCGGCCACTAACTCTGCCGGGTCGCCTTGGCGTCGGGGTGCCGTACGGGTGGGGACGGTTTGGCCGGTTACTTCTTCAATGGTGGAGATAATCTCGCGCACGGAGTGGCCGCGGCCCGTCCCCAAATTGAGCTTGGCCGAGCTTCCACCGGAAAGATATTCCAAGCCCAGAGCGTGCGCTTCGGCCAAGTCATTCACGTGGATGTAATCGCGCACACAGGTGCCGTCAGGAGTAGGGTAATCATCCCCGTAGATGTCGAGTGCGGCGCGGTCTCCGCGGATGGCTTCGAAGGCGGATGGAATGAGATGAGTTTCGGGGATGTGGTTCTCACCGGCGCCTCCGTCTTCATCTGCGCCGGCGGCATTGAAGTAGCGGAAGCTCACGAAGCGTAATCCGTAGGCGCGGTCGTAGGCTTCAAGCGCCTGCTCCAAGACCAGCTTGGTAATTCCGTAAGGATTCACTGGCAAGCGCGGCATGTCTTCCGTGATGGGGACCTTGGCGGGAATGCCGTAAACCGCGCAAGTGGATGAGAAAATGAACTTGCGCACCTTGGAATCCAGGACGGCGTGGAGAAGTGCGAGGCCGCCCAGTACGTTGTTCTGAAAATATTTTCTGGGATTGGTGACGGATTCGCCCACATAAGCATGAGCAGCGAAGTGCATCACGGCGTCCACCCGGCGCAGCACCCGCGTCAAGCTGGCTGAATCAGAAATGTCGCCTACGATCAGCTCAGAACCGTCACCCAGCGCTTTGTGCCCGGTGGACAAGTTGTCGTAAATGATGACTTCGTGACCATGACGCCTTAAGACACGAGCGGCATGACTGCCGATGTATCCCGCACCTCCTACGACTAGAACGACCAAGCCAGTCCCTCCAAATTGTGTTTCTGAAACATCCAGTCGGATTCTAGCAGAGGCTTTTCGCACCACGGGTGACGGCTTGTTCTTCAAGTCGTAAAAATTGGAGGGTCGAGTGCCAAGTCGCAGAAATGACTTCACGATTTCTAGCTGATACATTGGCCAAATGCAGAAAGACACCCATCCGGAAAACAATGCTCAATCCGTTTCTACGTGAGTATAGCGATCCTTCGACTCGCAAGCTCCCAGGTTTAACCTGGGAGCTAACTCGCTCAGGATGACAACAGGAAGAAACTAGGTCTCTTCACTTTCTCTAAGCTTGGCGATGACTCCAAAATCTTCCAGCGTGGTGGTGTCACCTTTCACGTCGCTGCCGCTGGCAAGTTCGCGCAGCAGGCGGCGCATGATTTTTCCGCTGCGCGTTTTGGGTAGCATGTCAGTAAAACGGATATCGTCGGGGCGGGCTAGCGCGCCAATTTCTTTGGTGACCCAGCGTCGCAATTCTTCTTTCAATTCCGGTGAGGGCTTCTGGCCTTGCTCAAGCGTAACAAACGCCGAAATCGCCTGGCCCTTCAGTTCATCCGGACGGCCGACCACAGCGGCCTCGGCGACGGCATCGTGCGCCACCAAGGCGGATTCAACTTCCATGGTACTGAGGCGATGGCCGGAGACGTTGATGACGTCGTCGACGCGGCCCATGATCCAGAAATACCCGTCTTTGTCTTTCCGGGCGCCGTCTCCGGTGAAGTAGGCGCCTGGGATCTGTGACCAGTACTGCTTCACATAGCGATCCGGATCGCCGTAAATGGTGCGCAGCATACCCGGCCAAGGCTGCGTGAGAATCAGAAATCCACCCGAACCTGCGGGCACGGGCTTTCCGTCCATGGACACAACCTCTGGGACGATTCCAGGAAATGGCCTGGTGGCCGAGCCTGGTTTAGTGGCAATGGCTCCCGGCAGCGGCGTAATCATAATTTGGCCGGTCTCGGTCTGCCACCAAGTGTCGACGATGGGGCAGCGGTCGTGGCCAATGATTTTGCGATACCACATCCACGCCTCGGGATTGATCGGCTCGCCGACTGTTCCCAGCAGGCGCAGGCTGTCAAGTTTGTGTTTTTTCGGCCACTGCTCGCCCCACTTGATGAAGGTGCGGATCGCCGTGGGCGCGGTATAGAACACGTTCACTTTGTGGCGATCGATCATGCTCCAGAAACGGTCGGGCTCAGGAAAATTTGGCGCGCCTTCGTACATGACGCTGGTGGCGCCGTTTTGCAGCGGCCCGTAAACGATATAGCTGTGTCCGGTGACCCAACCAATGTCAGCCGTACACCAGTAGGTGTCTTCTTCTTTCAGATCGAACACCCACTTGGTTGTGAGGTAAGTGCCAACCGAATAGCCGCCCGTGGTGTGGACCACGCCTTTCGGTTTGCCGGTTGTGCCCGAGGTGTAAAGGATGTAGAGCGGATGCTCTGCGTCGAGAGGCTCGGCCGGACACTCGTCGGAGACTGAAGCCATCAACTCGTGCCACCAGTGGTCACGGCCTGCCTGCAGATTGACCGGCGTGCCGGTGCGCTTATAGACGACCGTGTGCTTCACCGATGGGCAGGACTTCAGCGCCTCCTCGACCGCTGGGAATAATTTGACTTCCGCGCCGCGACGGTACGACCCATCCTGCGTGACGACCACTGCTGCCTGCGAGTCGTGGATGCGATCCACCAGAGCGTGGGCAGCGAAGCCTCCGAATACTACGGTATGGGGCGCTCCGATCCTGGCGCAGGCCAGCATCGCAACGGGCAGCTCGGGCGTCATGCCCATGTAAATCGCAACCCGGTCGCCTTTCTTGATGCCCAGCGACTTCAGGACATTGGCGAACTTCTGGACTTCTCGATGAAGTTGCTGGTAGGTAAGGATGCGGACTTCGCCCGGTTCACTCTCCCAAACCAGTGCGGCTTTGTTCTTGCGCCAGGTCTGCACGTGACGGTCGAGACAGTTGTAGGAAAGGTTGATCTGGCCACCGACGAACCATTTAGCCCAGGGATTATTCCACTCCAGCACCTTGTCCCACTTCTTGAACCAGTGCAGTTCTTCCGCAATTCGGCCCCAGAATTTCTCCGGATGCTCGACCGATTCACGGTAGATGCGCTCGTATTCCTCCAGGCTCTGAATATGGGCCTGCTGGCGGAAGTGATCGGGAGGCTCGAATTTTCGCTGCTCTTGCAGGATGGAATCGATGTTGGTGCTGGCTTCGGTGGTAAGAGCCTTGTCTACCATTCGTCGTTCCTCGCGGGAGTGTGAAAAGAATTTACCGTATCGCAGATTCTACTGCGGCAGCGAAGGAATGTCTGCATGAGGACCCAAGGACTAGGGTTTCACGCCGATCGCCCGGTACAAGTCAGAACTCTGATAGACAATGCCGTCCTTCACGACCGTCCGGACGCGGCGAATGTCACCGATGTGAGCCGAGGGGTCACCGTCCACAAGGATGACATCGGCCAGCTTCCCCGGCTCGATGGTTCCCAGATCTTGATCGCGTTTCATGACGCGGGCAGCACCGAGCGTAGCCAACTGCAACACTTTGGGCGCGGGGATGCCGGCCTCTTGGTAAAGCTCCAGCTCGCGATGCAGGGAAAAACCGGCCAGGGAATCAGTTCCCGCGACGATAGGAATGCCAGCGTCGTAGAACGCCTTCGTCATTTTCAGCATTTGGCGGAAGGAGTCCTGGTAACGCTGATCCATGCCGTCGGGCACGGCCAACCCGCCATAGAAGAAGCCGCGGCGAATCTGCGCCGGCATGCGGTCGGCAACCGCTGCATATGTGGCCGAGACTTTTCCCGGACGGTCGATAAACATCCCTTCAAAAACATTCAGCGTGGGGTCTGAAACCGTCTTGTGGTCCTGCAAAAGCTTCATAAAAGTTTTCACGCGGTCGGAACTTGGATCGATTTCGACCCCGTGGGCGGCAACTTCCGTGAAGCGCGCCGGGCCACGAGTATCTTTCACGGTGTCGAACATGAAATTCAGGAAGATGAAATTCATGTGCTGGATCTCATCGGCCCCGTCCTTCACGAACTGTTCGGCAGTCATGAAGGCGGGAACGTGTCCGCTGACGCGCATGCCGCGGCTGTGCGCCATTTCGGCGATTTTCGGAACCAGCTCAGGTTTGATCGAGCTATAAATCTTGATCTGGACATAGCCAAGTTTCGCGTACTTCTCGATGTTGTCCTTCGCCTCTTGCTCACTGTCGGCAAAAACCTTGGTGGGGCCGGCGAAGGGACCACGTCCGTCGAGGAATCCGGCCATCAGCACCCGCGGCCCGATCTCGCTGCCTTGCTCGAATCTGCCTCGCATTTCGAGCAGGCGATCCGTGTCATTGGCCAGATCTCGGACCGAGGTAACGCCCGCCGCCATGTTCAGAAGACCATCGTTGGGCTGAAGGTGCACGTGCATGTCCCAGAGGCCGGGCATGAGCATCTTGCCGCTGGCGTCCACGACCTCCGCGCCCTGCGGAAGATTAACTTTGCTGTCTTCTCCAACTGCCGAGATCTTGTTTCCGCTGATCACGATCGAGGTGTTGGGATGAACGCTGGCTGTCGCCGAGTCAAACAGATTGGCGTGGACAAAGGCCAGAGAACCCGTCGGCTTGTGGGCCAGAGTCTTGGCCAGATTTGCCGCGCGCTGATTGTCAATGTCATCTTGAGCCTTGGCCAGCGCTTCCACACTCGACTCCCAGCCTTCTGGAACCACGGCGAACCAACTGCCACTCACCGTGGCAAAAAACTTGCCGCCTTGATCGAGCCAGATCGGGGTGGGAGTGAAATCCAGACCATTGATGGCGTACTGCACCACAGTGCGCGATTGTCCATTCGCTGAAACCATCAATTGACCGCGTTTCTCGATTGAGGCTTCCCCCTCGGGTAGGAGTGGCAGCCGTCCTCCTGCCGCCAGCAGCGCTCGCGCCAGGATGGCGTTTTCTTCCGGGACTCCCGAAATGCTGACGTAAAAAGCTCTGTCGGATATCTGCTTTTCTCCCTCCTCGGCGCGATTCTTCCAGCTCGCTTTGCCCTGGTTAAGCGAAAATCGCTCGTCAACCGGCGCCTTCAGGTAGTCGTTTCCGGTGTTAGTGAGTTCGACAGGAAGGCTGTCCTTATTCAGCGTGATGTGCTCTGTGACCTTCGGCCCGCGCCCCCGGTCACTGAACTCAAAATAGAGTTGCAGGCTGCCATCAGGGTCCTGAGCGGAGGTCTCGAAACCCGCCTTGTTGCCCATGAGGAGCAGCGTGTAGCGAGTGGGGGCGGCAGCGGTCGCAGCCGCAACTGGCGCCAGCTGGGCGCCGCTGGCAGGAAAGATGACAGAGGAAAGCGATAGGAGGGAAAAAAGCAAAGCAAGCTTTTTCATCTAATCCTCAATTGATAGTGTGACGTTCTGGACCGGCGCGGCGGTAGCAAAATTGCCGTCAGCAATTTACACCAGATGGTTGAGCTATTGGTCGAGAAACTTATGGCGGTATTTTTCTTCGGGCAGCGGGCAGCTGTCATACTTTCCGAAGATGCGATAGCGATTGCGCGCGATCGCGTTGTATCCCCAGTCGCGAAGGGGCCTCGGCATCAGTCGCAGGAGAGCCTCCAGCGCCGCCCAGACGCCGCCAATTTCCTGCAGGACGACAAGCCCAGCGTCGGAGCGCGCTACCAGCCGCTCGTTCGGCTGTCCGTGGTGAAGCACAATGTACACGGTATCCAGATTCTGAGGGGCAACGCCGTGTCGCTCCAGGATATTTAGCGCAAAATCACTCCGCAAGGATGCAAAGCGAAAGCGGTCGCGCGAATCGCGCTTGAGGATGAATCGGACGAAGCGATTGCAAAGCGCGCAGACGCCGTCATAAAGGATAATCGGGTTGGGAGTCTGCGGATCCATCGGCGGAGGAGAAGACGACAATGACTAATAGATGAAATAAGTGCGGGGAGGGATCCTTCGACTGCGCCTGTCCATTCGCAAGCGAATGGACAGACTACGCTCAGGATGACAATCGCAAAGCTCAGTGCTATGAAACCGGATTTCGTGCCATCTCTGGAACGTACTCCTCGATTGTGCCCTTCTCCAACAGGTAGGCGCCCGGTCCCTGTTTGCCGCGAACCGTCCGGCAAAAATCGGCCACGAAAAATCCTGCTTGCAGGGCCTCCATAAACGCCCAACGGGTTGCCTCCCGCCACTCTCGTGCCAGCGATGGATCTTTCTGCTCGATAAATCCGATGTCGCTGGGAATCTCGATCGCGATTCTTTGCCGTGCCAGCGCCGAGGACAAATCGCACGTTGCCGGCTTGCCATCGCCGTTAAAGCGGATCAGCGGCGTCAGCCGTGAAAGCGCATCCACGAGTTCCAACCGGTTCTCCTTCCCTTGCATCCGGTCCCGCACCCGCCGACTTTCCAGCGGCCATGTCACCCACAAGCGGTCGGTCCCGTTGCGATGCAAAACACTGGAAGTTTCTGGGCCGTAGAAGTTGACCTTATATTTATCTGACACCACGCCCAGCTTGCTGAAGTTGAGATGTGCGTTCTTGCTCTGCAAGGGGTCGAAAGTCCAGGTCATTTCAGTGATGCGAGCATCCTTACTCCGGGCGTCATGAATGCGCAACGCCAGTGCACGTTCGCGCTGTGCCAACTTGAGCTTGTAGCCTAAGTCCAGATCCCGATAAGAGTCGCGCACTGCCAGCATGTGCGAGTGCAAAATGAGCTGGCCGCACTCTAGACCCAGGAAACCGAAGGCGAATCCCACCAATTCGGCACCATCGAACGCGCCCACCCAGATGCTCCCCGCCTCTTTTGTGGCAACCGCCATGGTCGAGGGAAGTACATCCAAATCCGCAAGGCCCCAGACTTCGCGCTCGAGGGCTTCCGCCTTCTGCAGATCTTCAAAGCTGTTCAGATCGCGAATGGTGATAGCGGATTTCGGCTTCGCCTCGGGCATAACCAGCGTGTACCAGCAAAGTCGATCAATATACTTGACCGCGACGGCGCGCGCCAGCCCGGTCGGGATTTGCCGATGGCAGATCTGCGATGGGCGAAATTGCGTGGCAGAACCGACTGCGCTTTGAGAGAATGGCGCGGTTCTCGCGTTTGAGCGGAATAATCGGAGAAACGCATGTTCGTCTCCCGTAGAAACTTCCTTCGCACTGTCGGTATTGGAGCGGCAGCTGGCGTAGCGCTCCAGCCATCCATGATGTCGGCAGCACCGCTCTTCGAGCCAATGCGGCCGCGAGATCTCGGCGGCCCCATCCGACTGAATAGCAATGAGAACGCCTATGGTCCCTCCCCGAAGACAACCGCTGCGATTCGCACTGCTTCAGCCGAGGCCAACCGCTATCCATTTGATCAATATGAGGAACTGGTCGAGCAGATTGCGAAGCTCAATCGGGTACGGCGGGAGCAAGTGCTAATGGGCTGCGGATCTACGGAGATTCTGCGGATTGCCGCGGCGGCCTTTCTTAGCAAGGGCAAGCAACTGATTCAGGCTTCGCCCACGTTCGAAGCGCTGGAACACTATGCCCGGGCAAACGGGGCCGAGGTAGTTTCGGTACCGCTGGACAAGCAGTTTGAGCACGATCTCGACAGCATGCTCGCCCGTGTCAGTTCGTCGACCGCGCTGGTGTATATCTGCAATCCCAACAACCCGAGTGCGTCAATCACTCCCAGGAAGGACCTGGAAATCTTTATTGGTAACCTGCCGTCCACCTGCCATGTGCTGATTGACGAGGCTTACCACCATTTCGCCGGGCAATCCCCGGTGTACGCGTCGTTCCTGGATCATCCCATCGATAACGAGCGCTTGATCGTGGCTCGAACTTTCTCCAAGGTCTACGGGTTGGCTGGCCTGCGCTTGGGATATGGTATCGCTTCACACACGACCGCGAGGCAAATGGAACCCTACTTAACAGAGGATAGCGTCAATGGGATCGTGGTTCGGGCCGCCACTGTCGCCCTTGCTGACACCGAAAGCGTCAACGATTTTATAAAGCGCAACGCTGAGGTGCGTGAGAACTTCTTCAATCAGGCGAAGGTTCGGGGCTTGAAGCCCATCGATTCGCAGGCCAATTTTGTGATGATGGACACCGGACATCCAGCGCAAGAGAGCATTGAGCACTTTCGTAAGAACAATATCCTGATCGGTCGGCGCTTTCCAGCGATGGACACCTACATCCGTGTTTCCCTGGGCACGCCGGAGGAAATGAAAGAATTCTGGCGTGCCTGGGACCTAATGCCCAACGCGGCAACGCGGGCTTGACCTGACGCCCCGCTGCAGTTGTACTTCTCGCTTTCGGAATGCCGAGCCCAAACTCTTACCCATGAGCAACTCGCTAATTATTGAACGATGTTACTTTCGTCATTTGGTTGCCGAAAAAGCACCCGCTACCATTGCGGGAAGTAGTCGCGTTCATGACGTTTCGATTTGTCAAACTTGGGATGTTGTTATTGCTGTTGTTGGTTATGGCGGTCTGGGCCGTTGCCCAGAGCAGTTATCGGGTTATTTCTCTTACCAATCCCGGAACGATCAGCGGAACCGTTAAGTGGTCGGGCCCGTTGCCTCGGGCAGCCACTTTTACCATCAACAAGGACCCGGAAGTTTGCGATCCTGAGTCGCGTAAGGTTCGCGATCTGGAACGCTTGATCGTGGGTCCGCAGGGCGGCGTGGCGAATACCGTGGTGTTCCTGAAAAACATTTCCCAGGGAAAGGCGATGGACCTGCCCGAACCCAGGCGCTTCCTCGATCAGAAGCGCTGTCGGTATGAGCCGCATGTTTTGCTGGTGCCCGAGAATAGTTTGCTGCAGATGAAAAGCTCTGACCCAGTGCTGCATACGGTCCACATGGACGGAGCGGCCACTTATAATTTGCCATTCCCGTTTACCAACCAGACTATTTCCCGCACCATGCCGTCTACGGGCATCGTGAATCTCAGATGTAATGGCGGTCACGCTTGGATGAACGCGGAGATCCTTGTAGTGTCACACCCCTACTACGCCGTGACCGACGAGAGCGGTAAATTCGAACTTACTGCGGTGCCTCCCGGGCAGTACGAACTTGTGGCCTGGCACGAAGGCTGGGGCGTGGCGCGGCAAGAGGCTTCGTTCGACGTTCTGACCGAGCGCAGGATTCAGCGGCCAGTGTTCACCGAACCGAAGAGTTGGCAAAAGTCGATCACCGTGAGCCCGAACGGGACTGCGGTCGTCGAATTCGCGATCTCCGCAAAGTAGCTGAGATCGAGCCGCAGACTTGATCACTCCCAGCACTGCGATTTTCCAGCCTTCACCTCGCCCTCTTAATCGGAAACCTGACAATCTTGAATTTGTGGCACACTGTTGGGTCTCGCGGAGACTCAATGAGCGTTCTGGAATTCACGGCGCTGGTCTGGATAGGTGCGATGGCTGCCGGTCTTCTCGGGTCGCTCACCGGCCTCGGGGGCGGAGTGGTCCTCGTCCCCTTACTGACACTGCTATTCAAGGTCGACATCCGCTATGCCATAGGCGCATCGCTGGTCTCAGTGATCTCTACTTCCTCGGGGGCGGCCGCCGCGTACGTGAAAGAAGGATTCTCCAATATCCGGATCGGAATGTTTTTGGAAATTGCGACCACCCTGGGGGCGATCGCGGGAGCGTTCCTGGCGACTAAAGTCTCCGCCAGCTCCATCGCGGTGATCTTCGGGGTAACGCTGCTGTATTCGGCTTTCCTTTCGCGCCGTCCGCGCACTAAGCAGGAGCGTGAGGTTCCGCCCGATCCTCTGGCCACTCGGTTGCGCATGAATGGGAGCTTTCCGGACGCGGGGGGAATGCGAAGCTACAACGTTCAAAATGTGCCGACAGGTTTCAGCCTGATGTTTGGCGCCGGGGCCTTGTCGGGGTTGCTGGGCATCGGCTCAGGAGCGGTAAAAGTGCTGGCGATGGACCAAGCGATGAGGATTCCCTTCAAAGTTTCCACCACCACCAGCAATTTCATGATTGGCGTGACCGCGGCTGCCAGCGCAGGCATTTACCTCAATCGAGGATACATTGATCCCGGACTCGCGATGCCGGTAATGCTGGGCGTTCTGATTGGTTCTCTTCTAGGCGCGCGAATCCTGGTAGAAGCCGAAACTAAGTGGCTGCGGTTGCTCTTCAGCCTGGTGATTGCGCTTCTTGGTGCAGAGATGGTTTACAAAGGTTTGACAGGGAGGATTTGAAGTGCACCTGGGGCAAAGTTGGACTGATCAGAGGATGGAAGAAACTATTGGCAACCTGCTGCGCGCCGGCGTGCTGCTTTCCGCTTCTGTGGTCTTGGCTGGCGGAGTCATTTTTTTGATACGGCATGGTCACTCGCCCGCCGACTATCGCGTATTTCGTGGTGAACCCACCGACCTGAAGACTCTGCGCGGTATCTGCAGCAGTGCATTCAAGCTCAGTGGGCGAGGCATCATTCAATTGGGATTGTTGCTGCTGATTGCCACTCCCGTGGCCCGGGTAGCATTCTCCGTCTGGGGATTCGCGGCGGAGCATGATCGGATGTACGTTGTGTTCACGCTGATCGTGCTGGCGATTCTGCTCCTCAGCTTGGCCGGATTTGCTGGACCTGGCTGAGTAGTTCGCGGTAAATCCCAAAACGGCTGAGATTTGACTCCGATTGCAGAATTGCCGCTTTGTGTTGCGGGCATGTAGAGTAAGCGTTAGCAGCGCAGAAGCTAGTGGATCAGGTTCAGGACCGGGTATTTTGAAAGAGCAGTAACCACAAAGGACACTAAGTTTCACAAAGGGTTTGTTTGCCGATTTGAGCGCGCCACCCGTCCGCTGCAGGCTTACTTATGACTGAGACTCTTACGTCACCCCAAGTCAGAGAGCTGACTAGCAAATACACCTACGGAACCTGGCGCCGTCAAAAAGGCTGGGCTCCGCTTCAAATTGTCGATGCGGAGGACTGCCACTTCGTCGACTCCGACGGAAAAAGATACCTGGACTTTTCCGCCCAACTGATGTGCGTAATGCTGGGCCACAAGAATCGGGCAGTAGTGCAGGCGATTGCGGACCAAGCCAAGAGCTTGCCCTTCATCGGGCCCGGATTCACCACCAGCGTCCGCGCCGAACTCGCTGAACTTCTGCTGGAGGTTCTGCCCGAAGGGCTCGAAAAGTTCTTCTTTACTACGTCCGGTACAGAGGCAAACGAAGCCGCCTTCAAGATCGCGCGGATGGTGACCGGCAAGACCAAGATTATTTCCCGCTACCGCTCCTACCACGGCTCCACGATGGGATCGATTGCGGCGACAGGCGATCCGCGACGATGGGCGATGGAACCGGCGGGGAAAATACCGGGAGTCATTTTCGCGCCCGAGGTGAATTGCTACAAGTGCCCTATTGGCCATACCTACCCCAGCTGCAACATCGCGTGCGCGGAATATATCGAGCACATGATCGAGAACGAGAGCGACGTGGCGGCGGTAATTGTCGAGCCCGTTGTCGGAACCAACGGGGTGCTCATTCCTCCCAAAGAGTACATGCCTCGTCTTCGCAAAATATGCGATGACCACCAGGTGCTGCTGATTGCTGATGAAGTCATGACCGGTTGGTGCCGGACCGGTAAGTGGTTCGCCATGGACCACTGGAACGTTGTGCCCGACATTTTGACCACCGCCAAGGGCATTACCAACGCCGCTGTTCCGCTGGGGCTTTGCGCTACTACCGGAAAAATCGCTTCCTATTTCGACGACCACTTCTTTTCTCACGGACACACTTACGAGGCTCATCCCCTCACGCTGGCTCCCGCCATAGCTGCCATCAATGAAATGAAGCGGATGAAGCTCGCGGACAGGGCCACCGAGGTGGGCGCTTATCTGGGACAGAAGTTAAATGACCTGAAGCCCAAACATCGATCGATTGGAGAAGTGCGCGGCATCGGAATGTTCTGGGGGGTTGAGCTGGTCAAGAACAGAACGGCGAAAACGCCTTTCAATACATTCAGCGACAAAGTTTCAGGAAAACCCTTGCTGGTGGACCGGGTGGCGGCGCGAATGATGAGCCAAGGAGTTTATGTGCAGTCCTGGATGAGCCACTTCGTGATCGCCCCGCCTCTGATTATCACGAAATCAGAAATCGATCAGGGCGTAGCCGCACTTGACGAAGCTCTGAGCATCGCCGATCAGGAGGCGGAGGCCTAGCCACCGCTGGCCCCGCCGCCGGACTGCTAGGGTTGATCTCGATTCCGTGAATGGCGCTGGCACGCCTCGGTCAGCTCGGGATCGCAACGGGAGTAGAAAATGTGCCTTCCGATGGAGAATCCGAGAACGGATCCGACCAACATATCGGACGCCCAGTGGTCACGGGCAAGCATACGGCTGACACTCACCGCTGATATCGCTCCATAAGCCAGTACTTTCACCCAAGGCTTCGGGTATTCGTGAGCGACGACTGTGGCCATAGTCCAGGTAAACATGGCATGACCGGCCGGGAATGATGTGTTCATGGCGTGGTGGCGCCAGAAGTCACCGTTTCCGTTTCCTTCCCCTGGACGTTGCCTGCCGGCGATAAATTGCATCGGGGCATAAACGAGAAAAGCGTTGGACAAGGCTTCTATTTCCAGGTTTCCCATCTCCTTGGCGCGCGGGTCGTCGGTTTTGAGTCCGTAAATCCATACTCCGGCCAGAGTGGCAGCCAATCCGCCGACGACGACATTGGAAGTGTTCTGATAGGCCTGAAAATGGCTCGTAGGCACCTGTTTTTCGATTCGTCGGTCGGTGGCAATCAAGGCTCCGGTTCCTGCCAGGACCAGCGCGTCCCACTTGAGGTTAGAGGGCTTGAAGGGTGCGGCATAGAGTCCCTTCTGATCTTCCAACCCGCGCTTCAGCATTCGCGTTATAAATCGGGGTTTGTTCGGTTGAGGTTCGGGTTCAGGAGCGATCCCCGAGGCTCCGCTGCCTTGTGGGGAGGGGTCCATTCGAAGAGCGCTGACCTGGAGAGTGGGCACAATTGACGTGTCTGCCGACGGCAGTGCAGGTGTCGATGGTGCCATTTGGCAGGGAGCCGCGACGGTAAATAAGACCGCGGTCGCTGCAGCCAACAGTGCTTTTTCAAGACCAGTCCGTTGGATGTGCAATATGACCTCTTGGCGCTTCTTTCGCTAAAGATGCGCAAAGGTCTGATGCAAGTTATTGAGGATAATTTGGCTGCCCCCCAGGGATTCGAACCCCGATATCTGATCCAGAATTATCAATGGGTCGCCGACGGCAAATCATAAGCGCACCCAGAACCGGCATTGGCCTTCATCGGGTGAACGTCCCTCTCTTTGGCACGCGCTTACTGGCTGCATCCCTTCCGTTCGCTACTCGACGGCCTAGCTTGTTGCGCGACTCTGCCGGAAGCTCATCACCCTCCACGGGAGGATTGCCTTTGCCAGCGCGTTCGAGAATCCGTAAGGTCTCGGCGCGATCGGCATCGCGACCCCTTTCCCGGAAATACTCCTCGGTGCGCAAAGCAGAAACCTTTTCCGCCACTGCCACGTTGATGAGCTGGTTTAGAGCCACGCCTTGCGAATTCGCAGCTTTCCGCAACTCCTCCAGTAAAGAGGGCTGTAGTCGCAATGCGAAATTGCTTCGTCTCATGGGATCACACTCCTAATCTGCCGCAGCGCCGTTGCAGGTAGAATTACGGCGCAGTTAAGGCCTTTTGTGCCGGCTGCGAAATCGCGCTGATTGAATGTCACAACTGCATTGGCACTCCCGTTTATTGCGGTTTCCAAAACCATGTCATCATCACGATCGGATAGCCTTGGCCGCCATCGGAACGCAAGACGAACTGGTTTTGCGATTGCGGCCAGATCGTCGAGTATGCGTCCAACTTCGGTACTGCTCAACCCACCTGCCAACAAATGTTGCGGCCTGGTCAATACTGATTCGTATTCAAGTATCAGCGGCACTGAAAGTAACAATTCAAACCGTTGATTCAAAGCAGCCAACAAGAGCTGCCGGGAGGCCCCTCTATCGCTCCGCAGTGCCGCAACTATCACGTCAGTGTCGAGGACAAACGAAACCGCCACGCATTAATGATATTGCATGCAATATCACTAATCAAGCTGCCATTTCAGACGCCTGTCCGGCGGGGCTCTGCGGGGAGCGACCTCTAAAGCCGCAGGATACTCCGCATTAGAACTGTTGTTGCTAGTTAGTTCAGGACTTCTAGCCGAATCGCAATTCCCTGTTCGTGAAAGAAGGCCGTGAGTTTGTCGCATTCCTCTCGACCAGCCGTTGATACGTGACAAAGAACACCGTCTTTGTCGACGTATTCGTAACTCAAGCATTTGAAACCGCCACGTGGTCCCGTATAGCGCACGACGTTTCTCGCACTCTTCAATGCCTCTAATTGCTGTCGCTCCCTTGCCTTGCAGTCGGCGATAAACTCTACGATTTCGAGCGACTCCCAGAGAACATCAAACGTTCCAATACCTTGGAATCGAACTCCAACAAAACGGTCGCTTCCCTTGCTCCACACCCCGTAAGCCCCGATAGTAATTCCAACGCCTTTAACCAGTTGAGGATGGTAGCTCGTCAGGTCAATTGAACAGTCGAACCTTGATCTGACGGTTAGGCATAGAGAATTTGCGAAACGCCGGAGGCGGCCATGCTCAACCAATTAGCGGCATCAGTAGTACGCAATCGTGGGGGTGTGCAAAGATACGAACGTAGACTGTGCGCGGCTAGGACCAGAAGCTGCATGCCACTGTGATTCCTTCTGCTCGATCCAATTCCCGTAATTGTCGTTCCGATATTCAGTCGTGTCTTTGCTCACGAGTCTTCCAGAACGATCGTAATAGGCCATTTCAATCTGACGACCAAACCCGCCGTATTGGAACCCGATCTTAAGGTAATACGTGGGCCATTCTTGGATGCTTTCAATCACGCGATTCTCCTTGTCGAGAGTCGCATAGTTGTGGGTGTTGGTGGGTGCCTGATAAGTATGCCGCACGCTCGTCCCGTCTGGTTTGCGCTCGACCTGGGAAAAGGAGCCGTTGGGCGACGCTTCGGCAGTAAGCTTTCTCGCTCCGCTGGCGTCCCGTTGAATCAGCGCAGACGCGGTAGTCCTACCGTCAACGGTTGTAATGTTTCGACTCAGACCGGTTGCCGGATCGATGCTGTTGGTGGTTTCGAGTACGCTAACCTCGCCGTTAGGACTCTCCTGGCGGGACCGGTAACCTCCAGTTACGTTGCCGACTGTGGGCACGAGTTCATTTGTGGTTCTGGTCACTTCACCATTCCGGTCGTGTATTTCCGTCTGTGTGATTACGCCATCAGAGTTAAACGAGTGAATAACAGTCTGATTCTCCTCAGGCACGACGCTGGTGGTTTCTACCTTTAAGACTTGCCATGCCTTACGGGTGAGTTTGACATGTGAGTGCAAAGACCCGTCGGCTTTATAGCGAAACTCCTCCAGCCCATACCCCTGCGGATCATAAGTCCAGATCGTCGAACCTGCGGCTTTGCCCGTTGGATCTCCGGCATAGTCGAACTCTTCGGTGAGCACGGTGTGAACCGGGCCATGCAGGCCGACTCTTGCTGCTTCGCTATTTGCCAATGGTTCTTGAGCCGAGCCCATCTGCGAGGCAAGAACAAGAGGGAGAAATTTGAACAGGAAGCCCGGCCGCGACATGATAGCTCCCGAGAAGACTCAGTGGACGATCGCGCAAGTATAACATCGCGCTGGAACAGGCTACAGTGAGAGCCTTTGCCGGTGTTTGCCGGTCGAAAGTAAGTCTCTTTTAGCTTAATTTGGCTGCCCCCCAGGGATTCGAACCCCGATATGCTGATCCAGAGTCAGCTGTCCTGCCGTTGAACGAGGGGGCACCGAGTGGGTTGGACGGCGCAGCGGTCCGCCGTTTTGATTCTATGGACTCGGCGGTTGGCGGTCAACCAGAGCCAGCCATCGTCTCCTCGGTCGGCATTCTGCTGTTCTGGGTTTCCTCCATCGCCCCTTCTGCTGTTCTTTACTAACCTGCGGGTCTAAGATTCTAGGAAGATTGTTAGGAGGCTTAATTCCTGCAGGAGCAGACTATGGTTTCGAGCCTCGCCAACTTTGCCCAATCTACCAATGACTATGCCGAAATTGCGCGGCGTCCTCTTGAAGCAGAACATTGCGCGCTGATTGTCATTGATATTCAGGAAAAACTTCTGCCGCCGATTTTCCAGAAAGAACAGTTGATCCGGAACTCGCAACTGCTGATCCGCCTGGCCGGAAGCGTGAAGATTCCGGCGATTGTAACCACGCAACATGCCAAGGGACTGGGCCCCGTCGTGCCCGACATCGCTTCCCTGCTGCCGGAATCGCAGGCCATCGATAAGCAAATGTTCTCCTGCTTCGGCAGCGATGCTTTCTGCACTTTGCTAAAGCGTCTGCCCAACAATCGCAACACTGTGCTCCTCTGCGGAATGGAGAGCCACATCTGCGTGGCGCAAACCGCTCTGGCCGCCCTGCGAGACGGCTATCTGGTGCACGTGGCTTCCGACGCTATCAGTTCGCGTACAGAGTGGAACTGGAAGATTGGTCTAGAGCGTATGCGCGCGGCTGGCGCCATAATTTCATCGACTGAAATGATGATTTACGAGTTACTGCGCACTTCTGCTGCACCCGCCTTCAAAGAAATGCTCCAACACCTGAAGTAATCGCATCTAACTTATAGATAAGCAGGGTGTTCGGATATATACGGACTGCCCTGGTAGCATTTTCCATCGGCTTCTTATGTCCTCAAGTGGCCTCCGCCAGCAGCGCAACTTAGGGGCCAGAGGCGGGTTTATAGGATTGAAGCTAGAAGTAGGGGTGACCCCATGAACGGCATAAAGCACGCAATCTTAGCAAATCTCCTGGGAGCGCTGTTGTTGCTGTCACTGACGTCGGCTATCGCCCAGGATTATCCGGCTGACATGAATCAGGACGAGGCTAATCCGACTGAACCTAGTCGACCTGAACAGGACCCGCCGGGCCGCGTTGCCCGTCTGCAATTTCAGTCGGGATCGGTTTCGCTTCAGCCCCAGGGAACGGGAGATTGGGTCGAAGGGTCGTTGAATCGTCCGTTGACCAATTCCGACAATATCTGGGCCGATAAAGATTCCAAGGCTGAATTGAACGTGGGCACGGGCCTCTTGCGGATCAGCAACGAAACCAGTCTTACCCTGACCAACATTGGGGACAACAATGTCCAAGTGGAGCTGCACCAGGGGACACTGAATCTCCATGTCCGTCGCCTGCACGAGGGCGAGACTTACGAAGTCGATACTCCCAACCTCGCCTTTGCGGTGCAAAAGCCCGGAGACTATCGCTTCGACGTCGGGCCTGGTGGGGACGGGACGGTAATCAATGTGTGGAAAGGCGAGGGCGAAGCGACGGGCGAAGGCCCAGCGGTTCCCTTGCATGCGCACGAACGCGCAGAATTCAATGGCACGTCGCTTGACCATCAGATCTCCGAGGTTTCGGCCCCCGACAGCTTCGACGAATGGTGCCAGCAGCGCGACCAGCGCCTGGACCGATCTGCCTCGGGGCGTTACGTATCTCCTGACGTAATCGGTTCAGAGGATCTCGACCAGAACGGTACTTGGAGTGAGACACCGGACTACGGTCCGGTGTGGGTTCCCTCTGTTGCTCCCGGATGGGCGCCTTATCACTACGGCCACTGGGCTTGGATTGATCCATGGGGATGGACTTGGGTAGATGACGCCTCTTGGGGCTTCGCTCCCTTCCACTACGGTCGCTGGGTCTATACCGGCGGATACTGGGGATGGGCCCCCGGTCCGTACTACGTTCGCCCGTTTTATGCTCCTGCGCTGGTCGCCTGGTTTGGTGGCCCGGCTTGGGGAGTATCGTTTGGTTTTGGCTTTGGCGGCGGATTTGGCTGGTGCCCGCTCGGCTTTGGAGAACCTTTCTTTCCCTGGTACCGAGGAAGCGCGTTCTACTTCCGAAATATCAACATCCGCAATACGCACATCACAAACATTACGAACATAACCAACAATTTTTACAACCACGGACATTCAGGGCTTTCCGGACATCAGTTCCACTATGCAAACCTGCATGCGCCCGGAGGTCTAACGGCGGCCTCGCAGCATGCTATCTCCGGAGCATTGCCAATCGCAAAGAACAACGTTCGGGTCTCGGCCAACGCTGCGGAACGCGCACAGCTTCACGGCAATCTGCCTTTGACGCCAACCCGCACCAGTCGGTTGGGCGCCAACGCAGGCAGGCCAGCTGCCGCGCCTCCGACACGAGCGATGTCGCGTCCAGTGGTCTCGTCAGCATCGTCACGGATCGGCCGAACGCAATTGGCCTCTCTCAACAACCGAGCGGATCGCCCCGGCGCAAGCACGATGACCGGGAAACCATCTCCCTCAACGCCACTTCGCTCGGTCCCGAGGCCGCCGCAAAGAGCAGAGAGCCTCAGTAGAAACACCCCTGGCACGTCACGGCCGCGGGCAACCCAATCGGCTTCTACTCGGTCGGTGCCGCGTCCTCAGTCCGGTGCCCGCATCGCGCCTCAAGAGCGTTCGCTTTCTTCCGCGGGTAGAACGGATCCGCGTTCGCCCGAAAGCGGGAGATCAGGCCTGAGCCGGCCGACGGTGGAGCAGCGCAGCGTTGCTCGCCCCGCAGGCACAACCTCTGAACGTGCGTCGAATACCCTACCTCGTCCTACAGGCAGAGTTCTTCCCGCGAGTCGTGATGCTGGCCGCGACTATGGATCACGCTCCGCGTCGCCCGGTTCATCCTCGAGATCTGGAGGATCGCTTTCTCCGAGATCGATGTCTCCGGGATCAAGGTCTGAAGGGTCGAGGCCGGGAGGCTACAACGGTGCGCCGCGGTCTTACGGGCAATCTCCGCGATACAGTGCTCCTCCGTCCGGGAGAGGGTACAGCGCCCCTCCGTCCTATCGCGGCTCAGCTCCGGCGTACCACGGCTCCGCTCCGTCCTATCATGCTTCGGCTCCATCGGGTGGGTACTCGGGAGGCGGTCATTCCGGAGGTGGTTACTCAGGAGGCGGTGGTGGCCATTCGGCAGGCGGTGGTGGTGGTGGTCACTCGGGAGGCGGACACGGGAGATAACGCAGGAGCATTTGCGGTGACGCTCACGCCGCCTGTGAGGGCGGCGTTCGGCTTTGAGAGAGTGTTCCCGTTTCGTTAGACCCTGCGTTCAGCCTGCGGCGGCTTCGCCTTCTTTCTTCTTTACCTTGACTACCGTAATCTTAGTGAAACCTTCCTGGAATGTTGGCGCGCGCAGCTTGGCCGCCATACGACGCATAACGTCTTCCGGTACGATGCGCTGGCGGCGTTGATTTCGCTCCAGACACACTTCCACCGGCACATCGAAGAAGACTGCTTGAGCTTCGTACCCGTAATCCTTGGCGAGCTTGATCCAACTCTGACGTTCGTGCGGGGTGAGGTTCGTCGCGTCCACGTAGTTCGTGGGACGGCGCGCAATCAGTCGCGCCTTCAGCATGGAGCGCAGGTTGGAAAATATCAGATCCTGAAAACGCTGCTCGGTGGCATCGTCAAACAAAAGCGCGCGTAGCAGGTCGCTGGAGAGCGGCGTGATTTCGTGGCGCTTGAACCAGGAGCTTTTTCCGGAGCCTGGGAGACCAATCGCCAGGACCACTACGCCTTTGGACGCGTGCTGCGGGGTCGCTGTAGGGGTTGCCGCGGCCGGGGCAGTTGTCTCGCTGGTGTCTGAAGCGGGCGCTGGTGGTGACGGCGTCCCCTCCGCTGGCGCTCCTTGCGTGGAAGGCGAAGCAGTCTGGCGCGTGCGTCCGCGGCTCCCTCTGCCCCGCCGCCGGCGTCGGCTTGGGCGTGCATTGTCACTTAGTCCTGATCGAAGCTCAGCCGTAACAGGAGTCGATTCCTCCGGGTTTTCATTTTGATGACCTTCGTTCTGACGAACGCGGTCTTGGTGGGCAAGTCTCTCTTCTGCTGAAGGCAAAGCAGGCTTGGATCGCCCCGACTTCGGTTCGGACTCTATCACTTCCGCCGGGGTCACATCGCGGGTGGTCGCGGTATCGTAGAACGCCGGCTGCAGTGGCGCGGGTGCAGCTTCTTTGCCACTTTTCTCCGGCTCTTTGGTCCGGCGTTTCAAACGCTCACGCATCCATTTGCGCATCTCTGGCTTTTAACACACTCGGGCGCTGCCAGCAATCTGTGTGCAGTCTGGCGTACCAAGACTGGCAGCGGGAAGGTAGTGGCTTGGTTTCAGCCACGACAGCGTCATCCCGAGCTTTGCGAGGGATCTTGCGCGCGGACAAGCAACATATCGAAGCTCCCACGCGAGATCCCTCAACCGGCTGAACTACGCCGGCTTTCGGGATGACGCCTGTGAATGAGCATCGTAGATCCAAACCTGCCTGCCGCCGAGCATCGGAATTGGCTGCTCTGTCTCTCGTACAATGACTGCCATGGCCATTCCGCGCGAGATTCAAGGGCAGAAGTACATTTCTTTGGCCACGTTCCGCAAGACCGGCGACGCCGTTTACACTCCCGTCTGGTTTGGCGAAGATAACGACAGACTCTACGTGAAGAGCCGCGGCGATTCGGGAAAATACAAGCGGATTCGCAACAATCCGCAGGTGCGGATCGCGCCCTGCACAATGCGGGGCAAGATCACAGGTCCGGAATTCGCCGCAACTGCGCTCATTCTGCCACCGGAAGACTGGCCCCGCGCCCAGCGCGCTATCGAGAAAAAATATTGGCTGGCCCGATTGTCGTTTCTGTCGAGCAAGCAAAACCTGTATTTCGAGTTAGAAGTGCCAACCTAGGACTGTCAATTTGCTGCTACCTTCGCTTCCCTGTTACCATTTTCTCTTCGCGGCCGCGCGTTGTTCATACCAGTGTCTTCATCACTCTTTCGGAGGCGGAATGGCAATCAAAGTAGGCATCAATGGGTTCGGACGCATTGGACGCAATGTCATGCGCGCCTCGCTCGACGATCCTAACATCGAGTTTGTCGCGGTCAACGACCTTACCGATCCCAAGACCCTGGCCCACCTGTTGAAGTACGACTCCATCCTCGGCAATCTGCATAACAAGATTTCCGCCGGCGCTGACTGCATCAGCGTCGACAATAAAAGCTTCAAGGTGTTTGCGGAAAAAGATCCGGCCAAACTGCCTTGGGAATCGGTGGGCGCGCAAGTGGTGCTGGAGTCTACCGGCCGCTTTACTGATGCCGTCGATGCCAAAAAGCATATGCGGGGGCCGGTGAAAAAGGTCATCATCTCCGCCCCAGCAAAGAATGAAGACGTCACCATCGTGCTGGGAGTCAATCAACAGGTCTATGATCCGGCTAAGCACCACATTATTTCCAACGCCTCCTGCACGACAAATTGCCTGGCGCCGATCGCAAAGGTGATCAATGACAATTTCAAAGTTGTCAGCGGGACCATGACCACAATTCACTCGTATACCAACGATCAGGTGATTCTGGATTTCCCCCACAAGGACCTTCGCCGGGCCCGCGCGGCCGCGGTTTCCATGATTCCGACTTCAACCGGTGCGGCCAAGGCATTACACCTCGTGGTTCCGGAGTTGAAGGGTAAATTCGATGGATTTTCCATGCGTGTGCCCACGCCGAACGTCTCCGTGGTGGACATGGTCGCCTTCGTAGAGAAGAAAACCACGGTGGAAGAGGTCAACGAAGTCCTCAAGAAAGCGTCTGAGAGCGGCCCCCTGAAAGGGTATCTGGGTTACGAGGAGAATGAACTGGTTTCGGCGGATTTCAAGGGCGACTCACGTTCCTCCATCGTGGACGCGCCCATGACCCGTGTGGTTGCCGGCAATTGTGTAAAGGTCATCTCGTGGTACGACAACGAGTGGGGTTATTCGAGCCGCGTCCGCGACCTTATCGATTACATCGGCAGTAAGGGCCTCTAGGCAATGTAGGTGCGAGTGTCTCGCTCGTGCGAGGGTGCTCGCCCTTTTCGCGTTCTTTGCGAAAGGGTGGGTAGTGCTTTCCCGACGACCGTATAGGTACAAACTTGTCCAAGCTCTCCATTCGCGATCTTTCGCTCAACGATCACCGCATCTTGATGCGCGTGGATTTCAACGTGCCTGTTGAAGGTGGGGGGGTGATGGACGACACCCGCATCCGCGAAACCCTGCCCACCATCGAATACGCGCTGCGGCACGGAGCGCGGCTGATTCTGGCTTCGCATCTCGGCCGTCCAAAAGGCCAACCCAATCCCCAGATGAGCCTGAAGCCGGTGGCTGAGCGTCTTCGCATGCTACTCGATAAAGAATTGGCGCGGGGAGAGAACGTGGGCTTCTGTCCGGATTGTGTGGGCCCCGAGGCGGAAGAAATGGCGGGCAAACTGGAAAAGGGCCAAAGCCTGCTTCTGGAAAACCTCCGTTTCCACGCCGAGGAGGAGGCCAACGACGCGAAATTCTCCAAGCAACTCGCTAGCCTGGCTGATTTCTACGTAAACGACGCGTTCGGCACCGCGCATCGCGCCCACGCGTCGACTGTCGGCATCACCAAGTTCGTCCAGAAATCGGCTGCTGGTTTGCTCATGGAAAAGGAGCTTCGGTATCTGGGCAAGGCCTTGCACCATCCTGAGAAGCCGTTCATCGCGATACTGGGCGGGGCAAAAGTCGGCGATAAGATCGGTGTGATTCAGCACTTGATGACAAAGGTCGATGCTCTGATCATCGGCGGCGGCATGGCTTACACCTTCCTCAAGGCCCAAGGCCAGCAGGTCGGCAAATCGCTGTTGGAGGAAGACAAAGTTGACCTCGCGCGTCAGTTGTTGCAGGAGGCTAAAACGCGCAAACTGAAATTCCTCTTACCCGTTGACCACATTGTGGCCGACAAAGTTGATGCCAACGCGGCTGTACACACGATAAATAGCGGCCAACCCATTCCCGCGAACATGATGGCGCTCGACATCGGCCCCCAGACAGTCGAACTGTTCGTTGAAGAAGTCTTCCGGGCACGCACCATCGTCTGGAACGGTCCCATGGGCGTTTTCGAGGTTGCGCCTTTTGCCAAGGGCACTTTCGAAGTTGCCGATGCCGTCGCAGAGAACGCCGGCGCAACCTCCATCGTGGGCGGCGGCGACACGGTGGCAGCCGTTAATGCAGCTGGCGTCGCGGACAAGATGACACACATCTCGACCGGCGGCGGCGCCTCGCTCGAGTTCCTGGAAGGCAAAAAGTTGCCGGGAGTGGAAGCCCTCACCGAGAAGCGCTGATCTGCCCGGAGATAGCGTGCACAACTTCGCAATGCGAATCCTGCTGGATGGTGGCAGAACCATCGAGTTCCACGGCCCCGCCGACATTACTCGCGAGCTGACAGACGCGCTGGTGAACGCAGCCAACTCATCGCTTTTGGGCGGAGGCGGGGTAGACGGGGCCATTCACCGAGCTGGCGGACCTGCGATCCTCGCCGAGTGCAAGCAAATTGTGGGCACGATCGGGAGTCTACCTGCGGGGAAGGCCGTCATCACGACGGGCGGACATCTCGCCGCAAAACATGTGATCCACACCGTCGGCCCGGTGTATCGCGGCGGAGAACGCGGAGAAGCTGAAGCGCTGGCGAGTTGTCATCGCGAATCAATCCGCCTGGCCGATGAGCATGGCCTCAAGTCTTTAACCTTTCCCGCTATCTCGACGGGGGCCTTCGGATATCCAGCCGCAGATGCGGCGCTCATCGCGATTTCCGCAACAGTTGAAGCTCTGGCTTCCGCCAGCCATCTAGGTAAGGTTCGATTCGTTCTCTTCGAGATCGCGACTCTGCGAACCTACACGCGAGCCGCCGAAAGTCTACGAGACCGTTTTTCATACCGAATCGAAAAGGGATCCTCATGAGAAAGAAACTAATCGCCGGCAATTGGAAGATGTACAAAAATCCCGATGAGACACAGACGTTCTTCCGCGAGTTTCTTCCACTGGTGGCCGGACACACTCGTGATGAGATTGTGATTTGCCCTCCCTATATCGATCTGTGCGCTGCGGTTCAGGCCACCATGGGGACTAATGTCGCAATCGGGGCTCAGGATCTGTACTGGGAAAAAGAAGGGGCCTACACCGGCGAAATCTGCCCCCGCATGCTGTTGGATGTCGGTTGCACGCACGTTATCGTTGGTCACTCCGAACGCCGGCAATATTTCGGTGAGACTGACGACATAGTGAACTTCAAGCTGAAAGCGGCGCTGGAAGCGGGATTAACGCCGATACTATGCGTGGGCGAAGTGCTGGAAGAGCGCGAGGCCGGACTTACCGAAGACGTGCTGCGCCGGCAGTGCCTGCGCGCGTTTCATGCTTTATCGACCAAGAAAGCCGCGAAGTTAGTGGTTGCCTACGAGCCGGTCTGGGCAATCGGCACCGGCAAAACCGCTACGCCACAACTCGCCTCCGAGGCTCATGTCCTCATCCGAGGCGAGGCTGCGAAGGCGTTTGGCCAACAGTTCGCGGACAAGCTACGCATCCTGTACGGCGGCTCGGTGAAGCCTGAAAACGTCAAAGCACTCATGGCGGAAGAAGAGATCGACGGAGCGTTGGTCGGAGGCGCCAGCCTGGATCCGAAATCGTTTGCGGCGATTGTGAAGTACTAAGTCGTGCGGCCCACATAAAAGACCAGGAATTCGATACTGTCAATTGACAATCCTGCCAATGTCCGCCAGCGTCCCTTTCAGCTTCTCTCAGATCACCTCTGCCCAACGCCGGACACTGCTGGCGGCCGCCCTGGGCTGGATGCTCGATGCCTTCGATGCCATGCTCTACGCGCTGGTGTTGGCCTATATCATGCGCGACCTGGGCATGAGCAAAGCCACCGGCGGCTTGCTCAACGGTTTGACCCTGCTGGCATCCGGCATTGGAGGGGTGGCATTCGGATTTATTGCCGACCGCATCGGACGCAAGCGGGCCCTGATGCTCAGTATCCTGACCTATTCGGTATGCTCTTTCGCGTCGGGGCTCTCTACTTCGGTGCTGATGCTGGCGGTGTTTCGCTTCGTCCTCGGGTTGGGCATGGGTGGCGAGTGGAACACCGGGGCAACGTTGGTGGCGGAAACCTGGCCCACCGAGCTGCGGGCCAAGGCGCTCTCCATCGTGCAAAGTTCCTGGGCCATCGGCTATGCCCTGGCAGCGTTGGTCGCCGGTGTCGTGTTGCACTACGCCAACTGGCGGATGGTCTTCTTCGTTGGCGTCCTCCCGGCACTGCTCACGCTATGGATTCAGCAGGGTGTGCCCGAGTCAGAGATGTGGCGAGAGCATCATAAGCTCGCCCCGCATTCGAAGCCGTTGACGGAGAGTTCGAATCAGTCTGCCGACAATTTCTCGACCATCTTCAAGCCGCCTTATGTGAAGTACACCTTTGCGCTATTGTTCGTGAATTTCTTTGGCATGTTCGCCTGGTGGGGATTGTTCACCTGGATTCCTCCCTATCTTTCGTTGCCGGTAGATCAAGGTGGGCGCGGCTTCGGCGTGATGGGAACAACCACGCTGATTGTAGTGTTGAACCTGTTTGGAATGTTTCCTGGCTACGCCAGCTTCGGTTGGGTGGCTGACCATTTCGGACGCCGCAAGAGTTTTGTGTTTTACACGCTGATTGCAGCTCTTCTAGTTCCGTTCTATGCCATGGCGCGGCAGCCTTGGGTGCTCTTGGTTCTGGGCGCGGTAGTCGCCTTCTTCGCAACCGGATTCTTCTCCGGTTCGGCGATTACCGGCAGCGAGGTCTTTCCCACTCGTGTGCGCGCTCGCGCACTTGGCTTCACCTATAATGGCGCCCGCACCATGAGTTCGATTGCGCCATTTGTGATCGGACGAGTGGGACAGACCAAGGGATTAAGTTGGGCGTTCTCTCTGTGCGCAGCGTCTTTCTTCCTGGCATCGCTGGTGGCGACGCAGTTGCCGGAGACGAAGGGAAAGCAATTGGAGTAGCGACGTTGGACAGCAGCAAAAAGTCTTCGGCCCAGAACGTCCAACGTTACTCGATGGGTTCGACTACGGTCACTCGCTCTGGTGACTTCCGATCCGGCAACTGCACAACGATAATCGCCGCCAAAACCATTAGAATTCCAACCGTTTGCAGCGGGCGCATGATTTCTCCCAGCGCCACGGCGGCGATCACGATGGAGAAAACCGGCTCCAGACAGCTGACAACGATGGCACGTGTGGGCTCGAGATGTTGCAAGCCAGCAAAATAAAATGAGAACGGCACCAGCACGGAGAGCATTGAGAACACGATCAGGAACAGCCACTGGCCGCCTGAATAATGTGCTGCAGCGACCTTCCACGGCGGATTTTTTACTATCCAAAAAAGGGATGCGCTAAAGGTCGCGTACAGGAGCACTGTCCAGCGGTCGTAACGAGCGAGAATGTTGTGCCCTCCAATGTTGTAAAAGGCGAAGGAGAATGCCGCCAGCAAAGAGGCGATGACGCCGACTGCATCCAGACGGAACCCACCCGAACCCACGACGCCGATCACCATCGCGATCCCCGCAAGCGCTAATCCAACGGCTGCCACTCGCTGCTGCGTAGGGCGTTGCAATCCCCGCGCCACGCTGTACAGCAAAACCCAGACCGGCGCCGTGTACTGCAGGATGATGGCGGTGGCTACGTTCGTCCGCTGGATGGCCAGATAGTAAAAGTAATTGGACGCGGCTACTCCCAGGGTTCCCAACAGAAAGATCTTCCCTACATCGGCGGGGGGAAGGCGCAGGCGGTGCCAACCGCGGTATAGGGCGAGCACAGGCAGAAATATGAGGAAGGAAAACGTAGTGCGGCTCTGGGACAGAATCACGGGATCAATGGAATGTAGCGCCTGCAGGCCGGGCAGGCGGCCAGTGAAGGCAGCCCGGCCCAGAGTGGCTGCTACGCCCCAAAAAAACGTGGCGGTGGCAATGTAAAGATATCCCCGGAGAGGTTGGCGATGGTCGATATCCAATTTCGGTTTGCTGGCGTGCAGCTGCGATCATCCTTCCACGTATTCGATTTCAAAGCTGATTTTTGCCGTCTTCTCCAACATCGCTGAAACCGAGCAGTATTTCTCCTTGGAAAGGTGCACGGCATCCTCGACGGCTTTGTGAGAGACGTGTCCCCCTACTTGATAAATCAATTTAATTTCAGTATAGACGGATGGCGGACTAACGGCGCGCTGCGCCTCAGCCCGAACTTCCAGGCTGGTGAACGGCTCCCTTTTTTTTCCTAATATGCTGGCGACATCGTAGCCAGTGCACCCGCATAGACCGATCAGCACCAGTTCCATAGGGCTGTTGCCCGCCTTTTTGTCGCCGTCGACCACGATCGAGTGGCCGCTGTCGGAAATACCTGTGAAGCGGGTCTTATCGATCCAAGTAGCTTTGGCCCTGGTCATGCTATCTCCTGTTATCCGTTCTCGGCTCGGGGTGGATCAGCACGCGGAACAGTTCTGGCGCTGCCTGCTTGAAGCGGATTTCTAACTGGGTCGAAATATCGTGCACTCGGGTTAGCGGGAGATCGTCGGCCATGGTGCAGTGGCAGGAAACGTACAGGCGTCCGCGTACCCGCTTGATCTGAACATCGTGCATGTCGAGAATCTCCGGGAACTCGGCGGCGATGGCCTTTAAGCGCTTCTCCAGCCTGGCGTCGCGCACCATCTCATCGCCAGGCTCAATGGTTGCGGGCTCACTTTCGATGTGGGTCAGTATGGAGGAAATCTCTGGGACGTCACGGCGGATTTCGGTTTCGAGCACGGTAACGCGGTCATGAGCGTCCTTCAGGCTGAGCCGTTCGTCCAGTTCGAGGTGCTGCTCGACATGCAAGTTTCCTCTCAAGTCTTGGACGCTCACATCATGCACGTTCAAGTTATTGCGCGTGGCCACGGCCCGGACGCGGTCAAAAATATTCTCCGTATTCACCGCGCGCGGCACGGAGTGCACCACGACGTCGGCGTCGGGAAGGACGTTATGTACTGCATCGGTCACTGCGTCGGCCACCTGTTCTGAGCGTTGGAAGGTAACGTTGCGCGACAGTCCGATCGAGAGGTCGGCAAAGTAACGGTTGCCAGCGCGTCGAATGCGCACCCGATCCACTTCGAGCAACCCGTCAACTCTTGACACTGCGGAAATGATTCTGCTCCGTACCCCGGCAGGTGCGGCGTCGAGCAAGGCATCGATAGTCCGACGGGCTAGTCTCCAGCTCACGTAGACGACTACGCCGGCGACGAAGAGGGCCGCAATGGGATCAGCGTCGCGCAGCCATCCAATACCGAATCCCCGCCCCAGCAGCACCAGAAGCAATCCCAACGCCACCACGCCACTGGACAAAATGTCGGTGGAGAAGTGCAGCGCATCGGCTTCAAGGGCCTGGCTGTCGTATTTGGCTGCTATTCTCCCCAAAGCGCGCGAACGCCAGAAGTCCACGCCCATGGAAAAGAACATGACCACGAATGCGGGGATAGTGGGCTCAATTTCCACCCGACGAAAAAACAGCCGACTCACCGCTTCATAGACAATCCAGATGCAGGTCAGCAACAGTAAACCGGTCTCGAGGAAGGCCGAGAAATTCTCTACCTTACCGTGCCCATATTGGTGTTCGGCGTCGGCAGGTTTGTCAGAAACGCGAACCGAAAACAAGGTGATGGTGGCGGCAATCAGATCAAGCGCCGAATGGGCCGCTTCCGACAGAATGCCCAAGCTGCCAGTGGTAACGCCCACTAGGGTCTTCAGCGCCGTGATGGCAATCGCAGCCAGGACGGAGCTGCCTGCGACCGCGCGCTTCTCCGCGCGCATCGACTCCGAACTATAGACCGCGGGCGCTTCCGCCATGGCCGCATTATCGCCGCCCGGCACGTTCCCGCCAAGTTGAAACACGGCACTCCTCCCAGCGGCTCCTCAGGTCTGCCAAACTGTTCTATTCCACCTGCAGAGCCTTGGGCTGGAAAGTTCACCTGCCTTTGAGTCCCGCATGGGAGCTGATAGCCGATGGCTGACAGCTCCCACTGTGCTAGGATTTTCCATTACACGTTCCATCTTTCCTGGAGGAATACTTACTTATGATTCATCGTGGATTGGTATGTTTGTTGCTTGGCGCTTTTGCCTGGGGACAAGCAGCAAATTCGTCGCCAGTGGCGCCTCAGCAGAATCCTGCCGCTGCCGGCGGGGCAGCTCAAGGGGTAAGTCCCGATACCAAGGCGTCTGAGACCGCGACGGTTCCACCCGACGCTCCTGTCATCACAATCCAGGGAATGTGCGACAATCCCTCCACCGAGAAGGCCAATTCATCAGATTGCAAAACCGTGATCACACGCGCTGAATTCGAAAAGCTGGTGGATGCAGTTGCGCCGACTGCGCCACCTTACGCACGCCGACAGCTTGCGACTCGTTATGCCTCCATGCTTGCCATGGCCCACAAAGCCCACGAAATAGGCCTGGATCAGGGCCCGAAATTCGAGGAAAACATGAAGGTGCAGCGGACAAGCGTACTGGCTCAGCTGTTGGATCGCGATATGCAAGAGAAGGCGTCCCAGGTTCCGGATGCCGACATCGAGGACTACTATCGCAAACACATTGACGTTTATCAGGAAGCGGACCTGCAGCGCCTTTATGTTCCCCACAGCAAACTACTGGTGCCTTCCACAGTGAAGTTAACGGATGCGGAGACCAAGAAGCGCCAGCAGGATGCCGACGACGCGATGAAGAAGGAAGCCGAAGCCCTTCGTGTCCGCGCTGCAGCCGGGGAAGACTTCGACAAGCTGCAAGCTGAGGCTTTCACGGCGGCCGGACAGAAGGGCAAGGCGCCCAGCACGAAAATGAGCAAAGTCCGGCGTACCGGTCTGCCTCCCGACCAGGCTTCAGTCATGGACCTTCACTCGAACGAGGTTTCGCCGCTGCTTTCGAGTCCGACTGGCTATTTCGTGTACAAGATCACGGACAAGGACACCATCGCCGTGACTAAAGCGCATGACGAAATCCTTGGCGCACTTCGGTCGCAGCGCTTGCAGGAGTCCCGGCAGGCTCTGCAGCAGGCTTCTACAGCAACACTGGACGACAAGTACTTTCCCACTCCCAATGCCACTCCGGGAATGACCATGCCGCGTGGGGACGCCAAGCCGCCGGCCACGCCTCCTACACTCGGACCCAAGTAATGGGTGATACCAAACCCACCGTTGTGGTCACCGGAGTCGCGGGCAATCTTGGGCTTCGTCTTTTGCCGCACCTAGCGGATTTTAGCGTGATTGGAGTGGACCTCAATTCGCCCAAGACGGATTCTCCCATGCGCTTCGAGCGCCTGGATCTTGGTCAAGAGGAGTCTTGTCGATCGCTATACCTTCTCTTGCGAGAATCCCGAGCTGTAGCGCTGATCCATCTCGCGTTTGTGCTGGATCCAGTGCGTACTGGCGTGCTCGACCTTGACCGCATGTGGCAGATTAATGTGGCCGGAACCGCGCGCGTCATGGAGGCGGTTACAGAAGCCAATCGCGACGAAAGCGTAGTGCAGAAGTTTATTTTTCCCAGTAGCGTCGCCGCCTACGGTCCTCAGCTTCCGCAGCCGGTGACCGAAGATTTCGCACTCGCCGCCCACACCCTGCCCTATGCGATTCACAAAATGGAATGCGATAGGGTGGTGCAGCAGAGGGCGCCGGCGTTGCGTGGCTGCAGCGCGTATATGCTGCGACCGCACATTTTCGCGGGAGCCAGCATCGATAATTACATGGTCGGAGCCTTCCGCGGCACGACCAACGGTCGCAGCGAGCGGGCGGCCAAAATGCGCAGCCAAGGTAAGCGCCTGCCTTGCATGTTGCCCTACGGGGAACAGTATCTGAAAAACCGCATCCAATTTGTGCATGTGGACGACGTGGCCCGTGTGATCGCTCACATCCTCCGCAAGACCGAGCCGGAATCGCAGCGTCTGACTATCCTCAACGTCGCCGGTCGCGGCGAACCTCTGACCTTCGCGCAATGCATTGAGATCGCCCATGCCAAACTCGTGCGCGTGCCCGGCCGCGCCGCGTTTCATCTTGTGTTGCGGTTTTTGTGGAAGTCGGGGATTTCGGCCATGCCGCCCGACGCGATGCCCTACATGATGGGCGAATACATCATGAATACGGACCGCTTAAAAAAATTCCTGGGACCGAATTATGAGGATGTGATCCGCTACACCATCGCGGACGCGTTCGCCGACTGTTTTGCGTCCGACACGCTGGTCGCGGCGCAGCAATCTGCCGGAAGCTAGCATCGGGTGCGAGATTGGAGGCAGCGGTGTTGAACGCCGGTTTCAGTTTCCGCTTGCGGTCGGTCGCCCTCCTGCTGATTTCCGCTCTGTTTCACTCGGGTGGGCTGTCCGCAGAAAAAGTGGCCGTTCGCCACACCGAGGGTTTGCTCCACGGCTTTCTTGCACTGCGTACGCTGGAAGGCGAGACGCTTGCTGCTGGAGACAGCATTCAAGTAGCCCACGGCGATCGGGTCACGAACCATGTAATCTTTCACTTTAAGGATGGATCGGTAAACGATGAGGCTGCAGTTTTTTCTCAGCATGGTAGCTTCCGACTCATTAGCGACCACCTGATACAAAAGGGCCCCACATTCCCGCATCCGATAGACGTCTCAACTGATGTCTCGACCGGACAAGTCACAGTCCGCTACACCGATGATGGCAAGGAGAAGGTCACAACCGACCATCTCAAGCTGCCGCCGGACATATCCAACGGAATGGTCGTCACGTCATTAAAGAACATCCAGCCCGATGCACCCGAGATGAAAGTCTCCATGGTGGCGGCGACGCCTAAACCTATGCTGGTGAAGCTCGCCATCTCTTCCCAAGGCGAGGAACCGTTCTCGATAGCCGGGTCTGCTCACAAAGCAGCACACTACGTCGTCAAAGTGGAGATTGGAGGCGTCACCGGAATCATGGCGCAGCTGCTTGGCAAGAAGCCGCCAGACACCCATATCTGGATTCTCCAGGGAGAGGCGCCAACCTTCGTCAAATCGGAAGGCCCACTCTATCTGGGTGGCCCGATTTGGCGGATTGAGCTGACCAGTCCGGTCTGGCCCCCAAACGCTGCTAACGATTCGAAGGAAGAGACCGATAAAAAGAAGCAGCCCTAAACCGTCAATCTGCCAATCGGGCGGCCGATCCTGAAACTCATTGGCTTACAGATACTTGCGGCGGCGAAGGAATAAAATCGCGTCCCGCTGGTTTACCCTATGGAGGTGCCGGAAGAGCGCTTGACCGCGGCGACGTTCGAAGAGCTGGCCATGCCGCTATTTGATCAGCTCTACAACTTCGCCCACTGGCTCACCCAGAACCGGAGCGAAGCCGAAGATCTGGTGCAGGAGACTTACGTCAAGGCCTTGAAGGGATTCTCCTCATTCCAGCCCGGCACCAATTTTCGGGCGTGGATCTATCGCATCTTGCGAAACACTTTCCTCACTTCGCGTACGGGGCTGAAAGCCACGGCAACCGTGCCCCTCGATGCCGACGACGCACCCGAGGTTCCAGCGGGTCCCGACACTCCCGAGACCATCTTTATCGAACGTTCGCAGCAGCAGTTACTACAAGGTGCAATCGAAGATCTGCCGCTGCACTTCCGCGAAGTATTGCTGCTCTGCGAGGTAGAAGAGATGTCCTACCAGGAAATCGGGGAGGCCCTCGCCATTCCGATCGGCACGGTCATGTCGCGCTTGTCCCGCGCCCGGAAGGCACTGCGCGAGAATCTGCGCCAGAAACTGCAAGGAGGATAGATGGCGGACGACTTCACGGCGAAACTTGACAGTTATCTCGATGGCGAATTGCGCGCTGATGAGATATCGGCCGTGGACCTTCATGTCCGAAGCTGTCCTGCCTGCTCCGCGGACATCCTCAGCCGGGTGCAACTCAAACGAGCCGTACAAATCGCCGGCAAGCGCCACGCTCCAAGTGCCGAGTTCCGTGCCCGCGTGCAAAGGAGAATTGCGGCCCGCCCGCGCTTCTCTCCGATTCGAGTTTGGCTCACCGCGGCATCAACGATCGCGGTGTTGCTGGTGGCAGGACTGCTGGCGAACTATGTCGGGAATCAGCGACTGGAGCGCCGGCACGCCTTTAGTGAAATCGCGGACCTCCATGTGGCCACGCTCGCCAGCCCGAATCCAGTAGACGTGGTTTCCACCGACCGTCACACCGTGAAGCCCTGGTTTCAAGGCAAGATTCCATTTACCTTCAATTTGCCTGAATTGTCCAACTCCGAGTTCACATTGCTGGGCGGGCGCGTTGTCTATCTGGAACAGACCCCCGGAGCACAATTGATCTACCAGGTACGCAAGCACGAGATTTCCGTTTTTATTTTCCAGGACGGGGCCGTCAACCCCGCTTTGCGGGAGGCTTCGGGACCGCTCAGACACGTATCGTTCAATCTGCAATCATGGAGCGACAAGGGCCTGCGTTACTTCGTCATCGGAGACGCGAGTGGAGACGACATTCGGAATCTAGCGGATCTACTGAAGAACGCTGCTAAGTCATAAGATCGGGCCTTCTCGCCAGCTCACCCAAATCGTCCCACGGATCGGCGATTACGGTGTTTTCGGACCTACTTTTTTCCTCGATACAGTCCGGCAATCCCAAAGGTATAGGGTGTCCACGATACTTCGCGGAAGCCAGTCCGGTGCATGCGTCTTAGCATCTCGCTCGGGTCGGGAAAACGCTCCACCGAGGCCGGCAGATACGCGTACGGTCCCTTGACGCCAGAAATTAACGTCCCTACTTTTGGCAGTACATGCCTGAAGTAGATTCGGTAGAGTTTCCCGACAACCCCGCCGGGCTCGCCGAAATCCAGAATTCCGCACTCGCCTTCGGGGCGTAGCACGCGCAAGATCTCCCGCAATCCGGCATCGTAGTCCGCCAGATTGCGGAAGCCGAATGCCGAGGTAACCAACTCGAAATGGGCGTCGGGAAATGGCAGGTGCAATGCGTCCGCTTCTACCCAGCGCAGCGAAGTGCCGGCTGATTTCGCGCTTGCGCGCTGCAGCATGGCGTGAGAGAAATCTGTCCCCAGAATTGTCGGCGTCTCGCTCCCTTCGCGCCGCAACGCAAACGTCATATCACCAGTGCCACAGCACAGATCGAGAACTCGCGCCTCAGGCCGGGCCAGGATGTCGGAAAAGCTTCGCGCTGTCTTTCGCCACCACAGACGATCCACATTAAAAGAGAGAAGGTGGTTGAGCAGATCGTAACGCGGGGCGATCGCGGTGAACATATCGCGGACAGCCCGCGCCGCCGATTCCGCGTCAGCGGCCCCCTGGGGCGCCGCGCCGATTACCGCAGGTTTGGTCCGAGGGTTCAATTCCTGATCAGCTTCAACTCCCAATTGGTTAAGTGTTTCGGCCTCTGTGCTAGACGATTAGTTTTCGCTGGACAGTTGTCGCAACTCCTCGACAGCCTCGAGCACGATCCGGTCGGGCACTCCGCTTACGATTTCGACTTTACCGATGGCACATGGCAAAACAAAGTGCACGATGCCATCACGCGTCTTTTTGTCTGACTGCAGCAGCCGCAGAATTGCTCGGCCACGAGCTTCGACTCTCGGAAGCGGCCCGAGCCCCAACACAGCTTCGGTGATCCGTTGCGCGGAGCCGGCATCAATTTTGTCCAAAGCCGCGGCAATCTTGGTGGCGGCAATCATTCCCCACGCAACAGCCTCGCCGTGAAGGAAGCGTCGGTATCCGGTAACGGCCTCCAGCGCGTGGCCGACGGTGTGGCCGAAATTCAGTACACGGCGCAAGCCGCTCTCGCGTTCGTCAGCCGAAACCACTTTAGCCTTCATCTTCACCGATTCCGCGATCACCCTCTCCAATTTCGCCGGATCGCGACGCAAGTCTCTGACCTGAATTCGTTCCAAGGTCTGAAACAACTCAGGAAGTCCGATTACTCCGCACTTCAGTGATTCATAAATGCCCGCGCGAAATTCTCGGTCCGGCAAAGTGGATAGCATCGCGGGATCGATTAACACTGCCCGTGGCTGGTGAAATGTGCCCAGCAGATTTTTGACGGCACGCAGGTTGACGCCGGTCTTCCCGCCAATCGCGGCATCCACCTGAGCCTGCACCGTGGTTGGGATCTGAACTAAATCCACGCCGCGCATATACACAGACGCAAGCATTCCCGCCACATCGCCTACCACGCCTCCGCCGAAGGCCACAATCACGGCACTGCGATCCGCACCCAAGCGGGAGAGTTTCTCCGACAATGCTTCGACAGTCGCCAGCTTCTTGTGGCGCTCACCATCGGGCATCTCGACAATCTTCGTCGCAAAACCCGCTGCTGAGAGTGAAGCCAGCAGCTTCTGGCCCCACCTGCGGCGCACGGGAGGCACGGTCACGACAAACAGCCGTCTGCGATCGCCCAACAGAGTTCGCAGGTGGGCGCCTGTTCGCGCTAAGAGGCCGCTCTCAATCGCGGCTTCGTAAGGACATCTCGGAATCCCGATATTCACTCGAATCATTGCAGTTTCATAGGGTTCTCATCATAACGTAGTCCGCAGCAGCATCGTCGTAGCGTCTGCCAAGGATATTTAGGTTTAAGGAAGTATGAAACGCTCTAGAACTTGAACTGTAGATCCAACTGCATGCGGCGGGGAGGCAGCGCCGCCACCGCGTGTCCGAAAAATGGGGAGGTAATAATACCTATATAAGTCATGTCATTGACATGATTGAGCACGTTGAAAGAATTCAGAGCTACGGTGAGCGTGCGCGCTTCTTTGCGAGACTTGGAAAGCACAAAGTCGTGGGCAAGATTTAGATCTAGTTCGATCATTCCCGGCCCTGGCATGGTATTGCGCAAAACATCGGCCGGGCGGTCATTGACGATACCATCGCGATTATTGTCGGCTCCGGTCGTGATGTTAACTGGCTTTCCAGAATAAACCGAGAGCGCTGCGCCCGCCGTGAAATACCGGGTTGGTTGGGATGACGCCAACAAGTCGAACTTGTGCCGGCGATCGTTGTCAGAACGTGCCCAGTCGCCGGCGGGATCGTAACTATTTCCAGGAAAGTAGGTAATCCCACTGGTATTGTTGTAGGTCTTACCGAACGTGTATTGCGCCTGCCCGGAAAACCACTTGCTGGGCTTTCCGCGAAACGTCAGCTCCAGCGCGGCGCTCTTCTGGTAGCCCTCCGACTGAATCTGGCGGACCTGCCCCAGGGTTGGGTTTGGCGGGGACAAATAATTGGGCGGAGGAGGAGCATTCGCATCAATCGAGCGAAACGCATCGATGCTTCGTGATCCCACGAAGGTTGCGCTGACGGTGCTCTTCTCCGTCACTTGGCGCTCCACCCCGACGCTGTATTGCACCGAGTATGGAATCCCCGCTTTGGCATCCAGGACCACAGCACTCGTCGGCACATTGATCGGAGGTGGTGTTGGATTGCCCGGATTTTGAATCACGGGATTATTCACGATGAAACGGAGCAGATTGACGCCGTTGAAGTGGAGCAAGTCACCAATCGGTGACGGTCCGGTGCGGTCATAGAAGACCCCTGCCCCACCGCGTATCACGGTCCTGCCGCGCTTTGTGGGGGCATAGGCAAAACCGAAGCGGGGTGCGAAGTTGTTGGCATCGTCGTGAAAGTAATTTTGAAAGTAGTAGCGCATTCCGAGATACACGGAGAAGTTTGGTTTCAGGCGAATGTTGTCTTCTATGAAAACGCCCAGCACTCTCTCCAGAAACACCACGTGACCGTTTCCTCGCTGCAACAAAAAAGTGGTCGCATGTCCCGCAGCGTAGGTATCCAGACTGGGGTAAGTGTAGGTTCCGAGCTGATTCGTGAAGTCATCCAATCCGCGCCGGCTGATATCGGGAATGTCCACTCCAAAACTCAGCTGATGTTTCCCATTTGCGTACGTGGAGAAATCGGTGCCATCAAAGTGGTATTCAGTTCGCCGCGAGTCCGCCTGCGCTCCACCTGTGGTAAAGGCTCCTGAGACCACGATCTGCGGCGCCTCGGTCACACTACTGACCGGCGAGTCGTAATGGCCGAGCAGAAATTGCAACTGGTTCACCCAGTGCGGCGAGAAACTATGCCGGTAGCCCACGTTGACCTCATGCTCCTGAAACTTTGTGTCGGTGGCGGCGCTGGGCAATACGGTTCCGCCTACTCCCTGGTTCTCGACGGTTCGCCTTTCGTAGGAATAGCCCATCCAGAATTGATCGCCATTAGCCAGGTCGTGAAACACGCGCCCCGAGCCAAAGAAGTGCCGCGTAGGGTTGGCGACATTCTCAGTGAGCTGAACATTGGGCTGCACTTCCGCGACTACGAAGGCCTGTTGGTCCTGCTGGTCTTCGTCGAGCGAAAGCAAGAAAGTCGTGCGCTTGCTATGCCCAAGCGGACCTGTGAGGGAACCTTCGAAGTATCGCCGCTGCTCCGGAGGCTTGCTCACAGCGAAGGCGTTGCTAGCGTCGAATACCGAATCGCGGAACATGAAATTCAGTGAGCCATGGAAACTGGGCGTGCCGCCCTTGGTAATGATCTCCAACCTCGCACGGCCCGGCCGCGCAAACCGCGCCGAATAGGGGTTCTGGTTGATTTTCACCTCTTGCACCGCGGACGCCGTAACCCCCGGTCCGTTCGCCTCAATGCCGTTCACTACCAAGCTGACCCCGTTCGTACCGGTGGCGTTGTCGTCGAGAAATCGCGACATCGTCGTGATGTAATCCTGATCAAATACTGGCACACGATCAAGAGCATTGCGGTCGATCGTGTTCGCATTCTGATTCCCTCCAATGTCGGTGCTGACCAGCGGCGCTCCTCCTGCTTCCACATTTACCGTCTGGTTCTCAACTTCAATGGGCATCACAATGCGTAGACTCGGGGGTTGTTTCGCTCCCACAACAGCACTAACTTTTGTCTCCCGAAACCCCGCCGCTTGAATGTCGACGGTATACTCGCCCACGGCGACATGGTTAAAGCGAAACCCTCCCGTGTTGTCGGTCAAGGACTGATCGACCAGAGTTCCATCTGCTCTGATCAAAATTACTTTCGCTCTCGGAATAGCAGCACCCGAAGGATCGAGCGCGACACCGCTGATCACTCGAACACCGCGGGCCGAAACCTGCGCAGAGGAAGGCCGTGTCTCGAGAATCCCAGCCGAAGCAAGCAGCAGTAATATGAATAGCAATTTCACGTGAGTTCCGGATCGAGCGCAATGCTACACAAATTGACCTTAAGGATTCCTGAATCCGCTGTGATAAGCCAGCGAACCGGGCATTTCATTGGCACATGCCCGGCAATCCAGAAATTACAAGGTCATTCAGCGCTGATAGGCTGACCCGGCCGTTTGTGACCGTTCACGCGATGGTTCGGTCGCGAAGCAGGCGGCGTCCCTGCCGTTTTGCGCCACCTCTGCCGCCGGTTGTCCACTTTGAACTAGGGGTAACTGCTCCTTCCGTACCGTTGCAGGTTTTGTCGCCGGTCAGCGACCATGTGGCCACGGAGGCAATGTTATGCTGCTGATCTATTTGCTTGGTCGCTTAGGAATAATCGACATGAAGCAGATAACGGTTCGTGGTTTTCGTAAGTTCGCCATCTACTCCCTGGCGGGCCTGTTCCTGTTTATCGTTGGCGTCGTTGTCGTGAGTTACGTGGGGCTCGTAAACTGAACCGGCCTGCGGCAACTGGGAGCCTGTCAGTTTCATTGCCAGTCACTCTCGCTGTGCGGATTTGCGCCGCGCAGGCTTTCGCCAACTTTCTTCGCTTCGGAGAATCCCCGGAGAGTTCCGACGGTTTACGTATAGCCGGGTTCAGTCAGCTTTCTTTTTCGGATACACCACTGACGCCAGGCCCGAAACAAGCAAGACGCCCGCGACAACTGCCAAAGTGATGCCGGTTGGAACCCGGTAATAGTGCGCGACCAACATCTTGCCGCCGACGAAAATCAGGATCAGCGAGAGTCCGTAGTGCAAGTACTCGAACATTTCCATGACGCCGGCTAAGGCGAAGTACATCGATCGCAGTCCCAAAATAGCAAAAACGTTCGATGTGTAAACGATGAAGGCGTTGAGTGTAATCGCCAGCACGGCTGGAATGGAATCGACCGCAAACAGCAGGTCGGTGGTCTCGACCACCAACAGAATGATAAAGAGCGGAGTCGCGTATAGTGCTTCACGTCGCACGAAAAAGCGGCTTCCTTCATAATCCTCCGTGACCGGCATCCAGCGACGGAAGACACGCAAGACGGGATTCTTCTCGGGATGAACCTCCATGCCTTCCTGGCGCAGAAGTCTGGCTCCACCGTAAACCAGGAAGGCGCCAAAAGCGTAGCTAACCCAGTGAAACTGCCGAATAAGGCTGACTCCGGCCAAAATAAACAATCCACGCATGACTAAGGCGCCCAAAATGCCCCAAAACAAAACTTCGTGCTGGTAGCCGGGAGGTACGCGGAAGTAGCGGAAAATCAGCAGAAATACAAACAGATTGTCTACGCTCAAGGAAAGTTCGATCACGTAGCTAGTGATGAACTCAAGGCTGGCAACGCGGCCGTGCCAGTAATACACCAGGACGGCAAATCCAGCCGCCAGGGCAATCCACGTCACACTCCAGCCCAGCGCCTCACGAAACTTCATGATGGGGCTGGGACGGTGCAAAACCCACAGGTCAAGCGCCAGCACCGCAAGGACGAAGAGATTGAAGACGATCCAAAAGAAGAGTTGGTTCAATCGGAAGAATTAGAAATGAAACCGATTAAAAGAGCAAAGGACGGCGTTCAGACGTCGGACCTCACACTCCAACAAACCGGGGACGGCGGTACTTATTTCTGATCCAGCAGGCGGACGGTTTCGAGAACGACGCTGCCCACTATCTCCAAGCTCTTGGGGCTGAGCTTGTCAATCGTGTCTTCTGGCGTATGCCAAAATACGTTTTCATAGCCGTAGTCGAAATCAATTAAATCGGCGCACGGCACTCCGAACCGCATGAACGGAGTGTAGTCATCGCTAGGTTCGATGGTGCGCGCAAAGAAATGCGACTGGTAACCGAGCCGCGTGGCCGCTTGCAACACCAGATCCTCCAGCCAGGGCGTCGCATTTCCGACGCGGTCAACATTCAGATCAGCATCCCCGATCATGTCCACCAATAGGAACGCTTTGACCTTCTTCAGCGTGCCGTCTTTTTGCCATATCTCCGCCAGATGGCGTGTTCCGTATAGGCTGTCCGTGGCTGTCCACTGCTTGCCGACAAACTCTTCGCCATCCGTCCACAGTAGCCACACGCTATAACCGTCGCGCTTTCTGCCGTGGAACTGGTTGGCCAATTCGAGCAGAAGAGCAGTCGAAGAACCGCTATCGTTGGCTCCCACGTATCCCGTATTGCGAAGTGGGTAATTGGTATCGTAGTGACCAGCGATCACGATAATGCCGTCGCGCGTGCCTGGAAACTTGGCCAAGATGTTCCGCACCGGAAATTTCCCTTCCGGAGTGTCAGCGGCGAAGAAGTCGTCTTCTACCAGGTCTCCCTTCAGATGAGAATAGATGTAGTCCTCGAGCTTCTTGTGATTCGCACTGCCGATGGGACGCGGGCCGAAGGCCACTACTTCCTTCAGATACTGCATTGCGCGAGCGGAATCGACCGAAGGAGGGGGAGCGGGGTCGGCAGCTAAGGCCACGGGAGCAACAGTTGCCGCCGCTGGTTTCGGCGCCTCAGCGGGCTTCGGCTGAGTGCATCCTGACGGAGCCAGCGAAAACAGGAGATATGCCGCCAGTAAGGCGCGCGGCCGGAGAAAAATCCCAACCAGGGCTCCAGTCTGCTGGCGCTCCGTCATTGCGCTTTCCGCACTTGCCGCGCTCGCCGCTGCTTGGGATGCACCAGCCAGGCGATCCCGATGCTGGCGACATAGAGAGCAACCATGGGAGCGGCAAAGATGCACATGTTCATAATGTCCGTTGTAGGCGTAATAATTGCGGCGATGATGAAGATCACCAGAATTGAGTAGCGCAGATTGCGCCACATCCAACCGGCAGTCACGATGCCCATCAGGGAGAGAAAGAAAACCAGAATCGGCAGTTCGAAAATTACCCCCATCCCGATGATGATAGTCAGGAACAGGTCGGTGTATTCGTGAATCGTGATCATGGGTTGGAATTGCTTGCCGTACTCGATAAGGAAATTCAGAGCCGCGGGGTAAACCAGTCTGTAGCCAAACCATCCTCCCGCCAGAAAGAGGAAAACGGTGGAAAACATGAAGGGAAATACGTAGCGCTTTTCATGGCGGTATAGGCCCGGGGAAATGAAAAGCCATACCTGGTAAAGCACGAACGGCGAAGTCAGGAATATGCCGGCCAGGAATGCAACCTTCAAGTAAAGGTTGAAAGGTTCGGTGGGGTTCAGATAGACCAGTTTCTCCGGCATGCCGTTGCTGCGTAGGGCGTCGATAATCGGCCGTTGCATGAACCCAAAGATGAAGTCGGCGTATTTCCAGCAGGCGAAGAATCCGACCGTGACGGCAATGATGGAATAGATCAGCCGCTTGCGCAGTTCCTCGAGGTGGTCGAGGAAGCTCATAGCGGGCATGGATTCTCCGGGTTGCCCAGTGGGTGGCGCTTCCGTCGCGATTTCAGGCATCGGGCGCCTTAGGGGCAGCGGTTAGTTCGGACCCATTCTCGGACTCGGCTCGACGGCTTCCGACCGCGATGGCCCCTATGGGCGGAGTCGCCGGGGGCAGGATGGTTTGGCGCGGTGTATCGACTTCCAACTGCGAAATCTCGGCTTCGATCTGGGACCTGAATTCATTCGAAGCGCGCTTGAACTCATTGAGGGCCCGTCCGATCTGTCGTCCAATTTCCGGCAACTTCTTGGGCCCGAAGATGATCAAGGCCAGAAGGAAGATGAAGACCATCTCTGAGAAGCCCAAGTTCATGAGTTCATGATACTGCGTGGAGAAGTTCGCAGCAATGCAGAGGGCTGAAGACTCTTTTCAAGACTGATGAATGTTTCGAGGTTTCTTCGCACCCTACCCGCCATCCGGCGCATCTTAATTTTAGGGTCAGGGATGGTTCGGCCGATAACCTAGGGGATTACTTTGGGTCGCGGAAACCGCCCTTTTCGGCCGTTACCGCCATGCTATACTGCGCTCAGACGCGGCGTTCGGGGCATTTCCACGTCCCAGCCGAAGGAAAATTAAAAGATGGCACGTAGTTCTCGTCGCACTCTCTTCCTGGTAGTTTTCATCCTGGTCAGCTGTGGCTTCCTGGGCATGGTTTTCGGACAGAAGATCAACCCCGGGGCGGCTCCTGGTGGCGAATCCGATGTGCGTGACAGCCTGCGCCAGTTCGCTACGGTCTACAACGTAGTGGAGGAGAATTACGCCGAGCCGGTCAGCGCCGACAAGGCCATTTATAACGGCGCCATTCCGGGCATGCTGCATGTGCTCGATCCGCATTCCAATTTCTTCGATCCCAAAGCTTACTCTCTGCTGCGTGAAGATCAGCGCGGCAAATATTACGGCGTGGGCATGACGGTCGGTCCGCGCAACAACAAAGTCATCGTCATCGCACCGTTCGTGGGCACGCCCGCGTACCGCGCCGGTATCCGTCCCGGAGACATCATTGTTGCCGTAGATGGCAAGCCGACCGACAACATGAGCACGGGAGACGTTGCTGACCTGCTGAAGGGCCCGAAAGGGACGACGGTCCACATCACCATCTTGCGCGAAGGCGCGGAAAAACCGTTGGACTTCGCGGTAGTACGCGACGAAATCCCGCGCTATAGCGTCGATTTGCATTTCATGATCCGTCCGGGTGTGGGCTACATGCACGTTTCCGGGTTCAACGAGACCACGGAGCACGAAGTCGCGGACGCGCTCGACGAAATGGGTGATCTGAAGGGCCTGATTCTAGATCTGCGGCAGAATCCCGGCGGCCTGCTCAACGAAGGTGTGGGCGTGGCTGACAAGTTTCTCCGTAAGGGCCAATTGATTGTTTCGCACCATGGACGCTCTTCTCCAGAGAAGCGCTACAGCGCCAGCCACGGAAACGGCGGACGGGAGTACCCGCTGGTAGTGCTGGTGAATCGCGGCACAGCCTCGGCAGCAGAAATTGTGGCGGGTGCAATCCAAGATCATGACCGCGGATTGGTTGCGGGAGAAACCACCTTCGGCAAGGGTCTGGTGCAAACGGTTTATCCGCTTTCGGAAAACACCGGACTCGCCCTGACCACGGCCAAGTACTACACGCCGAGTGGACGCTTGATTCAGCGCGACTATTCCAACGTCTCGCTCTATGACTACTATTTCAATCGTGAGGCTGAGGACAGCAACGCGAGCCGCGAAGTGAAGCTGACTGATGGAGGCCGGACGGTCTACGGGGGTGGGGGCATCACACCCGACGTTAAGATTGCGGCCATCAAGAGCAACCACTTCCAGGACACGGTTCTTCAGCATTATGCGCTGTTCAATTTTGCCAAGCGCTACATCGTCAGTCACCATGCTACGAAGAGCTTTGAGGTGGACGATGTGGTGATGCAGGACTTCCGTAAATTCCTGGACGAGGAGAAGATTCCTTACAGCGAAGCGGACCTGTTGGAGAATAACGATTGGATCCGCTCCAGCATCAAGAGCGAAATCTTCGTGGACGCGTTTGGCCAGGAGGAAGGTCTGAAAGTTCGCGCGGAAACCGACCCGGAAGTGGTTAAAGCGCTGGAACTTCTTCCCCAAGCCAAGGCCTTGGCGGATAACGCCCGCAAAGTGGTCGCCGAACGTACCAATTCCCACTCCTTAACTCAGTAGATTCGCCGGTGAAACCGTGAAAAGGCCCGATGAAATCGGGCCTTTTGCTTTTCCAGGCTGGCATTGACTTGCCCTTGTAAGTGTGTGAAAATCCGCGCAGAATCGGCTCTTGAGGCAGATCGGCGTCAGCCGGCCGCCAGCCTGGAGCTTGGATGCCAAATTCCCTTTTCTATTCCTGGCATTATCTGGTTCGGGTTGCGTGCTCTCCCACGTTCTGGGGCACATGCTAAAGCAAGGAGTGTGGATGCTCGCCGCCGCTTTTGCCGCCGCTGCGGGATGGTCGGATTGGCGTTCGCGCCGGATTCCCAACTGGCTTACCGTCTCGGGGTTACTGCTGGGAATTGCGGCCAATTCTCTTGCAAGAGGTTGGATGGGGGCCAAGGATTCTTTGCTGGGCGCTGGGTTGGGGCTAATTGTTCTGCTGCCCTTCGTCGTGCTGAGAAGTCTGGGTGCGGGCGACTGGAAGTTGGCTGGAGCCGTGGGGGCGTTCCTGGGCCCCGGGCAACTGCTGGCTGTGTTGCTGGGTGCGATTCTAGTCGCCGGCCTGATGGCCGTGGTGCTGATCATCTGGAAAAAGCGCGTGGGACAAACGGTGCGCAACCTGGGGAAAATGTTGGCCGCGTTCCTCACTTTTCATCTGCCCGATCGAGAGCTGACGCTGGAGAATCCAGAAGCTTTGAAGATCCCTTTTGGAGTCGCGGTCGCGGTCACGGTCGTGGTTTATAGCGCCAGGAGGGCGTGGGGAGTTTGGTAATGAGGAAATGGTTGAAGAAGATCGCGGGAGAAACCGGCGGGGCTGAGATCGCCGAGGCAGCGGTGGCAGAATTCGCCCGGCACCGCGGCTGCAGTGCAATGCGAAGCCAAATCTGCAAGAGTCGCCGACGAGAGCGCGGTGTCACCATCCTGATAACGGCTGTCGCTATGGTGGTCATGCTGGCAATGGCGGCACTCGCTATTGACGTGGTGACCTTGTACGTAGCCTCGAGCGAGGCCCAGAAAAATGCCGACGCTGCGGCTCTGGCTGGAGCGAAGGCTTTCGTGAGTTCCGGTTTTACCTCATGGCAGCTTGGCGATCCAGCTACAGGTGCCGCCCAAACTCAGGTTTGTAATGGGAGCACGGGTCTGGCGGATTATCAGGCGCAGGCCGCCGCTCAGAAGAACTCTATCGCTGGAAGCGCGCCCACGACCGTAACAACCTCGTGCACCTTCCCGGTGGGGAATCCCCAGATTACTGTAGCTGTGACCAGAACTGGCTTGCCCACGTTCTTTGCTCGCATTTGGGGAGCGGGGGCCAGCAGCGTAAGCGCCACCTCGAAAGCCGAGGCTTACAATCCGTCTGGTTCCACCACAGTTCCCATCCAGGTTCATTCCGTCAAGCCCTGGTTGATTCCCAACTGTGTCCCGAGCAGCCCGCCGCCGTGCGTCGCTGCGAATACCATTGTTGATCCAACCGCGAACCATGCGCTTCACAACACCGCTCTGTACATCGGCCAATTCTCTGTCTTCACTCAAGCAAGGAATCCTGTGGCAGCTCCGGAATATTACGCCCTTGACCTTGTGCCGCAAGCTACCGACTGCCCTTCATCATCAGCCGCACCGGCGGGTTCTTGCAATCAACTAGGCAGCACCGCGTACCACGACAACATTGCATGTGCCAACCCCGCATTGACGTTGAGTTGCGGGGATACTGTGACTATCGACCCTAATACTAATACCCCCGCTGTGCGCATTAAGACCCGCGAGGGGACACAGTGTCTAATACATACTGCCGACAAGGGGAATTATCCCCCAACTTCATGCACCCTTGACACAGACCCCGATTGCTTTGTAGCTGGCCCGCCGGTCACCATCAACGGAGGACAATCCAACCCAAATCCGTTAATGCGTGCCCCTGTGACAAATATCAGCCGCAGTGACTCCATTGTCACCGTGCCGATCTTCGATTATCAGACCGCGGCCGCTAATCCCTGTCCCGGCGGAGTTTGTGGAACGGCCGTTGTTACCGGATTCTTGCAGCTGGGGATTCAATCCATTGGCCTTCCCCCTGGGGGCGGTGCTGCGGGTAAGATTGGCGCGGTTATTCTGAATGCGTCGGGGTGTGATCCGGCTGCTGCAGGCAACCCCGCCGTTGCTGGCGGCGGTGTCGCGCCCGTTCCCGTGCGCCTTACTCGGTAGCAAGCTTTGGAGGAGTTGATGAACGGGGTCGGGATCTGGCAGCGTTGGAAACTGGGAGGGCTCGGTCGGACCGAGGCGTCCCAAATTGTCGAACTGGCTGTATCTCTACCGTTGCTCGCGGTAGTCGTCATAGGATTGACGGACTTTAGTGGCGCATTCAACTTGAAATTTAAGTTGAACAGCGCCGTGCGGGAGGGTGCCCGCTTCGCCTCTACCCAAAGTACCGCCGATCTTTCAAATCCCACTCCGCTCTCAATATCTGGCGTACGCGATGTTGTAGATAACTACCTCGTGGCCGTTCATGTCAATGACTGTGGTCTCTCAACGGCATCACCGATCAACGCTGGATTGACGTGGACGTACACGGCCAACACCGGTTGCCCCGGAACTCTTACTCTAGCTATCGACCGTGGAAGTGTTTTTGTGACTGGCGCTGGGACGCCCGTCACCGTTGAGGCGACGCACGTCAGCATTCAATACCCTTACCAGTGGCGCTTCAATAGGGTGATTGGTGTTCTCTTGCCAAGTGCCACTTATGCTGGAGTCACACTGATTTCCACAGACGCGGTCACGCAGAACCTGAATTGAGCTCGAATGGTATGAAGATAAAAAGAAATCCGGACATCGACTCCGCGTTGACCGAGGAATGCGGTCAGGAGATTGTAGAAGCGGCTTTGGTTCTGCCCATCTTATTTCTCGTTCTCTTGGCCATTTTCTGGTTCGGCAGGGCGTTCAATATAGCGGGAACGGTAGAACGGGCGGCCCGACAGGGAATCCAGACCGCTACTCAACTATTGTGTGCTTCGTGTGGCAACACCGCTTCCACAAATGCGCAAATTGTCGCTAGCGTCAGTTCTGTTCTACAAAGCGACCATTTGGACCCTGCGAACCTGACAGCTTATTCCCCACCCTTTGGCTGTACACCTACTATCGCACCAAGCTGTACGACAACGTCGAATGTCGAGGTTTGCACTGGTGCCCCACTGTCGTGTGGATCAGCGGCATGTCAGAACCCCCCGGTGGCTTGTGGTGCTGACGCGGCGGTTAACGGCGTTAGAGTCAGCTTTGGATACCGGTTTACAACTCCCTTGCCGATTGCCAATTTGAGCGCGATAACCATCCCGGCAAGCGCCGAAAGCCCCTCGGAACAGTAATCTCCGTACTTCCGGTGCGCCTAATCTCTCCCTAGCGTGGTCAACGTCGATTACTGTGGAGTGGGCTGCGGGTATGGTTGAGGTGGCGGCGGGCCGCCGGCGTGCTCGGGCGCGGTCTCGATCTGGGCCGGAGGTAGCGGTTCGACTGCGCCCTCGGTGGGTTGCGGAGGCGGAGGAGTATAAGTAGCCGGCTGGGATACTCCGGCTCCTCTCGGGGTGAGAACAACACTTCTCAATTGGGCCGGATCGTCGGCATTGCCGACCAGGACGAAGTTGAACGCCGAACCATTTAGCAGCGCGGCGAGCACATCCCGCGCGGGTCCGGGCCCAAAGCTTCCCACTACCTGTTCCTGTTCGGCTCCGGCTGGAATCGGAATGTCAGCGCCGGTCCGTTGCTGTACCGCAAAAAGCACTTCCGACAGCGAGGCGTGATTGGCCCAGATGCTCAGTCCTCCGCTCTGGAATTCAACCCCGACTCGAGCAGCAGGCTGTGCCGGGGGCGCCACGGGCACTACGGGCGCCAGGGTCTGCGAAACGGTTGTCAGGTGAGCACCGCCGATCGATGCCTGTCCGGCTCCGTTGAGCTTCACGATCACCGTCTTTCCGGAAGCAAAGACCCGGTAGGGTTGCGGAGTTTTGAGGTCCAACACCACGCGAGTGACGGGTGGGTTGGTGGAAAACAAGCCGACGCGAATGCCGCTTACCTGCCCGCGGTTCACGGCGACGTTATGCAGATCAGCGCCGGGCGTGGCGTTGGGAAAGTCAATGACCAGCCGGTCCGGGCCTGCCACTACTTGAGTGCGGGGCGTAACCGGCTCGCTGGCGGTCAGCTCGACTTCGAAGCCCTGGCTGCCGCTCAGCACGGCTACGCAGCGTATGGTAGCTGCTGGTTTTCCCGAAGTTTGGGGAGCGGCAAACAACCACGAGAAACTTACGGAGGTCAAAATCGCGCAGGCTAGGATCCTGCGGTGAATGCTATTCATTGGGGGACTCACTCTTCAATCGGATTCTAGCAGTGTACGAGCTGGCTGGCCGTACCCATTGGTCGTAGAACCTTAATGCTTTTGGGACACTCTACAATGATTTTGGACCGTCCCAAAATGGGCCCGGGTCTCGGGAAGCCTGGCTTCCCGATGGGCTGGTTTCCTACTTGGCTGCCTTGCGGTAGCGAAGGTAGATTCCCGCTAGACCTGATGCGCACAGCGCTAGTGTTCCGGGCTCAGGGACGGTCACGGGCGGTCCGTGCTGACAAGGGTTCTTTTTCTTCTTGCCTGATTTGACATCTTCAAGCTCTGACGCGATCTCTCCTGGTTTTGGTTTTGGTTTCTTGAGGGGCGCGCAACTCCCGCTAGGAATCGGAGGCGGGAAAATGCCCGGAAAGCCGCCGCTGGGCGGGATCCCGGAGAATAAGCCGAAGGTTCCTGGGGGTGGACCCTGCGGTCCAAATCCGGAAGGCCCGGCGCGGGTCAGCAGGGCCGATTCAAAATTTGCCGGGTAAGCCAGATGAGCGATGCCGCCGCCGTTGGCAAAGGGATCTTCGAAAGCTTCCGCGCGCGGTTCGTCAGGCGAGACCTCCTTCTGCGGCAATGCAGCCACCCGGTTACCACAGCGGGTGCGAGCCATCACCTTGCCATCCGTGATCAATTTCTCTCCCGCACGGAGCGCCATCTGCCGCTTGGTCCAGAAGATCTTCTCTCCGATCCGGTAAGACAAATAGGCCAGCCTGCCGCGCTTGAGTTCGATGATTCTGGCGCTCTTAAAATCGAAATCGGAATAATGGCTGGCTACCACCCGATCCCGTTCTATTGCCCTCCGCAACTCCTCCAAAGTGTGAACTCCTCCCGGCACCACGGAATAGGGATAAACCAAGCGACCCGTCGGGAGCGTAGGTGCGGCAGCCGCAGCTTCTCCAGCCAGCGCGGTTAAGTTCTGGCCGGCATCTTCCTGCGTCGAATCGAAAGAAGAATTGGCAGAGAACGACCGCGGAAGCAGATAGGAATAGCGGGAGGAGAGTAAAAACGCGCCGAACCCGAACAGCATTAGGAGAACAAGAACAGTTGCTCCACGGCGGATCCGGCGGCGACGAGACCTACTTCTACTCCTGCGGACGCGCCTGTCCGGATAGTTCAAAGCCTTCTCCTCATACCGCCTCCCCAGCGGACAAGAGGAGGAACGTAGTTCCAGTGCATTTGTGCTTCCACATTACAGATCTTGCGATGGTCTATTTAGTGGAACATGCAGCTGCTATGGCGGGACATGGTAGCAGAATATGAAGCGGTTTGCGCATCAAAGGACCAAGATTTTTCGCACGGTTGCCCGGAGAATTAACCCGGCGATGTCAGGATCGGTGACTACTTCTTCTCGGCGGCGGAAGCGCCGTCAGCCGTCGAAAGTCGAGCAATCTCTGCCAGCCGCGCCTGCACTTCGTCTGTGTCCGCGGACTTGGCCGCTACCTGAAGATACTGCTGCAGGTGCTGGGTCGCTTCCTGGTACTGGTGCCGCTGGACGAGAATCAAGCCCAATAGATACTCCATCTTCGGAACCTGATGCTCCTGGTCGAGTTTCAGTCCCTGACGCGCGCTCTTCTCAGCAGCCGGAAAGTTCTGCAAGTAATAATTTCCCAGTGCATTCCGAAACCAAATATCCGGGAAACCCACGGTGTTAAGGGCAAGCAGTTTGCCGGTCAAGTCCACTACTTCCTGCCATTGCTTGTCACGGGTAGCCAGCTCCGAAAGGGCACGGTAAGGACTGACGTACTTGGGGTCGGCGATCAACGCCTGCTCAAAAGAATGCCGTCCTCCGTCCAGATCGTTGGACTGGACTTGCACCCGGCCCAGTTCGAACCAGGCCTCCGCGTATCGGGGATAAATCTGCACCGCCTTTTCGAATGATTTGCGCGCTTCCTCCCATTTCGCTTTTCGCTCCTGCTCACGTCCTTTTTCGAAAGCTTTTTGGGCGCGGGGTGGCGCCAACGCGCTGGTTGCACTGATGGTAAGACCTTCAGCTGGATTCATCCGGTGCAGCACCACCCGGCCAATATCCGTACTTTCGAAGGTATTGAGCCGGCTACTGAGCTGTACGACCTCGGAAGTAAAGCCGGATAGCGAGGCTTGCAGTTCGCATTCACGAAAATCACGCTGGGCGCGACCGTTCATCATGTCGTCCGAAGCATCCGCGTCGGTCATCCCGGTACTTGACGATGAAAGCCGGGTGGTGAATTGGAAACTGAAGTTGCCGTGGGAATCGGTGTGGGTCTCAGTATGCCTTTGGCCTTTGCAAATAGTCTGAATGGAAGCTGACTCGGTCAAGAGGGTTCCGTCATCTACAACCACCTTGCCGGAAAGAAACATGGCTCTGCCCATCCCCCGATCGGGGATCCCCATGGTGGGTGAGTTGATTGTAGTGTTGTTGTTATTGCGGGAGCCTCTGCCGCCAGTTTGCGCGTAAGCGGAGAGGATAAGGACAAAGAAAGAAAGCAGGCAGGATACCAGCGGGCTTTTCATAACAGGGCCCCCAACCGATGTAGCTGAATTATAGGCCGAATCGAAAAGGGCTCATAGCTTAATTCCGCCAGTCAGAGTGTGGCGACCAGTCCCTCGGTCTCGGCCGGCGAAGCACTATGAGACAATCGGACAAATTCGGGTTGCCTGATCCGACGCCGCTAGTTTTTGGAAATACTACGGTGCGGGTCGATCACGAATTTCTTGGCCGCACCCTTATCAAAATCCTTGTAGCCGCGAGGTGCGTCATCCAGTCGGATCACTTCAACGTTCACCGCCTTTGCGATTTGAATCTTGTCGTAAAGGATGGCCTGCATCAGTTGCCGGTTGTACTTCATCACCGGGCATTGTCCCGTGGTGAAGACATGCGACTTCGCCCATCCCAGGCCGATGCGAATGCTGAGCCGCCCCACTTTGGCGTTTTCGTCGACACCGCCGGGATCGCCGGTCACATAGAGACCCGGAATGCCGAGAGCGCCGGCTGCCCGTGTGATCTCCATCAATGAGTTCAGCACTGTGGCGGGCGCTTCGCGGGCAGCGTCGGCACCGTGACCGCGGGCCTCAAAACCCACGCAGTCCACTGCGGAATCGACCTCCGGCACGCCCAGAATCTGTTCGATTTGTTCCGCGATCGAGGCTTTCTTCGAAACATCCACAGTTTCGCAACCGAAGCTGCGAGCCTGCGAGAGCCGCTCGGGAATGAGGTCGCCGACGATGACGCATGCAGCCCCTAGCAATTGACTTGCAGCGGCACAAGCTAAGCCGACTGGCCCGCCTCCGGCGACGTAGACAGTCGAACCCGTTCCTACACCCGCGCTCACCGCGCCATGATAGCCGGTCGGCAAAATGTCAGAGAGGCAAGTCAGGTCACGAATCTTCGCCATCGCCCGATCTTTGTCCGGGAACTTGAGCAGATTAAAATCGGCGTACGGAACCATGACGTACTCCGCCTGACCGCCTACCCATCCGCCCATATCGACATACCCGTAGGCTGCCCCCGGACGCGCCGGGTTCACATTGAGGCAGACGCCAGTGGCGCGTTCTTTGCAGTTGCGACAACGTCCGCAGGCGATATTGAACGGCACCGAGACCAGGTCGCCCTTTTTGATGAACTCGACATCGCGGCCCGCTTCAATCACTTCGCCGGTGATCTCGTGACCTAAAATGATTCCCTTGGGCGCGGTCGTGCGGCCCCGCACCATGTGCTGATCACTACCACAGATGTTTGTAGAAACAATCTTGAGGATCACTCCGTGTTCACATTTCCGGTTTCCCAGGGCAAGCGTTGGGAAGTCGATCGTCTGCACTTCGACCATGCTCGGGCCCATGTACGCCACCCCTCGATTGCTAGCCATGTGAATGCTCCTTCCAGGTTCGCTGCGCTAGAACGCGGCTGCGCCCGCCGCGGCGACGGCATGATCCTGATCACCCGAACCGCCGCTGACGCCAATGGCGCCCACTACTTTGCCATCGCGCTTCAGCGGAATGCCGCCAGCGAAGATCATGATCTTGCCATTGTTGGACGCATGAATGCCGAAGAACTGGCCTCCCGACTGGGAGTGTTTTGCCAAGTCTTTGGTTTCGATGTCAAAAGCGCGCGACGTGTAAGCCTTCTTCATCGAAATATCGATGCTGCCGATCCAGGCGTTGTCCATGCGAACATGAGCGACGATATTGCCGCCTTCGTCGGCTACTGCGATGTTCATCGGCTGGCCAATTTCCTTGGCTTTTTTCTCCGCCGCGCTGATTACCCGGCGTGCATCTTCCAATTTCACTGCGGACATGAGTCCTCCTTACGATGGGTTTCAGTCTGCGTATCGAATGGAATGCAGGCAGGCGAGGAGACTAGCGGCTCTGAAAGAAATTGGCAAGGGGTTTCCGCTGCGGTGTCTAGCGTTAAGTATTCACGGCATTTTCAAGTGACTTGAGGTCAGTCATGGGACTAATCTCGCGGAGTTTCGGTGGCACGGTTTTCCATCGATCAGCCCCCTTGTCCCAAGGGGCGACCACGCAACACTGATCTCTCGCCAGAGTCCCTTTTGCTACACTTCCGACTTAGATTTCATCGCAGGAGTCTGCATGGCGGGCAAGTCCTTCCGATTGATTTTCGCAAACATTGCGCTTGCCGCAGTCGCGCTGGTTACAACAAGAGCGGGCACGCAATCCGTTTCGGCCAATTCTACGGCCTCAGCCTCAGAAAAGCCGAAAATGACCGAGGAAGCCTTCAAGAATATTCAGGTGCTTAAGGGAATCCCGGAGGATGAATTGATTGCCGCGATGCAATTCATTACGGCATCGCTGGGGGTGGAATGCGATTTCTGCCACCAGGAGGGTGCGTTTGATAAGGACGACAAGAAACCAAAGCAGACCGCACGTAAGATGATGCAGATGATGTTCGCGATTAACAAAGATAACTTTGATGGCCACCGCGAAGTGACTTGCTATTCCTGTCATCGCGGTGCGCCACGGCCAGTTGCCATCCCGATTATTTCGGAAGTGGAACATAAACCCGTGACTGCTGAAGCGATCGAAGAAACGCCAGCGAACGCAGCTTCCCTGCCGGATGCCAATAAGATCATCGAGAAGTACGTGCGTTCGGTTGGCGGAGCCGAGGCGATCCGAAAGATTTCCAGCCGGATACAGAAGGGTACTGTCAATTTCGGTGGACACAAGTTTGCCCTCGACGTCTTTACCCAGGCACCCGCCAAGCGCGTCTCGGTGATGCATTTGCCAAACGGCGACAGTGTCACGGCTTACGATGGCCACGACGGCTGGTTGGCTGCACCGGGCCGCCCGGTGCGCGAAATGTCAGGAGCCGACCGGGACGCCGCCAAGCTCGACGCTGATTTGCATTTCCCAATGGATGCGACGAATATCTTCAGTGATTTGAGCGTGGAGCGTACGGAGAAATTTGGTGACCACGAGGTGTACGTTGTTTCGGGGCTCAGAGAGGGTCAACCGCCGGTAAAGCTTTACTTCGATGAACAGTCGGGATTGCTGTTGCGGTTGGTGCGTTACGCGGAATCGCCACTGGGCCGCAATCCGACCCAGATTGACTATTCTGATTATCGCGACACAGGCGGCGTGAAGATTCCCTTTCAGTGGACAATTTCTCGTCCCGGCGGGCGCTTTACCATCCAAGTGGAGCAGATGCAGCAGAATGTTCCCATTGAGCCCACGAAGTTCACGAAGCCGGCCGAGACCCCGGCGCCGGAACAGAAGCCGCCTCCGCAGTAAGATGATGACCTGGGCGCCCGTCACGGAACGAATTTGATCGCGTCCTACTCCAAATGATCGGCAAAACCATCTCGCACTACCGCGTCCTGGAGAAACTGGGGGGCGGTGGAATGGGCGTGGTGTACAAAGCACAGGACACACAACTTGGCCGCTTCGTCGCGCTGAAATTTTTGCCAGACCTGGTAGCGCGCAATCCTCAAGTCCTGGAGCGATTCCGGCGAGAGGCGAGGGCGGCATCGGCCCTGAACCATCCCAACATCTGCACCATCTACGAAATCGGAGAACATAAGGGCAGGCGCTTCATCGCCATGGAGTACCTGGAAGGCATGACCCTGAGACAGCGCATCGCGGCACATCCGATCGAAGCCGAAAGCCTGCTGACCTGGGGAATTGAAATTGCCGATGGCCTGGACGCCGCGCACAGCCAGGGCATTATTCATCGCGACATCAAACCAGGAAACCTGTTCATCACCAGCCGTGGACACGCCAAGATTCTCGACTTTGGGTTGGCAAAGATCACAAACGAAGATAGCGGGAGCAAGACGGGCGACGAGAACACTCAGTCCATGAATACGCCCGGTCCGCAACATCTGACCGGCCCCGGCACTACGCTGGGCACGATCGCCTACATGTCGCCGGAACAGGCGCTGGGCAAGGAACTTGACACCCGCACTGACCTGTTCTCATTCGGCGCCGTCCTCTATGAGATGGCGACCGGGTCGCTTCCCTTTCGAGGTGACACCTCAGCCGCAGTTTTTGATTCGATTCTTCATGCATTTCCGGCTCTGCCGGCGGAGTCCGGTGCGTCACTTCCGCCTGGCATGGAACCCATCATCCAAAAGGCGCTGGAGAAAGATTGCGTTCTGCGTTACCAGCATGCTTCGGAAATGCGGGCCGACCTGCAGCGCCTAAAACGTGACACCGAGTCCGGCCGCAGCGTGGCCTATCAAACCACGGTTGCGATCCGGCGTGACGTAACCCGAAATCGGAAAAAGATCATCGCTGTGGCTGCGGTTGCAATCGCGCTCGCTGCAGCTGTTGCTGCGTTCGTTTACCTGCGCCGTCCTGCTGTGCTGACTGAAAAAGACTCCCTGGTGGTTGCTGATTTCAGCAATTCGACCGGTGAGCCCGTGTTCGACGGCACTTTGAAGCAGGCTCTGACCGTGCAGCTCGAGCAGTCACCCTTCGTCAACGTATTGTCTGGACAGAAAATCGCGCAGCAACTGCAATACATGGGACGTCCCAAGGATGAACGCCTAACGCCAGACCTGGCGCGGGACGTTTGTCAGCGCACGGGCAGCAAAGCCATGCTCATCGGATCAATCTCCAGTATCGGCAGCCACTACGCCTTCGGTCTGAGCGCGGTGAACTGCCGCAGCGGAGACTCGCTGGGAAGCGAGCAAGTCGAGGCCGACAGCCGCGAGCATGTGTTGGCTGCTGTGGACAAGGCAGCGACGCGGATGCGCGAGAAACTGGGTGAGTCGCTTACCTCTGTCCAAAAATATGACACGCCTGTTGAGCAGGCTACGACTCCCTCGCTCGAGGCCCTGCAGGCCTACAGCCTGGCGCTTAACACCTGGTCCAGTACAGGCGAGAGAGCCGCTACCCCATTCTTGAAACGCGCGATTGAACTCGATCCGAATTTTGCCATGGCATACGCTCGCTTGGGGACGGCATATTTCAATCTTTCTCAGGCGGGCCTGGCAGGTGAAAACACCAAGAAAGCCTACGAACTTCGCAGTCGGGTTTCCCAACGAGAGAACCTTTACATTGAGTCGCACTACTACCCGTACGTCACCGGCGAAATGGATAAGGCGGTACAGGTGTTTGAGGTCTGGAAGAATACGTACCCCCGCGACGTAGTACCACACGCCAATCTAGGAGCGCTTTATATCTATCTTGGTGACTATGACAAAGCGGAGGCTGAACTGCGGCAAGCCCTGCTTTTGGAACCCAATAATGCCACCTGTTACTTGAATCTTGCCGGCGCCTATCTCTCGCTCGATCGTCCGGACCAGGTACAGCAAGTCCTGGATCAAGCTCTGGCCCGCAAGCTAGAGAGCGCGTTCCTCCTCTCAAATCGTTACTTCCTCGCGTTTTTACGCAATGACGCCGGCGAAATGCAGAAGCTTGTCAGCAGTGCGGCAGGTAAGCCGGGAGCGGAAGACGTGCTCCTCGAACAGCAGTCCGACAGCGAGGCCTATCACGGTCGTTTTGCAAGGGCACGGGCGCTGGCCCAACGTGCGATCGACTCCGCTCGCCACAACGGAGATCAGGAGACTGCGGGCTTCTATAGAGTGGAGAGCGCGCTGCGGGAAGCCGCAACCGGTAGTGGGAACCAGGCACGACAAGATGTTATTGACGCCCTTGGGCTCGCCTCTACTCGTGACGTTCAGACGCTCGGAGCGCTCGCGTTGGCGCAGGCAGCAGACCCTGCTCGTGCGGGCTCCATGGCGGATGATTTAAGCCGACGCTTCCCTTCCGACACATTGTTGAAAGCTTACTGGCTCCCAACAATCCGAGCGGCGATAGCTATAAGACAGGGGGATGCCCCCAAAGCGATTGAGTTCTTACAAGTAGTTGCACCCTACGAGTTGGGAAGCCCTCAACCCTTCCAGCTGGGAACACTCTATCCCGTCTATATGCGTGGGCAAGCTTATCTGGCTGCGAACGAAGCGAGGGCGGCCGCGGCTGAGTTCCAGAAGATTCTCGATCACCGCGGCGTGGTTCTGAACTTTCCTCTGAGCCCTCTGGCTCGCTTGGGTTTGGCTCAAGCTCGGGTTCTGCAAGGTGACATGGCAGGAGCGAAGACCGCGTATCAAGAGTTCTTCGCCCTATGGAAAGACGCCGATCCGGACATACCGCTTCTCAATCAAGCCAGGACCGAGTACTCAAAACTCCCATAAGAACGGCAGCCTCAACCTAGCTTCTTCCTCCATGTAACTCGCCGCCAGTCGCCGTAGTTCGTCGTACACAACCGGAATCAGCTTCGAAGCTGCGCCGTCGTCACCCCGAGTAAGTGCCGATAGCAGAAGCGTCACTTCGTTGTCTTCGCCCATGGCAGGCGGGCAACATTGTACCCTTGTTGGAGAGTCGAACATACGTCAGTGAAAGAAACCGGGGCTTGAGTCTCGAGAGGACCATCCCGTCCGGCAGTCCGGCCAAATAGGTCAGTCTAAAGGTGCGAAACCCGGCAAGATTAATCCCGCCTCAACATGCCCGATAAACAGGTCAATTCGGGGCATCAAATACAACCAGGTTGATCCCACCTAGTCGCCTGCCGCACAAAATCTTCTTGCCATCCGGCGACCATCGGGGATTTGTGAACTCGCCGGCAGCATCCGTAAGTTGGCGAACACCGCTGCCGTTCTGATTCATCACAAAGATCTGAAATCCATGTTCTCCGTGCCGCGAGAATACAATCCTTTTGCCGTCAGGAGACCAGGCGGGCCATCCGTCGAAGGCCTCTGCTCCTGAAAGATTGTGGTCGCTTGACCCATCAGCATTCATGAGGAAGATTTGCGAGACCTCGCCCCGTTGTCGCCGATGCAGAATCGACACTCCGTCTGGCGAAAACGATGCATAGGTATAGCCGCCGCCCCGAGTTATGCGTTGCAAGTCCGTGCCGTCGGGGCGGACGGTGGCGAGATCCATGTAGTCGTCAGTCTTTTCGCCAATGATGCGTTTCGCTTCGGAGGTTTTGTCCCGGGTTTGGTCGGCTTCGGCGAAATGGGTGGTGTTGAAGAGGATTCGGGAATTATCCGGCGACCACATCGGATGAATGTTCTGACCAACACCGGTTGTGAGTTGATGAATGCCGGTTCCGTCAGCGGTCATAACAAAAATGTGAGATGCACCTTCGCGGACAGAAACGAATGCGATTTTTTGGCCGTCGGGTGACCAGGCTGGGGAATCATCCTCATCTGGACCCGTAGTGATTTGCCGCATGTCAATCCCGTTGCCAGGGTCGCTGGTGTCGAGGATATGTACCTTCATCCCGCGATGGCGGTTGGAGATGAGAACGATGTGTCGCCCATCGGGCGACCACGCTGCCTCGTAGTCGACGACGTACGTGAGGAGCGGAATGCGTTTGAGCGGGAAGTCTTCTGCGGCTCCGAGAACCGAAGAAGTGCAAAGCAAGAATGCAGTTGCGAGTGGCCTCAAAAAAAAGCCCATGGCTACTTTTGACTTCCGGAAGGGGTTTCGGTTAGTGCCGATTCTTTCAGGGCGCTTCGCTAACGGCGCCATTGCCAAAGAGCTGTTTAATTGAGGGCTACGCCACCGCCGACCTTGGAACGAACGGCTCGAGCAACGATTTGAACTGTGGGCTCAACTGCAGTTCTTCACTATATTCATCGAGCACACGGCGAGGATCGCTCGCTGTCTTCAGGGCGTAGCGCAAATACGAAAGCCGCATCAACCACACGGCATGCTTGAAGTCCGTTTCGCTGCGGACTTGAAATGTGATCCAACCTGAATTCGGAACCCAGCGGTGCTCCTGGGCGAGTCCTGCGGTCAGAAGAGCGTCGCGAACTGAACGGGGAAACGGGATGTCAACGACTCCGCCAGTATGGACATGCCCGATTTCCGCGTTCCCGATGCGGAATTCCCTACCCCCGAAGCGATGCGGATGAACCGATACGTGCGGCCACGACGATACTTCCTGCGCAAGCTTTTCAACGTCTTCCATTACCAGACTCCCTTGATTCTTTTCGATGCGCGTCCATGGCGCGTCGATTCAACCTTCGTCGCAATGACGACCGTGAGTTGTCGCGGTTGGATGGCCCCGGGCTCCATCCTCACTTCTTCGCCCGGCCCTTAGTGGAGCTCTTCGACGCCTTCGACGGCTTCAAAGGCTCCGGCGCCCTTTTAGACTTCGATCTCGAGGCCCGCCGCGCTCCCGGCACCTTGCCTATCCGAGGATCTCCGACGAGGACCAGGTCACAGGCGCGCAGCGCCGCCGCCTCGAAGTCCGGCGCATCGGCGGGAAGGACCTGCCAACCTGTCACCGGTTTCCCCAACACCTGAATCGATCGCATATTCGGGAACTCGCCGCGCAAGCTATTGTGGTGTTCTCTAGTCGTAGCGAGCCACACTCCATTGTCCGGTGTGCTCGTGGGCTTATCGCGCAGGATCAAGACAATTTTGTCTTTAACATAGACTGCCAGGCACCCGAACATGGGCCGGGTGTAGGGTGAGAGGGAAGCAATCGCGTCGAGCACGAACGCGTGCGGAACCGGCTTGCGCTTATTGACTGGCAGAAAGCTGTCGTCCATCGATACTGACGCCGGATTGCGACGAAGCATCGACATTGGGCTGAAGCGATCAGCGCGGTTGCTTGTGTTTCTTTTCTGCAAGGCGAGCCTTCACCAACTTCTTCACCAGAGCTGCTGATGGAGGCTTGTCGAGAGGGAACCGGATGGTGCCTTTGGATATGTCAAAGTTATTGAGATCGTTCTTGAACGCCTTCATCACGGCCATACTCGTTGGGAACAAGCTGCAATGCTTCGAAAAGGCCGCGAACCCGAAGAGCATTCCTCTGTATTTGAACATCGGAATGCCGTAGCTGATGGTCTCCGTGGCCTCGGACGGTACGACGGACCGAATAGCCGCACGAACTTTGTCCAAGCTGCCACGGCCAGGCTCGGGAACGCGCGATAAGTATTCGTCCATGCTCTTTGGAGTCGCGTTCCCTTTTGCAGAGATGGCTTTTTTCATACAATCGGAACCCGCCGGGTCGCTCACTCGAGTGTACCGCTCAGACTCGAATCAATTGTGCGAGTCCTCCCGAGTCGGCGCCACTTTAAGACCGCGCAGCCGTCCGGGCAATCGGTTTGCTCGGTGATCGCCGCGTTTCCGTCCGCCGGCGTTCGGTACTCGCCGCGTCCAGTCGAGCCGCCAGCTCGGCAAAAGCGGGTGTAGCGTCGCCCCATCTCAGTTCCTCCACATCATTGAAGAGCGGAATATCAGTCCGGAGTGTCGCGAGTCTGCGAAAAAGCACGGCGCTATCCCATTCGCGGCAAAGCGTGTCTGCGAGGGCACTCGCGTTCGTAGCGTTCACGCGCCATTCCCGGCAGTCTTTAGGAATGGCTTCAAGATGCAGAAACTTGGCCAGCACCGCAGCCGACGATTTCGCGCCCCAGCCAGAGAGTCCCGGGTAGCCGTCGGCCGTATCCCCCACCAGGGCGAGGTAGTCAGGGATGGACGCAGGTGTCACCCCGAATTTCTGCACAATGGCAGCCTCATCCAAAGTGACCCGCGTCCTGCGATTCAATTGGACGATGCGGGAGCCCTGCACACACTGCGCCAGATCTTTGTCAGGCGTACAGATGATGACGCGATCCACATGCTTGTCTCTAGCCGCCGCGACCGCCGCGGCCGCGAGAGCATCATCGGCCTCAAACTCCACCATAGGCCACACAACAACGCCGGCCGCTGACAGGACCTCTTCAAGCAGCGGAAATTGCGCCCAGAGATCGGGCTCGATACCCGCACTGGTCTTGTAGCCTGGCCACAATTCGTTACGGAATGACTCGATGACGTGGTCGGTCGCAACTGCGATGTAGCTAGCGCCAGCTTTGACCATCCCCAGCACAGAGGCGAGCACGCCGCGGACGGCGGCGACTTCCCGCCCGTTCTCATCGCGCGCGGAAGGCAGCGCGTAGTAATGGCGGAAAAGCTCGTATGTGCCGTCTACCAGATGAATATCCAAGTCAACACTCCAGCCGAAAGTATACGACCTATTAGATGACGATCAAACTTCCACGACTGATTTTGGCGATTCGGTGGCTAGAGCAGTTCGTGTGATCAAACACTTCAGAAGAGATGTCGAGCATGGGTTAAATTTCATGAGAAGCTTAGGGAGGTCCTATGCCGCTGCCTCGCTGGGTCGCACGATTTAATCTGTATGTGACGAATCGTCTTCTTGGCCCGCTGGCAGGTCGCCTGCCGGGCATGGGAGTGGTCATCCATGTTGGACGGAAAACACGTCGGCGTTACCGCACGCCTGTGCTCATTTTTCGGCGAGGCAATCGGTTGATCATCGCGCTTACTTATGGACGTGAGTCGCAGTGGGTGCGCAATGTCCTAGCTGAGGACGGCTGCCGGCTCGAAACCGAAGGCCGCACGATAGGGCTCTCGCATCCTCATCTCGTCCACGACGACCAGCGTCGGGATATGCCCAGCTTCGTCCGGTTCATGTTGGGGCTTCTCAATGTGACCGACTTCCTCGAGCTGACGGTCGCCGAGAGGGTTAGATCGCAATGATCTATGCGTGAACTTGTAGACGGTCGCTCAGGCAAACGGGTTTTCATCGGCACTACGGCCGTAAGTCGCCGGAACTGGAAAATCCATTTCACCGGTTCACGCCTCCCAACAGCAGCCGCCGGCTTGGACGCCTACTTGGTCGTTTGACTTTCGTACTTGTCGTGATGACGTACCCATGCCATGGAATAAGGCAATGCGTCTTCATCCCGCCCTTTCGGTGTCATGTCCAGGAAGTTGTATGCTGTGAGTAGAATGTCGAGCCCACGAGCATACGTCGAATAGGTGTGGAAAGTCTGTCCGTTCTCACTCTTGTAGAAAACGCTCAGACCCGGCCGTTCCTCCGATGGAAACTCCGTGAACTCGTAGTTGTAATACACCTTCCCCTTGGCTTGCTCGTCCTTGGTCACGGAAACCTGATAATCGAAATTGAAGTCGCTTCCGAACGAAGAAAGCCACTTGAAGCGCCAGCCCATGCGCTGCTTGAAGGCGTCGATCTCGGGCAGAGTTGCGCGAGACACCACCGCCAGCGTTGCATCTCGCGCCGCGAGATGAACTTTTACACCGTCGAATCCGTCAGCGATGAAAGAGCAACTCGGACATCCTTCCTTCCACCCTGGACCAAACATGAAGTGATAGATGATGAGCTGGCTGCGTCCCTGGAATAGATCCGCAAGATTCTCTTTCCCATTCGGTCCCTCGAAAACGTATTGCTTCTCAACCCTCTCCCACGGCATTTCGCGCCGCTTTCGACTGAGTTCATCTCTCAGGCGCGAGAACTCCTTCTCTTTTGCCAACAGTTCCTTGCGCGCCGCCAGCCAATCGGCTGATGCCACGACCCTCGCGGCCGGTCTTTCGCTCATCGCTGTAGCCATCTTCGTTTCTCCTTTTTGAACTGATTGTTGTCGGTTTGTCGTGAATTATCCTCATTGCCAGCGCACTCATGCCGCCGGTCGAAATCGCGCCGCTTAGGATCCATCCCATACTCAGCAGGCATTGCGGACACATCGGATCCTCCCGCTTGGCTCACCGCGAACTGGCCTCGGCGCGGGCGCGAACACGGGACAGGATGTGCACCCAGCCCTTGCTTACGCTCTGCCGGTGGTCGTCCTGGATGACTCCGAACGCCTTATGATGAAACTGGATTAGCGTGTCACCCTTCTCCTCGCTCAACCGGTACTGCACGTTCGAAACGACGGCGTAGGACATGAACAGCGGTCCCGTGATCTCCAGCAACGTCGGTCGCTTGATGGCCTGCACATGTCCCCAGAAATGACCGTTGTTGTCGCCTAAATCGCGATACCATCTTCCTCCCGGCCAGGGCTCGATCTTCATCGGCATCGGCTTGCCCTCAGGTGTGTCGTTCTCGGGCCCGATCTGCTGGAGCAGCGCCGCAAAAGTGTTCTCGAGCGTCGCGCGCACATGGATCTCTTGCGTGACGAGCAAGGTCAAACTCTCGATTCCTGGTGCTCTCGGAACCGCACTCATATTCTTTCTCCTCCTCGCTTAATACTACCGGTCGTAACTCGGCTCCCTGCCCCTGCCCTCGGCGCGCTCTTTGATGCGAGTCAACTGGTGCGCCCAGAAGCGCTCAAACGTCTTCGTCCACTCGTGGAGCGGACGGATCGCTTCCGGGTTGGTTCGATAGATCATGTGCCTGCCATGCCGCTTCACCTTCACCAGCCCGACATCTCGCAGTACCCGTAGATGTTTCGACACAGAAGGCTGCTCCAGACCCAACCTGGAAACAATATCTCCCACTGATCGCTCGGTGTCAGCCAGGTAGTTTAAGATCTGCCGACGCCGCGGCTCGGCCACTGCGTTGAAGGCATCGGAGGTCGTGGCCGCGCGTGGCATGAAAGGATAATATATTCCTATATCGGAATGTGTCAACCAAAGCCAACCTGTGAAAATCCTCGCATCTGTCATAAGAAGGTGGAGTCTCGCACGGCCCGATTTGTGTGGCAAAGCAACAGGCTGTAGTTCCCGTAACTCTTGCGTCGCCGCGAGGGCGCCCGCCATCACGTGATCAACGCTGGAAACCTGTTAGGCAACTCCGAAAAACGATCACCCCATTTGGCGAAACGTTTTGTTCAGCGGATGAGACGTTTGCTCCAATCATCATCGCCGGCCATTCGAAGGAAGTTTTGTTGCACAACCTCTTTGGCTTTTTCGATGGACCATCCTCGCAACTCAGCCAGCTTTTGCACAACAGACCGAATGATCGAGGGCCTCCCCAAATCCCCTGTCAGCCAGCGATAACCCCCTGGATTGTCCGTCTCCGTGAGCAAGAGATCGCCCGGAATTGCCTCGGCGATCTCCTGGATTTGGGGATTGAAGAGGACTTCGACGCCAACTGTGAAATAAAATCTCTTATCGGCCAAGGATCGGAGTTGCTCGACCGGGCCTGAGTACCAGTGGATGACCGCTCTCTCAGCACTCAGTTCTCCCAAGATGCGATCCACGTCCGACTCCGCCCCTTTTGAGTGGATGTTCAAGACTTTGTTCTGCGCGACGCCTTGCTCGACGAAGTACCGAAATACCTCGCGCTGGAGTGCGTGCTTCTCCGGTTCGGTAACAAAGTGATAGTCCAGGCCAATTTCACCCAGCATGGGAGAATCGTCAACCAGGGGTTGGAGAGTTTCCAGTCCTGCACGAAATGCTGGAGCATCCCAGGGGTGGACGCCGAAAATACTGACCACCCAGTCGCTCTGCTCGTCGATAGCTTTACTCTTCGCGTACGCGTCCGCATTCATTGAGACGCTAACAGTGAAAATCTCGTGCTCCTCGATTTCTCGAATAATGTCCGGCAGTTCTGCTTCATACTTATCAAGGTGGGCGTGCGCGTCGACGTACATGGCTTCGTTTTACCACCTCACGTAGGCCACTGAGTTTTTGGTTGCGGTCGCGACCCCCGAGGTCCTACTTATTCCCCAGTTGCTGGCGTGAATCATCATAGAATGTACGACCAGCAGATTGTGACTCCGTAGGTGTCGAATGAAAACCCGCGTAACCGTAACCACCGTCTTGGTAGTGTTCATTCTGGCCGCTTTCCTGCTGGCACGGTCCAACCGCTTTTCCTCAGCCGAAGAAACTCACGCTGGCTCGTCGAAGTCTCGCGGAGAGTCCATTCAGCAACAGATCGTCGCGAAGGAACACGAAGAGCTCGACTCTCTAAAGACCGGCGACGCGCATCTATTTGCCTCTCTGCTTGCGGATGACGCGCTATTCGTTGACGCGCAGGGTCCAGCAACGAAGGCAGAAGTGGTGAGGCACGTTACCGAGTTCCGGCTCGTCGAGTACTTGATGGAAGATGTGAAATTCGTGTCCTTCTCGAATGACTCCGGCCTGCTCGCCTACAAGATCATCGAGAAGGGAGTCTCGCACGGAAAGGAATTCTCGGCTCGCCTATATATTTCTGCCGTTTGGACGATGCGGCAAGGCAACTGGGTTTGCGTGTTCAGTCAGGAAACCGAGGCTAGGTAAGGCATGGCAACCAACTCGGTCAAGCGAGGCCTAGGACGATCCGAACGCGACGCAGTGAGGCAAGGGATATGAATACCGGTTGGATGCCCTTCGCACTGGCTGTATTGGCTGGGGGAATCGGGTCGTCGTTGACGGACTGGCTGTTTATGGGTGACTGGATTTATAAACGTTACGACCGACATCCGGAGATCTGGCGACACTCAGGCGGTCACGGAGAGATGCGGGCGATCCTGTGGGCCAGCTTCCTGCCGTTTCTAACTTGCGTCGTGTTTGCTTTTCTCTGTGTCCGCTTGGACCTCCACTCGTACACCGCGACCCTGAAGCTGGCGCTGGCCATCTGGCTCATCGGACCACTGCCATTGATGATTGCGAACGCCCTGTTCATAAAGCTAAGCCCCGGTATCGTGATCTCGCATTCTCTTGGATGGTTGGTCAAACTATGTATTGCAGCGTTGGCCGTCGCTGTCGTTATGGGCTGAATCAGTCCAGTCCGTCCGACTGTGAGGAAGGATATGCACGATGCGCACAGCGCTGAAGTGTTTAGCGGTAATTCTCGCGTGATTGCTGGTGGTTGGTTCTTTTCTGAGGACTGGTTTGGTGGAGCTAGTCGGGATCGAAGCGATACTTGTCCCACAAGGTTTCACTTCAGCTTCGCGTACTCCGCTTTGGCTTCCTTCAGAACGGGGATGTCAGGGTCGGCGTCTTTCCAGAGCGTAAGGAAATCCTTATAGGCGGCACGTGCACGGACGCGGGCGGCATCGGCATCCGCTCCCTGCGAAGCTCTCGCCTGGAAGGCATTCGCGCGCGCCACGCCCAGATGCGCCAATGCCCCTGTCCAGCAGTTCCAAACGATGCCGCTGTGGTCGAGAATCTTCTGAAATTCGGCGGCCGCAGCTCTGCCCTGTCCGGATGCCAAGTACGCCTCTCCGCGTATGTAAACGTCATAAAGGCAGGAGAGATTGCTGACAAATGTAATTTGCCCTAACTCATTGCTGGAGGCAGCTTGCAAAGCGTTCAGTGCGGCTGCCGGGTTTCTTCTGTTCAGTGCCAATTGCGCCTGGATCGCCGGTAGCCAGAGCGACTGCATCTGGGTGTCGAGCGGATAACGCGAATTCAGATCGTTAGCCAGCAATTCGGCCCGTGCCGTTTCGCCCGCCATGGCAAATGCAAGCGCCGCTTCACTCTCGACGCCCTGGCTATTGGGAGCCAGCTCTAAGCCTTCCCCGGCTGTCCGGCGCGCTTCCGCAGTGTCGCCGTACGCGGCTTCGCGCAGAGCACTGTTCTCCTGCCATATAGCACCGTTCTCCTTGCTATCAGCGCGAACGGCGGAGTCAACGGACCGCTTGGTCAGTTCGCGTGCCTTGCGCAAGTGCCCGGCATATGCCTCAGTGTCGGAGTGGAGGGAAAGGCCGTAGTTTTCCTCTGGCTTGCCAGCGAACCATTGCTGCTGATCGGCCATTGCAACGGAGTCTGACGCGAGAAAGGCAAGAGCGTACACAGCATTGCGCGTGATGTAGTCGTCTAACTTTCGCGCCTGTGCCTCGCGGATGGTCTTCCGCGCGTCGTCGAATCGCTGCAAAGCCAGGTAGCAGTTGGCTAGATTGTCGTGCGGTGCCACGTTGTCCGAGTTCAGCCGCAGCTCCTGGCGGGTCAGTTCCGCCGACTTCTCATACTGTCCTTGTTCGGCATAGACGACGCCCAAATTGAGGTAGCCTCGTGAGGTTTGTGGGTAGCTCTCAATCTCCTCCTGATACGCCTGGGACGCTTTGTCGAGCTCTCCGGTGACATTGAGATAGTAGTCGGCGGTCAGCGCCAACTTCTCCCGCTCGCTGGCATGGTCGCGCAACTGAAAAGCCTTCGTGAGGTATTCGCTGGCCCTCCCCGGTTCGGCAAGACTGAAGTATTCCCCGCCCACTGCCAGATAGCCCATGGCAAAATTCGGATCCAGTTGGATGGCACGTTGGCTATAAAGCAAAGCAGCGCCAGGGCCTTTTTCCCGATCGGCTTTCTCTCCAAGGCTGTAGGCCTTCAGCGCTTCCAGCGAAGACGTCGTGGCCTGCTCCAGGGGAACATCAAACCTTTGCACCGTAGCGAGCGATTCGCCGAGTTCGCTACGTAGCTTGGAAACCGCGCCGCCCAGAACGTCCAGGACCTTCTCCTTGGTCGACGCCGTGACTTGCTCCTGCGCCAGCGTGTCGCCGCTCTGGCAATTCACCGCCTTCAGCCCCACCACATACTCACTACCCAGGCTGCCAATCGAACCGGCGATGTACGCCCTGCTGCCCGCCCGCTGGCACAGCTCACGTGCCAACTCAGTCGTCAGTCTCGTCCCCGATGGACGGGTCATCTGCTGCAACGTGTCCGCCACTTTATTGTCCGAGAGGACATTCAGAAACGGTGACTGGTTCAACGCAACGCTGAGCGCGGTCTTGAGCGTATCGTCGAAAATAGCATCGCCCGTGCTATTGGCGAAATCGGCGAGCACGACTGTGTCCCTGTCGGTCAGGCGCTTGCTATGACGCGAGCCATAGTAAACGCCGCCCGTAACGAGCACCGCGACCAATAGGGCAGCCGAGGCATATCGGCCGAACTTCGCTCGCCGCGCGCGACCGGCGGTCCCCGCTTGTTCCGTTGAAAAGGCCGCCGCCGACGAGTGCGACTCCGTATCCCGCTTCAAGCGCTGCAGGTCGGTCCGTATCTCCGCCGCGCTTTGGTAACGGAGGTTGCGGTCTTTCTCCAGGGCCTTGATGATGATCCTCTCCAAGTCTGCTGGCACGTCCGGATTCAGCCGCACCACTGCAGTTGGCGCCGCGTCCAGAATCGCCTTGAAGATCACCGCCGAACTCTCTCCGCGAAACGGCAGCGTGCCCGTCGCCATCTCGTAGAGCACGGCGCCGAACGAGAACAAATCGCTGCGCGCATCCAGTTCTTTTGCCCGGGCCTGTTCTGGCGACATGTAAGCCACCGTGCCCATCGTCGAGCCGGGGCTGGTCAGATGCGATTCCTCCACCGTCACGCCGAGCGTGCTGGCCGATGCGATTTTGCTCGACGAAGCCGCAGCAATCGTTACCTTCGCCAGACCAAAGTCCAGAATCTTGGCATGTCCACGCTTGGTTATGAAGATGTTGCCTGGCTTGATGTCGCGGTGAACGATCCCTTCGGTGTGAGCCGCATCCAACGCGTCGGCGATCTCAATCGCCAGGCTGAGTAACAACTCGGTATCGATAGGTCTTCCGGCGATACGATGCTTCAGCGTCAAGCCATCCAAAAACTCCATGACGATAAAAGGCTCATTCTCTTGTTGTCCAATCTCATAGATGGTGCAGATATTGGGATGGTTCAAGGCGGAAGCTGCTTGCGCTTCCCGCTGAAACCGGGCCAACGCTTGGGAGTCTTTGGCTACCGCATCCGGCAGAAACTTCAGGGCGACGAAGCGGTGCAGCTTCACGTCCTCAGCCTTGTAAACAACACCCATCCCGCCACCACCGAGCTTCTCGACAATGCGGTAGTGCGAGATGGTTTCGCCGATCAAGACTGGACCTGCTCAGGGCTGCCATCTTAGGGACGCTCTGAAGAGAAGTCAACGCGACGCTGGGGTAGCGTGGATAGGGGAAGAAGACAACACCCGCCCTCTCAGCGTGAAACGAACTACGGGATCTCTTCGCTTCGCGAATGAAACGGGGAAACAATCGGAGTAGCCGGACGGAGCGGGAGGGTACGACACAGACAACGACAAAAAACCGCACGGCGAGGCAGAGCGAGTACCGCAAGTACTTGAAAAGTTGTTGGTGGAGCTAGTCGGGATCGAACCGACGACCTCATCGTTGCGAACGATGGCGTCCGCCAAATTATCTCACACGCTTGCTTGCACTTAGCAGCCGAGTACGGTCCATTACGGTCCAATTCCACTCACAAATCTAACAGGCTCGCCGGAGTTGCCTCACAACTTTCCGCGCTTCGAGGGAAACACATGTCCACAACTGGATCAACATCCACAACAACGGGAGAGCACGCCTGATGGCTGTCAAGGCAGGAGGTCTGAAGAGCTGACGCGCACCGGGTTGGGGGTAGGGGGGTCGGAATCCGATTAGATCAATCGGCAAAGACCGCCTGCCGCCTTTTTTCACGCGCGCGGACATGGACATTGAGGACAATTCAGGGGGTATTTCGTCATGAAAGACAGTCTTTCCGCACCTGATCTCGCATCTTTGCTCG
>DATKEN010000131.1:0-26129 GCA_035512155.1 Terriglobales bacterium | reverse complement strand
GGGCGCGCCGGATGCCACAGTGCGGGTCATCAACGACGGCGACACCGGGGGCACCCTCTGTGCGGCGTTCTACGTGTTCGACGATAGCCAGGAGATGCAGGAGTGCTGCAGCTGCCCGGTAACCGCCGACGGCCTTATTTCAGAATCTGTCAACCGTTACCTGTTGGCGAATTCTCTGACCTCGTTCGTAAATCACCGCGGCGTGATCAAGGTGGTTTCGACGGCTCCAAACTCCGGCGTTTGCGATCCCACCAAGGGCGCCGCCACGGCTGGAATCCGGGGCTGGGCCACGCACATCCAGAGGGCAACTTCTGGCTACGCGATCACTGAGACCGAACTGCACGATGCGAACCTTGCTTCGGCTGAACTAGCCGGCCTGCAACAGTTCTGCTCGTTCGAAATCATTCTGGGCAGCGGTCGCGGTACTTGCTATTGCGGTTTAGAAGACCAAGCGTTCTAGGACTCACCACTGGAACTTACCAATCGAAATGCCTTGCGGTCGGGTGTCGAGCTTAACTCGGCGCCCGGCCACAAGTTCTGATTCTAAGGGGGGAAGTTTTCGAAATGTCGAATTCTCGTATCGCCATAGTGTTTGTGCTTGGACTCGCGCTAAGCTTAGTTCATAACCCAGTTGCCCTCGGACAGGACGGATCGTCGGTCGTTGCCGAGGTTGGCAGTCACAAAATCACCGCCGACGAGCTGCAGGAAAAAGAAGCCGGTAAGCTGCTTCAGGCCCGTTACAAGTATTATCTCGCCGAGCGTGACGCGCTCGATCAGCTCGTAGAGGATCAACTACTGGAAATGCAGGCCAAGAAAGAAGGGATCAGCGTCGACGAACTGCTCAAGCGTCATGTAAACGTTCAGGTCGCAGAACCAAGCGAAGACCAATTGAAGTTCTATTACGAGGGTTTGGGCAGCGACGAGCCCTATGATGCGGTACGGGGCAAGATCCTCGAAACCGTCCACCAGATCCGCTTCACTAAGGCGCGCACTGCTTACGTCGACTCCCTCCGCTCACAGTTCGGCGTAGTCGTTACGCTAAGCCAGCCCAGCGCTCGTGTCGACGTTGCTAACGCTTTCAGGCAAGGCTCGCCGAACGCGCCAGTCCAATTGATTGAGTTCGCGGACTATGAATGCCCGTATTGCCAGAAAGTCCATATCGAACTCGCCCTCCTAAAGGCGCAATTCGGGGATAAGGTTGCTGTGGTTTACAAGGATTTGCCGCTTCCGATGCATCCTCTCGCTGAGAAAGCCGCGGAAGCAGCTCGCTGCGCTGGAGCGCAGGGCAAGTTTTGGGAGTTTCATGATTCGCTGTTCGAAACCAAGAAGCTCCAAGTTCCTGACTTGAAAGACCAGGCCCGCGCTTTGAAACTCGATACCGCACGCTTCGATAAGTGTCTGGATTCTGGCGAGCAGGCAGCACAGGTGCAAAAGGATCTGGTTGAAGGTAAGCATCTTGGATTAACCGGTACGCCTAGCTTTTTTGCCAACGGTCATTTCCTGAGTGGCGCTGTAGCCTATGCAAAACTCCGAGAAACCGTTGAGACTGAGCTGGCGGCGCAGTCATCGCAGAAACAAGCGGTAGCAGCGTCCACATTGACCAAGCAAAAATAGTTTTGAGCGATCCCTCCCCCTTCCCTCCCTGAAATTGCTAGCCTTCGATGGCTTACCATCGGGGCTAGTAATCTCCAAAAAGAGCGCGCAAGGAAGAGCTGCCTAGCTTCGCCTGCGAGTGCCACAACCTCGCCTTTGCACTGCTACCAATCACAACTTCATCGTCGGCCGAAGCCGATGTCGACGGGACTGTCCGCGTGCGGACAACTTGGGCATGGTTGCAGCTGCTAACGCTAACCGCGAGGCAAACTATCGCTATTTTTGTCCGACTGACTGAAGCTTGAGCTGGGAAGACTCAGTAACCATGACATAGGGCACGTCGTGGAATTTCGTGATCTTGCCGGTAACGCAAACTTGCTGCCCCTGATAAGTTTCCTGAATTCGTTTCAGCTTGGCTGCGTCGCTCCCAAACGCAACAAAGTAGAACACTGGATTCGGCTCAGGTTCGTCGAGGTCGAACGTAACCGTCCGGCCGCGACCTGGAATCGCATACTTGGATATCTTCGAGTCGACAGCCTTGCCGCAAACTATTACAAGTTCGCCGTCGTGGTTCTTCGCCTCTGCGGGGGTTATCCGTTGTGGAGGCTTAGTCTCGCCAAGAGTCAAAGGCAGCAACGTCGTCAGCCAAGCCAACAGAATAAAAGTTTTCATTAGTGTCATCCCTAAGGTCAGATTTCGGCTGGGGCGCGGGGGATGACTCAGCCGGATATTTCAGAGAGCGATTCTCGAGGCGCGAGTCTCGTCCTACCGAATCATCCTAATCCATCGTTTACGCAGCGTCAATCGCCTCGGGGAGTAGTCGGATAGGACAGATCTTTCCATTGTGCGCATGACATCCTCTTGTGCTTGCTGCCTCTTAGGCATCTCTGACTCTTTCGCCCACGTCTGGCTCATGCACCGGGGATTTTTCCGTTCGCTGGGCCGCTACATCGCGATAAGCCGCCAATATTTGACGGGCAGACGCGTCCCAGGAGAATTTCGTGGCTTGTTCGTAACCTCGCTGTTTGAGTTTGTCCCGTAATCCCTGGTCGACTAATACCCGGTGCACGGCACGCATGATTTCAAAGACATTTTCCGGGTTTACCAACATGGCGGCGCTACCCACCACCTCCGGCAGCGAAGAACTGTTTGAGGCCACCACTGGAGTGCCGTGGGCCATGGCCTCGAGCGGGGGCAGGCCGAAGCCCTCATACAGTGAGGGGAAAATGAAAATCTTTGCCGCGTCATAGAAAATGCGCAGCACTTCGATAGGGACAAACCCCATGAAGCGCACATCGTTGTGCACTCCTCCGCGGACTACGGTCCGGCGCAGGTCCGGGTGTTTCGAGAGCTCGTCGCCGATTATGATCAGCTTTAAATCGGGGAATTTACCTTCTTTTTCCAGCTCAGCCTTCAGAGCTGAAAAAGCTTCGATAATTCGAACGACATTCTTATGCGGGCTGATCCGGCCAGCGTAAAGCAGAAAAGGATTGGTCACCAGATAACGTTCAGCAAGTAACTGGCGGTCGGCCTCGGATGTGTGGCCACGGAGGAAACGCTCGTCGATGGCGTTATAAACCACTTCAATGCGACCCGGTGGAATACCAAACAGCTTCTCAATTTCGCTTTTGGTGAATTTCGAGACGGCGAAGATACGTGCCGCTCTCTTTAGCACGTGCCGCGTAAGATGAAAGTGCAACGATCGCCTCATGCCCGAATGGTCGCGTGCGCGGTACATGTGTTCCAGCACGTCATGCACCGTGATTACGTATGGGCAGGGCAAGCTTCGCGGCAGCCAAAAGAGATGAGGTATATGCACCAAGTCGCAATTCAAGCGCTTTAGGGTGGCGCGGCAATCAAAATGTCCTTTGACTGTGGTGTCGCGTTCCAGCAGCGGAACGGTATGGAAGTTCGCGGGAAGCGACCCGATCTCAGCGACCTTCTGAGGAGATCCGATCAGGAAATACTTGTTCTGGCGATCCAGCCGGCCTAGAGCGCGCACAATGTTACGGGTGTAGGTGCCCACGCCGAACTCAGTCATCCGCCGGATGTCGATGGCAACTTTCACGGCACCGATTTAACCACAGGGCGTGCAGAGGTACACAGAGAATTCAAGGAACGTCAAGATTCTCCGGGATACCGTGTAGTCCGGTTTCTGGTGTTACGCTCTTACCTCCGCCTGCGCTTTTGCTCTTCGCTCCGGATACAGCGGGAAAGCCTCGGCCAGGTCCAGCACCTGCTTACGTATCTTGCCAAGAACCGCGACATCAGTACGATTGCGCAGCACTTCTGAGATCCACCGTCCGATCTGACGCATCTCAGCCTCTTTCATTCCGCGCGTGGTCAGAGCAGGGGTTCCGATGCGAACTCCGCTTGGCTTCATGGGCGGGTTGGTGTCGAAGGGTATGGCATTCTTGTTGACGGTGATGCCGGCCTCACCCAGTGCTTTTTCCGCCTCGCTGCCCAGCATGCCTTGCGAGAAGACATCTACCAGCATGAGGTGCGTGTCCGTACCGCCAGAAATTATACGAAAACCCTCCATCGAAAGCGCATCGGCCAACACTTTGGCGTTGGTGACCGTTTGTCGCGCATACTCGCGGAAATCCGGTCGCATGGCTTCGAGGAAACATACCGCCTTGGCAGCGATGATGTGCACCAGCGGTCCGCCTTGCATTCCCGGAAAGACTACTTTGTCGATAGCGGCGGCGAACTCCTGCCTGGATAAGATCATGCCGGCACGAGGCCCGCGCAGCGTCTTATGTGTCGTGGAAGTAACAATATGCGCATGAGGCACAGGAGAAGGATGTACGCCGCCAGCTACCAGTCCGGCGAAGTGTGCCATATCCACTAGATAGAGAGCGCCGACTTTGTCGGCAATCTGGCGCATGCGTTCGAAGTCAATGATTCGTGGATACGCACTGCCGCCACCGATGATCAGCTTTGGCCGCTCTTTTTCAGCGAGCTTCTCCAGGTCGTCGTAGTCGATGGTCTCGGTTTCTTTGGTCACTCCATAGGGGACGATGCGATAGGTCTTTCCGGAAAAATTCAGGTGATGGCCATGGGTAAGATGCCCGCCGTGCGCCAAGTTCAGACCGAGGATGGTATCGCCAGGTTGCAACACCGCGGCGTAAGCCTCCATATTTGCCTGCGATCCGGCATGGGGCTGCACGTTGGCGTGCTCGGCCCCGAACAGTTTCTTGGCCCGGTCTCGCGCCAGGTTCTCCACGACGTCGGCAAATTCGCAACCACCGTAATAGCGCTTGCCGGGATACCCTTCGGCATACTTGTTGGTGAACACCGACCCCATTGCTTCCAGCACCGCTTCGCTGACGAAGTTTTCGGATGCGATCAGCTCCAGCCCTTCATGCTGGCGGCGAACTTCATTGTCGATGGCGGCAGCGACCTCTGGATCTGCCTGATACAAAGGGCGCGACATCGCGTCATTCTTCATGATGTAACTCTCAGCTTTCTGACATCCAGCTTTCTGTCATCCTGAGCGAGCCGTTGCTCTTTCGCTGGCGAAAGAGCAAATCGAGTCGAAGGATCCCTGCTCCAGGGAAGCTCAGCATTCATCTTGAATCGAACTCTTGGTAGAGGTCCGCGTTATGGAGCTCCATATGCCGTTCAGGCGTTCGCAGCGGCGTGAAACCAAATTGCGCGTACAACCCCTGGGCGTCCTCGGTCACCAGACTCCACCGGCGCAGCCTTTGCAGCCGAGGATGTTGCATGATGCACTCCATCAGCCATTTCCCCAGCCCGCGTCCGCGATACGAGTCGACCACGAACACGTCGCCAACATAAGCATACGTCGCGTAGTCAGAAATCACACGCGCAAACCCGGCCTGATTCCGGTTGTCGTAGACACCAAAGCACAGCGAATTCTCGATAGATCTGGCAACAACCTCGCGCGGGATGCCTTTGGCCCAGTAGCACTCAGTCAGAAAACCGTGAATCACGTTCAGATCCAGGCGCTCGGGATCGGTACTAATTACGAACTCGCCGCGATGGTATTCTTCCACCGGCAGGACACTCCGGACGACGCTCATGCGGCTATTCTAATCGAGTCCCCAGCTCCGAGCAGAATCCAGGCTAAAGGCTAGGAGCGAATAGCCAGGAGCTAGATCCTCTCAAACGCAGTCCGGAAAAATGACGCCAACTGCCAGCCATCCATATATTTGTAGGGTGTTTCCCCCGTTGTGTAGTGTCCGCAGGGAAGCACCACTACTTTGTGATCTAGACTGCGGCTGGCAAACTCACTTACAGCATCACGAGAGAATTCGGGCAGGAAAGTCAGGTCGTACTTGGCGTAAATGATGAGCGATTTCTTGGGCCAGCGCGCGAATTGCTCGAAGTACGAGATCGGGCTGATGGCGCTCCATAGGTTTCGCAGCCGCGCGACGTCGATCTGAGGCTCCAAGCCCTGGCGGATGTGGCGAGTGGATTGTCCATGCCAAACCACGTCCGCAACGTAGGTGGAGGCGTGGTTGAAGGCAGCCACGCGAATGCGTGGGTCATGGGCGGCGGTGAGAAACGCATAACACGAGCCCAGGCTTGTGCCCACGATGCCAAGACGGTTGTAACCCTGTTGCTCGAGCCAATCGAGGCAGCAGCGTACGTCAACCACCGCCTGGCGGCAGGCGTCGATGGTGCGTCCGATGTTGGCGGATACTGCGTAATCCGCGCGGCTGATGTCAGCCGGCATGCGAATGTCGTGATAGGGCATTGTCAGCCGCAGCACTGCGATACCCAGCAGATTCAGAACGCGGCAGAGTCCGGTGTAGGCGATAGCATCCGCGTTCCAGTGTGGCAGCAGGACCACCGCGCGCCGTCCACGTGCGGGAAACCAGCGCGCATTTACCAGATTATTCTCCGCGTATGGCGTGCGCGCCGGTGAAGTGAAGCGTAAGAAATCAGCCTGGGTGCCGCGGACTTTCTGTTCCAACTTAGGGTCCGGAACTTCCCTGGTGCTGAAGACCTGTACCTCCCGCCGCTCCAAGTGAAAGTCCGCGGGCGCGACGTAGGAATAAAACTCGTCGCTCGACGCCACAATCCGCCGGTTGTAGTCGATTAGAAATTTCTCAGCGTCCCCCGGGACATAACCGGGCGCGAAGCCGTTGCGGCAGGGCCAATTGCGCGCCCACTCCACTCCCCACTCCAGCGGGCGCACGACGCGGTTATTGTCGACCGACGTCAGCCGGTGCTCCCAGTCGTACATCCACTGTGCGTAGCGGGAAGGCATCGCTATCGAGCATAGCAAACGGTGGGAACTGGCGTCAGTGTTCCGGCAGCGAGATGCAGCAATTGGTACCTGGCCGCTCGTATTCACAAGTTGAGTTGGGAGGTGAGTTGGATTTGGGCCTTCGGGCGTGTTACCCCCCCGAAACGCGGCGCAATTCAGCCGGTTGAGAACCTGACCAAAAGCGAGTGCCGTGCGGGAGCCGATGTTTAGTCTGCATCACCGGATCTGGCGTGGAGCTCGTCTGTCCATTGCCGGTCTGCACGTCAGATCCCTGCAAAGCTCGGGATGACGTCACTAAGACCGAATGGCTTACTGAACTCACTAGTGGGCGACTGCCAATGAGGGCTAGCTGCTGTATTTCCTCGGCACTCGCTTTGAGATGCTGCACAGAATCTCGTAAGGACTAGTGTTGGCGAGAACGGCGTGTTCGAGCGCATCCACGCTGAGACCATCGCCCGAGCCCAGGAGCAGGACTTCATCTCCCACTGCAATCCCCGGCAGCCCCGTCACGTCGACCAGGGTCAGGTCCATCGAAATTCGTCCTACAATCGGCGCGTAGTGTTCGCGGACGATGACTCGTCCGCGCGAGGAGAGCTGGCGATTAAAGCCATCGGCGTATCCAACGGGAAGAACTGCGATTCGCGTGGGCGCTTTGGTAACGTACGTTCCACCATAACCCAGGGCCTGGTTGGCGCGCATGTCGCGGAGCGAGAGGACTCGCGTCTTCCAAGTCAAGACCGGCTTGACCGCCAGTCGTAATTTACTGCCGCTGACCTCTCTTCCCGCCCGCTCAAAAGCCAGGTAATAGCCGTAAAGGGCGATTCCCGGCCTCACCATGCTGTTCCACGATTCCTTCCGCGAGATGACGGCTCCGGTGTTGGCCGCATGAATCAATGTCGGATTGAAGCCTTCGTTTCGCAGCACGCGCCCCACTTTTTCGAAACATTTCAACTGTTCGCCCACGGAAGGCGCGTCCAGCACCTCTGAGGAAGCCAGATGAGTAGACAATCCTTCGAGCACGAGATGAGGCGATGACTTGAGAGCGGAACAGACTTGGGGCAAATCCTCCGGCGCGACGCCCAAGCGGCCCATGCCGGTGTCGACTTTCAAGTGGACACCGTGCCTCGCCACGCTAAGCCGAGCGGCAGCCTTTTCCAGTAGTTCGACTTGCCCGGGCTCCCAGACGGTAGGCGTTAGCCTGAGACGGACAATTTCCTCTTCTTCTCCCCGCCAGAAACCCGTCATCAGCAGAATGCGCGACTCAATGCCGGCGTCCCGCAGGGGGATCGCTTCGTCGAGCGAGGTCACACCCAACCACTGCGCTCCCTCCTCTTCGAGTGCTCGAGCGCATTCCGTGGCGCCGTGGCCATAGGCATCTGCTTTGACTACTGCGCATACGGTGACACTCGCTCCTATGTGACGCTGCACGACGCCGAAGTTGTAGCGTAGATTTCCGAGGGAAACTTCGGCCCAGGTAGGACGGGTCGCGGCTCGCGTGACAATTTCAACTGTAGCCATTGCAATCGATTATAGCGGGCAAGAGGAAAGCGCCCACATTACCGCTGTGCTACAACTCGGCACGATTTCTCCCCTTAGCCGCCCGAGAGCACAAAGTTCACTGTGATCTCTGTTTCGACTTCCACCGCTTGATCATTCAAGAAATACGGACGGTATCTCCAGTGCCGCACCGCATCGATCGCTGATTGCACTAGCATGGGATGGCCGCTGACGACTTGCAGATTTTCAATTGTGCCCTCGCGGCTGATCACGGCTCGCAGCAAAACTGTGCCTTGGATACGCGCCTGCCTCGCCAACAGGGGATACACCGGCTGCACCCGATAAATCAGATTACCTTCCATCATGCGGGAGGGACGCAGCTGACGGGCGACCGGCGGCGGTGGCGGCAAAACGATCGGATTGGCGCCGTCGCCTATGGAACCAAATACTGGATTCAATGATCCGCGACCATCCGCACCAACTGAGACACCATATCCTGCAGGAAGGTCGGGTGCCGGCGGCACAGCAGTTTCGTTCCCAATTTCGATGACGTTCGGAATGTGAGGCGGCGTGACAAGCAATTCTCCCCTCGTGTGGTTCGCCGACGAAGAAGTTGTTCGCTGGTGCTGAGCGTCGGAGGACCGCGCAGACGGCGGCGCGATAGGCTCAATCATCGAGCGCAGTTGGGGAATGCTTTGCGTATACCAGAAGGGCAACGTCAACAACGCGCTGACGGCCAGCGCCTGCGCCCCGAAAGACGCTAGAGTGATCCAACCTCGGCGCGAGCGGTTGTTCGACCCAGACTCACACAAAGAATTAGCAATCATGGCGTCCTCCTGAGATCAGACTGATCGTGCTATCCCTGTGGACACCGGCTCGCGATTCTTAGCGCGAACTTTCAGGAAAATGTAAAGAAAAAAGGCCGCGTGAAGGCGCGGCCTGGAGGAACTTTCGAAGCGGCTCAGGTGTCGCTAACTCACTTCGGAGGAGCGCTACCCTGCGGCTTGGTAGCCGGAGCGGCCGGCTTAGTTCCCGTAGAACCACTTGGCTTGGCTCCGGACGACCTTGGCGTTCCCGGAGCAGGCGCAGGCACGCCAGACTGGGCATTGTAAGCGTCCACCACTGGCTTGGTGATGTCTAAGGAGGGACCTGCCCAAAGCACCGGTCCGTTTGGCCACGGATTCGAGGTGTCCATGATGACGCCGAATCCATTGTCGCCCGCATACTTCACCAGCATCGGGGCCATTTTCTGTAGAATCCGCTGCGCAATTTCGTTTTGCTGGTTTTGGGCATCGTCACGAGCATCCTGCACTGCGCGCTCCAGCGATTTCTGCTTTTGCTCGATCTGCTTCACCAGGGTACCGCGGGCGTCGTCGCTAAGCTTGTCTCCCTGGGTGTTGAGCTGTTTCTTTAGATTCTCTACTTCGTCGTTCAATCCCTTGAGCTCGTTCTGCTTCGGCTCCAACTTCTTGCTCAAGGCCTCGAAATCCCGCTGCCCTTCGTTGCTGGCGAAGATGGCTTGCTCAATGTTGATCGTACCTAGTTTCGTTCCGCTCGGATTAGTGACCGCCGGAGTAGCGGCGTTAGAGGCGGTGGCACTGGGCGCTGCTGGCAAGGCTGCGGGCGCGCCGTTGGACTGCGCAAAGGCCAGAGCGGGAAGAACGAACGCCGTGCCCAGAAGAAATCGCACTAGCTTGCTTGTCATGGGGCTTGTTTTGGACTCCTTGGAGAAATTATGTGAGGAAAATTGCTCAGGTCCCTCTTAAACTTACGGGCAAATGCGCACTCCATTCAGGATCAACTGTAAGGCTCGATGTCACCGGGGAAGGCGGGCTGATTCTCCCCAGTCCCTCACGCCGAACCTGGCGGCGTGGCGACCACGCCGTAGATTACCATTTTTCAGGGCGTGGATAACGGGATTATAGAGATAGCCGCTGCCTGACGTCAAACCGCAGCCTTCGGGCGGCGGATTCGTGACGGGACCCAAAATCCCAGGTCCGACGTCCAAAGATCCATTAGATCGATTCTCGGATCTCAGAACGTTGTGGCCACCGTGAACCGAAATGTCTTGCGGGGTTCGCGCAATTGAAAGGTTGGGGCAAAGGTGTTGACTGCATTCAAGAACGTGAAATCGCCCGCTGAACAGGCGCGGGCCGGCAAGCAAGTCGGGCCGGGGAACATGCCGCGAGTAATCGGCACTGGCGACGAACTGCTCGTATCCAAGCGGATTGGATTATAGGCCCAATAAATCCGAAACGGAGCGTTGACGACTGGCAAGAACATCTGCAATTCCAACCCAGTAGACATGCGTGGGACCCAGTTGGTTCCTCCCGCAGTCTGCAGGGTCGCGGGGAACGTATGGGTGCTTCCGCCGGTACAATTGAATCCAACGTCGAGCTTCGGGCAGCCAAAAATTGTCTGGTCGAGAGTACTCAATTGTTGTGGAGTAATTTGCAATTGAGAGCGCCGCAGGATGCCATCAAAGCCGGTGTCCACAAATGGAGCTAGGGCAACCGGGCCGGCGATGGTGATGCGGTATTCCATATTGGCAACCAGGCTTGTATCCCCGCCAGGGAAAACTATTTGTTCGATGGGGACCGGAACCGTCCAGGCGCCTAGCAACGGATTGCTGGGATCGCGTGGGACAACCGAGCCATCGCCGTTGCGCAGCACAATCGCGCTCTTGTTGGGCAAATACGCCACCGGCGAGACGGAGCGGATATCGAATCCGCGCAAATCATTTTCGCCGCCCATGTAGAAGCGTTCGAAGGGCGGTGCCACCAGGCTGCCATAGCCCGATAGATAAGAAGCCTGGAGATTGAATCCTACGGTGTTACGGCCTTTCTGCACTGGAATGAAGTGTTTGTATTGGATGATCGGGCGTATTGACCGCACTGTGCCGCCCAATCCTGCAATCTCTGCACCGAGGGTTATACTGGTCCCACTCTTAGGGGAGTATGGATTGCCGATGCTATTGAACGAGAAAGTCGGAAGGATCTTGCTGGTGATGATTCCGTTGAGAGCATTCGGCCCATTGATGCCCTCAAAAGCCACAAAACTGAACAGGCTCTTGGAAGCCGTAGTCAGCGCAACTAGAGAGGAACGATCCAGCGAGTAGGTGAGCCCTACTCGCTTGTAGGAGCGATGCAACGGGTAGCTTAGCGAAAGCGTGAAACCGGTGGTGGATTGGGTATAGTTCTGCAGGTTCTGCAAAAGAGGAGAGGGCAAATTCAGTTGCTGGCCGGTAGCAATTGCCGCGTTCCGCGCTTGGTTATAGTTGTATTTGGAAGTGAAGATGGTGAAGCCGCCTTGCAATGGACGATCAAACAGATAAGGTTGGGTGAAACCGAAGGTCACGTTGCGCGCCAGGTTGCCGATGCTGGCGTTCACCGTAAGCGTCTCCCCCAGTCCCAGAAAGTTATTGGTACTGTAGCTCAGCCCGACGAAAGCCCCAGCCAGGCCGCTGACGCCGCCGTTTAGCCCGATACTGTTCTTGCCTTTTTCCCTCAGCTTGAGAGTCAGATCAACCAGGCCATTTTTCTCGTCCAAGTGACGCTCGGTGACGTTCGGGTCGTCGGGTTTCAACTGTTCGAAGTAACCCAACTGATTCAGACGAGACAGGCTGAATTCCCAAAGCCGCGAATTGTAGACTTGACCTTCCTCCAAAACAATTTCGCGCCGGATTACCTTGTCGCGGGTAGTGGTGTTGCCGGAGAACTCGATTCTGCGCACGAAGAACTGCTTGCCCTCGTCCACGTCAATGTCCAGCAGCACCTGCTTTTTCTCTTCATTGAAACTGGTGTTCGGAATCGAAGTGAAATTGATGTATCCGAGTGTGCCATATGCCTTTTGCAGGTTTTCCAGGCCTTTCGCGATCTTGCTGCGGTCAAACGTATCGCCGTCTTTGATTGGAAATAATTGGCGCAATGCCTTCACGTCGGGGACCGCCTTATTATTCTTGAAGGTAATTGAACCCAGGGTGTACTTGTCACCTTCCTCGATCGGCATGGTGATATCCACTTCCTTGCCCGGCCCCTTCGAGATCAGCGGGATGTGAAGACCGCCTTTGCTTCCGGTGTCGTGGATCTCCACCTTGGGGTTCTGCACCACCGCCTTGAAGTAGCCGCGGTTCTGGTATTCCGCGCGGACCCGCTCCGTATCTTCCTCCAGCTTGGTGGCGTCATAGGTCTTGGCGAAAAGATTTTCTAGGAAGATGGAGTGCGGAACACCAATCGGTTTCAGGTTTTTCATCGCACCGCGGAGGATTCGGCTCTTAACATTCTTATTGCCTTCGAAACGGATCTTTCCCACCTTGACCTTTGGCCCCTCTTTGACCACGAACGTGATACTCACATGGGCCGGTGGAATGGGTCGAACTTCAGTGCGAACCGTGGCAAACTGCCGCCCGTGCTCGGAGAGCAGCTCCTTGATCACGACTTCCGCCCTCTTGACCTTGGTGGGATCGTACTGACTCTCCTGTGACAGTCCCACCTTGCGATCCTTGAACCGGTCGAGCACGTCGCTCTTAGAAACTGCGTTTAGTCCTTCGTAGAGAATCTCCCGGATGGTCGGCCGTTCCTTGACGTAGATTTCGATGCGCCAGCCTTTGGGGGTCTGCTCCCGCTCAAAGCGGATGTCCTCAAAGTACCCTGTGTTCCACAGCGAGTTGAAGTCGCGCTCTAGGGCGCCCGCGTCATAAACGTCGCCGGGGCGGGAGAAAATACGCGCGCGGACCGTTTCCGCTGGAATTCGCCGATTCCCGTGGATGTTAATTTCAGTAATTATGTCCTGCTGACCGAACCCGTTCGACGCCAATACGAGCAGTAACGCGATCCAACTGTACCCATGCCAAGGCTTTGTAAATGAAGGAGATATCGCCGACTGAAGCGCTCGGCCAGGAGGCGCGAGGCCGCCCTTCCTCTTCGTTACTGCAGGGCTATCCTGATGAAAACGAAGAATCGCTACTACCTCATTTTCCGGGAGTATGGAAAACCGCAATTATACGGTAGCGCAGTGGAAAGCGTCCAAGCCGCAGGCCGTCACAATTTGTTCAGGAAGTCGGTTTGGAGAGCTCCACTTCAACCAAGACGGAATAAAACGTAGCGGAGTTGCCTAGATCCGTAAGTTTTTCCGAGGTGAGGACATTAATATTGCGACTGCCTGGAGTCAGCTTGGCCCAATTAAGCTGTGCGGAGACCACACCGGGTTGTACTTTGCTATCCACGCGAGCCGTTAGCACGATATCTCCCCGACGATTGAACACTCGCACCGGATCACCATCCGAGATTCCCCGAGCTCCAGCATCGGCTGAATTGATCTCCAGCAATCCTGTTTCCTCCATAGCTTGCACGGTTTTCAGGTTAGCGAAGGATGAGTTCAGAAAATTGTCCGCTTTGCGCGCCAACATTTCCAGTGGAAAGTCTCTGGCCTGCGCGCTATGTCGCGATTCGCTGGGTGGCGTGAACTCCACCACCGGATCCAGACCTTCGGCCTTGAGAACCTCACTGAAGAGCTCCGCCTTGCCGGTTGGAGTTTGAAAGTTGCCGTGAGCAAAGGGAAGGAACGTACCTGATGTCTGAGGGCTAGTGCCTGACGATTGGTTTTCAAACTTCAGCCTGACGTGCCCTTCGCGCTCCAGCCGTTCCCGATCGATGCCCTTCAGCCAGGGATTCCCCGAATCCAATGCGACGTCCATCATGTCGTCGACTGACTCGTGGAAGCATTCCTCTTCAAACCCCATGCCGTCAGCCAGTGCGCGAAAGGTTTCGACATTGGAGCGGCACTCGCCCAGCGGTTCAATCGCCTGATGCGACATTTGCAGATAATAATGACCGTACGCCGCTTGCAGCTCTTTGTGCTCGAAGACGGTCGTGGCCGGCAAGACGATATCCGCGTAATCGGTGGTATCGGTAAAAAACTGCTCGTGGACCACGGTGAAAAGATCCGACCTTCGCAGCCCGCGAATCACTTCATTGTGGTTAGGACAAACCGCTGCGGGGTTCGAGTTGTAAACGAATAGTGCTTGAATGGGCGGATCCTCGAGTGTGTTCAGCGCCTTGCCCAACTCCACCATGTTGACTATGCGAGCCGGGCGGCCCAGCGCCTTGTTCATGAGATCGGTCCGCTCTAACGCACTCTTGTTCAGCCCGAAAGCACCGCTGGTAGAGAGTTGCAGCCCGCCTCCAACTTCTTTCCAGGCGCCTGTAATACAGGGCAACATGGCAACGGCCCGTGTGGCCATACCACCACCTTCCGAACGCTGCACTCCGTAGTTGAGCCGGATCACTGACGGGCGCACCGTCGCGTATTCTCGAGCCAATTTCACAATGTCAGATGCTGAAATTCCGGTCCAGCTCGCCGCCTGCTCAGGCGAGTGCGCCTGCACTTTCTCGCGAAGCTCGTCGAAACCCACGGTGTAGCGCGCCACGTAATCCGCGTCATAGAGATTCTCATTGATGATGACGTGCATCATTCCCAGCGCAAGAGCCGCATCGGTGCCGGGATTGATCGGCAAAAACCAGTCGGCACAGGCGGCAGTACGGGTGCGATAGGGATCGATGACCACTAGTTTCGCGCCGTCACGGCGGGCCTCTTCAATGAATGGCCACAAGTGAATGTTGTTGCCGTGAATGTTCGATGCCCAGGCGATTATGTAGCGGGAATGGCGAAACTGTTCTGGTTCAGTTCCCAGCTTGACGCCGATAACAGATTTCAGCCCCGCTTCCCCTGCCGCCGAACAAATGTTGCGAGCTAGTTGCGACGCTCCGAGTCGGTGGAAGAATCGCCGATCCATGGAAGCGCCGTTCAGCGCGCCCAGCGTGCCTCCGTAAGAGTAGGGCAGGATCGCCTCGCTGCCGAACTCGGAAACAATTGTCTTGAATCGTGAAGTGATTTCATCGACGGCCTGGTCCCACGAAATGCGCTCAAAAGACTGCGCCCAAACTACTCCCTTCGGAGCCATTCTTCTCATCGGATAAAGTACACGCTCTGGCGAATACACCCGGTCCAGATACTTCGCCACTTTTCCGCACAGGAAGCCCCGAGTAACCGGATGCGCGGGATCGCCCACAATCTTAGTCGCCCGCCCATCCTCCACGGTAATGAGCACGCCGCAAGCATCCGGGCAATCATGCGGACACGCGGCGTGGACGACCTTTTTCATGATGTCTAGATTATACGGTCACAGCGCTTTGAAAGCTGGGCTTGGGTACAGGTTCGCGGACCTTTAACAGGAAACTCTTACCGAGTGTTATTTGATGCCGATGTAGAGATCGACTTGGGAATCCTGGGGGTTTTGACTGCGCTGGTCGTAAACTTCGAAATCTGTTTTATAGGCGCGAGGCCCACCCAGTTGCGACTTATCTTCCAGGCTCCAAATCTGTCGCCACGCCTCTGGAACAATCTTTTGCACTTGACCCTTAGCGCTGGTTAGAACTGCGTATCTTCCTTTGGGCACTTTTTCCACCACCATCCCAGGCGGAACAGTAGACACATCGCTTACTTTCGCTCCAATGACGTAGGTATAGTCACCGTTCCTGTTACTCGCGTAGTCCGTGTAAACCACGAAAATGGTCGGATCGGCTTTGTTAGAAATTTTCTGCAGGATTCCTTCCTTGATGAACTTTTCCCATTGCTTGGGGATAACGCCATCGCCAGTCATTTCTTTGACGTTGTTCGTTCGGGCCTCGATCCCGATGATCGAAAATTCTTTCTGGTCGACAATTCTCGGCCCCATCGTATCTCCCGTCGCAATGCTCATGAGGGTAAGAACAATCGTCAGGCCAGCCAGGCACAGCGCGTATCTTCCGCTCCACTGGTTCACGAATTTGCCTGGGCTCGCCAGATTTTGTTCGCAAGCGAAAAGAATGGCACCTACTAAATCTCCATGACTTCCTTTTCTTTGGCTTTGCTCATGTCTTCCATCTTCTTGATCTCATCGTCGGTGAGTTTCTGGATTTCTTCCATGGCTCGCTTCTCGTCATCCTCGGTGATTTTCTTATCTTTCATCGCCTTCTTGATAGCGTCGTTGCCGTCGCGCCGGATGTTTCTCACTGCGGTGCGATGTTCCTCGAGCACCTTGTGCAGATGTTTGACCATGTCCTTGCGGCGCTCTTCGGTAAGCGCAGGGATTGGAACTCGGATGATCTTGCCATCATTCATCGGATTGAGTCCGAGGTCTCCGATGCGGATGGCTTTCTCAATCGCCCCCAGAGAAGTAGGATCAAAGGGCTGTACGGTAATGAGCTGCGCCTCCGGTGCGTGCACCTGCGCGATCTGATTCAGCGGCATTTGCGAACCGTAGTACTCGACGTTGACTGAGTCCAGCATGTGGACTGACGCGCGCCCAGTCCGCGTGGCGGCCATCGCCTTGCGAAAGTCCTCCACTGCCTTGTCCATCCGCGTCTTTAATTGAAAGCGGATATCTCTAAGCGGGCCAGTGTCAGCCATGGTTAACTCCGTAAACCGTCAAGTATCAAAACGGTGAATTATAAACCTTGCAAAACCGAAGCGGCCACGGATTCACCCTCATCTCCGCGGATAAACAATGGGCCAAAGATTTGGTCGCAGGAGCAATCCGTAAAAATCCGCGCAGATCCGTGGCCGTTTTCACGCGCTGACCAGCGAACCAATCTTTTCCCCGCTTACGACTTTTCGGATGTTCCCGCGCTGATTGAGATTGAAGATGATGATGGGAAGATTATTGTCTTTGCACAGTGAGATGGCGGTCGAATCCATTACCTTAAGCCCCTGTTTCAACACTTCCATATAACTGATCTCACTAAATTTCTTGGCATCCTTCACCAGCATCGGATCGGCGTCGTAAATGCCGTCTACTTTCGTTGCTTTTAGGATAGCCTCGGCTTTAATTTCCATGGCGCGCAGCGACGCTGCGGTATCGGTGGAGAAATATGGGTTGCCGGTGCCTCCGGCAAAAATCACCACCCGTCCTTTCTCGAGATGCCGGATAGCGCGCCGTCGAATAAAAGGCTCGGCCACCTGGTTCATCTCAATGGCGGACTGGACACGGGTAAAGACACCCTGCTTTTCGAGCGCATCCTGCAAGGCGAGGGCGTTAATCACTGTGGCCAGCATGCCCATATGATCGGCGGAAACGCGATCCATTTCTTTCGCCTGCTCAGTTACGCCTCGAAAGAAATTGCCGCCACCCACCACGATGGCAATCTGCACTCCCAGCGACCTCACATCCGCCAGTTCGGCAGCAATCTCATGGATCCGATAGGGATCGACACCGAAACCTTGGGTCGCGGCGAGGGCCTCGCCAGAAAGTTTAAGCAGAATGCGCTTGAAAACTGGAGTTGTCATGGGTGGCCGTATTGTAGCGCTGACTGTCCTGCGAGCAACTCTAAACAAAAAAAGGGCGCCCGCAGGCGCCCTGGTTATTCAGGTTTTTGTTCGGGCTTGGTAATCGCAATAGTCTCGCCCGCGTCGCCCACCTTGAAGCGCGCGAAGCGGCGCACCGCGATATTCTCGCCTAGCTTGCCGATCTTGGCGGCAATGAGCTGCCCGATGCTGACCGTCTGGTCCTTGATAAAAGGCTGCTCCAACAGGCAGACTTCCTCATAGAACTTGCTCATCTTGCCCTCGACAATCTTTTCCACCACCTGCGGAGGTTTGCCGGTTGCCGCGGCCTGGGCGCGGTAGATGTCCTTCTCCCGTTCATAGGCCTCGGGCGTGACATCCTCCTTGCGGACAAACTTCGGGTCGCTGGCGGCGATATGCATAGCGATGTCGTGCACCAACTCCTTGAAGTCGTCGGTGCGGGCCACAAAATCGCTTTCGCAATTCACCTCCACCAGCACGCCGATCTTGCCTCCGGCGTGGATGTAGCTCGTCACCGCGCCTTCGCTGGTCACTCGCGCTGCCTTCTTGGCGGCCACGGAAACTCCCCGCTTGCGCAGAACGACGACTGCCTGCTCCATGTCGCCCTTGGCTTCCGTCAGAGCCTGCTTGCAATCCATCATTGGCGCTCCGGTTTTTTCCCGGAGCTCTTTCACTTGTGTAGCAGAAATATTCACGGTAGATGTGCTCATTGCCAATAAATCCTTACTATAGGAACGTAGTCTTGCTACGCCTCAATCACTGACTGCAGACAACGTCTCGACAATATAGATGCACCCTAACAAACTTTGACCCGCGCCGGACGACGCGCGGGTCACGTTGCCCTCGTGGGCTGAAGTCCGGATTTTCTTCTTCATCGAACGACTGACAACCGACGACGGACGACCACTTCAATAAGTCTGGGTCTCGACCTGGGGAACGTCTTCTCCAGCAGTCTCCTTGGCGGCCGGCAATTTGCGCGCTCCACTGCCCAGCACCTCTTCCATGCTGATGTCCTCGGCTCCCGTGTCAGCCACGCCGTTGCCCGCAGCCGCCTCCGCCGCAACCTCACCCTCGGGAGCGCCTTGAGCCGGCTCGCTGTATACAGCGGCAGCCAGATCCGCTACCTGCTTGTCGTTCATCAATTGCGCGCCTTCGACCACCGAATCCGCGATCTTGGAGGCGAACAGCCGGATCGCCCGCAGCGCATCGTCGTTGCCGGGAATTACGTAGTCTACTTCGCTGGGATCGCAGTTCGTGTCCACTACTGCAACCACCGGGATGCCCAACTTCCGCGCCTCGCGCACCGCGATCTGCTCTTTGTTCGAGTCGATAACGAAGATGGTGTCCGGCAAGCGGTTCATGTTCTTGATGCCTGCAAGGTTGGCCTGCAGGTGCTTGCGCTCACGTTCCAGCTTGATGACTTCTTTCTTGGGCAGCAGCTCATAACGGCCATCCGTGGCCATCTCGTCGAGCTCCTTAAGCCGCTTCACCGACTTCTGCACCGTCACCCAATTTGTGAGTAGCCCCCCCAGCCAGCGCTGGTTCACGTAGAAACCGCCGCAGCGCGTTGCCTCTTCGGCGATCGCGTCCTGGGCCTGACGTTTGGTCCCCACGAACAGCACAATCTTGCCTTGCGAAGCCAGGTCGGCTACAAATTTTGACGCTTCCTTGAACATCTTTAGCGTCTTTTGCAGATCAATGATGTAAATCCCGTTGCGCTCTCCGAAGATGTATTCCTTCATCTTGGGATTCCAGCGCTTGGTCTGATGCCCGAAGTGGACGCCCGCTTCGAGCAACTCCTTCATAGTAATGTTAGCCAATCAACCTCCTCATTTAGTCTGCATCGTTCGCTGGCCTTGCGGCCGCTTGCGATTGCCATTCCCGTCCCCGCACCGCGAAGCACGGGAAGAATTGAACACCTTTAAAACCAGTTGCTAGTGAATAGTGTTTAGTGTTTTGCGACTAACCACCAGCCACTCGCTAGCGCTTACTGTACTGGAAGCGCTTTCTTGCGCCTTTCTGACCGTACTTCTTCCGTTCCTTGGCACGAGAATCGCGAGTTACCATCCCTTCGGCCTTGAGCTTCTTCCGAAGTTCGACATTGAATAACATGAGCGCTCGCGCGATGCCGAGTTTCACAGCATCCGCCTGTCCGTTTACCCCGCCACCGGAAACTCGTGCGACCACGTTGAACGCGCTCGCCGTCTCGGTCGAAACTAATGGCTGTTTCGCTGCCGAGAGCTGCGCCGGGGTGACGAAATACTCCTCAAAAGCACGCCCGTTGATCTTGAACTCGCCGCTGCCGGGACGCAGATAAACCCGCGCGATTGCCGACTTCCGGCGCCCTGTACCGTAGTATTGAACTAGTTCAGCCATTTTTTTAGCTTCTTGCTCCTAGCCTGGCTTCCTCCTCAAACGTAGAAGTCAGTCAAAATTGTATCGGCGTCATCCTGAGCGCAGCCGTTTTTCAGGCGGAGCGAAGGATCTCGCGCAGATCGACCAAGAATCTTCCTTACACCCTTACTTCCAGTGACCACACTTCCGGCTTCTGGGCCTGGTGCGGATGCTTATCACCCCGATAAACCTGCAGCTTAGTGAACATCTGCTTGCCCATTTTGGTCTTTGGAAGCATGCGGGCGACCGCGTCTTCCACAATTACTTCCGGTTTGCGTGCGAAACGTTCGCGGAAATCCTCCGAGCGCAGTCCACCGGGATAGCCCGTGTAGTGGTGATAGGCCTTCTGCTCGGACTTCATTCCCGTCATCTTGATCTTGTCAGCGTTAATGACAATCACGTGATCACCGGTGTCGAGGAACGGCGTGTACTTCGGATTTTCCTTCCCCATCAGGATGCGGGCCACCTGCGAGGCCAGCCGGCCTAGGGTCTGTCCCGAGGCATCCACTACGTACCACTTGCGCGCAATTTCCCCCGCTTTGGGGAAATAGGTTGACATTACGAATCTCCCAGAAAATTAAAAAAGCAAAAGAAGACCGCTGAGTACCCACGTTAGCGCCGAAGGCGCGGGGCGATCAGGCGGGCAACTGCAGGACTGCCAAAGGTTTAAAGATAACGTAGGCTGGGGCTATTGTCAACGAAAGCGCGAATCCACCCAGAGGCGTGACTCCACAATTCCGCTGACCCGATAGCTATCTCGGTGCTTCTTCGAGCAGACCCTGCTCCAATTTTTCCTGGCATTCGATGCAATGCCTCGTCCAAGGCACTGCCTCCAGGCGTTTAGCATTGATCTCTTTTCCGCAAGAGATGCACTCCCCGAAGTTGCCTTCCCGGATGCGCTCCAGTGCAGTCTCCACCATCTGCAGAAGTTGCCGGTCGTTGTTACTCTGATGAAACAAAAATTCTTTGGTGTAGGAGCTGGCAGCACGGTCCGCAATGTCCTGCGCCGAATCTTCATCGACCGTACGACCGTCCTGCTCAGTCCGCGAGACCGTGCGGCGCAAATCCACCTGCCGCGATTCCAGCCTCTTCTTGAAGTAGTCGAGCTTCTTTTTGTCCATGGAAATAACTGCGCGGCCTCGAAGGCCGCTTCCCTTAATGCGTCCTGCCGCTTGAGTCAAACAAAAATAATAAGCGCTTGAATTGAGATGCGTCAACTGCCGGCGTCGCATGCGCTCCGCCCCGACTCATGGCCATCCCTTCGCGGAAAGGCGCTTCGACCAACCCGACAATTTTTTTGCAAAAAATTCATGCGCCATTAACCCCATCCACAGGGTCGATAGCGGTACACTTGACCGCCGCAAAACATCCCCAAGACGTCCAGGAGGTTCGATGTGAAATCCCTCAGAATAGCTGCCTATCAGAGTTGCGTCTGTCTGATCGTGCTATTGATCACGAATGGCGCGACACCCCAGCTTGCTGCAGCCCAAGGCTGCGCTCTGAATTCAGCTGGCGGACAGATCAAGCATGTTATCTATGTCCAGTTTGACAATGTGCATTTCACCCGTGATAACGCGCATGTTCCTTCTGATCTGGAACAGATGCCCCATCTGCTCAATTTCATCCGGGGCAATGGAACCTTGCTCACCAATCATCACACTCCGCTGATTTCCCATACCGCGGACGACATCCTGACCTCACTGACTGGCGTTTACCCCGATCGCCACGGCCAGGCGGTGGCCAATAGTTTCGGCTTCTTTACTCCGCCCGGGAGCAAGAGTTTCGACGGATTTGCCAGTTCTTTCTCGTACTGGACCGACTTGGTGAATCCCGTGACTGATCCCACCTTCAACATGATCGACGCCGCAGGCAAGAACGCGCCCGCTCCGTGGGTGCCTTACACCAGAGCTGGATGTAACGTCGGGGCGGTTTCGATCGCGAACATCGAACTAGAAAACGTGGGTTCTGACGTTAACAATGTGTTCGGACCGAATTCTCCTGAAGCTCAGGAGGCGAAGAAGAATTTCAACAAAGCGGTCGCCGACTTTGAGGGCATCGCGGTTCACTGCGCGGCCGGCGACATCGTCTGCTCTGGCGCTAACGGCGGGCGGCCGGACCTGCTTCCGGAGGAGCCTGGTGGGTACACTGGATTTAGCGCTTTGTTCGGCCATAAGTTTGTGGCGCCCGTCATCAGCCCCGGCGGCCCGCTGACCGATCTCGACGGCAACGTAATCACGGATGGTAATGGGCACATTGGATTTCCCGGTTTTGGCGGAATCAGCGCCTCCCAGTCGCTCGCATACGTGGCGGCGATGCAAGAGCACGGAGTTCCGGTGACCTTCGCCTACATTTCCGACGCTCACGACGACCACGCGACCGATACGGCCTTTGGCCCTGGCCAGGCCGGTTACGTCGCCCAGCTCGCCGGCTATGACGAGGCATGGGGCAAGTTCTTCACCCGTCTCGCCAGTGACGGAATCACCAAGGAAAACACTCTCTTTATTTTCACCGCCGACGAAGGCGATCACTTTGCCGGGGGGCCACCCACGCCGGCCAATTGTGACGGGATTAATATTCCCTGCACCTACAAAAAGATTGGCGAAATCGATTCGAACATCGTCGATCTTATTGACAAACAGGATCCCACCCTCACCCCTATCCCCTTCGACATTCACTTTGACATGGCGCCCACTTTCTACATCAAGGGGAGTCCACCGGTCGGTGATCCAGTCGCGCGTGCCTTCGAGCGGGCGACGGCGCAACTGAAGGTTGTAAGCCCAATCGATGGCAAGACCGATCACCTCACCCGCTTCCTGGCCGATCCTGTGGAATTGAAGCTCCTTCACATGGTGACAGCTGATCCGCAGAGGACGCCAACGTTTGTCATGTTTGCCGATCCCGACTACTTCTTCCTGACCTTTGGACCGGATGCCGTCGAAGACCCCGGTTTCGCCTGGAATCATGGCGGTGTCGATCCCAAGATCAATACTCTGTGGCTGGGAATGGTCGGGCCCGGTGTACAGTCCGCGGGGGCCGATCACAATACCTGGTCGGATCACACCGACATTCGTCCGACAATGCTGCTCTTGCTCGGATTGAAGGATGACTACAGAAGCGACGGGCGTGTGCTGGTTGAGGATCTGCTGCCAAACGCCCTGCCCACCGCGCTGAGGACCAGCGGCGCCAATTTCACGATTCTGGCCCAGGCATATAAGGAAATCAATGCCCCTATAGGGCAACTTGGGCTTGAAAGCCTGGCAGAGTCGACATCTGCGCTTGCTGGTGATGACCTGAACTACAGTCTGATTGAAAATCGTTTAGGTACCATCACTACTCAACGGGATTCGCTCGCGAAACAGATCATCCAACGTTTGGATGGTGCGGAATTCAAAGGGCATGCAGTTGATTCAGCCTCGGCGGCAAAGCTTGTTTTCCAAGCCGAAGAGTTACTGAACAAGGTGAAAACTGCAGGCAATCCGAACCCATAATTCGCACGCCCTGCTTGTCTCAGGAGGCTACGAAAATTAACCACAAAAGCACGAAGGAAACCCTGAGATTTCTTCCTTCGTGCGCCTTCGTGTCCCTTGTGGTTGATGAATTTAGAACAGTGCCAGGCTTGGGACCTGCCAGCTCGGAGTGACCAAGTCGCCGCTTAATATACCTTGACACGTATATGCTCTGTAGAGTATATAAAGCGGGTGGAATCTGTCTTCGAAATCATTGCGGAGCCGAACCGCCGCGCGATATTGAGCCTCCTGGTCTCGTCACAACAGTCGGTGGGAGAGATCGAGCGTCAGCTTCGTATGCCGCAGCCGACCGTGTCAAAGCACCTGCGAGTGCTGCGCGAGGCCGGTTTCGTAGAATCCACGGTGGACGCACAGCGCCGTCTCTACCGGCTGAAACCTGAACCTCTTCAGGAGGTGGAAGCCTGGCTGGCTCCGTTCCGCCGGTTCTGGTCCGCTCGCGTAGATGCTCTCGAACGCCACCTCGATCGCATGGATCAATCGACACTAACGAAAAGAAAGACAACGAGAAGAAGATGACCGATCGCGAGCAGTACACACCGAGTCCGGCCAGCGGAGCGCAGGTACGAAAGGACCGGGGACAAAACGGTGAAGACAAGTGGACGCTCATTCTCGTCAGAGAACTGCGACAGTCGCCGGAAAAAGTCTGGCAGGCGCTTACCGACCCGGCGCATCTACGCGAGTGGGCACCTTTCGACGCCGATGGGAGCCTGGGTACGGTTGGAACCACGGTGAAGCTCACCACGGTGGGAGCCCCCACGCCGCACATTACCGAAACAAAAGTGACGCGAGCCGACGCTCCCGAGGTGCTCGAGTACAAGTGGGGCGGTTTCGATATGCGGTGGCAACTCGAAGCCTTAAGTGGCGGCACGCGCCTGACGCTGTGGACCAATATCGGTCACCGCTTCATCGCAATGGGCGCTGCCGGGTGGCACATTTGCTTCGATGTTCTGGATCACCTTCTCAGCGGAACTCCCATCGGCCGGATCGTCGGTCCCGAGGCCATGAAGTTCCCCGGCTGGCAGCGGCTGCACGCGGAGTACGCCAGGCAGTTCGGGGTTGAAACGCCTAACTTGCCACCTCAGGCGGCTCAAAAGTCGTGAATCGACTGGTCGCAAAAACAATGTCCCGCAAAAGAATGCACCAACCACTTAAGAGGAATAAAAAGGAGTTGCCACCAGAACAACGTAAAGAACTGCTCGCAGCATTGAAAGCCCGTTTCGAGAAAAACATGAACCGCCACAAAGGTCTTGAATGGGTTAACACACAAGCAAAGCTGGAAGCGAATCCAGAAAAACTGTGGTCAATCAACGAAATGGAAAGGACTGGCGGTGAACCGGATGTTGTTAGTCATGATAAAAAGACGGGCGAATACATTTTTTACGATTGTTCACCGGAAAGTCCTAAAGGCCGCCGAAGTCTTTGCTACGACCGTGAAGCGCTGGAGTCAAGAAAAGAACATAAACCAGAAGATAACGCTATTGATATGGCAGCCGCCATGGGCATTGAGCTTTTAACGGAAGAACAATATCGCGAGTTGCAGAAACTCGGAAATTTCGATACGAAAACCTCGAGCTGGGTAAAAACACCTTGTGATATCAGAAAGCGCGGCGGCGCCTCTTTTGTGATCGCCGCTACGACACTGTTTTCGTGTATCACAACGGTGCGGAATCTTACTATGCCGCCAGGGGGTTCCGTGGCTCGCTAAGGGTCTAAAAATCTTTGCAATCGACCTTGTTGTCCTGTGCGGCAGCGATCTGCCACTTACCATCGCGCTTCAACCAGGTATCGGTCCAGACCTGGCACTGCTTCGCGTCTGGATGCGTTTTGTCTTTGCCGATGGCGTGCTCGCTGCCGTAAATGATTGCCACGTCTTCGCCCTGACGAGAAAAAGAAAAGAAGCGCACCTTGGCATCGTCGAGTGCGCAGCCGTGCGCCGAGTGTGGGCCCTTTTCATCGCGTAGCTCATCCGCCTTGCTGTAGCGCTCGCCGCCGGTGCTGGTGCCCTGGAAATCGTCCGCTAACAACTCAGAGATAACTCCATTATTCGTGCAAACGCCTTCGGCCCACTTGCGCTCCATGTCGATCATGAACTTCGCGGTTTTGTCGTCGGGTGTGGCCCAATGGCTTTGCTGCGCATAGGCGGCGGTCACAAGGACTACGAGGCATATCAGGTGCAGAATTCGGTGACCCATCGTCCCTCCAGTATTTGAGTCACTATACAGAATAGTTTTCGCGCCTTGAGAGGCTTAGACGAGTTCCAGGCGAACCTGACGACCGACAACTGCCGCTGCTTTTTGAAGGGTCCCGAGGGTCACGGCATCGTTCTCGGGATCAAGGAGCCGGTCAAGCGCGGCGCGGCTCGTGCGCATACGCCGCGCCATCTCGACTTTGGTCAGGCCTTTTTGGTGCATGGCAGCCTCAACCTGGCGGGCAACCACCCGTTTGATCGCCGTGGCGCTAACTTTCTCATAGAGGCCTTCCTCGCGAAGCCAACTATCGAAAGTCGATCCGATATTCTTCTTTTTCATGATTGCGTC
>DATKEN010000130.1:0-10419 GCA_035512155.1 Terriglobales bacterium | reverse complement strand
CAGGAGGGTGGCACCGCCCTGGCCCAGATGTTGTTTGGTGAATACAGTCCATCCGGCAAACTTCCCGTCTCCTTCGAGCGCCGCTGGCAGGACAACGGCGCGCATGACAGCTATTATCCGAGAGGAGCCGAGAAGAAAGTTGTTTATGCGGAGGGCCTATTTCTGGGATATCGACATTTTGAGAAGGCGGGAGTCAAGCCCCTGTTCCCGTTCGGATTCGGGCTCTCGTACACCACGTTCGCCTACAAGAAACTTTCAATCACTCCCGCGCATGCCGCAGGCGATCAGACGGTCAGCGTTAGCTTTGACGTGACCAATACCGGGCATCGTGCAGGCGCCGAGGTTGCCGAAGTGTACGTAGGCGAAACGCACTCCAGCGTCCCACGGCCTGTGAAGGAACTGAAGGGATTCCAGAAAGTTCGACTGGACGCGGGCGAAAGCCGGCACGTTACCATCACACTCGACCGCAGGGCCTTCGCATATTACAACATTGAGAATCATGATTGGACGGTGGACGCCGGAGAATTCAGCGTCTTCGTCGGAAGTTCAGCCGAGCAGATTGAGCTGACTGACAAGATATCGCGTTGACCTAAGTGAGGACCGAACAACAAATCCCGGTCGTTGCCAAGACGTACCGGGCAAAGAATCGGAAACAGAGTTATCGAGCAAGATCGGGCCGCAATGCTCTCAGGAGATTACTTTCATGAAAAAGGATCGTTTCTCGCGCCGTGAATTCTTACAAACAACCGCCGGAGCGGCAGGCGCTACGCTTGCCGCAAATGCCATACTCCTGAATTCCGATCCGCTGTTTGCGTCGAGTCCCCCAATGGCCGGGAGTGACCGCGTTCGTTTCGGAATCGTCGGCGTGGGGATGGAAGGCAGTAATCTGCTCACAACGGCAATTCAGCTTCCTGGAGTCGAGTGCGCCGCTGCTTGCGATCTTTACGACGGCCGCCATGAGTTGGCGCGGGAAATTGTCGGCAAGCCCATCCCGACGACGCGCCGGTACAAGGAACTACTCGACAACAAAGAGATTAACGCGATTATCGTAGCGGTGCCGGACCACTGGCACAAGCAGGTCGTGGTTGACGCGGTGGCGGCCGGCAAGGATGTGTATTGCGAGAAGCCATTTTCGCATACTCCAGCGGATGGCTTGGCTCTGGTCGAAGCCGCAAAGAAGTCAGACCGGATCGTCATGGTCGGCGCGCAGCGGACGAGTTCCGTCCTCTGCGCCAAAGCGAAAGAGCTCTACGACAAGGGTGCGATCGGCGCGTTGAGCCTGGTGGAAGCGACCTTGGGACGGAATGATCCCACCGGGGCGTGGGAATATCCACCGCCGGCGGACTTGTCTCCAGAAAATCTGGATTGGGATACGTGGCTCGGAACCGCGCCGAAAAAGCCTTTCGACCCGCTCGCCTTTGCGCGTTGGCGCTGTTGGAAGGAATACGGAACCGGGGTTGCCGGTGACTTACTCGTGCACCTGATTAGCGGAATGCAAGCCGTTCTCGGAATCAATGAGATTCCCAAGCGTGTCTCGGCGTTCGGGGGTATTTACCGTTGGAAAGATGGACGCAATATGCCCGATGTGCATGCCGTTCTCTTTGAATACGCCAATGTTCCGGTCTACATGCGCTTGAGCTTGGATACGGAATCCGCCGAGGTCACTCGCTTTATGGGCTCCAAGGGCATTATCGAACTCACCGAGTTCGGGCTCAGCTATTCTCCGCAACCGGGTGTGGATCTCTCTCCGAGTTATTACTCTGGGTCGTTTCCGGCCCGGCTGAAGACACCCTATCTCGCGCAGTGGCACCAGGAACACGATCCTAAACCCGGGCAGGAACCGGCTCCCGAGAGCCTGGTCTTTAAGGGAAATGACTATGACGATTTGCGTCCCCACCTGTGGAATTTCTTCGGGGCCGTCCGCTCGCGCGAGCCAGTGTTGCAGGACGCAGTGTTCGGACACAATGCGGCTCTCGGCTGCCACATGGCCAATGAATCCTACTTCAGGAAAAAACCGGTGTATTGGGATTCAACTTCGCAGAGCATCAAGTCGTAACGTCGGGTAGTTCTGGCTAAAGGAGTCGAATTATATGAATCATCGGTGGAGCGCAGTCGCGCTAACCGCGGTAATTCTGATGTTTTCAATGCAGGTGTACTCCGAACAAAAGAACACTTCGGATACACCTGCGTCGGCTCAGCCGTTTCTTGGCCGTTGGGATCTGACTCTGAAGACTCCGAGTCGCGAATATCCCTCGTGGCTGGAGATAACTCAAGAAGGTGGTCAGCTCAAAGCGCGGTTCGTGAGCCGATGGGGTCATGCGCGGCCCTTGCCAAAAGTAGAGGTCTCACATGGGCAGATAACATTCATTTCTCCCAAGGAAGAAGAAGACCGGAAAGACGACATGGTGTTTGTTGGCGCACTATCAGGTCAGAAGCTGAGCGGCACGACGACCGGGCAGGATGGAACTCCATGGCAATGGATGGGCGAGAGGGCGCCGGACTTGAAGAGAAAGACGGAACCGAAGTGGGGGAAATCCACTTCTTTGTTCAATGGCAAGGATCTGAGCGGGTGGAGGCCGAGCGATCCGAATGCTACGGCTACCTGGAAAGTCGAAAACGGAACACTCGTGAGTCCCGGCCATGGCCCCGAACTTATCACCGATGCCAAGTTCGAAGATTTCAAGTTACACATCGAATTCAATTGTGCGCCGAAATCGAATAGTGGCGTCTACCTGCGCGGTCGATACGAATTGCAAATCGAAGACGACCCCGAACCTGAAGGACCGACCATGCGTACTGGAGGCGTGTATGGTTTCCTGGCTGCTTCGCCGGAACAACCACGCAGGCCGGGAGAATGGCAAACCTACGACATCACGCTTGTCGGCCGCGTGGTCACGGTCGTGCAGAACGGTCAGACCATTATCGACAAGCAGGAAATCCCGGGTATTACAGGCGGCGCCTTGGACAGTCATGAAGGACTATCCGGCCCGATCTATCTGCAGGGCAGCGAAGACGGACATGTCGCTTTTCGGAACATAACGATTACGCCCGGTAGGTGATCGAGCGCACTACGGTTTCCACTCCAAGGAATAGACGCAGCAACGATTCGGTCGAAGGACGTCAAATCGCACTCGAAGGGGTACCCCAGACTCGCCAAACTTGATTTCGATCTTGACCTCGCTACCGGGGGCGGTGTCTGGAAGTTGCGCTTCTTGTCGCTCTACGGGAATATCACCTTCACCATACAAGACACCGCGCAATCTGTATCCACGGAGAGCATACATCGGCAGATCGCGCCGCGTTCGGACCAGCAGACGAAAAGCATTTAGCTGGTTTTCAACGGACAACGACTCAACCGGACTCGATTCGACGCGCAAAACTTCGTAGGAGGGTTTCGGGTGACCATAGACATCCACCACCCCGTGAACACGCTGCTTCAGCGCACCGACGCCACGATCACCAACATGGGTCCGATAGTCGTTGTAGCAGAAGAAAATGGCCCCACCGACGTAGTCCTTGGAGCGGATGGCCGCATCATGCGATCGAAGAATATCGATCCTATGGCCGTCGCCCTCGGGCCGATCTTCTGTGCAGGCGCAGTACCCGTACTCTGAAATCACCACAGGTTTGCCTGGAAACGCAGTTTGCAGACTATCCAGATGTTTGGCCACCGCTTCGGGCGGACCCTGTGCCCAGCTACCGAAGTATTCATTGGTTTCGATGAAATCCATAAGGCCAGCTACGTCACGTTCCGGGGTCTCTGACAAGGAGTTTGAAGCATACGAGCAGAGCCGATTAGGGTCCAGCCGTTTCGCCTCCTCCAACAAACGCTTGGCGAACTGGTAGGCAGGAGGATTTTGACCGTAAATTTCATTGCACAGGCCCCAGACCACAATGGAAGGGTGGTTCCGGTCGCGCGCAATCATCTCCTGTAACTGTTCCAGACCATTTTGCATGATATCGGCATCGGGCGCCGCTCCCATTCCTTGGAACGTGTCGTATCCCCAAGCGGGGACCTCGGTCTGCATCAGTATGCCGTGACGATCGCAGTATTCATGCACCCGTTTGTCCTGCGGCCAGTGGACTCGCGTGAAGATGCAATTAAGATGTTGCATATCAGCATGGTCATGGTTGATCCACTCTTCCGGTTCCGCCATGCCAAATTCCGGATTACTGCCGGCCATCCGCTCCACACCCATCAGGCGGACGTGTTCTCCATTCAGTTGAAATTTGCCGTCCTTGACTTCCAGTTTCCGCACTCCGAACGTCGTTGTGAATGCGTGTGATTCGTGTTCGTCTGCGATCGAGAACTCAAGCCGGTAAATATTGGGATGGTCGAAATGCCAGAGCTTTGCATGGGGCAGGACCGCATGAAACAGCACCATCTGAACCGTTCCCGCTTCGATGAAGAGATTCGAGGGCTCTGAGTTGGTCAAGACTACAAGTCCGGTCTCCTCATCAAAGACCTGGAACGAAGCCCGTCCACTCCAACGCTTTGAACTGGCATTTCGTGCGTACGCGGTGATTGTGAGATTTCCTTCATCGTTTGTGAAATTAGGAATCGCTTCTATATCAACCCGCTCCACAAAGGTCTTCGGCGTGACGAGCAATTGGACGGGCCGATAAATCCCCCCATCGTGGGCCCAATCGCTGGAACGTCCTCGTGGCACCATGTGGTCATTGAACGCGTTGTCCACACGCACCGCGACTGTATTGGTCTTGCCCCATCGCAGGAACCGGGTGATGTCCAGAGTAAAAGCCGTGTAGCCCTTGCCAGTGTGTTTTCCGGCTGGCTGTCCGTTGACCCATATTGTGGCGGTATGGAAGACAGCTTCAAATTCGACACGCACTAGTGAATGCAGCCAGGCGCCGGGAGCGTCGAAGGTCCGCCGATACCACGCAACGCCGCGATATTCAGCGTAGGCCGAATCAACTTGCCAGGTGTGAGGCACATCGATGCTCCGCCAGTCATTCACGGAGTCATCGGCCGCGAACCAACGCTGTTCCGCACCGGCAGCCGTTGGATCGGTGCGAAACCACCAACAGCCGCAGAGGTCGACGGTTTGGGTTTGGGTTGATGATGAATGCTTCTTATCTTCCGCGGACAAGGAGGTCGAGCCCAAAGCGCCCGCAGCCAAGGTTCCAGCACGACTCAGGAATTTGCGCCGAGAATACATAAAAGTTTCCACGTGCGATTACAGTACTCAAATTTCGCGAAGTTGCAAAGACCGCCGCCAACAAGTGTGCGGCCATGCCTTGACAGAGGCGATTCCCGTAACCTACGCTGCGAACCGACAAGCGGGCCAGTAAACCGACACAGGCGAAGTGAATGAGAAGAGGGATGTCTACCAAGCCAGCAAAGCGAACGCGGGTACATTCGCGGCTGCTGCTAGGCTATTGTTTCGTCGTCCTGACGGTCTTGGCAGCGGCCGGAACCATGGCAGCAGATAGTTATGAAGTGACTATAGAACGAGGTGTGCCAATAAAGATGCGTGACGGCGTCACGTTGCGCGCAGACATTTACCGCCCAAAGGCGGAGGGCAAGTTTCCGCTGCTGTTGACACGCACCCCATATGACAAGAACAGAGTGGTAGATTTTTGCCTGAAAGCTGCGGCCCGCGGGTACGTAGTCGTCGCGCAGGACGTCCGGGGAAGATATGCCTCGGAAGGTGATTGGTATCCGTTCAAGTACGAATCTCAGGACGGTTACGACACGGTTGAGTGGGCAGCCGCGCTTCCCTATTCGAACGGTAAGGTCGGAATGTTCGGAGGTTCCTACGTTGGCGCGACACAGTATCTGGCCGCAATTGCCAAGCCGCCTCATCTGGCGGGCATTTGCCCCGACGTTACGGCGTCCAACTATCACGACGGCTGGACCTATCAGGGCGGTGCGTTCGAGCAATGGTTCGACGAGTCGTGGACGACGGGACTGGCGGAAAACACCATTAGCCGCCGAGAAGATTTAGGTGGCGACGTGGTGAGATGGACACCAACGCTGCCGCTGTTGTCGTATCCGGTGTTCGAACCACCCTCGGGCACGGTATTGGCGCCGTATTTCGCCGACTGGCTCGCGCACGCAAACTATGATGACTATTGGAAGCAGTGGTCGATCGAAGACCACTACGCGCAGGTTCAAGTTCCGGTTCTCGGTCTGGGCGCATGGTACGACATTTTTCTAGGCGGGACGTTAAGGAATTATGCGCGTCTTAAGAACGAGGCAGGCACGGAGGCCGCGCGGCGTGGCCAGCGGCTGATGATCTACGTTGGGGGCCATGCCGGTGGATCGGCTGAGAAGAAAGTTGGTGCCGTCGACTTTGGAGATAGGTTACCGTTCGACCTCGAAGAGGTGACACTCCGCTGGTATGACACTCTCCTGAAGGGAATAGGGAATGGGATAGACCATGAGAAGCCCGTAAAAATCTTCGTCATGGGCAAAAACGACTGGCGGGAAGAAGATGACTGGCCACTGGAGCGCGCCAAGCCGATGCGGTATTACCTGCATTCGACCAAGCCAGCGAATGGCCTTGAAGGAGGCGGCACGCTGAGTACAGGCGCGCCTGCCGAGGAAAAACCTGACCAATACGTGTACGATCCGAACGACGCAGTCCCCACGATTGGGGGGCCCCTTTGTTGCCAACCGCTGCCGACAGGGGTCGGCCCGCAGGACCAGCGGCCTGCCGAAGCGCGACGCGACATGCTCGTATTCTCTTCGCCGGCATTTACACAGAACACCGAAGTTACGGGTCCAATTTCGCTCGACCTGTACGTCAGCAGCTCTGCGGTCGACACGGACTTTACCGGGAAAGTGGTTGACGTCTGGCCGAACGGATTTGCTCAGAATTTGACGGAAGGTATTCTGCGTTTGCGCTACCGCAATTCGCAGGAAAAACCGGAACTTGGAAATCCCGGGGAGATCTATCACATTAGCGTAGATCTTTGGGCGACGAGCAATGTTTTCCTGCTAGGACACAAATTGAGGCTCGAGGTTTCCAGCAGCAACTTCCCGCGATTTGATCGAAACTTGAATACCGGTGAGGATCAAGCGCGTGGAACGCACATGGTCAAAGCAACAAACGTCATCTACCACGACAAATCTCGACCATCGGCTCTAGTTATCCCCATTGTGCCGTAAGCGGCTGTAATCAATTGAAACTAACCGAGTTATGGTGGAGGCGACGGGAGTCGAACTATTCAGCGTATTGATAACACGTAAGTTACTGATTCCAGGAACTGCCACAACGGCTAAAAAGGCCCCATTGCCCGATCCATTGTACGTTTATTGTACGAAATTGTTTTTCGCTCTGGAGCCCAACCGACAGCACATTGCGGCCCGAGTATCGCATAGATTGTCACAGATGGATAGAAAAAGCACCGAGCCTCCCATGATACGGTAAGTCCCCCTGTCCATTTCTTCGGTACGTCGGCTTGCCGTCTCGATTACTTCCGGCTTGCCCGTCACTCGCTAAGAGTGCAAATCAGGGGTCGGCGCGACCCATAACCGCGCGCAAATGAATTTGGGGGAGATTAACCATCCAGCTTCATGCGCCGTAACAGTTTGACGAAACGCCGGTCGGTACGCAGTGGATCGTAGAAGGGATCGCTGGCAATCATGAGCGAGTAGACGTTCCGCTCTTCGCAGGCCAGGATTAGCCACTTAAGCGCTTCTTCCTTATGACCGGCCCGCAAATGCTCGCGGGCGAATCTTATTGCCGGTACGTAATCGCCTCTTTCCCGGTTACGCAGCAGCCGATCGAGTCGCTTCGCAGCTACACCGCGCACAGCCCTGTCGACGTCCTCCTTGGTGTTGGCCGCGCCGAGAGTGGCGACAAGCTCTGTATCGTTGGCTAAGAGCATGGCTTTTGTCCACTGTTCGACCGCTTTCTGGTATTGGCCCTTTCGCTCGTAGGCATCGCCGAGTGCTTCACGAACTGAGGCGTCGTTGGGATCGAGTTCCATTGCTTTCTGGTATTGTTGAATCGCCTTATCGTAGCTGCGCGCGCAGTAGAGGGCATAGCCCAGATGCTGGCTTATGCGGAGGGAAAACGGATTGCACTCCCACGCCCGCTCGCCTTCCGCGATGGCTTCGCGGAATCGGCGCATCACCACCAAGAAAAAGGAGTACATGTAGTGGATTTCGTCGAACCCCGGACTTAACTCGATGGCGCGCTTCGCTTCTCTCTCTGTGCCTACCCAGTCTAAGTAGTAAACCATCTTGAGTGCAGCCAGCTCGAGATGTGCTTCGGCGAGCTGGTCATCGAGTTCGAGCGCCTTCGTAACTGCCCACTCTGCCTTCGGCCAGCCTTCGTCCGGCGGCACGATGCCCCATGCCGCTCCATAGCCATAAAAGCTGTTTAGTCCACAGTAGCCGAGCGCGTAAGAAGGGTCTTCTTCAACTGCGCGATGAAAATAGTCGCGGCTCCTGTTGTATTCTTCCGGCGAATTCTTCCACCAGTAATATCTCCCCTTCAGATAAAGCTGGTACGCTTTGGTGCTGTGTGTATAGTGCTTGACAAGACGTGTCTTATCTTCCTTGCTGAGTTCGAGTGACAACGCTTGCGCCACCTGCTCGGAGATGGCATCTTGCAGAGCAAAGATGTCAGTCATTTCATCGTCAAAGGTTCCCGCCCACAACGAGGCGCCATTCGACACACTCAGCAAGCGGACAGTGACCCTGACTCTGTTGCCCTGGCGCTGAAGGCTTCCTTCCAGCACAGACTCCACTCCCAGTTCGCGCCCCGCTGCAAGTACGTCCTGCTTCAATTCAGAATATTTGCGAACCGAGCTCATGGGACGGACGACGATGTCCCGGATGCCGCTGAGTCTGGTGATCAGCGTGTCCGCCATGCCCATTTCCAAAGATTCGTCCCGGTTATTTCGTGCCAACGGTTGGAAAGGAAGCACGGCAATGCTTGGGATGGGCTCAGCACTGCTCGCGATTACAGGCGGCTTGCGCTTGTTCACGGGTGCGACGAACCTGTAGCCCCGTCCTGGAACCGTAACAATGTAACGGTGCTCGGCTCGTTTCTCGCCGAGCACGCGGCGGAGCGCGGAGATGCATTGATTCAAGTTGTTCTCTTCAACAGCGGTGTCGGCCCAGATGGCCCTCATAAGCGTTTCTTTGTCGAGAACTACGTCGGTATGTTGGACTAGATAAATCAGCGTGTCGAATGCCTTCGGCGTCAGGGGCAGCGGACGACCATCTCCCCCAAGTAACAGACGTCTGCCGGGGTCAACACGGAAATCGTCGAATTCGTAGATATACGTCTGAGACCGTTCCATACAGTTTTCAGAATTCTTCAGAAACTTTCAGAACATTCTAAGGACTTCGGCCACGATTTCAAGGACACTCATTGCCTATTCACGCCGGCAACGATCCTTACGGGTCGTTTCAGATCGTGAGGTGAACACAGAATTCTATGAAGGGAGATCAGATATGCGGTCATTTGACGTGACGTGGCGTTCGTGTGCTGTTCGATTGATGGTTCTCTTGCCTGTCTTCGTTTTGTTGCAAGGCGCGCAAGCCCAGTGGCACGCAACCGTGGGGTCGCAAAGTCCTGACCAGGCACGACAAGCACTTGCGTTTTTGCCTAACGAATTATGGATTCATCAGGGCGACAGCGTCACGTGGAACTTTGACGCGGGTGAGATTCACACCGTGACCTTTCTGAGCACCGTTCCGACTCCTCAGATTCGCCCGCCCTTCGACGCTGGGTGTCCGGGATTCTCCTCAGACCCAGCCACGTTTGACGGATCCACTTGCGTGACCACCCCTCCTTTAGTGGTAGGCGCTACCTTCACCGTGATTTTTCCAGCGGCCGGGAACTTCAAGCTGGTGTGTCTGGTGCATCCCGACATGACCGCCGTGATTCACGTCTTGGATTCGTCGCAACCATTGCCGCACACCCAGGACTTCTATGATCGTGAAGGCAAGGAGCAGGCGCGGGCTTTGCTGTCCGATCTGGATAGGAACGGCAATCACAACGCGCGGCAGTGCGCGCACCACCACGCGGGACATGGGGTAACCGCGGGGATTGGGGAGATTTCGACAACAGCCGGAGGAGCCCAAACCTTGTCGGTGCTGCGTTTCACGGCAGACAAGATGATCGTTCACGCGGGGCAGATCGTGGAATGGGAAAATGACGACCCCGAGGACCCCCACACCATCACCTTTGGGACCGAACCCGCAGATCTTTTTGATCCGTCGGCCAACGTGACCGTTGATGCCGATGGCGCGCGTCACGCGATCATCAACTCGACATCGGATAACGTGCACTCTGGATTCATTCTCGCCGCCCCTCAGGAGAGGGTTGGTCTCCCGCAATCGCCGCTGCCGCTCTTCGTCACACGATTCCGGATTACGTTTACGCATCCAGGTACGTTTCCGTACATCTGTGCTCTTCACGACAACTTGGGGATGAA
>DATKEN010000129.1:0-3017 GCA_035512155.1 Terriglobales bacterium | reverse complement strand
ATTGCGATTCTCGCGACGCTGATCATCGTTCCGTTATACACAACGGGGACAATACAACTAGCGAAGTACGAAGATACTCCCTTGGTGGCCCCGCCTGCTCCGGCGCCTCCGCCTCCGCCACCGGCGGGGCGAGCGGTAGCTCCGCACGTATCACCTACGCGTCCGAAGCTTACCTACACACAAGGAAAATTAAGGGCGCCGGCCTCGATTCCAAAGACGGTCTCTGTGGATAACGCAGCTGTCGCGCCGGACCTGGGAGGCGTCGTGGGCGGCCTCCCAGGCGGGGTAGCAGGGGGACAGCTTGGCGGCGCACTTGGCGGGGCGTTCGGCAGCACAGGGACAGCAGCTCCGCCTCCTGTTTCGCAGCCGCAACCAACAAAGCGAGTCGTGCACGCTGGTTCCTTGCTCAAGCCCCCGCGTCAGACCTATTCCATCGATCCGGAGTATCCGCCGCTGGCCCGCCAAACGCACATCTCCGGCACCGTGGTGATCGACGCGATTATCGACGAGCGAGGGAATGTGGTCCAAGCACGCGCCGTGAGTGGCCACCCCCTGCTCGTCGCTGCGGCCTTGCGGGCCGTGTTGCAGTGGAAGTACGAGCCGACTTCTCTGAACGGCCAACCAGTTTCGGTTGAGTTACAGGTACAGGTGTCCTTCCATCCCAAGTTTTAAGGAGCAAGTTCCACTGTGGCGGAGTCCAATCATTCGTTCAAACATCTATTCCGACTGCAGGCAAAAAAAGAACGCTTGATCTGAAGAAGGAGTGGGTTATGCCAAAGAAATTTGCAGGAAAAATTGCGGTTGTCACAGGTGGATCGACAGGCATGGGCCTTGCTACCGCGAAGCGCTTCGTTCAAGAGGGAATAGATCACGTTTTCATTACAGGTCGTCGTAAAGACGCATTGGACGCTGCCGTCGCTGAAATTGGAAAGAACGTGACGGCCGTACAAGGTGACGTTGCCAGCCTATCGGACCTCGACCGCTTATACGACGCAGTGAAGAAGCACCATCGCCCGATTGACGTTATTTTCGCCAATGCTGGTTTGGCAAAACTGGCCCCGTTCGGCACCGTGGATGAGGGGTTTTTTGATGTTCACTTCGACGCAAACGTGAAAGGACTCTTCTTCTCCGTGCAGAAAGGCCTCCCCTTGATGAGGGATGGCGGGTCGATCATCCTGACTGGATCGATTGCCGACATCAAGGGTTTTCCGGCCATGAGTGTGTACAGCGCGACGAAGGCGGCCGTTCGTTCGTTTGCCCGGACCTGGACAAATGATTTGCGGAGCCGCCGTATCCGAGTGAACGTGCTCAGCCCCGGTCACATCGATACTCCGATCATGGAAAGTCTTCAGCAGGGCGAGGCACTCACAAAAATGAAGAAAGAGATGGAAAATAATGTTCCGCTTGGCAGGTTGGGAGACCCCGACGAGATCGCAAAAGCCGTCTCATTCCTCGCCTCCGATGAGGCCAGCTATGTCTCGGGCACAGAACTGTACGTCGATGGCGGCGTGGCCCAAATCTAAGCCTGCAAAACGGCAGTGATCTTGCGGTCTCGGAAACGACGAAATAGGCACGGACGATGATTGAATTTTTCCTTTGGGGAGCTTTGATACTTGGACAAGCCTTGTATTGGTCTCTTTTCAGGGACCAAACTGAGGTCGTCTCTGACGAATATTGGAAAGCGCACTCGCTGAGGTTCCGAATCACGAGAGTGGCATCTCATCGAATCAGCTTGTAATCCGCAAATGAATAAATCAGACACGCAAGAGGGTTTAAATGGCGATCTACATAGTAGCGGCAGTCTTGGCGATCTTGGCATCTCTGATCATTGCTGGGAATGGCAGTGACATCGGTCCGAGTACAACTTTTGCTCCTTGTTCTGCGAGAAGCTTCGCGGTGCTTTCCCCAATGCCCGTTGAACTACAGGCGAACCCTGCACTCCTGTCTGCCTGTTTTCCACCGGTGCTGTTGAGGTGAACCGATGTTCGCTTGAGCGAATGAAATGGCGGGAGATATTTTGGTCGGGGCGCCCGGATTTGAACCGGGGGCTTCCTGCGCCCAAGGCAGGCGCGCTACCAGGCTGCGCTACGCCCCGACATGCGATACTTCAATTCTAGCGTACTTTCTTGATTTCTCCACCGGACCCGCCGTACCTTGTTTTGATCACTCTTGTGATGCCACCGCATTCGCCCATCTTGACGATGCATCTGTGCTGGCATTGATGCGTCTGGCCGGCGCGCAACTAATGGTATATTCGATAATATGAACGAGATGAGAGCTGACTTTGCGACCGTGGAAGAGGCGGTGGAGGAGATTCGTCAGGGACGCATGATTGTCCTTGTTGACGATGAAGACCGTGAAAACGAAGGCGACTTGGCCATGGCGGCGGAGAAGATTACGCCGGAGGCCATCAACTTCATGGCCAAGTACGCTCGGGGACTGATTTGCCTGCCACTCACAGAGGAACGCTGCGACGAACTGCACCTGCCACTGATGTCCCCGATCAATACTTCCGCGCACGGAACGGCGTTTTGCGAAGCGATCGACGGAAGGCTGGGAGTTACCACCGGGATCAGCGCTTCCGACCGCGCCATTACGATACTGACAGCAGTGGATCCGAAGACGAAGCCGCAGGACTTGGCGCGGCCCGGACACATTTTCCCACTGCGTGCGCGGAATGGCGGCGTGCTGGTGCGCGCGGGTCAAACCGAGGCCAGCGTCGATTTGGCGCGCATTGCGGGGCTTACACCCGCGGGCGTGATCTGCGAAATCATGAATGAAGACGGCACGATGTCGCGCGTGCCGCAGCTTGTGGAATTTTGCAAGCAGCACAACCTGAAGATGCTGACCGTGGCGGACCTGATTCGCTACCGCATGCAGCACGAGCGCTATGTGCGGCGCGTGGCGGAGGCCGTACTTCCGACGCGCTACGGCGAGTTTCGGATGATCGCGTATTCGAGCGACGTGGACCACGACCAGCACGTGGCGCTGGTGCGCGGAGATCTGGAAGCAGGAAC
>DATKEN010000128.1:0-6283 GCA_035512155.1 Terriglobales bacterium | reverse complement strand
GGCTCAACGGCGAACGCGACGAGGAACGTCAATTCGGTGTGACCATTCCCTTTCACGCATGGACGCTCGACGCCGACACCTTCAAAACCAACGCCACAAACTTCTTTGACCACAATAACATCGGCGAATCCAATCTCTTCTTCCCCATCACTATCTCCCGCGCCACCATTCGCGGATGGGAACTCACGCTGCGCTCGCCTCGCATCGCCCACCGCGGTCAAATTCACCTCGCCTATTCCAACCAGATCGCGGAAGGCGCTCTGCCCATTACCGGAGGCCTCACCAATTTCGCTCCGCCCACCCCGCTCTTCCTGCTTGACCACGACCAGCGCAACACTCTAAACGTAGGTGGAGACGTCAGCCTTCCCTGGCGCAGCTTCGCCTCTACGAATGTCTACTACGGCAGCGGCTTTACCGATAGTGGTGGCCCAGCCCATCTGCCCCAACACACGACCTTCGATCTCTCCCTGGGCAAAGACTTCGGCGAGCGCATCTCCGCGTCGGTGAATGCCCTAAATGTGGCCAACCGCCATCTATTGCTCGACAACAGCCTGACCTTCGGCGGATTTCACTGGAACAATCCGCGCGAGATTTACGTTGAAATGCGCTACCGCTTTCACTACTAGCTGCCGTGGCGGAAAGTGCCGTTGGGAGAGCCCAGCTAAGGAATTACGGAGAAATAACTATGAAAGTCATATTCCAAAAGATGACATCGGTTACGGTGGCATTGACGGTAACCCTCGTCCTGTCTGCTTGCGGCCCATCCAAAAAAACCAGCGACAGCAGCTCCAAGCGCTACTCGGTGAAGGGCAAGGTCGTCTCCGTGGACAAGCAATCTCAGACGCTCAATGTGGACGCTGAGGCGATCCCAGGATTCATGGAAGCCATGACCATGCCCTATAAAGTGAAGCCCGAAAGCCTGCTGGACCAGCTATCGCCAGGCGACTCGATCAGCGCCGACCTCATTGTCCATGCGGATGAGTATTGGCTGGAGAATGTGAAAGTCACTCCGCATTCGAACCCGCCTCCCCGTTGAAGTTACCAAGGTTACGTTTTCACCCGGCCCACTGCAGACACTGCCGCAACTGTGCGACAAAATAGTCGATATGAAAACTGAGGTGCTCTCGCTCGTGTTGCGACTCGACTATTTATCCTGCATGCTTACGATTTTCTCAACTCTTCTAGTAGGAAGAAGATGCTGGCAAGGCTGGGCTCTGGCGGCAGTGAACAGCGCAATCATTTGTGTCATCGGCGTGAAGACCGCGCAATTGGGCTTCGTTCCCGCGAATCTTTTCTGTATCGTGCTTTACGGCGTCAACCTTCGCACCTGGCGCAAGACCGAGACTCCTTAACCACGCCGCCGGCGGCAACCCTGAACGCAGCCGAAGGGTTGAAGCTCAAAAATGCCCTCAATTTCTCAATTCCTGAGCACATTTCACTAACCACTAGTCACCAACCACTAGTCCCTAGTTACTGATCTTCCCCAGCGCCTCCAGCAACTCCCGGTTATTCGGCGTCTGGTCTAGCGGATATATTTTGGCGAACCTAATCATTCCGCCTTTATCGACGATGAACACCGCCCGTTCGCAGATACCCGGAACAGGCGGTCCTTCGCGTAAGACGCCGAATGCCTGGGTTACCTCTCCATGCGGATAGAAATCCGAGCACATCGGCAAGTGCATCGTCTCGATTTCCTTTTTCTGCCACGCGATGTGGCTGAGGATCGAATCAGTGCTTATGTCCAGGACCTGGGCATCAAGCGCGGCGAACTTCTCGCGGTCCGAGTCGAACGCCGGCAACTGCGCCGCTCAAGTTGGAGTCCAGTCCAGAGGATGGAAAGTCACCACCACAAGCTTCTTCCCCCGGAAATCGCTCAGCCTGACTTTGAACTGCCGCTCACCCTCTACAGCAAGCAACTCGAAATCCGGTGCCGTATCGCCCGCTTTCAATGCCATCGTTCGCTCCCGCGTCGTACCCCTTTGATTGCTACAATCCTATTTATAGATTTTGCCCACGTTGGCAGCGGATTCGGTTAGACGTCACAAAATTAACACGGCGTTAACAATTGCCGGGTGCCTCGAGTCTTAATATCACGCCATGCTACAACAGTCCCTGGTCATCGAAGACGTCGCTGGTTCTCAGGATGGACAGCGCATCCTGTCCCTAATCGGTCCTCTCGTTCTCGCCACGCTGTTCGAATTTCAGTCCAAGGTCAGGGCCGACACTTCGAAGACACTCATTGTTGATTTCTCGAAAGTGCCCTTCGTGGACTCGGCTGGGATCGGTGCCCTGGTCGGTGCCTATATTACCCATACGAAGGCGGGCCGCAACCTTTTCCTGGTCGGGGTAAGTGAGCGGATTCATCAGGCGCTGGCCGTTACCCGCGTCGAACAATTCTTTCGGTTCTTTGACTCGCTAACCGCTGCGGAGCGGGCGGCCGTAGCTTAGGCGTCGAAGCTTGCGTCGCGCTTTTCTGCAAGTGCTGCAGGAAGGCCTGCTGCGCGCGGCCACAGAAGTGCTGTTTCAGTTGCACTACACCCACTCGCCGGTATGCTCCCTCGTCGGCGATTGGAATAAAACGACATCCCTCCCGTTTTTCGAGTGCCATCTGCGGCACCACCGAGACGCCGGTATTGGCGGCCACCATTGCCAATATCGTGGCAAACTGCCCGCTTTCAAAGACTACGTTCGGCTCCAGTCGCGCCCGGCCGCACGCTGCCAGCGTGTTCTCACCAAAGCAATGTCCCTCCTTGAGCAACAAAAAGGCATCGCCTTCAATTTCCTTGAGCCGAACCTCTGACTTTGACGCCAGCCGATGGTCTCGTGGCACCACAAGATAAAGTGGCTCCCGCAACAGTTCCTCACACAAAAACTGCTCTCCCGGCACCGGCAGAGCAAGCACCGCCATGTCGATGGCAGCTTCCTGCAGGCGCTCAAGTAGCACTGGAGTGATCTCTTCCACCACGCTGACTCGAACTCCAGGAAACTTCAAAGCGAAACTAGCCAGCCGCTCCGGCAGGAAATAGGGCGCAACGGTAGGGATTGCACCGACCGCGATCCTACCCCGGTCGTTGCCGGCCATTTCTTCCATCTCGCGCTTGGCATCGCTCACCTCTCGCAGAATAGCCTCCGCGCGCTGCATAAAGGCCTGACCAAACGAGGTCAGCCGCACGGTTCGCCCCAAGCGGTCAAGCAACCTGGCTCCTAATTCGTCTTCCAGCTTACGCACCTGCTGCGAGAGCGATGGTTGCGCAACATGTTCGTGCTCCGCCGCGCGAGTAAAGCTACCCTCCTTCGCCACGGCACAAAAATATCGGAGCTGATGAATCTGCATATCAGTTTCGTGCCCGTTTCCTAGAGGCAGAGCCTATGAGAATGATAGAGACTATATCTTAGACTTATAGATGGTCTGCGCGCTACACTCCGTGAGAAAAGGAGGACGTATGCCCGGAAAAGACAAAGACGTGGTCAAACACGGAGACGTTAGCCAGCGGGTGGGTGTGGAAGTTATTCGCGCGCGCGGCGTCGACGTTGAAAAGTTGATCAAGATGCTCATCGCCAACGCTGCGGCTGAGTTCGCCAGCACCTATTACTACTACACTATTCTCCGCATGCATCTGGCGGGGTATGAAGATTACAAAGAGATTTGCGAAGACGCCCGGCTGGAAGATCGCGCCCATTGGGAACTAATCGTCCCGCGAATTTACGAACTGGGAGGCGAGTTGCCCAACGATCTACCCGCCTTCCACGATCAAGCTGGTTGCACTGCGGCCAAGCTTCCGAACCCTCCGACTGTCGTTAACATTCTTACCTTGCTAATGGAATCCGAACGCTGCGCCATTCGAAGCTGGAGCGCGGTTTGCGACATGACTTTCGGCAAAGACCCGCGCACCTACGACATGGCCGCCCGAATTCTTAATGAAGAAATCGAGCACGAAGCCTGGTTCATCGAGCTGCTGGCGAGAGAACGCGATGGCAAGGTTATCCCCTCCGGACACTTCCGCCGCGGCGAGCCTGGCCACGCGCCCTACAGCAAGAACGCCGCATTCTACAACCCATAAGACTCTCCCCCAGCTCCTGCCTCGCCCGCTGGACTCGGAAATGCGGGCGGGCAGGATTTTCCCTTCTCCCCTAAACTACAAGTGTGAAAGCGGACGGCGCGATTCCTGAAGAGACCAGCTTTGAAGTGTCGCTTTTATTGCCAGACGGGGAACGAACCATCTCCGTGCGCTCCGACCGGCACATCTGGGACGCCGCCCAGGCCGCGGGCATCAAATTGCCTGCTCTCTGCCATCAGGGACGATGCCTCACCTGCGCCGGACGGTTATTGAGGGGTGGCGAAGTCGATCAGTCGGACTCCGCCAGCTACTATCCTTCGGATCGAGACGCCGGTTTTGTGCTGCTCTGCACAGGTAAACCGCGTTCGAATCTCCGCATTTTGACCCATCAGCAAGAGCAAATGCGCCAACATCGCCGTCAGCGAGGCTTGCCTGCCCCCTACTCCTGACGGCCAAAACAAATTAAAGGGCGACCTCTCGGCCGCCCCTTTTTCCCATCCATGATCTTTTTTCCTTCCTTAGTGGTTACACCGACTTCACATTCTCGGCCTGCCACCCCTTGGGGCCTTTGACCACGTCAAACTGCACTTGCTGGCCTTCCTGCAGGCTGCGGAATCCACCCGCTTGGATGGCAGAGAAGTGCACGAATACGTCCTCGCCGTTCTGACGGCTGATGAAACCATAACCCTTGGCGTCGTTAAACCACTTTACTGTTCCTGTTTCCATGGTGTTGCTTTGTTCCTTTTTCTGTGATGTAGCGCTGAATTCCTCGCAGAACTTTCGCAGGCAGGTCACGCTGTTGAGCGGGAGTTACTGGAAACTGCAAAAAAACCGCAAGATCAAACGCACGGCGATTTTATCTTATCGCCTTTGGAAATCGCCACAGAATTCCTGCCCTCAGACACTAACCCTTTTGTCTACTGCCACTTACATCAGGCCATGCCGGGAACTGAGAACTGGAAACGGAGAACCGAGAACTGGGTTCTGGCCCTGAGTTTTCTACGACAATCCCTAGCCGCTCAATCGACCGCCTCGCCTGGCCCCTCCTCTATTTCCCCTCCTCTGGAACTTTTCGTCCTTCCCGGTCATCATGGATGACATGAATCGGCACCTCGCCGCACTTCTGGTCCTCCTGTCGTCTCTCTCCTTCGCCGACATCATTCAGGAGGTTCGTGGCTCGCTTGCCCACAACAACTCCACCGCCGCAGAGGCCGAACTTCAAACCTATCGCGCACAGCACGGCGTCACTCCGGAATATCTGGAGGCGCTTTCATGGATGGCACGAGGCTCACTCGCTGCGAACCAGTTTGATCGCGCCGAATCTTACGCCAAGCAGACCGAAACTCTAATCCGGCAGCAACTTCTGAAACATCCCCTCGACTCCGACCCTCATCTGCCCATTGCTCTCGGCGCCGCCATCGAAGTTCGGGCGCAAACTTTGGCCGCCGAGGGTCAGCAGGAGCAAGCTGCAGCTCTGCTCAAGCGCAGCCTCGCCACCTACGAGACCACCTCGATTCGCGCCCGTTTACAGAAAAACCTGAACCTACTCAGCCTCGCCGGACAGCCTGCGCCGCCGCTGAACCTTACCCAATACCTCGGTACACGACCCGTTCCTCTCAGCCAGCTCAAAGGCTCGCCTGTGCTTTTATTTTTCTGGGCCCACTGGTGCGTTGACTGCAAGAGCGAAGGTCCAATCATCGCCGCGCTGAGTTCTGAGTTTGCCTCGAAGGGGTTGACTGTGGTGGCCCCCACTCAACTCTACGGCTACGCGGCGCAAGGTCAGGATGCCAAACCGGAGGATGAACTCGCCTACACCGGACGCGTCTGGCAGCATTTCTATCCCGGACTCCAATCCGTCCCCGTCCCGGTCAGCAAACAGAACTTCGACCGCTACGGCGCCAGTACCACGCCCACGCTCGTCCTGCTCGATCGTAGCGGCCACGTCTCCCTGTACCACCCGGGCGTGATGCCATACGACGCCCTCCGTTCCGCCATCGAAAGGGTTCTGGCCAACTGAACTTATTTTGTCATTCTGAGCGAAGCAGGACCGCTAGCTTGCCAGGGGTTTCTGCGAAGTCGAAGCTTCGCAATGCGAAGCTCCCCTCCGCTCAGCATGACAACTCGTTGTGGTTCGTCTCGCTCTACTGCAGCTTGGCATACTCCGCCTTGGCTTCTTGCAGAACCGGGATATCCGCATCAGCATCTTTCCAAATCCCAAAGAAATC
>DATKEN010000127.1:0-3370 GCA_035512155.1 Terriglobales bacterium | reverse complement strand
AATGGTGAGCGCGGCAGGATTCGAACCTGCGACCCACGCCTTAAAAGGGCGTTGCTCTACCACCTGAGCTACGCGCCCCCACCGATATCAATCTAACATAATCGGATAGGCTCCAAATTGCACAGCCCTGAGCTAATTACTGTTGTCCAAACATGGCTGCGCCGGTTTCAGCTAATCCGAGTCGGTATAATCGATCTCGATCCCGCGCCAAACGATTTCTTGGGCCCATGAAATCTCCGATATTCATTGTTGGCTGTCCCCGTTCCGGAACCAGCTACCTCTACCACCTTCTGCTTTCAGCAGGAGGCTTTGCCAGTTTTCACACGCAGATGAATGTCTTCGATGTGCTGGAACCCATCTATGGTGACTTGAGCGTTCGCAAGAACAAAGAAGCGATGATGCGGGAATGGCTGAGCAGCAAAGCCTTCGCGGTGTCGGGCCTGAATGCGACGGAAATCGACGAAAAGGTGATGGCCGAATGCAACAATGGCAGCGACTTTATCCGGATCATCATGGAAGAGGTTGCGCGCCAGCAGGGTGTGGATCGCTGGATTGATTCGACTCCCACGAACATTCCCCACATGCTGCGGATCCACCGCGACTTTCCCGAAGCTCAGTTCGTCCACATTATCCGTGATGCGCGCGACATTGCCCTGTCACTCGATAAACGTGAATGGAGCCGTCCGCTCCCGTGGGACAAGAAGCGAAGCTTGCTCGCGGCCGGCATCTACTGGGAGTGGATTGTGCGCAAGGGCCGTTCTTATGCCCCGGCGCTCGGACCGAAATACATGGAGATACGCTACGAGGAGCTGGTGGAACGGCCGGAGCCGACGTTAAGGAGGATTGGCGAATTTCTTGGACACGAGCTGGACTACGACAGAATCCGCGAGAAGAGTGTGGGCTCGGTTAAGAAACCCCTGACCTCGTTCAAGGAGGATTTGAAGGAAGGTCGCTTTACTCCGGTCGGCCGGTGGAAAGACAAGTTCCCTAAAGATCAATTGGTCAGCTTTGAGCGGCTGGTTGGAGACTACCTGCAAGAGTTGGGCTATCCGTTAGCGCACCCGTTGGACGGGTCCGAGCACGACTTCGCAGCCCGCAGGATGCGCTGGGTCTACACAAATTTCTATGAATTCAAGCAATGGGCAAAGATCAACACACCACTCTCGCGCTGGATGGTGAGCTACTCCGATATTCTGATTGATAAGTAGAGCGTGTCATGCTGGGAGAGATATTGTTCAAGCTTGCCCAATCTTTGCGCGCAATCGATCGTCTGGGCCGGCTTTCCGCCGTGTGGCGATTCTGCTTCTGGCACCCAACAATTGCTTTAGCGATGTTCATCGCTCTAGCTGGATCATTCAGCTCAGCGCGGCAGAAGCAATTGCCCGCCGTGCGTTGGGCGGCGGGCGCGCCGGGCTGCACCTTCGAGCGCGGCGATGACGGTCGTTATCGCTGGACGATGACGGGAAACGATCTCACGGTCACCCTTCTCGTGGATTCGCAGGAGCTCACGAAGAGCCGCCGTCGGTTCTATCATCTGCTGGGTGCGTACTTGAGCGTGACTTACACCGGTCGTGACAAATTTGAGTTTCCGGCGGACGTGCGCATCGATTTCGTTCGTCATCACGACGTTCTTGAAGGCTTTATGGATCCCACGGAACTCTCTACCAAATTGCAGAACGACGTGGATACACTAGTCTTCGAAACCGAGCGCCAGATCTGGAAGAATCCTAAGATCGCCGAAGAAAAAACGGCTCGGTTGAGAGAGTACGAAAAGGAAGCCGCCGAGTTCATCGAGTTTCTGAGCACGCAGAGTCTCGAGCCGGTCACCCTGAATCCGGGCAATCCCGAAGCTCACGGCTGGGCCTTCTTCGCGACCAGTAACAGGTGGATCGGCCCGTGGAAGGGCCGGGAAGATTTTATTCTCGGCGTTTGGATGAAAGACAAGGTCTGGCAATTTCCCTTCTCCCTGCCGCCGACGGAGGGCGACCTGATCCTGCGGAAGCCGCCGGAGTAGGGAAACTGGATCGCCGAAACACTCTAGAAAATTGTGCTACAGTTTTGCGTGCTCATGGAGATTAACCCAAAAGCGGCACCAGCCGCGGAGAAGGCTGCAGCGGCTTTCTACTGCCCGGTCTGCGCGGTGGAAGTCAGCGATCCGCTGACCTGCGGCGATTGCTTGGCCGTCATCTGCCGCCGCTGCGGAACACCGTTGGAATCTTCCGATGAACTCGGCATGGGATGAGGATCAGACCGACTACTTAATGAATACACCTCCCGCTTCCCTGCCTCCCGAAGCTGAAACATCCGATCAGCAGCTGAGTCTCGTCCGTGGGCTGAGTTTGCTTGACTCAGTGTTACTGCTGGTGAGCGGCATCATCGGTTCTTCCATTTTTCTTACCGCCAAAGATATTGCCGGGCCCTTGCCGAATCCAACGTTGTTTCTTCTGGTGTGGGTGCTTGGCGGAGCGACTTCGCTGTGCGCCTGCGTCGCCTTCGCCGAACTCGGCTCCATGTTTCCCGATTCCGGCGGACAATACATTTACCTCCGCGAAGCTTACGGCGATCTGGTGGCGTTTCTTTACGGATGGATGTTGTTCGCGGTTGCAAATGGCGGCAGCATCGCAGCGCTCTCCGTCGCTTCCGCAGCCTATACGGGAAACATCATCCCTGCTATTTCGCAGCAGCATGTAATTTTCTCGCTGGCGGGCGTTCCATTCACACGCGCGCACGCGGTTGGGTTGCTGCTGATCGCCATCCTGACTTACGTCAACGTTTTCGGACTGCGCTGGGGCGCGCTTCTCCAGAATATCTCTACTTGGACCAAGTTCACCGCTATGGCAGTCTTTGTTGTCTTAGGATTCGCGATCGGCAAGGGACATTGGTCGAATTTCAGTGCGGGGGCGCCGGGCGGTTTGAGTATGGGGTTAACTCCCGGACAATTGATTTCCGCTTTCGGAGTGGGCTTGATCGCTGTGTTCTGGGCCTACGACGGCTGGGTCTACATCACGTGGGTCGCTGGTGAAGTCAAAGACCCGCGGCGCAATGTGCCGCTGGCCATGGTCCTAGGCGTGGTAGTGGTGGGCACGATTTATCTCGCCATGAACATGACTTACGTTTACGCCCTGCCGCTGAATGAGGTCGCGAAGTACGAAACTATTGCCCATGCTGCCGCGGCGGCGCTGTTCTCACCGGGTGCCGCGGTGTGGCTGTCGGCGATGATCGCAATTTCGTGTTTCAGCGCGGCGGCGGCTTGCACGCTTTCGGGTTCGCGCGTTTACCTCGCCATGGCGCAGGACGGTGTTTTTTTTCGTCGGATGGCTGTCATCCATCCCAAGTGGCGCACGCCCGCCTTCAGCCTGATCGGCCAAGG
>DATKEN010000126.1:0-31702 GCA_035512155.1 Terriglobales bacterium | reverse complement strand
CGTACATCCCTACAAGGCCCCACGGCTGCGTCCGCGCTCAGCCCGTCCCCAAGGTCTGCACGACCAGCGTACCTTCGGCCCGATCGATGGGAGTCAATTTGTTTGCCCACGCCCGCCGCACGCTGTTTTCTAGCTGCTCTTGGCGCGCTCGAACCCAGGGAGCGTAATGTTTTTCGGTAACTTTGATGCTGCGGTGTCCGAGCAAAATCGAGACTTGATCGAGCGGTACTCCTGCCAGCAGCATTTCCACGGCAAATGTGTCACGAAACATCTGCGGGTGACAGCGCTTGAGATGACCGTCCGCCCGCCTGAGGTCGGCCAGTTGGAACAGCCGGCGATAGCTCCGCTGCCAGTCTGCCACGGCAGTCTTGGGCAAGCCGTTGCCGCTCCAGAAAAAATACATACCATTTGGTTTCGGTCCTGGCGGCATGGAGCGCAGGGCGTGTGCCACTTGCGGTGGCAGAGGCACGTAGACAGGCTGGCGTGTCTTAGCCTGATAAAGAAGCAGCTTGTCATCCGCGCTCAAGCGGCTCTTTTCGAGCGTAACCGCATCGCGAATACGCAAGCCACTCCATCTCATCAATAGAGTCAGCGCCCGGATTCGCGCTCCGCTGCCGCTGCCGCCACGATGATCGCGGTAGCGCTCGGTAGCGTCGAGGATGCGTTCGAATTCCTCTGCCGGGAAGTAGTCGGTAGGTGTTTGATCCACTCGGATGGTGCCAATGGCGAGCATGGGGTGCTCGCTGATCCATTTGCTGCGTTGACAAAAGTGGAAGAAACCCATCACGCGGCTCTGCTTCTTGCTCTTGGCCAGAGGCTTGTCCTTCCAGCTCGAGCGAAAATCGCGGAGCGCAACCACGTCCAGATCGGCCAGACGGGTATAGCGCCGGCGGGCCGCCCAGCTGAGAAGTTGTTTGCGAAAAATGGTGTCGAGTTTGGAGAGAGTGGATTCCCTGAGACCCCGATCCTTGGCATCCTGCAAATACGCGTGCACGGCATCGGCGATCGTGATGCCCAGAGGCCGTGGTTTTTCGGGGGCGGGATCGCGGGCCTGCTCGAGCCGATTGCACTCGGCAACGGCGCGCTCCCAACTCTTGGTCTTCAGGCTGCGCCGGACATAGGCATTGCCGACGGTTCCTTCGACCCACATGGGGCAACGACAGCGCTTCCAATAACGGTCTCCGCGCTTCGCGCAACCGGGATGGTGGCGACGATACGGAGTGAGCATGGCCAAACTATCGTACAGTTATCGTACAGTGTCAAGGGTCTATTTTTTCAAAGTCTATGAAACAAAAGGCTTAAGTGCTGGTGGAGGCGGCGGGAGTCGAACCCGCGTCCGAAAATGTCACTGGTCAAGAGCCTACATGCGTAGTCGCGTTCCTGCCCTGGGCATTACCCCGAGGACGTTCGCGGCGCCCGCTCAGAACGGACAAGAAACGGGATCCGCTAGCCTGCAGATCTCGTCCTCCCTACCCAGACGTAGCAGGGAAGACCAGCTCGCTGTGCGACGCTCTTTCACAGCCCACGAGCAAAGCCGTGGAGAGCGGCTGCCTAATTAATTAGGCTGCGTATGCCATCTGTTGATTGGCAATTATCATTTTGCCCACGATTACGGGTGTGTGCACCCCGGCATGCCTCTTGGCCGCAAGCATCTCCGTCGAAGCCGTGACGCCCCCACTGGTGGGATTGGCCGTGTAAAGAACTACTTCCAATCTAGGTTGGAAAGGATGGGAAGTCAAACAGTTGATTAGATGACCAAAGTCTTCGTTGGGACCCTTTTTTCGCCTAGCCGTCGGTGGACCCTGCAAGCTTTGCTTCCAGCCGCGCCTTCACCTCCGGCCACTCGGTATCCAGAATGCTGAAGTAGACCGAGTCGCGAATCCGTCCCGTCCAAGTGACTAAGTGCTTGCGCAGCGTGCCTTCTTCCTTCGCCCCGAGACGGAGGATGGCATTCCGAGACTTCTGATTCAAGGCGTCCGTCTTGAGTTCGACGCGCACGCACTGCCACACTTCGAAGGCGTGCCGTAGCATCAGATATTTCGCTTCGGTGTTGACGGCAGTTCGCTGCCACGCTGGAGCGATCCAGGTCGAGCCGATTTCGACTCTCCGGTTGGCACGATCAATATTCATGAAGCGGGTGCTCCCCACCACACGTCCGGAACTACGCTCGACGGTGGCAAAAACAATCGACTCGCCACGCTCCTGCTCCTCAAAAGCTTTATCTACGAGGCTCTCGAAGTCTGCCGGCGTTTTCATGGAATAAGGAATCCAGCGGAAGATGTCGTCCAGAGCGTCTTTGGCGGCCTCCCAGAAGAGCTGCGCGTGGTTGGGCCGAATGGGTTCCAGGCGAACCACCGAACCTTCAAGAGTGAGCGGTGCGACGATATTCAATGGAGAGGCGGCGAGACTCATTCCTGCATCCCTTCCGGGTACCTGCACCCATTATCTTGCATCTTGCCCATGTTTCCGGCATCTCTAAGTACGGTGCCGGAACTGTAGAATGCGAAGTGTTGACTTGCGATGATTTTTTGCGTCCAAACCTGTAGAGGCCGCCGATGTCAGGAGAACTGCCGGTGAAGTCGCATTGTCTACCGTTCAGCCAAATCCCGCACACCACGCGCCTTTTCCTCGACTTCCTTTCCTATTCCCCTAAAGTTCAGCTCTTTTATCCCCGTTCGCCACGATTCAAGGATTGGGCAAAAGACGAAACACTCAATCTGCGTTATGACCCGACTCGGCGAGCGAGAGTTGCAGACATTCTCGAGCGCCAGAACAGAAACTGGGGCGCTTCAACCAGGACGCTGGAAAACATTGGGCGGTTACGCGCCGGCGCTTCGGCCATCGTGACCGGCCAGCAAGTAGCGCTTTTCGGTGGGCCGCTGTTTTCCATCTTCAAGGCGCTGACCGCGGTCAAGCTGGCGGATGAGGCTACCAGCGCGGGTGCCGACGCCGTTCCGATATTTTGGTTGGCGGCCACGGACCATGATCTCGCGGAAGTCAATCAAATCGTTATTCCCGGTCCCGATGGTTCGCTCCAGAAGCTGACTGTGCCCACGCAGGGCGTCCCCGACGCTCCAGTCGGCACGATAAAGTTTGGCGCGGAAATCGATTCTGTTGTTGAGGCCGCAACGGCAATCTTTGGTGACTCCGAAGTCGCCGGTTTCCTGCGTGATGCCTACCGTCCCGGAGAGAATTTCGGCAGCGCATTTGCCCGCTTGTTTGCGCGTCTTTTTGCGGAGTGGGGCGTGGTTCTGCTCGGTGGTTCCGATCCTGAACTGCACCAGATTGCGGAGCCAATCTATCGGGCTGCAGTCGAACGCGCCGTCGAGCTGGATGATGCGCTACTGTCTCGTGGCAAAGACCTGGAAGCGGCCGGCTTCCACCAGCAGGTGAAAGTTACACCATCTTCGACTCTGCTTTTTACCCTTCGCGATGGTGCTCGCGTACCCGTGGAGCGACGGTCTAATGGGAGCCGAGAGCTGGAATTTGTTATTCAGGAGGAGAGAATCTCGCAAGCCGAGCTGCTACGGTGCATCGGGTCCAAGCCGGACGACTTCAGCCCCAACGTGCTGCTGCGGCCAGTAGTCCAGGATTATCTCCTACCCACGCTGGCCTACACTGGTGGGGCGGCAGAAGTCGCTTACTTCGCTCAGGCTGCAGTCGTGTATCAGACATTGGTTGACCGAGTAACGCCCATTGTTCCGCGCTTCTCCGCCAGCATTGTAGAGGCAAAGTCTCAAGCCTTACTTGACCGTTATGGTCTCGGATTGTCCGATCTTTTCGAAGGCCCCGAGGCGCTGCGCGAGACGCTCGCAAAGCGCACTCTGCCGCAGGAGTTGCAAGCCGCCTTCGATCAAGCCGAGATTGCATTACGGAAGTCGCTGGATGGCATCAGCGGCCCTTTAGCACGTTTGGATAAAACGTTGGTTGAGGCGGCGAATAACGCTGCGTCAAAAATGCATCATCAGCTCGATCAATTGCGCTCACGCGCCGCCCGCGCCGAGTTGCGCCAGAGCGAAGTCCTGGCACGTCATGCCGACCAGCTCAGCAACGCGCTTTACCCCAACAAAGCTCTGGCCGAGCGCGAGATTGCCGGCATCTATTTCATCGCTCGCTACAGCACGGAGCTTCTGCGGAGCCTCTACGACAGCATTCATACCGATTGCTTCGATCATCAGGTAATCTCTTTATAGTGAAGTTGCCTTTCTAAGTAGCGCGGGCGAGGACTCCTTCGACTTCGCTCAGGACGGGTCCGCCGCCTACAGCTTCTTCTCTAACTCTTCGAGCGATTCCACGCGCGGCAGGTCGGTGTCCCGATACGTTCCTGCCACGTCGAACAGGATCGCCTGCATCCCCGCTCGGGTTGCGCCAAGATAGTCCACGGAATATATGTCGCCGACGTACAGACTCTGCCCCGCTGCAACGCCCATCTCGCGCAAGGCCGCCTCAAAGATAGCTGGATGCGGCTTTTCGTGACCGACTAGTCCAGAATCGGCGATTGTGGTGAAGCAATCAGCGATCCCGCATCGCTCGAGGATGGAGGCGATCTTGCCGTCCGCATTTGAGATCACGCCGAGTTGGTAGTCTCGTCCCAGCCGTTGGAGGATTTCGCGAGTCTCGGGACGAATGACGCACCAGTTGGCCGAGCTTCGTGTGGCGTCCACCAGGCTATCGCGCAGCTGGTCGTCGCGCCAGGCGAGTTCTTGGAACAGGCGCGAGTAAAACATGTACCAGAATCCGTGATCCACCCCGCCGCCCTGCTGCATGATCGCGTCAAAGTGGATCTTGGTTTTGCGCTCGATCGCCAGCAGTTGTTCGCGGCTGGGCGACAGTTTTCTTTGCTGAAGCGGGGCTAGAATTCGCTGCCAGTCGAGAAAAAGAAGCGTACTGCCAACGTCAAAGAACACAGCCTTGAGCTGGTCGGGCATGTGCAAATTGTAACCGTGCATCAGCGCCCTATGGCCCAGCTTACGTACCAAGTCTGCAATCGATGGGAAGAACGAGCGCTGACTTTGTATCCGGAAACGGGTAATATCTTAGCTTTTCGGACAGAAGTCATGAACTCGTTTTCAAATTTCGAAACCCAGCGCTCATGCTCGCGTCCCTGACTGTAACCTGCACATTTGTGCTCGAGTTTATCTGCTGGGCGCGACCGCTGCTACACGCCGCGCCTTTGCTGTTTTTCGTCTTTCAATTCTCGAACAAGAAGGGCGATATCTACAACATTCTTTGGGCACTGGTTTTTGGTTTTGCCACGCTCAATATTCTGGCCTTGGTCACAAGACGCTTTGAGCCTGGCCGTTCCCGCCTGAGTTTTGGCGAGACGCTCGCCATCATGGTGGTGGTGGTCTCCGTCTTTCTCCTGGGGTGGGAAATGCTTAACCTGTTCAAGATCTTTCCCATCAAGCTTCACCCCCGCTGACGTAGGGTTTGCGGTATCATCAGTGCATGACGAAGGGTGCTCCGGCATTCGAGGTGACCTGCCCCTGCTGCAATGCAGTGCTGAAGGTCGACCCCGCCGAAAGGGCGGTGATCGCCCATACCGCGGCAGTCCGGCCCAGGATGTTCGCTGATATGGAGGAAGCAGCCCGCGCCATGAAGGAGCAGGACAGCCGGCGCGATTCTATCTTTCGCCAGTCAGTGGAGGCTCAGAAGCACGCCTCTGACTTGCTGGAGAAGAAATTTCAAGAAGCGGTCAAGAAGGCCAAAGAATCCCCCGACACCGGTAAGCCCATCCGCGATTTCGATTTGGACTAATCTTCCACGAAATTTACACTGGGTTTACATTTTTTGGTTCTCTACGCTTAAAATTATGGTCTGATGTCCGACTTCCCCTTGTTGCTCGGCCATCGTGGCGCACGACTGTCTCGCGGCGTACCGGAGAACACTTGTGCCTCGTTCGACCTTGCTCTCGAACATGGTTGTGACGGCTTTGAGTTTGACGTGCGGCTTACTGCCTGTGGGCGGGCTGTGGTCTGTCACGACCCCAGAGTCAGAGGCATCACAGTCTCTCGCGCAACTTGCGATCAGCTCAAGCATCTCCCCCAACTTAAGGCCGTGCTGAAACGTTACCGCCAGCGCGCATTTCTTGACATTGAACTCAAGGTTAGGAACCTGGAATCGAAAACGCTTACTGCGCTGCGCGAAGAGCCGGTGGGAGCCGGCTATGTTATCTCTTCATTCATTCCAGACGTCGTGATGGAACTGGAGGCGCGTAGTGCTAGTGCCTCCTTAGGCATCATTTGTGACAAACCAAGCCAGTTAGCGCGCTGGCGCAAACTGCCTATCGACTATGTCATTGCTCATCAGGCGCTGGTCGATCAGAAGCTAGTCCGCGAAGTCCACGGCGCCGGCACGAAACTCGTCGTGTGGACCGTGAACAATAAGCAGGCTATGCTTCGCTTGGCCGCGTGGGGAGTGGACGGAATTATCTCGGACAACACTCAACTTCTGGTAAGCACGCTGGGAAGAAGTAAGCCGTTGCAGTCTTGAGTCTTCGCTGCGAGAGCCGCTTGATGATAAGCGGCCGGGGACTGCCTAGTCAGCCGCGGCCTCCAACATCACGTCGGAACGTCCGGGTTGACGCAGGAAGGCAGTGCGCTCGGTTTCGAAAGCTTCCAGCTCCACTGCGACTTGATGGTCAGTCCAATCCATGACCGTCCCGATGCGGGCCGCGGCTGCCCGGCTGCAGACTGGCGACCAGCAAGCCCCAAGTGCCACCGGCACTCGACGAAGAAGCACATCTGCCAGTGTGACCGCATATTCGTTGGCGAAGGCATCCACTGCCTCGGCAACGATGTGTTCGCTGTGTTGGCATAGCGGCGCCCGCAGCTCGGCGCTGCTGAGCGCCATCCGCGCTATCACCGTAGAGCGTTTTCCGTGCCACTCGACAATCCCGCTGGCCGAGGTCTCGCTGATCCCCCCGGCGTTGGCAATCTGTAGCACCCAGTGATCCAGGTGCGGATCCAGACTATTCGCTGCGATCATGGCCAGCTTCTTTTGTGCCCGAGGCGTAACGCCAATCTTAGACATGCACTCCCGTGCCAGCGCTGCAGCCGTGGTCAGCTTGCCACCGATGACGGAAATCATGTGAGCAGCGCCGTCATCGGCGTGATCGTGAAGATAGTGCTTGCGGCTCACGGCCGAGGGGCTAGTCTTGGGCGAGAAGGGAAGGGGCCGGACACCAGCAAAGGCATACCGTATGTCGCGCGCGGAAAGCTTGACTCGAGGAAATAAGTGCAGCAGCGAGCGCAGCAGATACTCGATTTCCTCCGGCGAGGGCACAGTTTTCGAAGGATCGCCGTGGTCCGGGACCTCCGTGGTGCCAACTAGGATCTGGTCGTTCCAGGGAATTACGAAGATCGGCCGTCGATCAATGGCTTCCGTAAATACTGCTGCGTCAGGCGCGCCAGGGAATCGGGGCAACACAATATGCGACCCGCGGACTCCGCCGACCATCGGGCTCTTTGTGTCGATACGAGAGCGCTGGCACATCCGGTCCGCCCACGGGCCAGTGGCATTGATGATCCAATTGGCTTCGACCCGCTCTTCTTTTCCGCTCAGCTCATCGCGCATGAGCACAGCTTTTGCGCGTCCATGACGAACATCCACAGCCAGTACCTGGGTATAGTTCCGGGCAACAGCGCCAGCCTCGATGGCTTCCATCAGCCACTCCGCTACCAGCCGCTCCGGGAACTCGCACTGCGCATCTTCGAAGCTGAAAATAGACCAACGTCGGCCCGCATCTAACAGGCGTTCGAGCTTGTAGCGGTCGTTCTGGCTCGAATCGACGCCTAGGTGCGCGCCTCCCATTCGACGGTACAGCCAGAGCCCGGCACGCACACTCAGGGCGCTGCGGCGGCTTTTCTCATCGAGCGCCAGCAGGAAGTGTATGGGATGCACGAGGTGGGGACGTTCGCGAAGCAGGCTCCGACGCTCCTGTAGAGACTCGCGGACCAATCCGAGCTCAGCGTGTTCGAGATAGCGCAAGCCACCGTGAATAATGCGGGTCGAACGGCTGGTCGTGCCGGCCGCGAAGTCATGTTGCTCAACCAAAAGCGTGCGGCGTCCGGCCCGAGCGCATTCGCGGGCAATTGCGACGCCATTGATTCCGCCGCCGATCACGATGGCCTGAAAATGTTCGCCTTCCAGAGATGGGCGATTTGTGCCAGGAAGCTCCATATTTAGACACAAGTCTGATGCACAATCGCCCCAGGGGCGCGGCCGGGAATACCCCAAATATAAGTGTGCGCTAATAAACGGCTTCAGGGAAGATGACCTTGGTTAGTAGGGTAACTTGGTTGCAGTGACCTCTTATTTCGGGGTGGAAACACTCCTAGTACAATTCAGTTCCGACGAATCGATCGCGCCGCCTCTAAGTCTTTATAAATAGGAAAGATACAGCGGCAATTTGCCTCTTGCCTTCGTACGACGGCGCAGTTTCCTGCGAGAGCACCGCGTTGCCCGGTGACGCGCACCTCATTTACAGTGGTTTACTTCCCCATGCCAACCACAGGAGAACGGTTCGAACGCGCGGTTTCAATCATGGCTCGGCTACGTGGACCTGGCGGGTGTCCCTGGGATCGTGAACAGACCTTCGATTCCGTCAAACCCTACACACTGGAGGAAACCTACGAAGTCCTGGAAGCTATTGATAATCGCGATTGGGACGAGCTGACTGGCGAGCTCGGCGACCTGCTGTTGCAGGTCCTGTTCTACGCCCAGATGGCCAAGGATCAGGGAACGTTCTCCATCGACGAGGTTCTGGACCGGCTTTCGAATAAGCTTGTGGACCGGCATCCTCACGTTTTTGGAGATGTGAAGGCCGAAACTTCGTCTGAGGTATTGCGCAACTGGGAAGCGCTGAAAGCAGAAGAAAAGACAAAGCGCAGGAACGCCGATGCCGGCCAGACCGCCGGCAATGAAAAAGATGCCGGCGCGGCCGAGTCAGTATTGGCCGGCATTTCATCGGCCATGCCAGCGCTGCTTGAAGCTCACAAGCTCAGTTCGCGAGCGGCGAGGGTCGGTTTCGACTGGCCCAACGTAGACGGACTACTTGAAAAGCTCCGTGAGGAAACCGAGGAGTTGCGAGAGCAGCTTCGGGATTTTCCCGCACCCGGACCGCGTCCGGGTGGATCCGACGTGGCTGGAGCGGGAGGGCAGCAGATCCCCGAAGACCTAAGAGAGAGGCTCGAGGATGAAGTTGGCGACCTGTTCTTTGTGCTGGTGAACATCGCGCGTTATCTGTCACTCGATCCGGAGTCGGCGCTGCGGAAGACAAACCGCAAATTTAAGCGGCGCTTCCAGTGGATAGAGGAACAGTTGCGCGCGTCCGGCCGGAGTCCGCGGGAGGCAACCGCGGATGAGCTGGAATCGCTATGGCAACAGTCGAAGCGGCAAGAGCGAGGCAACCGGTGACGGCGGATTCGATCGTGCTCCGCAAGTGCCAGGGCCTTGATGAACTGCGGGCTTGCGTGGCGCTGCAGAAGCAAGTCTGGAACTTCAGCGACGTGGAATTAGTTCCGTTGCGCATTTTTGTCGTCGCGGAAAAAATTGGCGGGCAAGTAATTGGAGGGTTCGACAGCAGGGAACTAGTGGGCTTCGCGTTTGCTATTCCAGGGTTTCGAGCCGGGCGTGCCTATCTCCACTCGCACATGCTGGCCGTGCTCCCAGAGTATCGGAACGCGGGCCTGGGGCGTCGACTCAAGCTGTTCCAGCGTGATGAGGGAGTGGCACGCGGATTCGAGTTGATCGAGTGGACATTTGATCCCCTGGAGATTAAGAACGCGTATCTCAATATCGAGCGACTGGGAGCCATCGCACGCCGTTACCACGTCAATCAGTATGGAATTACCTCTTCGCCGCTGCAGGGCGGTCTGCCCACCGACCGGCTGCTCGCGGAGTGGTGGCTGAAGTCTAAGCGAGTGGAGACCCTGCTGGTCAACGAAGCCAGTACGCCGTTTCAAACCTTGAAGACAATCTCTGTTCCAGCCCAGATCTACGAGTGGAAAGCTTCATCGTCCACCAAAGAGCGTGCGCGCGAGGTCCTGGATTGCAACCGCCAGGATTTTCTACAGGCCTTTTCCGATGGCCTGGCGGTACTAGGTTATCAGCGGGACGAAGCCGGCAACGGTAAGTTCCTGCTGGGAAGGTGGGATGAGCAGTGGGCTTATTGAGCGGGTTCGCACGACGACAATGCGATCGGCTCGCGTATCGCTCCGCCCGAAACTGACATGAAAGTTGAGGCCATCACACTTCGCGAAATCCAGATGCCGCTGGTCCACTTTTTTGAGACCAGCTTTAGCCGCACTCACAATCGTCGCATTTTGCTGGCAACGGCTGACTGTGTCGGGATCAACGGTTGGGGTGAGTGCGTCGCCGGCGAGGATCCTTTTTACAGCTCGGAGTGGGTGGAAACCGCGTGGCTCACGATCAAGCACTACCTCGCGCCCGCAATACTTGGACGCGAACTGATATCAGCGCGGGATGGCGCTGCGTTGATGGCCCGAGTGCGCGGTCATCGCATGGCTAAGGCTGCGGTGGAGAATGCGCTGTGGGACGCCGAGGCCAGACAGAAGAATGTCCCCTTGTGGAAGCTGCTGGGAGGTACGAGACGCGAGATCCAGTGCGGGGTTTCGATTGGTATTCAGGATTCCGTCGACCAGTTACTGGATAAGATTCACACCGAACTGGCGGCCGGTTACCGCCGCATCAAGTTGAAGGTGAAGCCGGGATGGGACCTCAAAGTGTTGGAACGAGTGCGCGCTCGCTGGCCAGATATGGTACTCAGTTGCGATGCCAACTCCGCCTATACCTTGGACGAGGTTGAGCACTTACGCAAGTTCGATCAATTCAACCTGCTCATGATCGAGCAGCCATTGTGGAACGATGACATCTATTACCATGCCCGCTTACAACGCCAGCTGCAGACGGCGATCTGCCTCGATGAATCCATCCGCCAAGCGCGCGATGCTGCCGCAGCCGCGGAAACCGGTGCCTGCCGCATTCTCAACATCAAGGTAGGGCGGGTGGGTGGTTTTACCGAAGCCAAAAAGGTTCACGACGTCTGCCAGGCTAACAATATTCCTGTCTGGTGCGGCGGGATGTTGGAGTCAGGCGTGGGGCGCGCTCACAACATCGCGCTTTCCAGCTTAGAGAATTTTTGTCTCCCGGGAGATGTCTCCGCCTCCAAGCGTTATTGGAAGGAGGACATCATCGAGCCGGAAGTTGAGGTCACGCCGCAAGGCACAATTGTTATTCGTGACGATCCAGGAACAGGATACCGCGTGCGCGAAGACCTAATCGAAAAGCTTACTGTGCGTAAAGAGACAATACGCGAGGCAGGGAAGTAAGGACCGTCATTGATGAGTTTCGCTATTCTGCTCCCGATTTTCAGCTGTCGTGGCTTCCTGCTTTTTCAACAGATCCAGCCCTTGCGCGAAGGTTAGCGTCGATGGGACAGGACGGAAGTCGCTGAAAACTTCGGTGGATTTGATGTTCAGGCTTTTTACCAAAAGAACCTTGCCAGTCAACGCCAGAGCCATACGCGTGATTTCCCAATGGCCATTGTCCACCTCTCCTTGCTCAACCAGGAAATGACCCCCGTGATCGAGGTGGCCCAGAAAGCCCCATCCGAAGCCCACATCTTTCGCCAGACTGCCATCGATCTTAGCGATGCGCTCCTGATGTGGATCGACCAGTATGTATCCCTGCATGCCGGTGAGCACCTGCTCTACATGTGAAGGTGGATCGTATTTGGGATTGGGTCGGAATTTTAGACGCATGAGATCATCCCCTGGCTTTCCTACACGGCCGTCGCTGGCGGCGGTGCCATCGTATTCGTAAAGGAAAGCATCGGGCAGCGCTTTTAGGATTCTGGTGATCCGTTCGTTGGTGTCTTTTTCCTGGCGTTGTTTCCTCTTGAGTTCTTCGGGATTCTGGACAAAGCGTTCTTCCCGGAAATACTCGGCCTGGCGCTGCTCCGGACTGAGCGGACGACCGTTAATTGCCACCACGATACCGGCCATCGCGTCACAGGTTTCGACCATCAACTTGGTCTGCGAACCCTGCGGAGTTTCCTTATGATCGCGAAACATGTATTTTGCCGAATCGATGGTTCTCGTCTCGTTCTGAACCGCCTGGCGCACCAATTCAACTGGAGGTGCGACCAGCGACTGTTGTGCCGCAGCGGTGCAGAGCACCAGAGGCACCGCCAGGATCAGCGTCCAGCGAACCAACTGAAGTCGAGATAGTGGAATTTCCATGCTCGCTCAACCGTATTTTAGCTTAGACGCGGATTTGAGGCGTGCTGTTGTAGCTGCACTTGAAACGAATCAGGACAGCAAGCGACATCGCGGGTGTTCGCCCAAGAGGGGTCATGGGATATAGTCTGCAGTAGTAGCCCGCCGACGAGGTGAATTCGTCTCTTTTCTCTGATCGTTCCGGTCGCAGAATGATTTAGAATCACGGTATTCCCGTTTGCGCCCCGCGGAAAATCATGCTCCAGGAGGCTGACACCATGGACACGCCTAAAACGGTGGAGTTTGCGCACCTAGGCCGGTCGGTTGTTATCAAGGGAGAGCTGTCCGGCAGCGAGGACCTTTACGTCGATGGCCAGGTCGAAGGCACCATCGAATTGCACGGTAACAGTTTGATTATCGGGCCCAGTGGACAGGTGCGCGCCAATGTCAATGCCAAAGCCGTGATCGTGCAGGGCAAGCTGGAAGGCAACATCCACGCTAGTGAGCGGGCCGAGTTGAGGAAGTCAGCGGTGGCAGTGGGTGACATCATCACGCAACGAGTGGCGATCGAGGATGGCGCCTACTTTAAGGGCAAGGTTGACATCCAAAAGGATGGTGCCAAGCCCGAGGCCCGCGGCCCCGTCGCCAGCGCTTCGGGAGCGGCGGCTGGCGCTTCAGCGGCCGCAGCAAAAACTCCAGTAACCGAAACCAAGTAGTTAGCCCGGTTTCCCTTTGATCTCGCGCTATAGTTAGAGATGCGTGGGTGAATGGAACCGGAGGCCAGGAAGTTGTGAATGGCGTCCGTAGCGCAAAGCTTCATGAAACTCTTTCGCGGTTCATCTGGTGACCCCGGAGGGCCAGCGCCGGCCCAGGCGACGAAACGGCTGACCCGCCGCTCCAGCGGCCTTGCCGAGCTTGCCAAAGTATTGGAGTCGGAAGAGACCCTCTGCGTTCTCGATCTCGGGAACACCTCTCCGGCCAATATTCGCTATTTCACGGAACGAAGCCACAAGATCTACAGCGAAGATTTGCTGGTGGCATCCACCGACCGGTCTCTGCTCACCAAGGATGAACAGGGGGCCGCCGTTCTCGACGGCAAACGATTTCTCGCGGAAAATCTGCTTTATCCGGGGGCGCTGTTCGATGTCGTATTGTGTTGGAACCTGGCTGACTATATGGATGAAAGCCTGGTGAAGCCGGTGGTCGGGCGTCTGTGGTCGCTGCTCAAGCCCGGAGGCATGCTGCTGGCGTTCTTTCACACCCGGGAAGCTGGCCCGGACGCGCCTTGTTATCGCTATCACATTGTTGGCACCGATACCTTAGAGATGCAGCACATTGAGCCTCGTCGGGAAGTGCGCAAAGGTCCCACGGGCATAGCCCACACGGCGATCACGGGCGGCTTCCGATTGCAACGCGTGTTCAACAACCGGCACATCGAGAATCTGTTCCGCGATTTTGCCTCCATTAAGTTCTTTCTGGCCCGCGACAACGTGCGCGAAGTACTGGTCGTCAGATAGAGTCGGTCGCCTCGCCTACCTGGTTTTCCTCACCAAATAATCGGTGACCGCTGGAACTTTCTCCAGTACGGACAGCACTGGTCTGCGCACACTGCGCGGTAAGCCTAGCATCTGCCGAATCCGCGAAGAGGCACGGAAAACGGAGGCCAGTTGCTGCTGGTAGGTCTCGCTATAAGCGCGGACTGCCTCTGAGAGTGAGATCTTCCCGCGGAAGAACGAGACCAGGCACTGGCCGGCCAGTGAGCCACTCCGCAAGGCAAGCGAGATTCCGTCCCCGATGAAAGGATCGACAAAGGCGACCGCGTCACCAGCCATTAGCACGCCATTTCGTTCCGGCTGAGGATCGCGGAACATCAGCGGGGACGTACTTACTGGATTGCTCAGCGGTTTCCATTTGCGACTGCGATCGCGTAGCTGAGGATGGCAGAGCAAGACCTCGGACAGGCTGCTGGCGACATCAGCACGCACCATGGCCGAAGCGTTGACGCGTCCCATCTTTCCTTTCTGTTCATTAAGATTCACCGGTTGCACGCCGCAGTAGCCACCCTCGAAGAAATAGAGATCCACTGAAGCTTCCGGCGCCGCCTCCGCGAAGTGGGCTTTCAGGCCCAGCCATCTCTCGCCGGAAGATCCATTGTCTGCGGTCGGTGCATTCAGGTTTGACCAGCGTCCCGAGGCGTTGATGAGGGCACGCGTCTCAAACTCTCCTGCCATAGTCATGACGCGGAAAGGACCAGTGCCCGCAATGTCCTGTACCGTAACCCGCTGGCGGGATTCCACGCCAGTGCGCTCCGCGGAATGCCAGAGCGCGGCATCGAGATTGAGGCGCGCAATGCTTGCGGCTGGCGGATTGATTGCGGTCGTGAGTAAGCGGCCGTCGAGGTAAAAGCGAGCCTGAGGAATACGAACTGCTCCGTGCAACAGCGGCGACTGTGAGGAATCAAGAAGCGTCGCGAGTAAGTCCAGCGATTCGGCGGATACGAATTCGCCGCAGACTTTATGGCGAGGAAATTGTCCACGCTCAAGCAGAAGGACGCGGGCGCCACTACGGGCAGCAGTAATGGCGGCCGAGGTACCTGCCGGTCCGCCACCGGTGACGATCAAATCGTAGATCATCGTCGTTTCCACGCAATCACACCCGTGCGGAACAGAAAATGGCGAGTGAGATCCACTCGTGCGGCTGTTGTTTGAGCGAGTAGCGAGCCCATCTCCGCGGATGTGTAGGCTTGGTGAACCGAGGCCGGCGCGTCGTGACGCGTAAGGCGGCTCTGATAAAGAGGCGAGCCCGCGTAGGCTAACGCGAGATGGAGAGGATGTCGCACTAAATCGTTTATCAGGACGGCGGCTCGGCATACTCGAAGACTCTCATCGACGAATTGCACGAGTTGCGTAGGGGCGAGGTGGTGGGCGAATAGGGTGGAGCTAACCAAGTCGAAACTTGAGTCCAGAAAGGGCAGCGCCAGCGCATCGCCGACAACAGCCCGGTTTCTGCCATCCGAGTCTGCGCCGTAAAGGTGTGACCGGGCGCGATCTAGCAAGGTAATTTCCAACCGCAGTCCGTCGTGCTTGAGATTTTCACGCGCGGTTTCCGGTACATAGCCGGAGCCGGCCGCCACCTCCAGAAGGGAAAGACAAGAGACACCTAGCTTCCCAGCCACGTACCTGATCATGGATTTGGCAGTAGCGATGCCTCCAAATCGTTGGTTGAACCAGCGCAGATCGGAAAGCGATCCGGCGATTTCAGCAGGTGTGCCGGAGTCGGTATCAAGCAACTCGGGGATAGCTACTCGCTTCATGCGGTGAAATGCAGATCCCTCGCTTCGCTCGGGATGACAACCAGCTGAGGGACCTTGAACCTGCTCTAAACTTCGGCCAGTTCCTCTTCCAGCAATTGCTTATTGTAGAGGTCCGAATAGTAACCATTCAGGGTAAGTAGCTGGTCGTGAGTCCCCAACTCCACGACGCGTCCGCCGTGGAGTACCGCAATCATGTCTGCGTTGCGGACCGTAGAAACGCGGTGCGAAATGAAGATGGTGGTCCGATCGCGCATGACTTCACGCAAATGATTGAGAATCTTGTCTTCGGTGTGAGTGTCCACACTGGAAAGCGCGTCATCGAGGACCAGGATACGCGGGTCGCGGATAATGGCACGCGCAATCGCCGTACGCTGCTTCTGTCCGCCCGAGAGAGTTATGCCGCGCTCGCCCACCAAAGTTTGATATTGCTCCGGGAAACTCTCAATATCAGCCGCAATGCTGGCGGCTTGCGCCGCCGAGCGCACCTGCTCATCGCTTGCGTCCACGTTGCCGAAGGCAATGTTTTCGCGAACAGTCTCGCTGAAAAGAAAAGTCTCCTGAGGCACGAAGCCGATCTGGTGCCGCAAAAACTCCAGGGGATATTCGCGGACCGGGCGGCCATCAATCAAGACAGTCCCTGGCGCAGCGTCGTAAATGCGCGGAATCAGGCTCACCAGAGTGGTTTTTCCCGAGCCTGTAGGGCCAACGATCGCGAGACTGCTGCCCGCCGGAACGTAGAGGTTCACGTCATGCAGAACCGGCGTCCCATTGTAAGCGAAGTTCAGCCCGCGGAACTCGATATCCCCGCGAAGATGTGTTGTGGGGGCGCCCGCGGCTTTTATCGCAGGAGCGTCCTCGATCTCCGGCTTCTCCGTGAGGATTTCGTTGATGCGCGCCATAGAAGCCGTGCCGCGCTGGAAAATATTGATCACCCATCCCAGCGCGATGATCGGCCAGGTGAGCTGCACCATGTAGGTATTGAAAGCCACGAAACCGCCCACAGTGATGCGGCCGTAAAGGACTTCCCGTCCGCCCAGCCAGAGAACCAGGACTATAGCAAACCCAAGCATGGTCTCCAGCGTGGGCCAGAGCATCCCCATCAGCCGCACGAGTTTGAGGCTGCGAGCAATGTACTCCTTGTTAGAGGTTTCAAAAGCCGCAATCTCGGGCTCTTCCTGCACATAAGCACGAACCACGCGAGCGCCGGAAAAGTTTTCCTGGGCGCGAGCCGAAATTTCGGAAAACATCGCCTGAATTCGTTCAAAGCGCTCGTGAATTCGGCGCCCAAAATACTGCACGACTACACTCACGAAGGGCAAGGGCAGGAACGCATAAAGAGTCAACCGGGGGCTGATCGACAGCATGAAAGCCAGGGCCCCGGCGGTGAACACAATCGTGTTTGCCGAGTACATGATGGCAGGACCCAACAGCATGCGGACCGCGTTAAGGTCGTTGGTGGCGCGGGCCATAATGTCGCCGGTGCGGGTACGCTGATAGTAGGAATAAGACAGGCTTTCGAGGTGCCGGAACAGATCATTACGCAGGTCAAACTCAATCTCGCGCGAAATACCGATCATGATCCAGCGGGTCAGGAACTGAAAAATGCCTTTGACTGCCGCCACAGCCAGCAGCAGCAGGGCGTAGATCCACAATTTATGGCGCGTGACCCCCAGGTGAAGATCGTCGACTGCCCGCCTAATTACCTGAGGAAAAAGAATCCAGACGCCGTTGTTGCACAACACGCAGATCATACCCACCGCGAAACTCAGGCGGTACTTCTTCAGGTAAGGAAACAGTGGACGCAGGCTTTTGGGCAGCATGTGCTATTGGTAGATGCGATTTTAGCAGTGACGGCTTCAGAATTGCCCTGGCGACAAGGCTGCCAGGAAGGGGCCCCAGCGCGGAGACTCTATAACCCGATGAATCCGGCGGCCTCGGGTCGCGGCTACGATAAGTCGCGGCGGAAGGTAATAACGCCAGCGACCACCAAGAGCACAATCCAACCCAAAAGGAAAATCCAGCTCGAGCTAATCACGTAGGAATAAAAGGCGTCCATAAGGGATCTCATAGTGGCCGATAACTCAGGCCCGGCGGCAGGCCAGTTGGGTCTTACCAGTCAGACGCTTATATTTGTCGAGAATCTCGTTGACTGCATTCAGCCGTCCGAGCGTAGTCAGGTGCACGTCAGTCAATGCCCGGTCGATCTGCGACAGCCAACACTCCACGGCGTTCTCAACCCCAATCGACATTTCCGCGGCAACGGCGCGAACCAAATAACTATTTCCAACAGTCACTGAAGTCGCCACGACGGCACCTTCCTTTCTCAACTGCCAGCCCGAAACTCGCGACGGGAAAGCTTTCTACCCCGCATCGAACTCTGGCGTTACTGGCTCTGGGTCTGACCCTGCATGTGTTGCGCGAATCTCTGCTCACGGCGCTGCATGAACTGGGTCATCGTGGTCTTTTGTTCCGGAGTCAGCACCTGGAACAACTCGGACTCGATGCGCGCCTTCTGCACGATCAGTTCCGTGATATTCGCGGACTGCTGTGCGACCAAAGCGCGAGCTTTGGTTTCGTCGAAGCCGCCGCTCATCTCTAATGTGCGCAATTGATGATGGCTTTGCGCTACCTGTTGTATCAGCGGCTGGATTATCGGTTTTTCTTTGGCGAGGATGTCCTTCATTTGCGTCTGTTGCGCGTCGGTGAGATTGAGATAGTCGACAAAGAAGTTCAGCATGTGTCCGCCGAACATCTCATCGCCGTGCATTTGGACGGGCTTGACGGTCTGTGATACTGCAACCGCTGCCGTGAGTGTGAGAGCAAGCGTGATAGCCATTAGCTTGATGCGAGTTGATTTCATGAGCCCTCCCGGGGACTAGCTTTCTCTACATTAGAAACATTTTCTCAGGCCGACAGCGGTAAAGAGTCAGTCAACCGAAGTAAAGTTTTGTAAAGTCTACCAACTCGTAGACTGACAATTCTTTACGCCCTTCATGCGTCCACTTGTTATTGAACTCCGATTACAATAAAAGAGCTGTGGAACGCATCCTGGTCATCGACGACGATGTTGAGCTTTGCGGTCTGGTCGGAGAATATCTCACACCGGAAGGCTTTCAGGTTGAGTGTGTGCATGATGGGACGCGAGGTCTGGAGCGAGCCTTAAGCGGGGATCATTCGCTGATTGTGCTAGACGTAATGTTGCCGGGATTAAACGGATTCGACGTGCTGCGACGAATGCGCAATACCTCCCGAATCCCGGTGTTGCTACTCACGGCTCGCGGCCAGGACGTCGATCGCATCGTTGGCCTGGAAATCGGCGCCGACGATTATCTCCCCAAGCCCTTCAATCCGCGCGAGCTGGTGGCGCGCATTCGAGCCATTCTCCGGCGCACCAGAACCGAAGCGACGGGCGCACCTCTGGCGCCGGAAATCCTCCGCGTGGGCGACGTTGAGCTGGATGCAGGTACGCGCACCGTCCACCAGAAGGGTAAGCCGGTAGAGTTGACTTCGGTGGAGTTCAATTTGTTGCAAGCCTTGTTGCGCGAGGCGGGAAGGGTTGTGCCCCGCGAGCGGCTGGTGGACCTGGTGCTGAGCCGTAAGTTCTCCCCCTTCGATCGCAGCATTGACATGCATGTCAGCAAGATTCGCAAGAAGCTGGGCGATTCCGATGCTGGCGGGGATCACATCAAGACGGTTCGCGGAGTGGGCTACATTTTTGCGCGTCCTCAGGACAGGGTCAGGAGCGGCGGCCAATGAGAAGCCTGTTTCTGAAAATCTTTCTATCGTACTGGCTGGCTCTGGCTTTGTTTCTGGTGTTGGCGATTCTTATAACCCTGGCCATACGTCCGCCTCGCGAGAACCCGGTAGCTGAGTCCCAACAGACAGAGTTCCTCAACCAGGCCGTGCAAGCCTACCAAAATGGCGGTCCGGAAGAGGCCCGCCGTTATCTGCGAAGTTTGCGCGACTCGCACCACTTGTGGGCATTTCTGTTCAATGAGCAAGGACAGGAAGTGACTGGGCGTAAACCGCCAGAGTGGATTGAGCGGGTTGAGAAGGGGCAGACCCACACCATCGACAGCTTCTGGGGACGGCTTGGGCCAATGCAGTTCATGCGCCCGTCCATGACTGCGCCCGATGGACAGCGTTACATCATGGTCATTCAGTTGCCTCCGGAGCAGCCACGGTTCGGTTGGCACCAGATGCTCTGGCTGGTCATTTCAATAGCGGTCGCCAGTTCAGGTCTGGTCTGTTACATCCTGGCGCGATACATGACCGCTCCCGTGGTACGCCTGCGCGCTGCGACGCAGCGCCTGGCCGCCGGTGATCTGAGCGCGCGAGTCGGTGGCTTGGCAGCACGGGGAGGGGACGAAATTGCTCAACTGGTGCGCGATTTCGACGCCATGGCCGAGCGTCTGGAAAAATCCGTAAATGCTCAGGCCCGCCTGCTGAACGACATTTCCCACGAACTGCGGTCTCCGCTGGCGCGTTTGAACGTTGCGCTGGAGCTGGCCAGACAGCGCTCGGGGCCGTCGGCGGACAGCGCCTTGGAGCGTATCGACCTGGAATCGAGCCGCTTGAATGAGCTAATTGGCGGCCTGCTCACCATTGCCCGTATGGAGGACAGCAGTGAGGCCGTGAAGAAGGTCCCGATTCATCTCGCGGAAATGCTTGATGGCATCGCACAGGACGCCGACTATGAAGCCCAAAGTCGTAATTGCCGTGTGGAACGCGTGATCGTAGAGGATTGCTGGGTCATGGGTGCTCCGATGCTATTGCATAGCGCGATTGAGAATGTGGTGCGCAATGCCGCGCGCTACACCAAAGAGGGCACGGATGTGCAGATCCGCCTCGAATCAGCACTGGGGCAAAATGGTCAAGAGGCGGTCATTAGGGTCACAGATTCTGGGCCGGGCGTGCCAGAGGAGGCGCTAGAGAAATTGTTCCGCCCGTTTTATCGCATTGACGATGCCCGCGGACGCCAGACAGGCGGCGTCGGCTTGGGTCTGGCCATTACCGAACGCGCGGTGCGGCTGCATGGCGGAACGGTAAAAGCGGCGAACCGCCCCGAGGGGGGCTTAATGATCGAGATCCGCCTACCTCGCGCCGCCGTGGAAGTGGCTCAAGAGCAAGTCACAGTCCCAGCTCTGCAGACCGGCCACGACTGAACTATTTCCGTCCACCGCGAAATCACTTTCCGGGCAACTTTCTCCCTTGATGCCGGTTCCAACCACTCGGCGAAGTTTGCGCTTCGAGTTTGCTCTTACCCGTGAATTCCTGATACACAAGTGAAGGCAAAAAAGGACTTCGGTCCATAGAGTCAGTAGCCGTGCGGTCTGAGCGCTCAAGAAAAACAGAGGGAGAAAGAATGGGGATGAAGGTTGCTTTCTTTGCGGGCTTACTGGCTCTGGCAGTGCTCGGTTTGCTAAGTTGCTCCACTACTCGCTCATCGTCATCGGGTACGGGTGCTCTTTTCGTCACCACTCAAGGTGACAACTCGGTTTCAGCCTTTAGCGTGGCATTGGGCACGGGCGCGCTCACAGCGAACGGGAACAGTGTGGCTACTGACAAATTGCCGTTGGTGCCAACGGCGATGATTCTCGCGCCCTCGGGAAACGCGCTGTTCGTGGCCAACAGTAATCCCAACATCCCGCCCCCTTCCCCACCACCTCCATGTCCAGCTCCACCTGCAGGCACCATAACCAGTTACACCGTGAATTCGGATGGCACGCTGACTGCCGTGAGCGGGAGCTCGCCGGCTGGGATTATCCCGTCGGGTATGGCGATCGATTCCGCCGGTCACTTCCTTTTCGTCGCAAATCAAGGGGTCCAGAGCCCCACAGGTACCGACCAAGTGTGCCAAAAAGGGACAATCTCGGTCTTTGCCATTTCTGGTACCAGCCTCAGTAAAGTAGGCGATTTTTTCACCTCTGCCCCTGGCCAGAACGGTACCCGCCCGGTCGCGGTGGCCGTGAGTCTCTCAGGAAACTTCTTATACGTCGCCAACCAGTTCGACGGAACAGTCTCAGTCTTTTCAATTGCCAGCTCGGGCGCACTGACGATGATTCTGGCACCGTATCCCGTCGGCATGACACCTTCAGCACTCGCACTGAGCCCCGATGGAAGCTTTGTCTATGTTGCCAATTCGGGCTCAGGCAATGTCAGTGCGTTTACTGTCTGCGACAAGCAGTCTGCAACCTGCGCGGTGACTCCCGGATCCACGCCGGACGGGAGCCTCAATCCGATTCCAGGCTCGCCGTTCCCGGCTGCCCTGGGTCCGATTTCGGTTACAACCGACTCCGCAGGAAGATTCCTCTACGTAGTGGACAATGGGTCGAACCAGGTTTCACAGTACAAGATCAGCGCTGGGACCGGAGTTTTAGTCGCGGACAGTCCCGCGACGATTTCCACGGGAGACCATCCGGTTTGGGTGTCCTCTCGCGCTGGAACCACGACTGTTTCCGCCACCGGGGGCACAATTGACTACCTTTACGTCGCGAATATTGGAGCCAATACTATCTCGACTTTTAGTTTCGATTCGACCATTGGCGGCCTGAGTGTCTCGGGCACACCGGTGACGCTAGTCAACGGCGCACGCCAGCCCAGAGGTCAGCCTTCGGCGATTGCAGTGAAATGACCCCGTTGCTTTCAAGGGAACTCTAGGTAGGCACGCGCAAAATCAGATAGCCGCCCACCAGCCCGAAGATCACATCCGGAGACCAGGCCGCCAGCACGGGCGGCAACTGGTTGACGTTTCCCATGGATTCGAACAGGCGGGAAACGATGATCTGCACTACTCCGATGCCGACTGCCGCCGCGATACCGGCGACCGCTCCGCGTTTGCCCGTGGATAGCGAAAATGGGATAGCCAGTAGCGCCATGACCAGCGTGATCAGCGGGAAGGCGAGCTTTTCCTGAAGTTGTACCTTAAGGCGCACTACGTCGAAGCCGCTCTCCTGCAGATCATGAATATAGCGGCCCAGTTCGTGGTAGTTCATTTCGGACGATTGCTTCACTTCCTTCTTGAAGTAGGGAGGAGGTTCGCCGACGGCGGCAAATGTCGCCACATCGAAAGTGTGGTAATCCTCGATAGCGGGCCCATGCAGGCTGCGTTCCCATCCTTGTGTACACACCCAGCGGTGTAGCCGTTCCTCCCAGTGCGCCCGGTCAGCGTAAATCCGGTGAGTGAGCTGAAAGCTTCCAGGATCAAACTGAAATACGGCGAGGTTGCCAAACTGGTTCCGGTCGGGGTCGAACAGTTGGTAATAATAGATGTTCGACTTCTGGCCGAAAATCCACTTGCGGTCAGGATTGAGGTACGTTTGCGCAGGCTTTCCTTTGATCTGATTGCGCAGCGCATCCTGCCGTTTGTTGGCGCGTGGCAGGTAAAGCTGATCGAAAAAGAACAGACCCGTCGCCAGCAGGGTCGTGGCCACCAGCACCGGCACGACGACGCGATAGATGCTGAGCCCGGAAGCCTTGATAGCGGTGATCTCGTTCGAGCGCTGCATCAGCCCAAAAGTGATAAGCACGGCCAGGAGAATACACAGGTGGGTTGAGTTATAGAGGAAAAATGGCACGACGTTCAGCAGATATTCTCCTACGACCACTAGAGAAATCTGATTGCGTATGATGTCGCCCAACAACTCAAACAGGGTGAACACCACCAACAACACAAGGAATGAGGCCAGAATCATTGTCAGATAGACGACGAAATCGCGCAGGACATAGTCGTCCAGAATCATCGGGAAGCGGGCGCGGAACATGCGGCGACGACTGGAGGCGCGCTGGAAGGCGTCTTCTGGCCGGCCGAAGCGCGGCAGCATCCAGACCGCTTCTCGCGGCTTTGCTTTGAAAGGATTCCAGCGCAGCGCAGCGATTTCCAGCGGTTTGCGTTCGGCGCGCCACAAAAGGAATGCCCCGCCCAAAAAGAAAATGACGTTTGCGAGCCATCCGCCCAATATGGCGGAGACTTTGCCTTGCCGGGCTAACGTGACTCCGATCAGTGAAACTGAATAGTAAGCAAACACCAGCAGGATCGTGAGAACGAAGCCGGCTGACTTGCCGCCCTTTTTCGAAGAGAGGCCGAGCGGAATACCGACCAAAGCCAGCACCAGGCACGAGGTCGGCAAAGCGAAGCGGCGATGGAACTCGATCAGGTACCAACGCGCCGTGCCCAGGTTCGTCTGGCTGGCTTGCCGCGGCAGTTCCCAGGTTGGGATTTCAGCGGTTGGCGTGGGCTCCTGTTCCTTGGTTTCGCTCTGCGGGAGCGGGACGGGCAGGTCGTTCTGCTGAAAAGTCGAGATCTGGTAGTGGTCCGGATTTGCGGGATCGGTCTCATGAGTCGCACCATTGCTAAGGTGAAGATGGAGCGTGTCTGGGCCTTCACTGACCAGAACACCCTCTCGTGCCATCGTAATGGTGGGTGCGGCCGGATTGGTGATGTCAGCGATAAACACACCCTTCCACAATGCCGCCCCATAGGCGCTTTTCACATCCTGCACGTAAAGCACAAGCTTGGGAAAGCCTTCGTAAAATACTCGGGGCTGAACTTCAAAGGATACTTGCGAGGACTTGAGGCGTTCCTGCAGTCGTCCCAGCGCGGACTGTGAAAGAGGGGCCACATACAAGCTATTGGCCATCGCCAACAGCCATGCAGTGACGGCAAAAAGCGAAACGACTCGCAGAAAGGTCCAGACCCCAACCCCGCTAGCGCGCATGGCAGTGATCTCGCTATCAGCAGCCAGTCGGCTCAAGCCGATGAGGATACCGACGAGCACACCCATGGGAATGGTGTAGGTAAGCGCGACGGGAACCGTGAGCACAAAGATCTCAAGCACGCTCGAGAAGGGCGCGCTGTTGCGAACTACCAGATCCAGGATGTGCCCCAGGTCGCGGGTAAACAGGACGAAAGTGAACACCCCTGTGCCGATCATCGCATGAGAGATGACCTCGTTCAGGATGTAGCGCGTCAGGATGCGCATCGGAGTCAGGGCTAAAAGCTGAGTCTAGCATGCGAAGTCTCACCCGATGAGTGCGAGGGGTTGACTCTGCACGCCTGCCCGCCGGATTAAGCCAGGCGTGATCGGCCACGTCGGGCTGCTGGATTGAGTAATCAGCGTCAATCATGAAAAAGGGCCACCCCTTGGATGGCCCTCTCGCCTGATTTGTCTGTTCTTAATGAGAAGAGGCAGCAGCAGCTGGTGCCGCTAATCCAACCACTCCTTGAATAAACGCCAAACCGTTCGGAGTGCCTAACCCCGTCATATTGTCCCAGCCAACGCCGGTGGTCAATGACGTGTCGGTTCCGAAGGTCAGTACGAACCAGCGAGTGCTGAACGGGCTGTTGTAAATTGCGCTGACGAAGTTCTTGGTTTTATACAAGGGCTGCGCCAGCGCCTTCGCGCTCTCAAAGACCGGTTTAAATGGTGGAAAGGAAATCACCCCGGTTACGTTGTCAGCCGAGCCGATTTGTTGGATATCGGTGATCGCGTCTGCGGGCAGTTGATAGAGCAGCGGTGCGGCCTGTCCCAGCGGCCCACCGGCGGCTTGGTTTGCCAGCGCCCACAAAGCAGAAAACGTGGGGCAGGCCAGACTGGTACCGCCGATCACGGTCACGAACTGTTGTCCACCTTGGGTGATGATGATTTCAACCCCGGTGAATGGGTCCGCGATGTAGGCAATGTCCGGAAGCTTGCGCTTACCTCCGCTCAAGCTCCTTTGGAATGATGGTTTGCTAAAGAAAGCACTGGTTCCTCCGCCCGAACCGAAATCGAAGCCCAAAAGCAGGGGAGGAACAACCGGCGGGTTGGGTGTGACATCGGCAATGCGTGTAAGGTTGTTGCCCCAACCGGTCTGGAACTTCATGGTCTTATCTTTGTTGATAAACAAGCTGGTACCGCCGACCGCAGTGGCGAACGGGGAATCCGCCGGGTTGGATACGGTGGCGGCGGGTAGCACTGTCGAGAAATCGCCGCTGTCTCCGGTGCTGAAGTTCGCGGAAACACCAAAGGCGGCCGCCAGTTCGTTTATGCTGTTCTCCACGCCGAGTTCAGCAGCAGGGGTTTGGTCTTCGAACCCTCCGTAGCTGTTGGAAATCACGTTGCCAAATGGCACGCCTCCATTTGGTCCCCCTCCTTCAGCGGCATAGAGGACAGCCTGATTGAGATTCGAACTAGTATTGTCGAAGGCTTGAAGGAGCAAAATGTTGGCATCAGGAGCAATCGCATGAGCCCATTCCACATCGAGCGTGGTTTCAACGTCCCAGCCGGCGGGACTGCAACCCTCGGCCGGAGTACAGCCGGTCGGCCCGCCGATCTTGACGATTTTGAAATTCGAGCTGGTGAGCGCGGGCAGGTGATAAAGCTGGGAGAACGTGTTGGCGTCTTTGCCTATGGTCGGCGAGCCGTATGCATCTGCGATGACGATGGTTTGGCCCTTGCCGCGCCACTTTTTATAGATTGCGGGCAGCCCATAGGCGGTCTGGACTTCGGAAGGGCTATAACCGCAAGGTGGAAGATTTGGAACCTTGCTCGTGATGTCAGAACCGTAGCGGTTTCCAGTGTAGGTACCGGTTGGCCCACCGCCGGGCGTAACGAATGTTTCAGTTTCCGGGCTGCGGAAACAGTTCCGGCTAAAGAAGGAACCGTTGGGGCCGGCCGCAGTCAGAGGAACGAACGGAAAGGGCGCGCCAGTCTCCGGATCGATCAGCCGCCTGGCATGCGATTTGTAGGTTAGATCGGTCAAACCCTGCACCGCCGATACCAAAGCACCCGCTGGTCCCTCAATCGTCGGATCGGCGATGTTCCCGCGATGCAGTTCTCCCCGAACGCTGTAGCGGTTGATCTGTACCTGAAACGCCTTCTGGACATCGGCAATCTTGCCTCGCGCCGTGAGGAAGTGGTTGTCGCGGTCGATCGCGGAAACTTTCAGGTTGTGCGCTTCAAGAAAATTATGCACGGTCATCGCATCTTCCGCTGTCGGGGCGAATTTCGCTGTGTACTCGTCGTGGGTGAGCCAGTGATGATAGTTGGGCGAATCCTTCTGATACAGCTGCTGAACCAGGCTATCCAGGTCAGCCTTGTTGCGCTGGTTTAACCAGACTGTCACGCTGATCGGCCTGGCTGACTCTTCAGGCCCGAGGTCTTGTGCGTCCGCGCCAAACCGGGGCGTGTTGTTGGCGATCGCGTGTCTGCTGGTGCTCGATTGAGAAAAACCAGATCCGATTAGCAGCAAAACAGCCAACAGAGTGGGCACGATTGAGCTCATCTTCATGGGAGCAGTTTGAATCGACATAGGTTCTCCTTGGGAGGGGTCGTGTGGTGCGTTTCCTGCTGTGGCTGGCAGGCTGCTTTGGCAGGATAGGCGCGCAAGTCTGTCACTTGGGACTGACAGTGTCAAGCGGAACAATGGACATTAAAGGGTGGTGAAAATGCACTCGCCCAGGTTAACGGCGGTGCATATTTACTGGTGTGTTAGGCTGGCTGCTGATAGAGCCCGATCACATTTCCCGCCGGGTCGCGAAACCTCGCAGTGATCTCGGGCGCGTCAGCGCCGATGGGCTGCAGCATCTGGCCCTTGTTGGCAACGACCACGTCAAGAGTGGCCGCGACACTGTCGACCATGATGTAAAACAAAAGACCGGGCGTTGCTGCGCGTGGACAGCCAATAACCCAGGTGCCGCTTACCTCTCCGGTCGGATCGTCGAATGCAACGCTGCCATCACCGCGTTTCCGAATGTTCCAACCAAAGACCTGCTTGTAGAAGTCGGAAGAGCGCGCAATGTCGGTGGCGGGCATCTCGATGTAGCAGATCTTGCCGTTCGCAAGCGTGCGAGGCATTGGCTTCTCTCCGAGTGGTGTGATTCTAACGGTGCAGCCGTGACCAAGGCAATCTGCACTAGCAGGTCTTTCGTCGCCCGAAATCTCTGAACCTCAGCTTGCTGCGGAGTCCGCGCATGCTAGACGGTTGTTTCCAGCGCCGACCAACCCCTAGAGCGGCAGCCAACGGATCGCGGATGTCTATCGAGGAGCGTGTAAGAGTCTCAGGCTCGGCTGACTAAGAAATGACCTTCCGCGACGCTTCGTTTGGTGCCTCACGTGCAACAGTAAGATTCAACTCTGCTCGTCTGGATCTTGCAGGCGAGTCAGTTGAAAGGCAGGCCCTCCCCCAAATGAAACATCTGACGCTTTTATGCGTGGACGACGACCCTCGCATCTGTGACCTCTACGAGGCGCTGCTCGGTAGTCACGGATATGAGGTGCTCGTCGCCAGCAGCGGATGTCAGGCGCTCAAGCTGTTTCATTCCAACCAGGATATCGACGCCGTTATCTCGGATTATGAAATGCCCGGGATGAACGGCGTCGAACTGGCGGCTAAGTTAAAGCTTTGTAATCCAACGATTCCTGTGATCATGATCTCAGGCTACGATCTGCCTTTTGGCGAGATGACGCCCTTTGTGGATGCGGCAGTAGCCAAAGGTGCGTCCCTGGAAAAGATCCTCGGCTGTATCGAAGCCTTGCTGGGTATACGGGCGGGCGAACCGATTGCGATTCCCTCAGCCAACTACGCGTCTTTGGGATCTACGCTGATCGGGCTCGCAACCGCTGGGTTCTTTCTAATGAGACTTTAGTTAGAACTGCCGACATATCGGCACTGACGCCGATTAGTCGGCCTTCAGAAAAAGCGCGGCCAACGGTGGCAGAGTCAAACTGACGGAGTAAGGACGTCCATGGGTAGGTTTTGCCTGAGCCATGACGCCGCCTAAATTCCCCCATCCACTGCCACCGTATTCCCGTGCATCGCTATTGAGAAGCTCCCGCCAGAAACCGCCCGACGGAACTCCCACCCGGTAGTTTTCGCGCGGCAAGGGAGTGAAGTTGCAGACTACCAATATCGTGTCTTTCGCGGACTTTGATCTCCGCAGCAGGGAAATGACGCTGGCCGCCGTATCGTTGCAGTCCACCCACTCGAATCCGGCGGGATCAGTATCGAGTTCATGTAAGGCAGTTTGCTCTGCGTAGATCCGGTTCAACTCCGCCAACCAGGTCTGGACTCCGCGGTGCACCGGATACTGCAGCACGTGCCACTCCAGGCTGGTGTCATGGGCCCACTCGCGGACCTGTCCAAACTCGTCCCCCATAAAGAGAAGCTTTTTTCCTGACTGAGCGTACATGTAGCCAAAGAGCAAACGCAGATTGGCAAACTTCTGCCACTCGTCGCCCGGCATCTTGCCGATGAGCGAACCTTTGCCGTGGACCACTTCGTCATGGGAGAGCGGAAGCACGAAGTTTTCCGTGAAGCCATAAAGCATGCGGAAAGTGAGCTGGTTGTGGTGGTAGCGGCGATGGATGGGATCGTGCGAGAAGTAGCTCAGCGTGTCGTGCATCCAGCCCATATCCCACTTCATGCCAAAGCCCAGTCCGCCTAGGTAGGTTGGCCGGGACACCATAGGCCAGGCAGTGGATTCTTCCGCAATGGTCTGGACGCCCGGATATTCCTTGTAGACTTCCGCGTTGAAGCGCCGCAGGAAATCGATAGCTTCTAGATTTTCGCGCCCCCCGAACTGGTTGGGCAACCACTCACCGTGCTTGCGGGAGTAGTCGAGGTAGAGCATGGACGCCACCGCGTCCACGCGCAATCCGTCAGCGTGATATTTGTCCAGCCAGAACAAACCACTCGAGTACAGAAAACTGCGGACTTCGTTGCGGCCGTAGTTGAAGATATGAGTCTTCCAGTCGGGATGAAAACCCTTGCGCGAATCGGCGTGCTCGTAGAGATGCGTACCGTCGAAATACGCCAGCCCGTGCGCGTCAGAAGGGAAGTGCGATGGCACCCAGTCGAGGATCACGCCGATGCCGTGCTGGTGCAGGTAGTCCACCAGATACATGAAATCTTGCGGAGTACCATAACGCGCGGTGGGGGCAAAGTAGCCTGTGGTTTGGTATCCCCAGGAGCCGTAGAACGGATGCTCCATTATCGGCAGGAGCTCGACATGGGTGAAGTGCATGCGCTGCACATAGTCCGCCAGGCGTGGCGCAGTTTCGCGATAGGTAAGCGGACGGTTGTGTTCTTCCGGAACGCGCATCCATGAGCCGAGGTGAACTTCATAAATGGAGATTGGCGACTGCAGGGAGTTTTTCTTGGCCCTCTCTTCCATCCAGTTCCGATCGGCCCAATCATATTGCAAGTCCCAAATGACAGATGCAGTGCGCGGCGGTTTCTCATGAAAAAACCCGAAAGGATCAGCCTTGTCGCCGATGTATCCATGTTGCCGCGAAACGATATGAAACTTATAGAGCCCGCCTTTGCCAGATCCGGGCACAAATGCTTCCCAGATACCCGAATTACCGCGAGCATTCAGCTGGTGCGAGTGGGGGTTCCATTCATTGAAACTTCCCATGACTGACACTTCACGTGCGTTCGGCGCCCACACACTGAAGCTTGTACCCGGCTGTCCCCCGGCGGTTGTGATGTGCGCCCCTAGCTTGTCGTAAATCCGATAATGGCTGCCTTCGTTGAAGAGGTAGATATCCTGATCGGTCAGCAAGCTAACGCTTGAACGTGAACTGGCGGCGACGGTTTGTGTTGTATTTGTCATTCTGTCGGAAGCGCTGGACGCCTTAAGTGTACCGGAAGGCCAGGTTTTGAGATGGTGATGTGCAACCTGAGGGTTTCCTCAGGGAGGACTGGCCCAGTTTTTCTTTTCTGATCTTACTCACGAGGATGCCCTGCCTTTGTCTCTCCCGTTTTTGGAGAGACAATGCGGGGATTTTCGATTCTGGTCGATCCGTTCGACAACCTTCTCGCATGGCACTTTTTCGATAGACGATTGCCGCAAGATCTACCGAACATCTACGCGAACCTTCTGCATGGCATTGTTCCCATAGCCGAGCCGATTCCACTCTGGCGAATCGGGCTGTGTTCGGCTTGCCATATCCGTCGCCCGGGCGGAAATCAATATGGAACCAGGCCGCTCAAGGCGGGCGATCAGCTCCCACCCCTGCCAGCTGTGCCGCCTCCGTTCGCCAACTAAGCGGGCGTCTTGCCAGGGACCACCGCCAATTCTGACTTCAACCCGGGTGATAGGTGCCGCTCCGGACCATACGACACCGCGAATCGGCAGGTCGCCCTGCTCGACTTCGCTGTCGGGCTCCGGCTCGGTGATCAGGCTCCGCACGCGCTGCAACGATACCGGCTCTCTCACTACTTGTTCGCCCCGTTGCCACTCAAAGAAGTATGTTTCGGTCTGGTAATGACCACTGAACAGCCCACTGATCACCTCAATCTCGGTGAGCCATTTGACGGATGCCACGGCATACCACCCAGGAACGACGACTCGCAACGGATAGCCATGCTGCATCGGCAGTGTCTCACCGTTCATGGCGTAGGCAAGCAGCGCTTCAGACCCCTGAGCGTCGTTCATGCGCAGGCTACGCTCGAAGCGAATTGGTTCGCTATTAGCATCAAGTTTGCCGCTGTCAGCGCCCCGAAATACTATCTCTCTCGCACCCCCTTTAACACCTGCCCGGTCCAGAACCTCATCGAGTGGCACCCCCGTCCATTCGGCTGTGCTAACGGCTCCTAAGTTCCACTGCTCGCCATTCACACGCGGGCTCAGCAATGAGCGGCCATTACCAGCGCACTCCAAAGTGACGAATTGGGTTTGAGACGGCATCTTCATAAGGTCGCGCAAACTAAGGCTCAAAGGGCGTTCGACCAGGCCAACTACATTCAGGCGCCAGCTTGAAGGATCAAGCCTGGGGACCTGAAAGTGGTTCCGAACGTAGAACCTCGCATTCGGCATTACCACGCCGCCGATCAATGCGGGAATGGAGGTCTCGCAATTGAGCGGATGGGCACCGTGAACGACCATCCCAGCATCGATTGCTTCCTGACAAGCTTCTTCTGGGTCCAGCGCAGTGAGAGCGCCTTCGACACCCGGCGGCGACGACGGGGAGCCGCCTGCCGCCACGATCCTGCCACGCTTGAAGACAGTGTCCAGCCTCGTTATCTCCACAAGTTTCTCGACTCGCGGATTCAGGTTTGCGATTTCGAGGTCGCAGCCCTTGTCTCGTGCTGCGGTCCATGCTCCCAACAGCGCGCCCAAACCAGAGCTGTCGACGTGCGTAACATTGCTCAAATCAAGCACGAT
>DATKEN010000125.1:0-38118 GCA_035512155.1 Terriglobales bacterium | reverse complement strand
TTCGTAGCCAGACGCTCTATCCAACTGAGCTAAGGGCGCGAAAATACTAAGGTTTCTGCACTGCGGATTCTGCAAGCCTTCCAACCGCTTGACTCAAACCAATGCGGCTGGAGTCAATTCGGTCGCAATACATCGTAAGTGAATGCCGAGCGTGGCGTCAAACGGATCGCGGCATGTAGCGGGCTTCGAGCATCACAATTTGTCGATATCTCGTCATCGTTGACGATAATTGAGTCGCAAGTATTGCACGGGCGCTGTAACAGTATTTTCATCTTGCAGGAGCAGGCTCATGCGATTCCGAGAGGTGTAGCATCTTAGGAGATCAATTAGGAGAGCATGTGATGACTGACGTGGCCTCCGCCGATTCCGTGACAACTAAAGCTTCCAACCAGACGCTTACACCCGACGAACTGCGAAAGATCAATGCCTACTGGCGTGCCGCAAACTATCTTTCGGTGGGCCAGATTTATCTTTATGCTAATCCGCTTTTGCGCGAGCCGTTGAAAATTACACACGTGAAGCCCCGATTGCTCGGACATTGGGGCACCACCCCAGGACTCAACTTCGTTTACGTCCATTTAAATCGGCTCATCCAAAAATACGATCTGAATGTGATTAACATCACGGGGCCAGGTCACGGGGGGCCTGGAATTGTGGCCAACACCTATCTGGAGGGAACTTACAGCGAGCTTTACTCTGACATCCAACAGAACGAGAAAGGCATGCGGAAGTTGTTCAAGCAGTTCTCCTTTCCCGGAGGAATTCCTAGCCATGCTGCTCCGGAAACTCCCGGTTCAATCAACGAGGGCGGAGAACTCGGTTACTCCCTCGCTCATGCGTACGGAGCCGTGTTTGACAATGCGGACCTGCTGGCCTGCTGCGTAGTCGGCGATGGTGAAGCAGAGACCGGTGCGTTGGCTACGAGCTGGCATTCCAACAAATTTCTCAACCCCGCGCGGGATGGCGCAGTGCTTCCGATTCTGCATTTGAACGGGTACAAGATCGCGAACCCCACCGTGCTCGGGCGTCTAGGTGATGAAGAACTCACGCAACTTTTTAATGGATACGGATACAAATCCTACTTCGTCGAAGGAGATGAGCCCGAGCCTATGCACCAACTCATGGCATCCACCCTGGAAACCATAATCGCGGAGATCAGGGGGATTCAGGACGATGCTCGCTCCAATGAATCCAGGAATCGTCCCATCTGGCCGATGATCATTCTGCGCACCCCGAAGGGCTGGACGGGCCCAAAATTCGTGGATGGCAAGCCGGTTGAGGGTACGTGGCGCGCTCACCAAGTACCAGTCGCAGACTTAGACACCAAGCCGGAGCACCTCAAGATCCTGGAAGATTGGATGAAAAGTTATCGGCCTCAGGAGCTTTTCGACGAAAGCGGCAAGTTTCATCGAGAGCTAGCTGATCTCGCACCAAAAGGCGACCGTCGGATGGGCGCCAATCCGCATGCAAACGGCGGCTTGTTACTCAAAAATCTGCTCATGCCGGATTTTTGTGACTACGCCGTGAAGGTGCCCAAGCCGGGCACTCAGACCGGAGAAGCCACGAGGGTCCTCGGCACTTTCTTGCGCGACGTCATGAAGTTGAATATGGATTCCAAGAACTTTCGGGTATTCGGTCCGGATGAAACTGCTTCGAATCGCCTGGATGCTTTGTACGAGGTCACAGACAAAATCTTCATGGAGCCTCTCCTGCCTACCGACGAGCATGAATCCGCTACCGGACGAGTCATGGAGATACTGAGCGAGCACATGTGTCAAGGCTGGCTCGAGGGCTACTTGCTTACGGGTCGTCACGGCTTTTTTTCGTGTTACGAAGCGTTCATCCATATTGTTGACTCCATGTTCAACCAGCACGCGAAGTGGCTGGAGGCGACTCGTGATATCTCGTGGCGTCGACCGATTGCGTCTCTGAACTATCTTTTGACATCGCACGTCTGGCGCCAGGACCACAACGGCTTCAGTCACCAGGATCCCGGCTTCATCGATTTCGTTATGAATAAGAAAGCGGATATTGTGCGGGTTTATCTTCCGCCCGACGCCAATACCCTGCTTTCTGTCGCCGACCACTGCCTGCGCAGCCGCGACTACATCAATGTGATTGTCGCTGGGAAGCAGCCAGCTCTCCAATGGCTCGACATGGATGCCGCAATTGAGCACTGCGCAAACGGAGTCGGAATCTGGTCGTGGGCGAGCACTGATCAGAACTGCGAGCCCGACGTGGTGATGGCCTGCGCCGGCGACGTCCCCACTCTCGAAACTCTGGCTGCCGTCGACCTGCTCCGGCAGAATTTCGTCGATATAAAAATCCGGGTCGTGAACGTGGTAGATCTGATGACGCTGCATCCCCCCTCGGAACATCCCCATGGAATCTCTGACCGCGATTTTGATTCAATGTTCACCACCGACAAGCCTGTAATCTTCGCCTACCATGGTTATCCCTGGCTGATTCATCGGCTCACCTATAGACGCCAGAATCATGACAGCTTCCACGTCCGGGGTTACAAAGAAGAGGGCACGACGACAACGCCTTTCGACATGACGGTCCTGAACGACCTTGACCGTTTTCATCTCGCGGGCGATGTCGTGGACCGTGTGCCTCGGCTTCAGCGCATGGGGGCGCATTTCAAGCAGTCTCTACGCAACAGACTCGTGGAGCACAACCAATATATCCGGCAGCATGGGGATGACATGCCAGAAGTGCGCGACTGGACTTGGCCTTATTGACGCATGAAGATTCTCGTGCTGAATTCGGGATCCAGTAGCCAGAAAAGCTGCCTATACGAGATCGGCGACGTTTTGCCGGATGATCCGCCGGGTTGCCTTTGGCAGGCGAAGATCGAATGGGAGAGCGAGTCCGCACAAGCGGAGATCAAGAATCAGCGCGGATTCGCCAGAAAAGACCGCATTCAGGTTTCCTCTCGTGCCCAAGCCATCGAGCATTTGCTGGATACTTTGTGGAAGGGTGAAGCGAGCGCCGTACGATCGCCCTCGGAGATTGACGTCGTCGGACACCGGGTGGTGCACGGTGGTCCAGAATTTGAGGACCCGGTTGTCATCACGGCGGAAGTAAAATCGGCGATCGCGAGTGTTTCTGCCTTTGCTCCTCTGCATAATCGTGCAGAACTGGAGGGCATGGAGACAATCGAGAAACTGCTCGGAGGTGTGTGTCAAATCGCAGTTTTCGACACTGGTTTTCACAAGACCATGCCGTTGCCTGCGGCGGTGTACCCGGGACCCTACGAATGGTTTGAAGCGGGAATCCGACGCTACGGTTTTCATGGCATCAATCACAAGTATTGTGCTCGGCGTGCAGCGCATCTGTTGGGCAGACACTTGAATTCGTTGAGGCTTGTGACTTGTCATCTGGGAAACGGTTGTTCTCTGGCGGCCATCCGCAACGGAAAGAGTGTAGACACCACGATGGGATTTACGCCGCTAGAAGGTTTGATGATGGGCACTCGTTCCGGCTCGGTCGATCCCGGGATTCTCACCTACCTGGTGCGCCAAAGTCAGCAGACCGGGGAAGAGCTCGACGAACTGCTCAATGAACACTCGGGTTTGTTGGGGATCTCGGGGTTGTCAGGAGACATGCGTGAAATCTTGGCCGCCGTAAGAAATGGGCACGAACGGGCAAAGCTTGCCTTCGACATCTACGTCCACCGTTTGCGCTCAGGTATCGGCGCCATGATCGCGGTGCTGGGTGGAATTGACGCCTTGGTTTTTACTGCGGGAGTTGGAGAGAATTCGCCAGACGTGCGGGCCGCCGCTTGCGAGAATCTGCAGTATGTCGGCCTGAAACTTGATCCGAAGAAGAATGCAGAGTCGCCCCCGGACCAGGAGATCTCCGCTACAGATTCGCTGATTCGCGTGGTCATCATTCGGGCTGAAGAAGACTGGGAGATTGCCCAGAATTGCTGGGAACTAGTAAGCAAGAACCAGGCTTTGCGGCGGGAGCAGCATACCTAGCCCGCCGCTGACTTGAAGAATGCTCGGCCGGCTCCTCTGCTTTTTCCCTGATTAACTTACGTCAAAGGATGGGGCGCTACCGAATCGTGTCCTCGCACGTCTGCTCAAAGGAAACAGTTTGCTATATTGATGCGCCCGAGGAGAGAGAGCTTGATGATTCGAGTGGTTAAGAAGATTTCTGCAATGATTTTCTGTTGCGCGCTTCTCGCGGCCCCCGCATTCGCGCAAGAAACGAGCCCAGGTTCGATCCCGAGCCCACCAGCATTCACCGTTCCGGCCGGAGCCGCGGCGCAACCACTAAACGTCAAGGCTGCAGTGGACGCTTATCTGGCCACGGTGCCGGCGGATAAACGCGCCCATTCGGACGCCTACTTTGAGGGCGGGTACTGGCTCCTCCTGTGGGATTTCGTGGTGGCGGCGCTGGTGATGTGGTTGATGCTGCATTTTCGATGGTCGGCGCGGATGCGCGACCTCGCCGAGCGCATTACTCGCTTCCGTCCTCTGCAAACCGTCATCTACGGCGTGCAGTTCATCCTTGCTCTTACGGTGACTACGTTTCCCTGGACAATGTACGAAAGCTATTTCCGCGAGCATAAATATGGGCTGTTGAATCAGACCTTCGGGCCGTGGCTTCAGGACCAGGTAATCACGTTAGCGGTAAACGCCGTGCTGGGAGCTCTCTTCCTCCTGCTCCTTTTTGGCGTGATACACCGCACCGGAAAAAACTGGTGGGTTTGGGGATCAGTGATTTCCGTGATTTTTCTGGCCTTCGTTTTCCTGATCTCACCGGTTTTCATTTTCCCGTTGTTCAACAAATACACCAAACTCGGAGATCCACGGATCAAGGATCCGATTCTCAGCATGGCGCGGGCCAACGGTATTCCGGCCACCGACGTTTACGAATTTGATGCTTCGCGGCAGTCGGACCGGGTAAGCGCCAACGTGAGCGGCTTTGCGGGAACTACTCGTATCTCGCTCAACGACAACTTACTGAAGCGGTGCACGCTGCCAGAAATCGAGACCACCATGGGACACGAGATGGGTCACTATGTCCTGAACCATCAGTACAAGGGGCTGGTCTTCCTTGCCGTGGTGTTAGTGATTGGTTTCGCGTTCTTGAACTGGGCGATGAACTTCGGTCTGGCTCGTTGGGGGCAGGATTGGGGAGTGCGTGGGATCACCGATGTCGCGGTTATCCCACTAGGGGTGGTGATCCTATCGTTCTACCTCCTTGTCATGACTCCCGTGACCAACACAATCACTCGCACCATGGAGTACGAAGCTGACATGTACGGCCTGAATGCAGCGCAGCAACCGGACGGCGAGGCGCAAATCGATTTAAAACTGGGCGAATACCGCAAGCTGGATCCGGGGCCGGTGGAGGAGTTCATCTTCTTCGACCATCCCAGCGGACGCACGCGAATTACGGCCGCCATGCGCTGGAAGGCGGAGCATCTGCAGCCGGCGCAGGGCGGATCAGTCAAGTAGTTGCAACGAAGAAAACGCTCGGGCGGAAGAAGTGAACTGCTTCAAGGAGGCACTCTCGCGTTGTTTTCAACAGCTGGTTCGGTATGGTTCGTGCCTCGCAAATGCCAAAGTAAATCTTTCCCAAAGTGGGGCAATTCCTACTCGCGAACAATTTGCTCGGCGCTTTTATTTTCAACGGTTTAGCATTGGCCCCGGGGGTGCTATGTGAGGAGCAGACGAAGTGGCGCGCAACGGGGCGCTCCAGAGAATAAACTTCGGCCAGAGGTTTTCTTGGGCGCCCCTTGCATTTTGACGCCTTTCATTTGTAAGACGTTCATTGCTGATTCTCCTGCCCTCTCCTTAATCCTCTGATGTAGGCCTCCCGAACACATCTTTACGAAGAAGATCAAGCCAAGGCAAACCGCTCCCGCAAATCAACCCCCGCGTTTCGCAGTAGGGCTGCAATCACTGGTTCCTTGAAACGCGAAGCGTCGAACTCCAGGCGGACGATTTGTGCTTTGGGATCGAATGTTATGCGTCGGACCCCGTAAACTTCGCGTACCTCGTCGAGGGCACGCATCGTTGCTTCGCGGAGGGGAGCGCCGTAGCGGTATGCGACTTCCAAAAAAGTCATCGAAGGCAGCCTCTCTCACTCGGAAAACTCAGATTGCTCCAATTCGCAGCGGAGTGAATCCAATATAGAGCAGCACCTCCTCGGAGTACAAACGCAGATGCGGCCAGCATGCCAGCAGGAAGCGTAAGCTCTCAAAGAAGACAGAGAATGCCGATGTCCAGCAATCGCGCGAGTTTGATCGAAATGCGCCCCAAGGACCCGGTTTGTGGGATGGCCGTCGATCCCTCAACGGCCAAGTACAAATTCGAACAGTCGGGAACCAACTACTACTTCTGCTGCGAGCGTTGTCGGGAAAAATTCAAATCTGAACCGGACAAATTTCTGAGTCGATCATCGCCAATAAATTCGCCTGGAATCGTCACATTGGGCGTCGCCGGAAGACAATCAATCACTTCCGGACCTGAGGACGAGACCAAGCGAAACGCTACTGAGAACTACGTCTGCCCCATGTGCCCCGAGGTTCGGGAGACAAGGCCCGGATCATGCCCAAGTTGCGGAATGGCTCTCGAACCCGAGATGCCGGTGGTAACGACCCGGGTTGAATATACCTGCCCCATGCATCCCGAGATCGTCCGGCCACAACCGGGAAGCTGTCCGATCTGTGGAATGGCGCTAGAGCCTCGGACGGTAACTGCGCGAGAAGAGGAAAACCCTGAGCTGCGGGATATGACCCGCCGTTTCTGGGTAGGTGTGCTGCTGACGGTGCCTTTGCTGGGAATCGCTATGGCAGACATGCTGCCCAGTATGCCCGTGCAACGCGCGCTTCCTAATGGGTGGCTACCATGGATCGAACTGGCGCTGGCCACCCCAGCGGTGCTGTGGGCCGGTTGGCCTTTCTTTCAACGGTTTTGGACATCCTTGATAAACCGCAGCCCGAACATGTTCACTCTGATTGGAATGGGTACTGGAGTGGCGTACCTGTATAGCCTGGTAGCCACTTTGTTTCCGCGCATCTTCCCACCGTCGTTGCGGGGAATGGATGGTTACCCGGATGTCTACTTCGAGGCGGCCGCTGCCATCACCACGCTGGTTTTGCTCGGGCAGGTGCTGGAGTTGCGGGCTCGCGGCCGAACCGGCGCCGCCATCCGCGCCTTGCTCGACTTAAGTCCAAAGACGGCCCGCATTTTGCGCGACAACAAAGAAGAAGATGTTCCTCTGGAGGGCGTGCAGCCCGGGGACCGTTTGCGCGTGCGACCCGGCGAGAAGATTCCAGTCGATGGCGTGGTGCTCGAAGGGACGAGTTCGGTTGACGAGGCGATGATCACCGGCGAATCGATGCCGGTTACAAAAACTCCGGGCAGCCGGGTAATCGGGGCTACGGTGAACCAGACCGGATCGTTCGTAATGCGTGCTGAACGCGTGGGCAGCGAGACTTTGCTGGCTCAGATCGTTCAATTGGTCAGCCAAGCGCAACGCAGTCGCGCTCCTATTCAGCGGCTGGCGGATCGAGTGTCAGGATGGTTCGTTCCCGCGGTCATCGCTGTTGCGGTTGTTACGTTTATTGTCTGGAACTTCTTCGGACCGGAGCCGCGCCTCGCACATGCGCTAGTGAATGCCGTAGCGGTGCTGATCATCGCCTGTCCGTGTGCTTTGGGATTGGCTACCCCCATCGCCGTTATGGTGGGCACCGGGCGAGGTGCTCACGCCGGTGTCCTGATCAAGAACGCTGAAGCCCTTGAAATCTTGGAAAAACTAGACACGCTGGTTATCGACAAGACCGGCACGCTGACTGAGGGAAAACCGCGAGTTGTCGGGGTATTTACGGAGAAGGGAATTGAGCAGTCCGAATTATTACGCATGGCTGCCAGTTTGGAGCAATCGAGCGAGCACCCGCTTGGCACTGCGGTGGTTACGGCAGCCCGCGAGCGCGGAGTTGATTTGTCGCCAGCGCAAGACTTCGAATCCTTGACCGGTAAAGGCATAGTCGGCAAAGTGAACGGGCATGCTGTGGCCGTTGGCAATGAAGGATTGCTCCGCGAACGCGGAATCCGTGTCGACAATTCGCCGGAAGCAGCGGCGGTCGCGGGCGTCGGTGGGAGCACAATAGTTTTCGTTGCTGTCGACGGACGGCTGGCGGGATCGATCGCCATTGCCGATCCCATCAAGAGTTCCACGCCTGACGCAATCCGCGAGTTGAAAGCGCAGGGCATTCGCCTGGTGATGCTCACCGGTGACTACCGGGCCACGGCGGAAGATATAGCGCGCAGGCTGGGCATCGACACGTTCGAGGCGGAGGTCTTGCCGGAAAGAAAGTCCGAAGTCGTACGTAGCTTGCAGAAGGAAGGGCGCGTGGTAGCAATGGCGGGCGATGGCATTAACGACGCTCCCGCGCTGGCCCAGGCCGATGTGGGCATTGCCATGGGCACGGGAACCGACGTCGCCATCGAAAGCGGGAGTGTCACCCTGGTAAAAGGCGACCTGGCCGGCATCGTCCGTGCCCATAAGCTGAGCCAGGCGACCATGTGGAACATCCGCCAGAACCTGTTCTTTGCATTTATTTACAATCTGCTGGGTGTGCCGATCGCGGCGGGAGTTCTGTATCCTTTCTTTGGCATCCTGCTAAGCCCGATCCTGGCAGCTGCTGCCATGAGCTTCAGTTCAGTGTCGGTGATTTCGAATTCCCTGCGTCTGCGGAATGTGAAACTGTAGAGACACAACTAAAGCTTACCTCTGAGCGAACCCACATCTATGGCTGAATGACCCGACAGTGCTCCCTGATCTTGAGGCAGGTCAGAACTCAAGGCGCGCCTGAAACGCGATCATGCGCGGACTGCTATCGCCACCCAAACCGACGCCCAGCAAGCCAGTCGGTGGAGAGGTTGTGTACGTAAGGGCTCCAAAGCCAGTCTGCGTGGAGTGCTTTCCAGGAATCCCGGCCAGCACCATGCTGGGAAGCCCAAAGTTCGGATGATTGAAGACATTGAAAAGCTGGGCGTCTACCCTGAGCTTTACACGCTCGGTCAACGGGAACCACTTCGTAAGATAGAAGTCACTCCAGAAGAAATCGGGACCGCGCAGGGCATTGCGCCCAAGGTTTCCGAATTGGCAATGCTGTGGGTTGTCGCCGCCATTGCACCGGCCAGTACTCGGATCAACGACCGATACAAAGGCATCCGGATTGAGCCATTGGATTGTCCCCGGTTGCGTTACGCCAGGGATGACATGATGCGCATACAGCGGAACGCCGGGAAGGGCACTGGCGAACTGCGGTCCACTCCCCTGCACAATGCCGTTTCCGTTCGCTGAATAGGGCGTGCTCAGCACGGAGAACGGAACTCCACTATGCCAAAACATGGTTCCGGAAATCTGCCAACCGTTGAGTGCCCACGCCAGTTGCTGATTCCGAATTTTGATCGGCAATTGATACAAATACTGCCCATTGAGATTGTGCCGGATGTCGTAGTCGCATGGGCCGTAATCGCGGGCGAGTTCTCCCGGCAGAGGGGAAAGGATCCCTCCCGCGGAAAACTGAAGGAATCCCCCGTTCGAAACTGTATCCATGCAGCGGCTCCAGGCGTAGTTGATCTGTCCTTGCAGACCATGTCCGAGCCGCTTTGTCGCCTTCAGTTGAAGTCCGTTGTAGTGACTGTTCTCGCCAGTGGAAAACTGCGTCACCGCGCCGAATCGTTGGTCGGAAGGTTGCTCATAGGGAAATGGCGTAAAACAGCCTTGACAAACAGTTTGGTAGCCGTTCACTTGAGTGAGGTAAGGTTGATTCACTGCGCGAGTGCCGACGTATTGCACTTGCGCGCTGGCACTCGTCCCGAGTTGATGTTCAATGCCCAGGCTCCACTCCATGAAGTAAGGCGCATGTAATTTGCCATCCGGTGCTGCGGTTATCGCGACTGGTGGAAGGCAAGTCGCGGGATTCGCCTGCAGAGACGCACACGAAAGCTGGCCCTGAGGGAAGCCCAAACTAAATCTCTGATTTGCCGCCACGGTTGCGTCGACTGCGCTGTCAAGTACTCCTGGCGCAATGGCTGTGCCGCCGACGGTGCCGAGCAAACCTCCTTGAAAGGTCTTAACATATGGTGGATTGGTGCCGATCAGGTCGGCAATACTGCCCGGCAAGATATCGCTGAAAATACCGAAGCCAGTTCGCAGCACGGATTTCGGTTCAAACTGCCACGCGATGGCCGTCCTCGGTTGCAGGATGGCGATGGGCGAGGATGCGAAGAGATTGCCTAGATGAGTTTGAATGGCAGCGTTCAGTGGCTGATTGACATCGTGCGAGATGGAACTGAAAGAGCCGCGAAGACGGGCGATTTGATCATGAGGATTTAAGGGATTGGAGTTGAAGGTGTCGCGCAGACCGAATGTCCAGGTGAGGGTCCGTGACACTTTCCAGGTGTCCTGAGTATAGAGATCGAGATTGAGGAAGCGAAATGGTTCGTTTGCTGTCAGTGGAAATGTCCTGGTTGCGGTGGAAGCCACTCCGTAAATGAACTGCGGCAGAGACGTGTATGCCACGGTAGGAACAGTTCCTTGTCCGAAGTCGTAGTCGTTCAGGCGAAAGATTCGAGTGTTCGTGCCAAACCGTAATTCGTGGCCAGCATGGCTCCAAGCGAGGTTGTCATTAATGAAGAAGCGAGAAACTCGCCTGCCTTGTACCCAGGTATTGTCGAGCCCGCCAACCGTAGTGAATGGTGCATTCGCACCGCTGCCCTGCAACACGATCGGAAATGCCGAGAGCGTCTTCGGAAAATCGCGTGGTCCAAATAAGCTTTCATACCAGGAGAAGGCGGGATTGAAATAGTTCACCAGATTTTGTGAAACGACGTGGGTGTAGCCGGCTGCAAACGAGTAAAGAGGTTGAGGCGACACCGCATCAAACAAAGAGTTGATTGGGTCAGTGTAAGCAGCTTGCACACCAGTGTCAGCCTGGAAACGAAACCAAGTGGTATCTTTCTGGTTGATGTTGTAATCGAGCCGCAGAGTTTGTACTTGCTCGTGGTCATCGCTGGAGTGCGACACGCTTTGGCGGTTCGCGCAACCGTTCCCATTCGATGGATTGCCGGAGGCCGAACCGCTGTCGGAATTGAAAGGACAACCGAGTACAGCGAGTGGGGTACCGTTGCTATTGCGGTACAAGGAAAACATCCTTTGGTAGAACGGTACAAGTTGCGGTGCTGCCGGATAGCTTGATCCAGATACGGAGTCCGTTCCGCCTAAAGGAAGTTGTTGCAGCACGTATTGTTGGAACGCCGCACTCGGAACTGTCGTGGGTGTGACGATAGGGAGTGCGATCCGAACCCACTCGCTGTCGAAGAAAAAGAAGAGCTTGTTATGCACAATCGGCCCACCCAAACTTCCTCCAAAGTGGTTTACGGTCGATCCGGGCTTGTGGTTTCCCGCCGTCGCATTGGTAAAGTAGTCCGCCGCATTGAGTAGCGAACCATTCCACAGTTCATAGAGATTCCCGTGAAATTGATTCGAGCCAGACTTGGTGACGTAGTTGACCTGGGATGCTCCGTACCGTCCTTGGTCCACGGAATAGGAAAGAGTGTTGACGGTGACTTCCGCGATCGAATTCAATCCCAGCACGAGGTTGGTTGAGAGGCCACTGTTGAGATTGGTCAGCGGGTCGTTCGTTTCCAGCCCGTCAACGATATAGCCGTTTGAGAGGGCGGGTAGGCCGTTGAATTCCACATTGCCATACCCGTTTGTGCCGCCAACGAAATCGTTGCCGCTACCCGCCGTGTTGATGAGGGCGCCTGGAGCAAACTGTAAAGGATAGGTGAGATCACCACCTGGATTTGGCAGGTCTTCAAGCGCAGGCGCATCCAAAGTAGTGGACGTATTGGCGTCTGCCGGATTGAGGAGTGGGGTCTCGCTGCTTACTTCGACGGTCTCATTTAATCGCGCTACTTTAAGTGTGAAATCCACGGTCTGCTTCTGGCCCAGGCCCGAAACGACATTGTCATTTTGCTTTGGCTCGAAGCCCTGTGCTTCCACCTTGACTGAGTAAGTGCCCGGCTTTAACTGCGGAAAGTTGAACCGGCCGCCTTCATCAGTATTGGCGGTACGCCTCAGTCCAGTCTCAGGATTGGCGATAGTAACCGTGGCTCCTGGCACGACCGCATTCGACGTATCCCGAACTTGGCCAAGGATGGCACTTGTGGTTTCCCCTTGCGCCAGAGCCTCCGTCAAAAGAAGACACGCGACACTCAACAAAAGAAGAGCAAAGGCAACTAGCCGCGACATGTCTTCCCACCGCCCCAAGGCACGCTCCCCACCGGTTAATATTAATCAGAGATGATGCCCACTAGTTAACCATAGTTAACCAAAGCAGACAAGCGAAAAAGTGGAGGAAAGCGAGAGGGCACAGGGTAGAGTCTTGCGTAGGAGACCAGCAAGTCGCAGTCTGCTAGGAACTTGTGAGCGTGAGGGGGCATCGTGGCGGAAATAGATAATCGGCACTTTGAAGGGCAAGTCGAGTCTTTGAGTTATTTGTTGCTGTCCATTGCCGTGAATAGGCTGTTCAGCGATTCTGCCAGAGTTGGGTGAGCGAAGCGATCGCCTCCATGTTGCCGACGCTCTGGGATCTGATATGTGCGATCAGAATTCGTACCGCAACGCGAATTGCATAACGCGCGGCTGGGTAAGCAGACTGGTGTAAGCTCCAAAACTGTTCGGCGACTGCGTAAGCGAAGTCAGCAGAGACGATCCCACACCCTGGGCGTTGAAGCGCGTGAGGTTCGGCACGTTAAACACCTCCCACCGGAATTGCAGACTGTGACTTTCCCGGTAGGGCATGATCCAACGCTTGCCTAAGCTCATGTCCCAACCCGCGAAGCCGTCTCCACGCAGAACGTTGCGCGAGCCGACTCCCCCTGGAAGAGGCAGGGTGAAGTCGCCCTGTGCTGCGGCGGGATCCGCGAAAACATTGACGCTTCCATTTCCCTTGAACGTGCCAGTCCTCGGTCTTGTGGTCATCTGGGTGATCGCGGTCAGGAACCAGTCTGTGGGCCAGCGCTGTCCGCCGTCCACACTGAAGGGGAATCCGCTGGTCCAGCGGGCCAGGCCGGAAAGCTGCCAGCCACCGATGAAAGCGTCTAACACCCCACTTGCGTTGCCCCCCAGGGCACGCCCTTTCCCAACCGGCAGATCGACAATCCAGTCGAGGTTGATCTGGTGGGTGAGATCGAAATCGGAGGGCGCACGCGCCAGGTTCGGAGAAAAAGCATTTGCCAGGCGGCTTCCGACCAGCCCGATGTTTTGATAACCATAGACAGAAAATCCAACGCGTGACGCCGCAGACGTAATATCGAGTGACTTCGAGTACGTGTAGTTCAGATCAAACTGAACTCCGTGACTGAACTGCTTCCTCAGGTTCGCCTGCAGCGCGTGGTAACTGGAACTGCCAATCGAACTCCATCCGTACATGGAGATGGCCTGGTTGTTCAAGAACTGGCCGGAGTTATTGCCCAGCAAGCCCGGCGGCCCATTGAAGTAATAGGATCCCGAGCCGATGTTGTCGCCCAGCCCGCCGTACAAATCGATATCTGCTAGTCCGACGATCTCGTCACCGATGACGGAAAGGGCGGGGTTGTAATAGAGGTTAAAGACTTCCTGAATCAGCCCATCTCTAGGATTGGTCGCGGTGTTCACGAATCCTGTGCTCAGGGTGTCCGTATACTGAGTGGCTCCCTTTCGAAGCGGTGGCAACATATCGATCCAGTATTGGGCCGTGGGACCAAGCATCTTGGCGGTAACGCTGCCGATTTGGGCAGTCGTAGGGAAGCCCTGATAATAGTTAGTTGGCGCCCCACCATTGTTGGCTAATGCAAAGGACCTTGCCAGATTGGACAAGGCCGATGCGGCCGTATAGTAGTCAATCCCCGTCTTCGGATCCACGATATCGAGCGGCTGCGTCAGGTCGCGCTGCGTAAGCAGATCGCGCCCGAAACGCCCGACGTATGAAACTTGCAGCGAGAATCGCTTGGGTAGCTCGCGTCCGATGGAAAAATCCGCAGTATATGCGTGCGGGGTCTTGAGCGTATTGTCAGTTCCCCACAAATTGGCCTGGGCGCTGACCGTGGGTATCTGGGGAAAGCCCTTCGGCGGCGGCGGCAGGAGGAATTGAGTCGGAGTGGGCGTCTGCAGGTTTTGCGTGGGAATATCGTGGATGCCTGTGATTCGCGGCAAAACCTCCGCGCTGGTGACACCGACCGTGCAGCAAGTGTTTTGAATGGTTGTGGACAAACCGGCGGCGCCGATCTGGTCGAAGCTGTTCAGGAGTGCGAATCCTGCCCGGTCGTAAACTCGACTGAACCCCGCGCGGATGACGGTCTTGTCGTTGTCGCCAAAAAACTTCTTGAAAGGCCCTTCCCTGAAGCGCGGCGAGTAGGCTATCGAGACTCGCGGCGACCAATCCGTCTTTTCGAGCGAATAGAAACCCGGGCCGTTGTTTGCCGGACCTGCCAAATTGAACTTAATCGAATCCTCCGCTCCATAGCCTATGCCTTGCCTCATATTGGCTACGTTCCGATTGAACTGAGTTCCCAGGCCGACGGTCGGAGCTGTCTGGAAACCGTTTGTTTCCCAGGGCGCAGGAAAGAACGACCAGCGCACTCCATAGGTCAGGGTGAGGTTGGGTTTGATGCGCCAGGTGTCCTGCCCATAAAACTCATACCAGTCGAGGCCATAGTTTCGCTTGACGGGCGCACCCTGCGGCTGCACATTGCCGTTTTTGTCCAAGTTGTAATTGGCGACGACGTCCGAGATCATCCCAAACAAGGCCAGCAGGGGCCGATCGTACTGCGTAGCAGTCTGAGGTTCAGGCCCGCTAATCCCTGGGTGAGCGTTGGGGTTGGTGTTGGTCGGATCCAGCGTGCTTGTGGTGCCTGCGAAGCCTATCGGAGAAGTCCAGTTGGTTGTTCCAAGTCCCAAAGTGTTGGAGTGCAGAAAACTTGTCCGGGGATCTCGAGCGATTCCGATCGCCGTTCCGAACTGGAAGGTATGCGTCTTCTTGGTCCACGAAATATCATCCACTAAGTTGTGCAGTGGCACTTGGAAATTATGGCTGTAGGTGATGCCTTGATCTAAACCCAAAAAAGTATTCCACTGCTGGTCGGTGTTGCCCACGATTCCAAAGCTCTGGCGCGTGAATCCCCAATGAAAGGAATTTGTGAGAGTGGGACTGAGAACCGCGATGTAGCCGAAGACAAAGCCTTTGCTGTGATCGACAGTGGTTTGCTCAGGAGCATCGCCCGGCAAAAAGGGAGCCCCTGGGTTGCGTAAGTCCTGCAGCGCGCCGCGCCAAAACAGTGTGTGCTTGCCGTTTGCGGTGAGATGGTAGTCCAAGCGCGCAATGAAAACATCGTTGTCCAGGCTGGTGGGGGCGCGGAAAACGTAACCGGCATAGTTCAAACCGTCTCCCGCGGAAGGATCGTTGGTCACCGTCTGGCCGGTGCAGAAGGTCTGGTCGAGGTAACCAGTGTGGTTTGCGTTGAGCATTGCCTGATCAATGCCGATATGACGGGGATCCAGTAGCTTGAGCTGCCCGGAGTCCCATCTTGTGATCCCGGTGTTGCCCGCGTTCACATACTGAAAGATACCCTGGCAAAGAGATGGCGTAGGAATAACGCGTTCCGCGCGCTGCTGCTCACGCTCACGGGTCCCCTCATAGTTGGTGAAGAAAAACAATCGATCTTTCTGAACCGGCCCGCCAACCGCCACCCCAAAAATATTGCGGTTTAACGACAGAGGCTTATTCGGCAAACCTATGTTCAGCTCGGACTGCTTCACGAGGTAGTCGTTCGCGCTCGTGATCGTATTGCGCAAGTATTCATAAGCCGAGCCGTGAAAGGCATTCGTGCCGCTCTTGGTCACCAGCGCGACTTGTGCGCCGGAGCCCTGCCCCTGGTCTGCCCCATAATTAGTAGTGGTTACGCGGAATTCCTGAACAGAATCCTGGGTTACCGGCAACACCGACGTAAACGCATATCCATTCGACTGATCGTTTACGTCAACCCCATCGAGCGTGATGTTACTCTGATCGCTCCGCGCTCCATTCACCGCTCCATTGCGAGTGTCCTGGTCCTTGTCTCCGATACGATTGCCCGTGTAGGCCACTCCCGCCTGCAGACTCAGCAAGTCGGGAACATTTCGTCCCTCCAGCGGAATCTGCCGCACTAGTCTTTCATCAAAGGAATTGCCCAGCGACGCGTCCACCATGTCGATGGCTGGGGCCTCGGATGTGACGGTTACGACTTCAGCTGCCGCGCCAACTTTGAGCTGAACATTGGCGGTAGCCGGTGTATTCACCAGCAGGACCACTTCCTTCTGTTCATAGCTGCGAAACCCGGCTGCTTTTACGGTGAGTGTGTAGGTGCCGGGAGGGATAAGAAGGAACTGGTATTCTCCCTGGTCCCCGGTCGCCGCGGTCCGTTGCGTCTTGGATTCGGCATTCGCAAGCACAACGCTGGCACCAACGACGGCGGCCCCGTTGGGATCAGTCACGGTGCCGCGGACCGAAGTGGTGGCCTGCCCGTTGGCGACGCCACTCCCGAGCAAGCACCCAAGTAGCGTCAAGGCTGGAATCAGAGAGATGGGCGAGCGCTTTGAGGAACGCGAACGAAATACCACAGCTAGACGGGCCAAGGAGTTAGATCGAGGCATATGTTCCCCTCCCGAACAGCGATTGGTTATTGGTGAGACTTCGCCGAGAATATGCCATGTACACCTCGGGGTACATGCTTGTCAAGCCACGAATCGGCGACAGCGCAAACCCGTCTGCTGGAGCTGGTGTTGATGTGCACGAAAAAATTTATCGCTCAGAAGCAAACGTAATCTGCAATAAAGGTGGTCGAGTGCTTAACTTACTCGTTGCTGTCCATCGCCATAAACAAGTTGTTCAGCGATTCCGCCAGAGTAGGGTGCGCGAAGACGCCATCGCGTAACGCGGTGTATGGAAGTTTGCCCATCATTGCAACCTCAAGAACAGCCATAACTTCGCCGCCTTCGAGGCCGAGAATCGCGGCCCCCAGGATCCGATTGGTTTCGGCATCAACTACGGCTTTCATGAAGCCGCGTGTCTCAGCTACTTCGAGGGCGCGAGCGACGGAAGTCATGGGCAGCTTCGCGACCCGAATGTTGCGGTTTTGGGCGCGGGCTTCAGTCTCCGTCAATCCAACCCGGCCCAACTGGGGATCGATAAAGAGAGTGTAGGGCACCACACGATTGGCAATCGAGGCTGTCTTCTTTTCGAGCAGATTGGCGCGGATGATACGAAAGTCGTCATAAGAGATATGAGTAAACGCCGGGCCACCCTTGATGTCACCGAGCGCGTAGACGCCAGCGGCCGTAGTTTCGAGACGATCATTGACTTGGATGAAGCCACGGTCGTTGGTTTGAATGCCAGCCGCCCCGAGATTCAGGGTGTCCGAGTTCGGCACCCGCCCTGTGGCAGCTAGCAGATGTGAACCCACCAGCGTGTTCGAATTGCCGTGACACTGAACTTCAAGGCGAATGCTGCCGTTTGACCGGCTGACACGAGTCGCTTTCGCCTGCAGCATGATCTCGACTCCGTCCTGCCGGAGGATTTTGGCAACTTCTTCGGCGATGTCGAGGTCCTCCTGAGTCAGCAGTTGGCCAGCGGACTGAATGATTGTGACGCGGCTGCCGAAGCGCCGAAAAAGCTGCCCGAACTCGAGAGCGATATAACCGCCCCCCAGGATCAACAGGTGATTGGGAAGAGAGTCGAGTTCCATGATGGAGGCATTGTCAAGGAACGGAATGCTTTCCAAGCCATTCAGCCTGGGGTGCGAAGCACGCGTGCCGGCATTAATAAAAATGTTCTTGGCGGAGATGACTCGCTGACTGCCATCTTTAGTTCTGACTTCAACCGACTTTGGAGCAGTAAAACGCGCCTCACCGAAGATCAACTCGAGGTTCGTGGCCTTCTCGATGCGCGACTGACTACCGTTTCGGAAGCTGTCCACCATCTTGCGTTTCCGTTCCCGGACTTTTGGCATATCGATACTGATGGGGCCAGTGTCCACACCGTAGTCGGCAGCGCGACGTGCGAGGTAGGCGACTCGGCCGCTTGCCACCATTGTTTTCGTAGGAGTGCATCCCTCATTGATGCAGGTTCCGCCGACGTGTTCGCGCTCGATTAGGGCGGTTCGCATGCCGGCTTGAGCAAGAGTCGTGGAGAGAGGTGTGCCAGCTTGCCCTGAGCCGATGATGATGGCATCGTATTGCTGCGAAATGGTCATAAGGGCGCTCTAAATGGAATGTGTGCCAGCCACGTGAGGCCGGGATTGCGAGCATAAATTGCTGGCTCAGAACCTGGAAACCAGAAATATTCCCAACCCAACTGCGACCAGATCCTCGGGGATGGCAATTGCAAAATCCGGAGCGCCAAGGGCTCGAACCAATCCGACGCGCGCCCGATAACCGCCGAACGTTCCTACAATTGCGCCAATCGCCCCAAACAGCGCTCCCAGCAAAGGGGACACACCTCCAATGGTGCCGAGGCAGGCACCCGAAAGCAATCCCATAACAATTCGGGCGGTTAGCGGGACGGCGGTGGTACGGGCGGGAGTGGCGGGGAGTTGGTCGGCTACAAATTCGACCAAGGCTCCAAGGGTCAGGATTGCGACGGCCCAAGTGGAGCCCATGAAAGCCAGGTGAGAGCCCGAAAGATTGATCCAACCCAGATGCACCGCCCAAGCCACAACGGCAGGGGCGGTCATGGATCGCAACCCGGCTACTATTCCAATAGAGAAGGCCAACAACAGCGTCAGTCCGGAATTCATGAAGCCTCCTCCATTAAGAGGGAAGACCCGCTCGCGATGCCTTCAGGTTGAAGTCGGAATCTGCTCCAACCGCTGGCGGAAGTACTCCTTCCAACTCTCCGGCAACACTTCAACTCGGAGCGCACGCTGCACCCAAGCCACATCGGCGTCGCTATATCTTTTCTCGGCATACAAGCGAGTGATTTCCGAGACTGGAACGCGGTTTGGGTCGCGGCTGATGAGCCTCATCTCATCGCCGCTGCCGACTTCTCCCTCGCGAGTCACGGCGAGGTAGAAACCTGTCCGGCGGCTTACGAAGAACCGCTTTACCATGTCGTCGGCTTCAAATCTGATCCCAAGTTTGTAGCAAGGAAGGCGAGGCTGGGTCACGACAACTTCTGCCGAACCGACAGAGAACTGATCGCCTAGATGGACTGACTCTTCGAGCAAGCGATCCAGTGTGAAGTTCTCTCCAAAGGTGCCCATCGGCAACTCTCGGCCTGGCAACTCTCTTTTCCAGTATTCGTAGTGTACGAGCGGGTAGCAGTAAACGGCCTTGTATTCGCCGCCGTGAACACTGAGATCGGCCTGGCGGTCACCGTCCAAATTGAGCTTGCGCAACGCCACGCGTCCCTGGACCGGTTGTTTGAAGATTCCGGTAGTCACACTTCTCCCGTGCCACGTCACTTCGCGGGGAAGCCCAGTGTTTACCGACAACAGCCTCATCTGTCACTGGTCCTCATCTGTCCGTTTCCTCAGGAGCGACTCATCGGGCAGTATAGCGGGTCACCGAGGCAAATAAAATCTCGGTCACCCGGCAGAGTTGGGGTTCGACGTTCTGAGGTGAGAGATGGGGGCCATGCTTTGGAATTACTATTGAGAGCTTCCCGCACTTAGAGTTCAACGAGTCTCATCTAACGCGGTAGCGAGACGAGAGGTGTAATTTGCTCAAAGCAATCCTGATCGGACTTCTGCTTTGCGGGCTCCTCGCTGCACAGACCAAACCGCCGGAGCGAAAGGTTGACCAAAACGTTATCACTTCCAGACGCGATCCCGAGGTGCGGATCCGGCTCCCGAAACCGGTGCAGTACGTCGGCGCTGACCGATGGGTACTCTATGGCATCGCAGATTGCGAACTACACGCCTTTGTCGAGGCAGATGAACAGAAAGAGGTTCACCGGCTGTATTGGGTGCAGTTTGAAGGCTACATTCCGGAGAAGCCAGAGTTGAAACACAAATATGATTCACCGCGGCACGCAAAGATCGGCGGCATGGATTTTTACGTGGATACGTGGGTACGCGCGAACGACGCCGAGATCGAACTGGGTTCAGACCGCGAGCATATCGAGACGCTCATTCGCGCGAAGGGATACAAGATGCCGGCAGGAATGATGTATGTGCGCCTCGTTCATCTGCTGGATGAACAGAAACGCAAAGAGTTGATGATCATCTATGGCGAAGATCTGGCCTCTGCGGGGCCCACTGTGGCCGAATTGCAGCCTGGAGGCAAAGCACACGACCGCTGGCCGGTGATCGACAAAGGCTTGATTGAAAGGGCCGAAAAGAAGATTGTCTTGACGGAAAAAGCTAGACCAACTTACTGATAGCGGCTCTGTGAGCTTTCGGGCTAGATAGCCGCTAAAAAGAACCCAACCACTTTACGGGAAGATGCGCCGCCAGGGCATTCGCCAGGCGTTCGTCAGCGGTAATCAGTTCTGTTTTAGACGTCAAAGCTAGGGCAACGTAGATACCGTCATATACGGTCCGATCGAACGTTGAGGCGATGGCAAACGCATCCTCAAGCAGAGTGAGGGAGGAAACGCTAGGAAAATTGCGATCACGCATGGCACGAACCGCAACCTCAGCCGAAGCCTGCGGCCATCTCCTCTGGCGGACCGCCTTCCACATGATGTTGGCAAATTCAACCCAGAACAAATCCGGCACCAGGAACCTCAGCTCGCCGGCAGCATAGCGCTTCAACAACTGCAAGGCTTGTTGGGTAAGAGTTTCGCCAGCCGCGGGAAGGAACCATTTAGCCGCGACGCTGGCATCAACCACCAAGGTGGTCACCGCGATCGGTCTTCCCGTTGCAGTTCCTCACTGGGTGAGAAGGGGCCGGCTGTGCGTGGGCGGTGGGAGCGCAAACGCCCGGCTCGCCGCAGGAATTGTCGTCTTGCTTTCCGCTCGTGCGCGGTCACAACATTTTCCTCGAGCAGCGACATCACCTCTGCAGCGATGGACTTGCGGTGCTGGCGAGCTCGTTCCCGGAGAGCCTCGTACAAGTCGTCTGGCACATTCTCGACATACAGTGTAGCCATAGGTATATCCTAGTCCGATTCTAGCACAATGCTAGAGTCACTTGAATCCATATTGCTCTTAATGGTCTACGGCACCAGTCTTACAATTGACACTATTCTCCCCGTGTTCAACAATTGATGCAGACATTCCAAAACAACCAGCGTACGGAGGCATATGGCGGACGAGGGCGCGGTGCATGTGGAGTCGGAAAGTAGTGCTGGGAAGTGGATTCTTTTATTACTTGCTGTTCTTTATGTAGCAGGCTCTGGCTACTTTCTTTTTGCCCTGCGGGGGCGGCTGGACAAGCAAAATAAGGACCTCATCGCCAGCAACAGCCAGATTCTCGATCTCAGCAAACGCATTCAATCTGCCGAAGCGAATGACGAAGCACTGGCTCACCAGGTCGGATTGACCAAAAAAGAACTAGCTGCGCGCTCCACTGAGTTACAGCGCGAGCAACGGGCCGCAGAAGCACGCCTGGCGGAGCAGGAAAAGCAACAAATCAGCGCGGTTACTGGAGAAGTTGCCGGCGTGAAAACTGACGTCGGCGGAGTGAAGACCGACGTGGCTTCAACCAGAGCCGATCTGGAAGCGACCAAAGCCAAGCTGGAGAGCACGATTGGCGACCTTGGTCTGCAGAGCGGGTTAGTCGCCAAGACTCGCGACGACCTCGAGATCCTGAAACACAAGGGCGATCGCAACTACTATGAGTTCACCCTGATCAAGGGCGCTAAGCCACAACCGGTTTCCACGGTCAGCCTGCAGCTGAGGAAAGTGGATCCCAAGCGAGGCAAGTTCACGTTAAATGTCACTTCCGATGACAAAACCATCGAGAAGAAGGATCGAAACGTAAGCGAGCCTATCCAGTTCTACACTGGGCGCGACCATATGTTGTACGAGTTGGTCGTCTGGTCGGTGGATAAGAACAAGGCGACCGGATATCTGAGTACGCCCAAGAATGCTCCTGTACCAGTCACTGCCTCGGCGAGCCAGTGACCCTCTGATGCTTGCCGGCGGACACGTTCTCGTCCAAATCGCACTGCGGACGGCGATTATTTATTTTGTCGTCCTGCTAGGTGTGCGTCTGAGCGGCAAGCGTGAAGTGGGGCAGATGACCCCCTTCGATCTGACCCTCCTGCTGCTGATCAGTAATGCCGTGCAAAATGCAATGACGGGTCCCGATACCTCGCTGCTTGGTGGTGTGGTCGCTGCTTCCACCCTTCTGGTGCTGAACTACCTGATTGCAGAAGTTTCGGGCGGCAACCGCCGCTTCCGCAAGTTCGTCCAGGGCCAACCCAGCCTGCTTATTCACGATGGCCAGGTAATCGAGTCGCACATGGCGAAAGAGCACGTCAGCATGGACGAACTGCAGCGCGCCCTCCGCGAACACGGGATCTCCAGCTATCACGACGTGGCGCTGGCGGTGCTTGAGGTGGACGGCTCGATCAGTTGTTTGAAATACGAGGAGATTAAGCCCGACGCCAACACGCACCTGGTCCGCAGGAAATTCTTACAGAAGCACTAGAGACTCTACTACTTGGTTAGAACCAGAGGCACCGCCTGATCGTAGGGCTGGATCACCACGCTCAGCGATTGGCGCTTGTCGAAAGTCTGCTGGATCACACGAAAACTCACCACTATCGTTCCCTGAGCCTGGTCTCCGGGCGGAATCTTGGTTTCCGGGGTGAGCGCCGGGAGAGTGTGCTGCTTTAATGCGGGAAAAGCCTGGAAGTAGCGATCAAAGTCCATCGCCGAGGCCGCTTCATCGCTAAACTCGCCGCTATCCGTCTTCAATGTGGCTTTGATGTCCTTAATCCAAAGAGGTTTTTTGCCTGAGTTTTGCACGGTGACGTTCACCGCGACCAGCACTGCGTTTTGGTCGGGAATCTCTATTGCCGCAATATTGTCGATGGACCCTCCGCCTTGCGGTTTTGGCCGCAGCACAAAAGCCCAGACCGCCAACACGACCGCCACCACCGCCAACGCAATCGCGATAATTTTCACCGACGGCAGATTCTTGCGGGTGGTACCGAATTCTTCGCCAATGTTGATGGTTGGGCCGAACTGATGTGATTCGGCGGGAGGACTTTCTGGCGCGGGCGTAATGGGTTTTTCATCGGGCAAGGTAGCCTGGCTCCCCGACAGATTCTACTCCGGTTTGAACCCTTCGTAGAGCCGAGCGTTGCTTGGTGGGTCCTGGCGGAAGTGAAATTTGTGTTCGGCCTGTAACCAGAGATCAGTCAATTCCATGCGTGTTTCATGGCCTTGACGAACTCCTGGGCGGGCAGTGTGTTCAGCACATCTTCCTTCGTCAGCCAGGCGCGGCGGGCTTGCAACACGCCATAGCGGATCTTCTCGAGATGGGAAGTGTGGTGCGAGTCCGTATTGATCACGATCTTCACGCCGTGCTGTTTGGCCAGGCGCAGATGGCGGTCACACAAATCCAGCCGGTCGGGATAAGAGTTGAGCTCCATCGCGACTGTTCTTTGGGCCGCGGCTTTCAAGACGCTATCCAAATCGAATTGATAGGCATCACGGCGTAAAAGCAAACGGCCGGTGGGATGGCCGATGATCGAAGTGTTGGGATTTTCTACGGCCTTGAGCAGGCGGTCAGTCATCTCGGCTGAACTTTGGTTGAAGTGGGAGTGCACGCTGGCGATAACCAAATCCATTTGCTCCAGCACGGAGTCAGAGAGATCGAGTGCTCCGTCGGCGAGGATGTCCACTTCAATGCCGGCGAATATCTTGATGCCATTGACCTTGTTATTGGCGGCCCGGATGCGCTTGATGTGCTCCACCGCCCTTTTGTCATCCAAGCCATTGGCGAAGGCCAGATTCTTGGAGTGGTCGGTAATGGCCATGTATTTATATCCTCGCGCCTTAGCCGCCTCAGCCATTTCTTCAATGGTGTTGCGACCATCGGTTTCGACGGTGTGCATATGTACGTCGCCCTGCACATCGGCTTGCGAGATCAGCGCAGGCAGCTGGTGCGCGCCGGCAGCGTCGACTTCGCCCTGGTTCTCGCGCAGTTCTGGCGGGATGTAGTCCAGCTTAAGTTGGGCGTAGATATCTTCTTCCGTCTTTCCCGCGACCACCTTCTGGTTGTCCAAACGCGCCAGGCTGTACTCGCTTAGAGTGAATCCCATCTTGAGCGCGCGCTGGCGCAAAGCTACGTTGTGCGCCTTGGAGCCGGTGAAATACTGCATGGCTGCCCCAAAGGATTCAGGTGCGAGAAACCGGACATCCACCTGCATGCCGCCGCGCAACCGAAAACTGACTTTATTATCCCCGCGTGCAATGATCTCCATCAGCCCTGGAAGTTTGATGATGTGATCGATGAGCTTTTCACGCTCGCCATCATCACAACATGCGGCGCCGGTTACAAGGACGTCGAGATCGCCCACCGTTTCGCGTCCACGGCGCAGAGACCCGGCGGGAGTGATCTTCTCGACACCGGGAAAATCGTGTAAGTGTGCCTGGATTTTCTCGGCTTCGCGCTCCGCAACGTCGAGCAGGAATCGCCCTGCGATGCGGCGGTAGTCCTCAATCGCTTTGAGCAGCTTCTGTTCCTGCTTTTCGCCTATGCGAGGTAGTTCGCGGATTTTGCCCTCACGGGCCAGCTTCTCCACCCCTTCGACATCGCAAACCTGATAGGCGCTCCAGATCAGGGCGATGGTTTTTGGGCCGAGTCCCTGGATCTTGAGCAGATCGAGCATGGAGGGCCGGTATTTCTTGAGCAGGTCGGCATGCACCGAGAGCCGACCGTCTTTAAACATTTCTTGCAGGTTAGTCAGCATGCCTTTGCCGATGCCTTGTATTTCAAGTATTTTCTTGGGCTCGCCGATTATGTCGGCGATCTGTTGCGGCAGCGCCTCAATGGCCTGCGCGGCATTGCGATAGGAACGGATACGGAAGGAATCCTGTCCGTCGATTTCCAGCAGGTCGGCGGTTTCGTACAGAATTCCGGCGATGGCCTTGTTGTCCATTGCTGCAAGTAAAGATTAAACAAGTTGCGGCGGGAGGGAAAGACAGCGTCCTCGTGATAGGGTACCGGACACAGGAAAACACAGCCCCGCGCAGGTATAGGGAAGAGAGTGGAGCAAGCTCGCGGTCTGCTGAGCTATTCGGCCTTGCTGACGTTGGCCGCTTGCGGTCCTTTCTGGCCCTGAGTGATCTCGAACTCTACCTTATCGCCTTCCTGCAGGCTTTTGTATCCTTCCGACGTGATGGCGCTGTAGTGCACAAAAACATCAGGGCTGCCATCGTCGCGTCCAATGAAGCCATATCCCTTGGCGTTGTTAAACCACTTTACCGTACCTTTCAAGCGTTCCACTTGCGCCCCCCGGGGCACGTACTCTTTCAGCTCCGAGGCCGTGCCTTTCCAATGGGCCAATTGTGCTTCTACTGGAGGTGACTGTCAAGCAAGAGTATCGCCGGAAAGCCGCTATCGGCGTGGCTTTGAACCCCTCCGCTGGTGGTTGAGCCAAAGGATGGAGGAGATGGTTTTGGCATCCTTAACAGTGCCATTCATCACCATGCTCACAGCCCTGAAGAGGGGGAAAAACCGAACCTGGATCGCTTCGTCATCCTCGGGCTGGGCGACTCCCGGGTGTAGTTTTCGGGCGAGATAGACATTCATTACCTCGGCCACGAAGCCGGGGCTGGCGTAAAACTTGAGGATTCGTTTCCACACAGATGCCGTGTACCCGGTCTCTTCGAGTAGTTCGCGCTTCGCGGCAGTTAGGGCTTCCTCTCCATCATCGATGCGACCGGCAGGAAGCTCCCAAAGAAATTGTTGGGCGGCGTGGCGGTATTGGCGCTCGAGCAGGATACGGGGAACGGCTCCGGTTTCATCTACGGCAAGTATGACCACTGATCCAGTATGGCGCACGATGTCGCGGCGAACCCGCACGCCCCCGGGTTCCAGCACTTGGTCGGTGGTTACCCAGAAAGCGGGGCCGCGATAAACCTCGCGGGAAGAGAGAACACGGGCTTTCGTGGTCTGACGCGCTGGTTTGGGCATGAAAACAATATAGCGGAGATTCTCTGGTTCGCGGTTTCGGCTCAGTTGCGGAATTTTGGTCCGACAGAGTCGCCTGCTATCCTGCCCGCGATGGCAAGCAAGCCACAGATTGCGATCATAGGTCCGGGACGACTGGGCAGCGCGCTGGCCCTGGAGTTGCAACGCGCGGGATATCGGGTTCGCGAAGTCATCTCACGAAACAATCGCGCCTCGCGGAAAAGAGCTCAGGAGCTAGCCAAACGCCTGAGGGCGCATGCTTCTTCAAGCGAGACAGCGAGGATCGATGCTCCGCTTATTTGGTTCTGTGTGCCAGATCGCGAGATTACCAAAGCGGCCCACGACCTGGAACAGGCGACGGCGTGGAAGGGAAAAATCGCATTCCATTCCAGTGGGGCATTGGCCAGCGACGAACTGGACGCGCTGCGGAAACGCGGGGCCAGTGCTGCCTCAGTTCATCCCATGATGACGTTTGTTCGCGGCTCTGTACCCTCGCTCCAGAACGTGCCGTTTGCGTTGGAAGGCGATGCCTCCGCTGTCCTCGTGGCGCGGCGAATCGTCAAGGACCTCGGCGGAAATGGTTTTTCTGTTTCAAAAAAGAATAAGGCCGCCTACCACGCCTGGGGTGGTTTCATCTCACCCCTCCTGGTTTTAACGTTGGTTGCTGGTGAGAGAGTGGCGCGTGCAGCGGGATTTTCCGCGGAAGACGCTCGCAAGAACATGCTGCCGATCGTAAGGCAAACTCTGGCGAACTACGCTAAGCTCGGTCCGGCAGCAGCGTTCACGGGTCCGATCGGAAGGGGCGATGTCGCCACCGTGCGCAAGCATCTGGGTGTATTGAAGAAGATTCCGGAAGCAAGAGAAGTGTATGTGGCCTTGGCGCGAGTCGCCTTGCGACATCTGCCGGTGCAGAACCGGAAAGAGCTGCGGAAACTCCTGCGAGCATCACGGACTTAAAACTCAGTGTCATCCTGAGCGCAGCGCGTCCATTCGTTCCCGAATGGACACGCAGAGTCGAAGGATCCCCTAGTTCTTGAGTTGCCGAATCTCGGTAGGGGCCCTTCGACTCATGCCCCTGCGCAGAGCGAAGAGGACATTCGCTCAGGGTGACAGACACTCTGGGTCACAAACGGACAGACGAGAGTGTCTAACCGGATTCGAACTGTTCAACTCAACATCAATCTTTCAATTGTTCTTGCGTGTCCTGATGTTTCGTCGCAATCCACCACGACGGCGCACAATCGCACATCGCCCGTAGCGGGCTCGAAGCGAACTGGCATGTTGCTCAGGAACTTGCCCACGACCAACTCTTTCTTCACGCCGATCACGCTCTCGTAGGGACCGGTCATGCCGACATCGGTGATGTAGGCTGTGCCTCCTGGCAGCACACGTTCGTCGGCGGTGGGCACGTGGGTGTGAGTGCCGACGACGGCGGTAACCCGGCCGTCCAAGTACCAGCCCAGAGAAATCTTTTCTGACGTTGCTTCGGCGTGCATATCGACAAAAATAATCTTCGCTTTGATCTCTTTCAGCAATTGATCGGCGACGCGGAACGGGTCCTCGTTAGACGCCATGAAGACGCGTCCCTGCAGATTGATCACGGCATAAGGGACTTCGTTTTTTCGACCCTGGTACAAACCCCATCCCGGCATATCGGACGGATAATTTGCCGGCCGCAAGATTCGCCGCGCCATCCCGTTGTGATTGCCATCCGCCATCTGGAAGTAATCGACGATCTCGCGCTTGTCCCAGACATGGTTGCCGGTAGTGAGAACGTCAATGCCTAGCTCGAACAGGTCTTCAGCCAGGGGGGGAGTGATTCCGAACCCAGCAGCGGCGTTTTCGCCGTTCGCAATAACGAGGTCAGCGTCGTATTTCTTGACCAGCCCAGGCAGCCGATCTTTGACAATCGTCCGCCCAGGCCTGCCAAAAATGTCACCTATGAAAAGAATCTTCACGCTGATTCGATGGTAACACGCGCAAATTTGTAGTTGGTCTTATCGGTCGCCGGTTAGTTCCGCTGTTCTTAGAAAGTCGTAGTTCCCGGACGGATTCAGAGTCAGATTTCTAACTCGCCTCGAATGTACCAGCACATTGTCCTGGTACCACAGATCGATATAGGGCACCTCCTGGGCCAGAATCTGCTGAATTTCAGCGTACAACTGCTTGCGGGTTTTCTGGTCAAGTTCGCTACGCGCTCGGTCGATCAGCGCGTCTACCCGAGGATTGGCGTAGTAACCACGATTGGCGCCGTTCGGCGGGAACTTGGACGAGTGGAAAATGTATTCGAAGATGTCGGGATCCTCATTGCCCCCGATCCAGCGAAGTGAATAGAACTGGAACGCTCCCCGAGTGACGTCAGAAAAAAAAGTGGCGAATTCAAAAGTGCGGATATCGAGAATGATGCCCACCGCGCGCAACTGCTGTTGCAAGACGGCCGCCATCAAGCGCGTGCTCTCTTCGGTTGAGCTTTTCATGGTGAGGTGAAAGCGCACCCCATTCAGCGCTGGATAGGGGGCGGCGTCCAGCAACTGGCGGGCACGCTCAGGATCGTATCTATAGGTGGCAACTTCGCCGTTGTACGCCCAACTTTCTGGAGGCAGAACGCTGTTGGCGAGCCGGGCAAAGCCGCGCCCCAGGTATTCGATCATCGGCCGTCGATCGATGGCGTATGCAATCGCCTGCCGTACTCGGACATCCTTGAGGATGGGATCGCGCAGGTTGAACGCGATGTAGCTCAGCACCGTGCCGGGGGCGCGCAAGACTTCAAGATTTGGATCACGCTCTAAAGTCAACACCATGTCCGCGGTCATTGCGTTGATGGCCATGTCGGCGCTGCCCTTGCGTAGTTCCAGCGCGCGCGTCGTAGCATCCGGCACTACGATAAAGCGCACCCGAGGGATTCTCGCCTTCTCGCCCCAGTAGGCGTCGTTGCGTTCGATCACAACCTCTTTATCCTGTTCGGCACTAACGAACCGAAACGGGCCTGAACCGATAGGGTGTTGGCTGATCTCCGCGCCGCTGCCATACGGGACAATACCGATAGCGCCGTCGGACAGATTCCACAACAGTGTGGCGAACGGTTCTTTGAGGTGGAACACGACCGTGAAATCGTCGGGCGCGGCAATCTCCTGCACCAGCCGATAGGCGGCCGACTTGGTGCTGCGAATCTTGCCCTGAAGTAGGGAATCGAAAGTCCATTTCACATCCCGCGACGTCAACAGGCGGCCGTCGTGAAATTTCACTCCGGGATGCAAATGAAAAATGTAAGTCCGAGGATCGGGAATCTCCCAACTCTGGGCGAGGCCCGGCTGGACGCTCAAGTGCTGGTCTCGGGTGAGCAGGTCATCAAAAATGAGGTCATCAATGCGCTCGGAATACGCGTCGAGTCCGATCCGTGGATCGAGGTTGGTAGGGTTGTTTTCAATGATCATCACTAGCGTGCTGGAATCAGGTTTGCCAGAACAGGAGAGGACAGAGAGACCCAAAATGACGATCGCGAAAACCTCAAGCGTCCGGATCATAACGAAACATGGAGACACAGCCGCCTTCTGGCAGCGAAAGTGTTCCTCCAATCCCTCATGCATGCGAGATCTTTCCCAGGATCGCAGGTCGTTTCGCCCCCGTGGCCGATGGAATATTCGACGGTTGTCGATGCCAGGTTTGATAGGCCAGCAACGCAAACGCCATAGCTTCCTTTGCCTCCGAGGGCACTCCGAATTCATCGGACGATCGAATCTGCAGGCCGAGCGGCCTGAGTTCATGCGCCAGCATAGCCAATAACGTGGGATTGTTGGTGCCACCGCCGGAAACGATGAACTCGCTGAAGCTGCTGTACCGCGTTATGACGAAACGCCGTAGCGCGTCCGCAATCGACCGAACAGTCAAGGCGGTGGCCGTCGCAACCACGTCGTGCTTGTTCGCCCGACCGCAGTACTTCATGAACTCCTGGACAAACTCACGACCAAATTCCTCTCGCCCCGCCGTCTTCGGCGGTCTGCGACGGAAGAAAGGCAGGTGCATTAGGTGGGTCACGACGCGTTCCAGGACGGCGCCTGAGGCCGCGATTCTGCCACCACTATCATAGCGCTCGCCGAACAGGCGCTCTGTAACCGTGTCAATCACCATATTTCCTGGCCCGGTATCGAAAGCCAGAACTTTCTTGATAGAAGCACGCGCAGGAATCGCAGTGAGGTTCGCGATGCCTCCGATGTTTTGGACGATGCGGCTAACTCGCGCATCGCGATAGATCAAGTAGTCGAAAAAGGGAACCAATGGAGCGCCCTTGCCGCCGGCGGCGATGTCCGCGGGACGGAAATCGGAGACGACAGGCACCCGTAGGCGTGCTGCGATGACAGCGCCCTCGCCGGTTTGCCAGGTTGCTGCGATTTTTCGTCCTAGAAATCTCTCGGGCTCGCCCTGATGGTAGAGCGTCTGCCCGTGGCATCCAACAAGTTCGGCTTTGAAATCGAACTGCTTCTGGGTTGCCAGTACCGCTTCTGCATACAGTTCGGCTAGTAAGAAATTCAGCCTGGCCAGGTCGGCCACACTCGCCCGCCGTGCATTCATCGCCGACAAGACGGCGCGGCGAACATCTCTGTGGTAGGGAAACGCAGCATGGCCGAGAAGTTTGACCCGTGGCTGGAAGTGAACCCGACTCGCGGATGAAATCCGCACCAGGGCAACGTCGATGCCATCGGCCGAGGTTCCGCTCATTACTCCGGCCACGATCATATTGGATCCCGCCGATCAGTGCTCTTCTGATTAATGCCTTCCAGCCGCACCTGCTCACCAAACTCCCACAACTGACGCGAGAGCTTCGCCAATTTTGCCGGGGCCGGTGCCGTGGTTCTGCGCTTTAGTACCGGTGACTTCTTCTTGAACGTCAGCACCCGTCGCGCAGACTCTTGCGCCCGCCGAGCAAACCTGCGATCGCGTTCGATCTCTTTAAGCAGCTTTTCATACGATCGGACGACGAAATCCTCCCGATGGCAGATGAGGCAAAGGTCGCCACCGGCGCGAATATGGTCAACCGCCGCTTGTTCGATGGGAGCCGCCTTGAGAACTCCGCCCATCTCCAAATCGTCGGAGACTACCAACCCGTGATAGCCGATTTTTTGCCGCAGAACATCGGTGATCCACTTCCTGGAGAGCGACGCTGGCAAGCTGTCGTGCGTGACCGCCGGATAGTTCGCATGCCCGACGAGGATCATGGGTAATTGCCGCCGCAGCGCACGGTAAGGATAGAGATCCTCCTCCCAGAGCTTCTTCCAGGTTTTTTCCACGTTGGGCAATTCGTGGTGCGTGTCGAGATTTGCCTCGCCGAGTCCCGGGAAATGTTTGGCCGCGCCGATCACACCTGCCGAGCGAAGTCCTGCAAGGAATTCTCGGGCGTAAGCCACTGCTTGTTTGGGATCGGCAGAGACGGAACGGGAGCTCATGACGGTGCGAGATGCTTCCAGAGCCAAGTCGACCACGGGTGCGAAATCCGTGTTGAAGCCCAGCGTCCGGCAAGTTTCTCCGATCATCTGGCCGTGCTTGCGGAAAAGCTTGCGGTCCCCAGTGGCGAATACGTCGGCCGCTGACGGAGTGGGGCCGGTCACGTTGCGGAACCGGTCGACGCGACCGCCTTCCATGTCTACGCAACTGAACAGAGGCTCGGACACGCACGTCTGGCAGTCTTCCAGCAACTTGTAGGTTTGGTCGGCGGACGTGATGTTGCGAGCGAAGAGAATGACGCCGGCAGGTTGGAGCCGGGTGAGAAGCGTCCGAAGCTGGCCCGACATCTCGGTGCCGTCAAAGCCGATGATGAGGAGCTGACCAGTATCAAGTTTCTTGTGCATTCACCTTGGTGGCTAATTGTCTGTTTGTCATACGGTGCGCGTCCGCAGCTTCGCTCCGCAAAGCTGTTAATCAATCAATTTGCTTCTTTAGTTCGGCCAGCAGATTCAGCGCCTCGAGCGGTGTAAGACGATTCAAATCTAACTCACGCAGCCGCTCCAGCACCGGCTGCGAAAGCGGCGTGAAGATGGTCAACTGTGCCGTCGGAGGGTCGGCACCAGGAGAGAGGTGTCCGGTTACCTGCCGCTCGGCATTCTCATGTTCCGCGAGCACTTCCCGTGCCCGCTCGATGACCTCATGGGGCAATCCCGCAAGTTTCGCCACTTCAATGCCGTAGCTGCGGTCGGCCGCGCCGGGCTCAACTCTTCGCAGGAAGGCAATGCCGCCTCCAGTTTCTTTCACCGAAACGTGGTAGTTCTTCACGCCAGAGAGCTGTTCTGCCAGTTGGGTCAATTCGAAATAATGAGTAGCGAAGAGAGTCTTAGCCCGAGTGCGCGCGTGAATAAATTCGATCGCTGCCCAAGCGATCGCCAAGCCATCGTAGGTCGATGTGCCGCGGCCCACTTCGTCCAGCAGAATCAGGGAGCGTGGCGTGGCGGTGTGCAGAATCGCAGCGGTCTCTGTCATCTCAACCATGAAGGTCGAACGACCACGCGCCAGGTTGTCGCTGGCGCCGATGCGGGTGAACACACGGTCTACAACGCCCAGCCGCGCCGAACGCGCTGGAACGAACGATCCCATCTGAGCCAGAATCACAGTCAGCGCAGCCTGCCTGAGATAGGTCGACTTCCCTCCCATGTTCGGGCCCGTCAAGACCAAAACCGCGTGCGTAGTGGAATTCAAATACAAATCGTTGGGCACGAAGCGCTCGCCACCGCCCGAGATTTCCTGCTGTTCGATAACCGGATGGCGTCCCTCAATAATCTCGATGTCTGACGACTGATCAAACTTGGGCCGGCAATAGTTGCGCAGCGCCGCAATGTTCGCCAGCGCCGCCAGCACATCCACCTCGGCTAAGGCCAGCGCGGTCTGCCGGATGCGCCGGGCCTCCCCAGCAATCGCAGATCGCAATTCACTGAACAATCGGCGTTCAATCTCGACGATTTTCTCCTGTGCGTCGAGAATCTTCGACTCATATTCCTTCAATTCCGGCGTTGTAAAGCGCTCAGCGTTGACCAAGGTTTGTTTGCGCTCGTAGTCCCGCGGAGCCAGATGCAGGTTGGGCTTAGAGATCTCGATGTAATAGCCGAAAATGGAATTAAATTTCACCTTCAGCGATGCAATTCCAGTCCGCTGCCGTTCGCGTTGCTCGATCTGAGCGAGAAACTGCTTGCTATGGCGGCTGAGATCGCGCAGATCGTCGAGCTCTTTATCGACGCCGCTCGCAATCACGCCGCCGTCGCTCAGTGAGATCGGCGGCTCAGGCACGATGGTCTTGTCGATTCTCGCGCGAAGGTCGCTCAATTCGTCCGCGGACGCGTGCAGCGTGCTTATCCGCTCAGCCGCCAACCGGGCCAGCGCGACGCGAACTGCGGGAATTTTGTCGAGGGATGCTGCCAGCGCCAGGACATCGCGTGGATTCGCAGTCTCAAGCGTCACCCGGCTTAAGAGGCGCTCCAAATCCAAAATGCCGTCCAGCGCTCGCCGCAATTCCTCACGCGCGACGGTTTCTTTCACCTGCACTTCGACCGCATCCAACCGGGCGTTGATTTCCGTCTGATCGATAGCAGGCCGGAGCATCCAGGAACGCAGCAGGCGCTTGCCCATGGGAGTGATCGTGGCGTCAATCGAACGGAAAAGAGTGATGCCGGCAACCATCCCGGGAAACAACGGCTCGATGAGTTCCAGATTCCGCACAGTCACCGCATCCAACACCAGGCATTTCTGGCGTTCATAAAAGCCGATGCGATCCACATGGTCCAACGTCCCGCGCTGCGTAGAACGGACGTAGTAGAGGATCGCCCCCGCCGCTGCCGCCGCTGCCGGCTTTCCCGCCAAACCGAATCCTTCAAGCGACAAGACACCGAAATGGTTTTCCAGAAGGGGAATGGCATGGTCGGGGGCGAAAATCCAGTCATCGAGAGGAGTCTCGGCGCAGGCAGAAGTGCCGCCCTGGGCGTGGCTTGGAGGGGACGAAGTCCCATCCCCGAATGAGCGCCTCACCTCAAAGAGAGGAGCCGACGACGCATATAAAACTTCTTTCGGGCGCAACTGCTGCAGTTCTTCTTGAATTCGCTGCGCGGCTCTTTCGCCCTGAAATTCGGTAGCGCGAAACTCCCCCGTGGAAAGATCGAGGGCGGCAAAGCCGACTCGGTCACCACTTTGCACCACGGCTGCCAAGAAGTTATTTTCTTCGGAACTGAGCGAAGAGTCTGCCGCTGTTCCGGGAGTGACCACCCGAGTTACCTCGCGTCGCACAAGTTTCTTTGCGACACGCGGGTCTTCCATCTGCTCACAAATCGCAACTTTGAATCCCCTGCGGATGAGCTTCGCAATGTAACTTTCCGCGGCATGATACGGAACGCCGCACATTGGGACCGCCACGCCTTTTTCCTTGTTGCGCGAGGTCAGCGTGATCTGTAACTCACGGGCGGCCACCAGGGCGTCATCGAAGAAAAGCTCGTAGAAATCGCCCAGGCGGAAGAACAGCAGAGCGCTGGGGTGTTCCTTCTTGATGGAGGCATACTGCCGCATCAACGGAGTGGACGGCTCAGTCATCTCGGGCGGCTGGTGCGCGGATTATAACAAACACGAGCGAGGATTCTCTGTGACGGAGAAATCCTCAGTTGACGCGCCCGCCGTTGCAATGGTTTCCTACTGGCATGGAGCTCCGCAAAGATCCCATCACCCGGTCTTGGGTAATTACTGGCGATGACGTCCAGGAGAGCGCGCCTCGTTCCGAACCATTCTGCCGCTTCTGCGCCGATTCGCCGGCTGTGCCACAACTAGTCTCCACGATGGGCGGGTCTGACGGGCCCTGGTCGGCGCGGGCGGTGGTGCATCCCACGCCTCTGTATCGAATCGAAGGCGAGCCCTCCCGGCGTGGCGAAGGCCTCTACGATCGCATGCGATCAGTGGGTGCGCACGAGGTGTTGATTGAAAACCCTCGACACGATCGCAACCTGTGGAACGCGAATGATGGGGAGATCGAACAGTTCCTTATCCTCGCAGCACAGCGGATCCAGGACCTCAAACGCGATGCACGCTTCAAGTACATCAGCATCTTCAAAAACCACGGGGGCAGCGCCGGACAGGAGTTCGAGCATCCCACGGCGCAGCTCACCGCAACCACCTTTGTGCCGCGCCGCGTACTCTACGAACTGCGGGCGGGCCGCGATTACTTTGCTCAGAAAGAACGCTGCGTGTTCTGTGACATCCTTTCTCAGGAGTTGCAACAGAACCAGCGCGTACTCGAAACTCGGGGCGATTTCGTCGCACTTTGTCCCTATGCTCCGCGCGTGCCCTACGAAACTTGGATCATGTCACGCATCCACGAAGCCGCCTTTGAACGGTTTGGATTAGGCCGTCCGGCCAGCCTGCGTGACCTCGGCGCTCTGTTACGCCACACTCTGCAACGTATCCGGACCGTTACCGAGGAATTCCACCTCGTCCTGCACACGTCACCCAACACTCTCCACCGTTCGGAGAGCCTGGGCTACTGGAAGACCATTGACGAGGATTACCACTGGCACATCGAGATCCTGCCGATCATTGCGTCCAAGGCGAAATCGTACACCTTCAAAGAGGTTTATTACTCGCCTGTAGCGTCGGAGACGGCGGTGAAGCGGCTGCTGGACGCAAAGATCGAAGGATAAATCTTGAACCACAAAGCGCGAAGGTTCACCAAGGCACAGGTTTGGCTTGAATTTCCCTTGTGTTCCTTGTGCCGACTGCTGCCGAGATGCCAGCCTATAATGCCGCTCGAAGGAGCCATCTCATTGAGGCCTCTGATCCTGCTTTTTCTACTGCTTGCTGCAACGTACGCCCAGACTGGTGCCAGCGCTCCAGCCAAGCAGCAGCTACTCTGGCAAAAACTCGAATCTTCGATTCACGACGTGGACCGAGACCTCGATGGTGTGCTCGGCGTCGCTATCCTCGATCTAACCAGCGGCCAGCGCTTCCTCCTGCACCCCGACGAGGTTTTTCCTCAGGCCAGTTCGATCAAGATTGCAGTTCTGGCCGAACTCTATCGCCAGGCGCAGGCCGGTAAGCTGAAGCTCACCGATCTTTACACTGTTGCATCCTCCGACCTGGTTGCCGATAGTTACATCATGGAAGGGCTCACGCCGGGCGTCACGAAGATTACACTACGCGATCTCGCCACGATGATGGTCGCTGTAAGTGACAACAGCGCGACCAATGTGCTCATGGATCGCATCGGCATGGACAACGTTAATGCGCTCATGGAGTCACTTGCTCTCTCCCACATGCGTCTCCGCCGGAAGATGATGGACTTGAAAGCCGCTGGTGAAGGACGGGAGAACATTTCCACCCCGAGCGAGATGATGACTCTGCTGGAAGCCCTCTATCGCGGAAAAGTGCTCAATAAAGAAATGACGGACGATTTCTTCAAGGTCCTCAGCACACCGAAAAAAGATAGCTTCCTTCCCCGCAATCTTCCCGAAAATCTGAGGGTTGCCAATAAGCACGGGGAATTGGAAGGCGTGCGTACAGACTCGGGAGTCGTCTTTCTATTTAACCGGCCTTACATTATCTGCGTGATGACCACATACCTGCGAAACGAACGCGACGGGGAGGAATCCATCAGCCAGATTTCCCTGGCGGCATATCGCATGTTCGACCGGTTGGGCCGAGCTTCGGAGTATGGGCGGGTGATTTCACCGGCGAATAGCAGTCGTTAGCATTCAAGCTCGACCTGTGCACGTTGCTCGCGATTCACTAGTTCCGGGTGGCAACTGGAATAGTACTGCTGATTTATGACCGTTCGTCGGATGAAGACCTATACCGGTGGCCAGGGATACGTGTACCAGTATTACTTCGTCGGCAAGCGGCGAGCCCTTGCCGAGGCAACGCGGGTGCCTGCGACTGAGTACATCTTCGATGTGACTTCCGATCGGAAGACGACCTTCGCCGTCAGCGTCCTCCTGCATGATGACGCGGTCCGGAGTTGGTCCTCCGCCCATGGTCGCGCCCTTACCGATGCCGAACAATATGGCGCCGTCAAGATGCGCCTGTTTCAAGGGTTCGACGAAATCGAGGACATGATGACCCACGGCCGAAGCCTTCTGGTGACTGCCGAGCAACTCGAACAAGTCCTGGCCTCGCTGGGGGTGCAGTAGAACCTATCTCATAGAATCCGCTGTTCAGCAATTACCCATGTGCGAATCTTGCCGAGCCCGTCCCGACTTGCTCACTGAGTCCACGCAGCTACCTTACTGATGTCAGCTAAGTTGTACTCGTGAGTTTGGCCACAAGCTGGGCACGTAATTTTTCCCTTGTGCTCAGCGGCTTCCCTGACGAATATGGAAAAGACCTCGCCGCAGTTCTTACAGGGAAGTTCAACTCTAATCTTACCCATGGTGCCCCTTTCGGCGGTCTGGGAGGTTTCTCAAAACAAATGAATCGTTGTGCTCACCTGGTTCGGATACGTGTAAGGCGTTGGCCTGAAAGCGCATGTTTGACAACCCGGCCAACGCCTCCCACGTCATCTGACATTTCTCAGATTTCTTCGAGCTCGTGCTTCCGAAGGAACCCGATCGTGCGTTTCGCGTCTTCGAGTTCCATCAGTTCGCGACGGTCGGCAGGATCAGACCGCACTTCAAGCAACCGATCCTGCACCGCTTTCAATGCTACTTCCAGTTTGGGTTTAAAACGTGTTTGATCGAGCTCAAACAGCGCGTCTTGGTAAACCTGCTTCCACATAGACTGATTCCTGGCTTGTGAGACCTGCATGACACACCTCCAGATTGGCAAGTGAGACTTTCCGGCCAAACGTAGCCGACGCGGCAGAGCTAATCCCTGCGGCTCTGGCAACTTAAATTTGAGGTCTGATGAGTCTCAGCAACGGAGAACACAAGCGGCGAGAGATAGCAGTGTTGGAGGGGTTGTTCTCTCGGAAGAACTTAGAGAGCACGTACTTTGGTTCGCGGCGAAGAGCCTCGGGGAGTC
>DATKEN010000124.1:0-3640 GCA_035512155.1 Terriglobales bacterium | reverse complement strand
CGCGGACTACGAAGCGAAACATTTCACCATCGAGAAGGCCTCTGGCGTTGAGGTGCTCAAGGAATTGATGGATGCAAATGGACTTCGACAAAAGGATCTTGCGGAGGATTTGGGGGGTGAAAGTATTGTTTCCCTGATCCTAAACGAAAAGCGCCAGCTGAATAGACAACAGATGGAAAAGCTCAGCCAGCGCTTTCACGTCTCACCGGCAGTTTTCTTCTAGCGCCTTTCGATAAAGAATCCGGGCAGACTCGAACCGACTTTTCCGGCGACGGCTAAACACTCTCCGAGGGTAGTGGCATGGTTTGGGAAAACGGGCTATTTGTCTACCGCGCCGGCAGGCCCTGCCATTGCGCATAGTCGATGATACTATCCGCCAAGTCCGCGAAGAAAGGGCGCAGCATATCCTTGGCAAGCATTCTTGAACCTGTTCTTTGACAGCTCTGTTCTGGTTCCGGTCTCTTACGCTGACCATCCGCAGCACACATCTAGCACAAAATTATTCCTGGCCGCAGGAAAAGACGATTTCTGCGCGCTTCGCAGTAAGTGTCAGACCAAACACACAGCTGACAGATTGAATCCACTGCCAGCGTGACTCCGCTACTTGATCAGCAAATTCTCAGGCGGGCCAGTCTTGGTACGTTCGTCCAGGACGGATTGCTAATGGGATGGTCCGCCGCCTTATCCAGCAGGCGGGTATAAGAGGTGAACGGAGGAAGCGTTTCATGGAGCGACACATGATCGACATTGATCTCGGCAAGACCGTTTTTCATCTGGTTGCGATGGAGCAAAACCGCTAGTTTGCATGCCACTGCAACAACCGCCTGGTTCTTGGCCTGTTTGCCACCTCGGGAATCCAGGTGACCGCACTCCCGAAGCGCCGAGTCCTTCCACGTCGGCGAAGGATCTGGTTCGCACAGTCGATCAGCAGACTTCGGAGATAGACGTTGCCGGCTTTTGTGATGCCGGACTGAGGATCACGATCACCCGATTGGCTTCTTCGCGATCGTAATCCGAGATGACAGCCAGCCTAACGACTTCGCTGGAAGCGCTGCTTACTTCCCAAGGTAAGAACGTAGGTCAGAGCCGTGATGTGGCCGACCCCTGGGACGTGCTAACGCGGTGCTTGATAGGGATCTGGCGGAGGGCGACGTAGCACCGGCAGGCCGTAAGGCCTGTATGTTTCTCGAGGGGTACTCTTTTTTCTGGGATTGAAAAGCCCCGTCCCTGTCTCGTTCAAAGCGGCGAGCAAGGACGGGGAACAGCACCATCGACGTCGCTGGACAGCAGGAAGCATCGATCCATCAGGGTGCAAGCACCCGCATGTCCCCAACACAAAGGTGTCGTTATTCTGCAGGCTGCCATAGATCAGGAGTCCGATCAGACACGCGTTTTTTGGCCTCTATGGCGCGAGGGAAAGTTCCCATGTGTCCTGGAGAGCTGGACCGGAGCTATATCCGCCGTAGATCACAACCGCGTGCACTGCGTTGTCGTAAACCATGCCAAAAGCATAACGGTTACTGGGCGGCCCTCCCGGCGGCGATACCTGTGTCCAATTGCTCCCATCCCAAAGCCAGGTGTCGTTGTAATGGTTGGGTCCGGTTGCAGAGGCTCCGGTTCCTCCGAACAGGACAATTCCACCTACGTCTGGATCAAAAACCATCGCGTGAAGATTTCGCGCGGCCGGGGACGATGCAGGTGTCTGCTGCATCCATGTCGATCCGTTCCAGATCCACGTATCCGCGAGGCCGGTGGTGCCATCGAAGCCGCCAAAAAGCGCCACATTGCCCGCTCGGTCATGACTCATCCCCTGGCCGTGCCGCTGTCAAGAGCATACGTATCTGGGGCGGTGTGTGACGGGAGCCGTATCGGGCATCGTTTCAGCGGTGCCGTTAGTCGCCCGATTCCGCAAAGGCTTCAGCCCCCGCCTTTAGCCTCGCCGACGCGATCACCCGCGATGGGTGGCTTCGCTCTTATCGAGGGCCACCCGCCCGTCTTTCGCTGACACCGACTGCAGCTGCGCAGTTCAGTTAACGGTCTGCACTGATGAAGCAGAGCTGGCACCCTGGTTTGCATTGCCTGCATAAGCAGCCATCACTGTGGTCGTGCCGCGAGGCAGAGCGGCCGTTCTGAGTGTGGCCACTCCCGAGCCGTTGAGGTTTACAGTCCCCAAGACTGTCGGACCGGCGGTGAACTTCACAGAGCCCGTCGGAGTCGCATTTGACGTGACGGTCGCGGTAAATGTGACGATTTGGCCGAGCGTCGATGGGTTCGGAGACGAGGTAAGGTTTGTCGCGGTAGTGGCCTGAGTCACAGTGACCGAAGCGGCAGCCGAAGAACTCGTCGTAGAATTCGCATCGCCGTTGTATGTGGCGGTTATCGAATATGTCCCAACTGCTAGGTTGGACCTCTTGAGTGTTGCGGTGCCAGCCACAAGAGACGCTGTTCCAAGGTTGGAAGTTCCGTTCTTGAAGGTCACCGTCCCCGTGGGCGCAGGGCCAGAAGATGTCACTATGGCACTGAGAGTCTCCGGTTGACCGTAACTCAGCGACATGGCGCTCACTGTGAGAGCGGTCGTCGTCGGGTACTTGTTTACCGTCTGATTCAGTTTTGGCGACGTGCTGCCAGCATAGGTTGTATCGCCACCATAGGTCGCCCGGATCGGATGCGTTCCTGCGGGCAGCGTCGAGAGGGTCAAGCTGGCAGATCCTCCCGACAAGGTACCCTGTCCTATGGTTGCTCCACCGCCGTCGGTGAACGTGACAGTCTCTCCATTCGGGATCGTTCCCGAGCTTGGTGAGACGATTGCCGTGAACGTGACGGACTGTCCGAGGTACGACGGATTCAGGGAAGAACTCACAGTCGTGGACGTCGGCAGCTGGTTTACAACCGATTGGTTGAGTGTTGGCGAAGTGCTGGCTAGGTTATTCGCATCGCCCGAGTATTGCGCCGTGATCGAGCGTGAGCCTGTGGTGGCAAACGACGTCGTGAACGACGCCAGATTGCCGACGAGGTTGACCGTACCCAGGTTTGTGCGCCCATTGCGGAAGGTTACTGACCCCGATACCGCATCCGGAGCCGAAACCGTAGCTGTGAATGTAATGGGCTGGTTTACGAGTTGTGGGTTCATTGACGAGACTAGGCCGGTCGAGGTGGTCGCCTTTGTCCCCGAGCTGTTGACAACCTGCGACAGAACCGCGGAGGTTGCTGCCGCGAAGTTCGTATCACCTGAATACGATGCGCTGATGGAATGAGTCCCAACTGTCAACGTGCTCGTGCTGATTGAGGCGACGCCTCCACTGACTGTGGCGGTCGCAAGCAGGGTAGTTCCGTCCATGAAGCTGACAGTGCCCGTAGTTTGAGACGGTAAGGTTGCAATGAAGGTAACCGTCTGCCCGGAGGTCGAGGGGTTCAGGTTCGAGGCAAGAGTAATCGCGGAGCTGGCCTTCGCCGCTGCCGTCGATTGCATCGCAGTCGTTGCGCTGTAGTTGCTATCTGTGCCCCAGCTTGCCGTCAGACTGCACGTACCGGTTCCGCTGGTCATGGTGACGGTTGCCGTGGCACTGGCTGCCATGCCGCTCACTGCGCCGACCGTGCAGGTCCCGGTTCCCGTTATACTCGGCACACTACTGGCGTTGGT
>DATKEN010000123.1:0-138041 GCA_035512155.1 Terriglobales bacterium | reverse complement strand
CCGATTTACTTCAATCCCTCCACCACGTAGAGATAGGAAAGTGTGCGTGGCACGTCGTACATGTAGAACTTTCCATCCGGCGTGACGACGCCTCCACCAATACCCGGGACACCTGAAGGATCCGCTGGAGCATATTCGTGGAGTAGCTTGCGCTGGCCGGTCTTGATGTCCATGACGTAGACCTTCGCAGGCACGGAGGACGAATCCGTTACATAGACCGATTGGCCGTCGGCTGTCCATCCCGATGCGTCCTCATCGGATTTCACCGACGAGAGCTCTTGCCCACGCTCAGTGCCAGAAATCGGGACAATCCAGACAGTTTTGTCCTTGCGTCCCAGCACGCTCTTTCCATCAGGAGAGACCGCGCTGCCTCGGAATTGCTCCGGCCCCACTGCTTTTGCAGCGGTGTCATCCAGCATTTGGATGTAAGTACGCGGCGCCTTGCCTGGCTCCGCTGCAGTCATAATAATGCCCTTGCCGTCGGGCAAAAAGCGCAGCGTTTGCGAGTGGAAAAACCGGCTGTCGGCGAGCGTGACCGGTTGTCCCGCCCCCGTTGGCAGTAGAACTGTGGGCGCAGGCTGTCTCACGCTCGTGGAAGCGACCCACTTTCCGTCCGGAGAAATATCCAGCCCCATACCGCTGCCCAGTCTTATGGCCGGAGAACCGTCAGTCTTCCGCAGGAATATCGAATACTGGGACCCGCCACCTTCTCCGTCTTCTTCCAGCACCGCCCACTGGCCGTCATTGGAAACCGCGCGGCCAATCGTCCAATCGAACCAGGAGAGGTCAAGGTCCTTGTCCTGACCCGCGTGACGCCCGTAGGTCTCCAGACGGGTAGCCTCGTTGGTGAGTAACACCTGACCGTACTTGCTGATGTCGAACAAGTGCAAACGCCCTGGGATATGCAGCAGGTCTCGCTGTTTGCCATGCAGATCAACTGCATAAAGGGCGCTGTTGATTCCGGCATCGCTGCCCGTGAACCAGATCTCATCTCCCGATCGTGACCATGCCAGGCCGGTCAGGTCACTCCACTCACGCGTCAGCCGCTTGGCCTTGCCTGAAAGGTCGGTTACCGCCACGTAGCCGCGCGTGTCTCCGTAGTTGGGATGGTCCATGTATGCGATCTGAGTGCCGTCAGGAGAGATGGCCACGTCAGTGATGTTGCCAGTGCTGGTAGCCAGGATGGTTTTTCCGACGGGATATTCCAGCCGGTTTTCTCCTCCCGTCACATGAACCGCCGCCAGCGAATCTCCGGAGGGATTCCAGGAGGCATCGACGACATCGCCGAGCAGTTCCCGCGGGGCACCTCCCGTCAAAGGCACCACGGACAGCATGCCTTGCGCGACAAGACCGGGCTGAGTCCTCTGGCGGATCGCCATCTCACCTTTGGACGAGATGCTCAAAACTTGGCTCTCCGCCAGTTCGATCGGACGGGACATCAGCGCGTCGGTGCGGGTGGTGTAAATTTGCGGTTTGGGCGCTCCATTCCAGGCGGCGCTGAAAAGGATGCTCTGGCCATCGGGGGCAAACTTTGCGCCGTAGATTGTGCCCCGCTGGAAAGTGAGCTGGTGGAATCTTGGTGGGGCCGCCGGCGCGCTTCTTCTGGCTGCGAAGTAAGTAGCGCCCAGGGCTGCCGCCACCAGCAAAGCCCCTGCCGCCATCTTCCAGTAGGCGCGCCGCTCCGCAACCACAACATTCAAACGGGACCCTGTAGCGGAGTGGCTGGAGATCGTCTCCAAATCAAACGCGATATCGCTCGCCGACTGGAATCGCTGTAGCGGATTTTTCTCCAGACAGTGGCGTACCACGCGGTCCAGACCGGGCGTCAGGCCCGGAACAACCTCTTCCAGCTCTGGAGGTTCTTCTTTCAGGATGGCGTTCATGGTCTCGACGCTGGAGTCACGTTTAAACGCCCGCTTGCCGGTCAGAATTTCATAGAGAATGGCGCCCAAAGCAAAGATGTCAGCGCGATGGTCCGTGGCCTGGCCACGCACCTGCTCCGGTGACATGTAGCCGACAGTGCCCATTACTTGGCCAGGGGTTGTGGCGGAGTGCGCTTGGTCCACGGTCTGCAAATCAGGATGCGCTTCGGTCAGAGCGTCATCCCGCCGCAGTTTGGCCAGGCCGAAGTCGAGGATCTTAATACGCCCGTCATTCAGCACAAAAATGTTGTCGGGTTTCAGATCGCGATGCACCACGCCCTTCTCGTGCGCCGCTGCCAGACCACGCGCGATCTGGATGCCATAGTCGACAGCTTTGCGCTGCGGCAGCGGTGAGCCTTGCATGAGCTGGCGCAAACTCTGCCCTTCGAGAAGTTCAGAGACAAGGTACGGCGCGCCGTCCTGAGCACCGACATCAAAGATCGCCAGAATATTGGGATGATTGAGCGCGCCGACTACTCGTGCTTCCTGCTCAAAACGGCGCAGGCGATCCGCATCCTGGGCGAACGAGGACGGCAAGACTTTCACTGCCACTTCGCGACGCAAGCGCGAATCTCGCGCACGGTACACTTCGCCCATTCCTCCCGCACCTATCAGCGAGAGGATTTCATACGGTCCAATTTTCGTGCCAGAAGTCAGTGCCATGGTGAGGTCGACCATTATACCCGGCAATGGCTTGCCGTGTGGTCAATGACTTCGGTTACGTGAGACCCCAAGCGCCTCCCGGTAACATGTCTGTAGCCGAAAGTGCGGCAGGCGGAGACAAAACAATGAAATGGAAATGGGATCGCATCATCAGTGTGGCCACTTTGGTCACGTCGCTGCTGGCGTTGTGCCTGGTATTGAAGAAGCCGGCACCGGTGGCGCAGCCACAGGCGCCGGCTGCGGCCTCGGCCAATGCACAATCGTTTCAGGCTAAAATAGAGGAGTTAGAGAAGCCCAAGGAACCAGGCCAGCCTCCCGCTGAAGTTCGTCTCAACGCTGATGAGGTCAGCGCCGCCATCGCACAGGCTGTGGCGACGGTTCCGGCTTCTTCCGGCCAGGTCGCCCCCGGCGTCCCGACTTCGACTCCGTCTTCTCCAGATGCCATGCTTGGGGCGGGACAGCCTGAGATCAAGGATTATCAGGTTAGTTTCGAAGGCGATGTCGCCCACGGCCAGTTTCTGACCCAGATCGCCGGCAAGGATGTGTGGGTGACGCTGGCGGGACATTTAGGATCCAAGGATGGGTACGCGACATTTGATCCTACTGAATTCAAAGTTGGTGATCTGAATGTTCCGGTGTCCCTGGTCAACGACAGTCTGCAAAAGCGGCTCGCCGAACAGCGCGACCGGATGAAGCTGCCGGACAATGTGGGCGGCATTAAGGTAGAGAACGGCGAGCTGGTGATGACGCAGAGGTGACGATTGAGCATGATCAGCTGGCAGCGGGAAAGAGTCGGGGTTAGATACCCCCACGGCTAAAGCCGTGCTCATTGGAGAGCAGTTATCGCAGCGCTAAAAGCGCTGCGCCACCCAAAACCAGAGTTTTCTGCAGCCTGCTCGGGTCCGAACGCGCTATCGCGGACCATCAAAGCTCCTTCAGTTAATCGTTCCCGGTCCGGGCGTCCCCTGAAATAGTGGCCACAACCGATCTCCTATGACGCGATACACAACGAAGGCGGTGCCGGCGTCCGAGTTTTGACGAAACAGCAGCTCGCCGCGTCCATCACCGTCAACATCCACGGCATCGATCAGATCAAATCGCGGCGAGACGTCCAAGTGCTGGCTATCGGTCACGTTGGAAAAAGCTTTGTAAAGCTCGCCATACAGATCGTTCCGAGCTACTACAGTGACGTAATACTGAAGATCGGACCTGGCTGCCTTCGCGACTTCCGGCATGCGGGCTTGCGTCGTCAGAACCAGGACGGGCTCGTTGCTGTTGGAAAGATCGAATACTCGCAGTTGCACATTCTCGAAGGAGGGCTGCGGACCTTTGCCAGCGAGCGCCTTGCCCGGGCGGGAAGAACTCCCGGCTGATCCCGTGGCTCCGACAGTCTCAGCCGCCACCTGCCGGGATCGAGTACGGACTTCGTCCGCCGCTAACACCAGCATCCGAGCACGGAATTTCTCCTCCTCTTCCGGTTTGAGGCTGTAGGCATAGGGACGCGGATCAGGGCCCGCGGCGTCCGAGATTGCGGGAATGAGCTGGACCGATCCGGTGAGAGCGGGAGGCGGCGTCTTGGCGGGCGATGTGCTGAAGTCTTGTTCGACCGCCCTTGGAGCCGGTTTTCCGCGACGTAGCATTGGCCGGTTGGGGTCATTTTCAAACGGATCGGTGGTGGTTGGGGTGGAAGCCGTGGGTGCGGGAGCCGAGGATGCTGGCGGAGTAGGGGCCGAAGCCGGTGGAGGAGTCGCAGTGGATGTAGATTGCGGCGTCGTCTGAGGTGACGGTGGTTCTGGAGACTTCGGTTTCTCTGAATTTGACCGCCGCAACACCGGAGGAGTGTCCTTATCCTCGAGCGGCTTTGAGGCTGCTGCCGGTTTCTTGGCTACCGCGGCGGCAATCTCGGATGCGGACTGCCATTTGCCGTCGCCGATCCACGTGTTTTTCCCGCGGAAAACAGCGGTTACCGTGAACAATCCTTCGGAGACGCCCGTTCGCACTGCCTCATAGACTGTGCCCCACTCCAGCGCCATGGGCACGGGCGAAGCCTTATAGGCGCTGGCATCGTAGAACCTGCCCTCGTCCATAATTACGACCGGGATAAGGTGGGCCTTGCCATTCGCAGCCAATTCGAGTAGTCCCAGAGCGCGGGGTCCGCGGGGCGCGGCTTCACGACGGGCGAGCTGACCAGGCAGAATTTGAAATGGAATTAAAGACAAGCCAGCCAGGATGACTACCCACCAGGCAGTGCGATATAACGTAGAGCTGACAGGAGACATGACCATGGATTCTCTTAACGTTAATATCAATGATAAAGCCCCCGAGTTCACTTTGCCTGATCAGAATGGTAAAGAGATTTCGCTGAAGGACTTTCGTGGCAAGTACGTTGTTCTCTATTTCTATCCTCGGGCGGATACCCCGGGCTGCACCGTTGAAGCCTGTGAGTTCCGCGACTCCTACCGGAAGATTCAGAATAGCGGCGCGGTAATCCTGGGCATCTCGCCGGACCAGCCCAAGGCGCAGAAAAAGTTCGAGGAGAAGTACAGCCTGCCGTTTACTCTGCTGGGCGACGCTGACAAGAAAGTGGGCAATGCCTTTGGCGTGATCCAGGAAAAGAACATGTATGGGAAGAAAGTGATGGGTGTGGCGCGAACGACGTTTATCATCGGGCCGGACGGAAAGATCAAGCACATCTTCCAAAAAGTGAAGCCGGAAGGGCATGCGGAAGAGGTGCTGGCGTACCTAAAACAAGCTCAGAAGGGTGCGGCGTAGGTACGCTGGGGCCCGCGAGCCGTGCGTGGCGGGTCGCCAACCCGCCACCCATAGGTTTGACTACTTTACCTTGACTGCTGTCGTCGTCGCAAACGTCAAAGCGGTCTCGGCGTGTACTACGGCCTCTTCTTTGCCCGTGGCAGCTGCCACACCTGTGCCGGCGCCTGCACCCACGCCGGCCCCGATCGCGGCACCCTTGCCGCCTCCGGCGAGAGCGCCAATTAGCGCACCGGCCGCCGCGCCGCCGCCGATCTTGGTAACGTTACTTTTGGTGTGGCTCTTGCCCTTGGCATGGAAGCCGCTGGTTGAGATTGGGATCATCTTGCCATTGATCTCTACCGAAGTGAGCCGCAGTGTCAGCTCCCCCGGATCATGCAAACGGCCGCTGGATTTGGCGTAGGTCACCTTGCCCCTTGCCGGTGCGCCTGCCTTCGCCAGGACTTTGCCATTGACGATCAGGTCATTGGCCAAGTTGGCGTTAAAGCTTTCGCCTGTCTTCGCGGTTCCGGAACTGATCTGCGAGTCCGTACGAACGGTGAAGTGAGTGCCAGCCGGAATGGTTTCCGCCCCAGCAAACATCCCCAGCAGCAATAGAATTGAAGCGATCTTCAGCGGTCTCCCAAGCATAAATACTCCTTTTTAAGATTGATTCGTCGTGACAACTTTGAGTGGCGTTTTGCGGCTTAGAATAGCAGGGACTTCAGAGCTGGACCCCGTTCCGAAAGTACAGTGCACCATCAGGTCTTCGCTGGGATTTGTTGTGTTTCAAACGATGGGTACGACAAGATTCATGACGATGGAAGACAAGCTCCGAACTCCGCTGCCACGCGACTTTTATGCTCGCGATCCACGAATCGTAAGCCGTGAGCTGCTGGGCAAAGTGCTGGTACGGCGAGAAGGCAAGAAACTTCTAGCCGGGAGGATCGTCGAGGTCGAAGCCTACCTGGGATTGAATGATCCAGCCGCGCATTCCGCTGCCGGACGTACACTGCGCAACGCCGTACTGTTCGGTCCTCCCGGGCATTCCTATGTGTATTTTATTTACGGCAACCACTATTGCTTTAACGTCTCTTGTTTGCCTGATGGAGAGGCCGGTGGCGTGCTCTTCCGCGCGCTGGAACCGTTACTTGGGATCAAGGAAATGGCGCGGGCGAGGGGGATCTTTCTCGACGGGAGACCAAGCAACACTCGCGATCTGCGAAAACTCACCAGTGGGCCGGGCCGCTTGGCTGAGGCGTTTGGGATCACGAGAATGCGAGACAACGCCAAAGATCTGACCGGTGCTGACTCAGATCTGTTCATTACAGCTGATAGCTACCCGTCTCCGCGAGTTCGGAACACGGTCCGGATCGGGATTACGAAGGCCGCCAAGCGTCCGCTGCGGTTCTTGATTGCAGGAAACGAGTTCATTTCTCGTGTTTGAGGACTCTGGAGAGAGTTACTGTGGAAGCAAAATATTGTCGATCAGGCGGGTTGAACCGACGAACCCCGCCACGGCTATTAGCGACCTATCCGAAACACTCAACCGCGGTTCCAGCGTCTCCGGATCCACAATTTCCAAATAGTCCAGGCGGACGGCGGCTTCCTTCGTAAACTCCTGCTTCCCCGCCGCAATCAACTTGCCGGCGTTGCGCTCCCCCTGGTCGAACCGGTTCCGCACTTCGGCAAGGGCCCGAAATAACACTAGCGCCGCCTTGCGTTGTTGTGGGTCGAGATATGCGTTACGTGAACTCATGGCCAAGCCATCCGGCTCGCGCACGATAGGGCCGACCACGATTTCAACAGGGAAGTTGAGATCGCGAACCATGCGACGGATGATCGCAGCCTGGGCGGCGTCTTTCTGTCCGAAGAAGGCAGCATCCGGTTCTACGATGTGGAAGAGTTTCGAAACCACCGTAGTTACTCCACGAAAGTGTCCAGGGCGAGAGCGGCCGCAAAGCCTTTCGCTAAGACCCTCCACCGTGACGTAAGTGACCGCTCTATGGGGAAACATTTCTTCCGCGGCAGGCGCGAAGAGAAAATCCACAGCTTCTTTTTCCAGCAGTTCGCAATCGCGCTCGAAGGTGCGCGGATATTTAGCAAAATCCTCCTTTGGTCCAAACTGGAGAGGATTTACGAAGATCGAGACGGCCACAGCGTCGCATTGCTCCTTGGCTGCGCGCACCAGCGAGAGATGACCTTCGTGAAGGGCACCCATGGTGGGTACGAGGCCTAGGCATCCACCGGCGACGCGGGCCGCGCGAGAAGCCGACCGCATTTCATGGATCGTGTGAGTGACGTTCATCAAGAAAAGGAATGCGTAAGACGGCCCTGGCTGAACCTTGGCGCTGGGCTCAGCCTAGCCGCTTTGACCTCTCAACGCCGCATTGCCCGCTTGCGATCCAGCACCGTTTCCAGGGCGGCACGCGTTTCTTTCGGAAGATGGTAAGACTCGCTATCTGACGGATACTGATGCGAGATCACATCTGCGCGGAACTGCTGCGTCGCATGGGTGATGAGCGCGCCGGCATCGCCATAGCGCCGCACGAACTTGGCAGGTGGAGCAAAGGCCAGGTTCAGAATGTCGTGGAACACGAGCACTTGTCCATCGCAGTCAGGTCCGGCGCCGATGCCGATTGTGGGAGTTTCGACTTCCGCCGTAATCATGGCCGCTACTTCGCGCGGGATGCCTTCCAGAACAATGAAAGCTACGCCAGCCCGATCGAGCGCCACCGCATCGCGCATGAGTTGTTCGATTGCGGTCAGCGATTTGCCCTGCACCTTGTAGCCGCTCATTACGTTTACCGATTGAGGCGTCAGCCCGATGTGGCCAGCCACGGGAATTTCGGCATCGATGATGCGGCGGATCAGGTCGGCCCGCTTCTCGCCGCCTTCAATCTTCACCACTTCGACTCCAGCTTCTTTCACGAATGTTGCCGCATTGCGTACGGCGTCATCCGCGCCCACGTGATAGGAGCCATAGGGCATGTCCACGACCAGGAGGGCATTTTTCACCCCGCGCCTGACGGCACGTGCATGATGCAGCATTTCTTCCACGGTGATGGAGAGAGTGTTCTCGTAGCCCAGCATGGTCTGGGCCAGCGAGTCGCCCACCAGAACGACGTCGATTGCAGCTTCGTCGACCAGGCGCGCGCTGGCATAGTCGTACGCCGTCAGACAAGTGATAGGCTCGTGGTGAAGTTTCTTTTCTCGAAGAGACGCGACGGTGATCTTTTGGCGAGGTTCGCCAATAGGAGCGTGACTCACGATGTCCTCCAGTGCCCCTCCGCCCTTCGGCAGATAGAGCCTGTATGCACCTTTGATGATGCTCGGACCATTCTAGACGCAAAGAGGTTCGCAGGTCGAGAGTCGTTTTGGCGACCTAACAATGTAAGACGGTGTCCACTCGTCTTACATTATGGTAAGATACGTCAATGCGAGCATATCGTACGACGGTCAGTTCCAAGGGCCAGGTTGTCATTCCAGCCGAACTTCGTGAGCGCTTGGGGCTTGCAAAGGGCACCCCAGCAACCTGGAGCGAAGAGCGGGGCAAGCTGGTACTTACTCCGATCACTAAGTGCCGGCTGAACGAGATCAGGGGATTTCTGAAGCCGAAACCAGGCGAACCTTCTATGTTCGAAGAGTCATTCCTGGAGCGAGAACGCGAGCGCAGGAGAGAGAAGTAATGTCCCCGCGCGCTCGCGGTAGCGCACGCCGCTACGTGCTCGACGCCAACGCTCTGATCGGCCTATTTGAGGGGCGGCCGATTGTTGCGGAAAAAGTGCAGCGATTGCTGGGCGAGGCCTTGGGACAAGATCTGCCCTTGTTGATGTCCGCCGTAAATTGGGGTGAAGTCTTCTACATCGCGTGGCGACGGCACGGCGAGGCGAGGGCGTGGGAAGCCGAGGCGAAGTTGCAGGAGATGCCGATCGCTGTCGTTGCGGTGGATCGGGAGCGAGCCTCCCGCGCTGGTGCGCTGAAGGAAAAACACGCTCTGGGCTATGCCGACGCATTCGCCGCCGAATTGGCGATCGAGCGCAACGCCTGGCTCGTCACCGCCGATCCGGAGTTTGCGAAAGTCAGCAAGCTACTGCTTTACTCATTGCCGCGGCATGAGAAGTAGGCCTTTACGGCGGCATTTCGAGCCGGACGCAGGAAAGAGGTCACAGGCTTTCTCTCAATAATCCTTGCTCTCCGTGCCATTTGGCGCTACAATTGAAGACAAATGGCGAATGAATTTCGTGCGGTATTACGAGAACTGGGCGGGGAGCGCGCCTTGGGGCGGGCTCTCGCGAGCGACCGCGATATGCGAGAGGCGATTCGGGAAGGGTTTCCCCACGCTGTGCTGGAAGAACTCATGCAAGCCTCGGGCTTGACCCTGAAAGAGTTGGCCCACGCCCTGGATCTCTCCACTCGCAGTCTGCAACGGCGCCGGCGCGGCCGACTTGCCCGGTTTGAATCGGACCGCTTGTATCGAATGGCGCGAGTGCTGGCGTTGGCTCGCGAGAGCCTGGGGGACGAGGCTCGTGCGAACCGGTGGCTTAAGCGTGCTAACCATGCTTTGGGTGGGCTGGCGCCTATCGCCGCGATTGACACTGAACTGGGTGCGCGCCAGGTGGAAAACCTTCTCGGCCGCATTGCCTACGGCGGGATTAGTTGACCCGTGTCTTTCGCGTGCTGCGCGCTGCCTATGCTCGCACACCATTCGACGGAGAAGGCTCGTATCGATACGGCGGGCGATGGTCAAGCCTGGGAACGCGCCTGGCTTATGCCTCCGAACACCAATCGCTGGCCATGTTGGAATATTTTGTTCACCTTGATCCCGACGACCCTCCGGACGACCTGGTTCTGGCCACGGCGCATGTCCCTGACAGCGTCTCCCGCGAACAGGTGAAAGCCAACGAGCTGCCGGCGCATTGGCGAGAAACTCCCGCCCCTCCGGACATCGCAAAGATTGGCGATGACTTCGTGAAAAGAGCAGAGAGCTCTGTGTTGTTAGTGCCTTCGGCGCTGGCCGTGAATGAACATAACTGGCTGATCAATCCGCGGCATCCGGAGTATCAGCAGATCGTGCTGCATCCGCCGGAGCCGCTTCGTTATGATCCACGGATGCTCGGCCGGAGCCGGCGCGGACGAAAACATTGATTGGCATGGGCTTCGAATTTTCCGGTCCTCTGTTTTACCGCCTGGTCCGTTTGCTGTTGGCCCGCAGCCACGCCGTGTATGCGGCCTCATCGAGCGTGCCCGACGCAAGGCTCAAAACCGCCTGGGTTGCGTCCTCCTCGCTTGCAATGAATCTGAAGCCGTTGAGTTCCAGGAACAGGATACCGACTACAAATCCCGCTCGCTTGTTGCCATCGACAAAAGGATGGTTCCGGACAAGGCCAGTGGTATACAGGGCAGCCATCTCGACCACGTCCGGGGAGTCGGCATAAGCGTGGTGTTGGAGGGGGCGCGCCAAAGCGGATTGCAGAAGCCCTTCATCGCGCAATCCTGGGGGACCGCCATGGTCGGCCAAAAGCCGGTCGTGAATCGCGAGGGCGTCGCGCTCTTCGATCCAGACCGGCTTGTTTCTTTTCATTTTGCCAGGGCGCGCAGTGTGTTGCGATAGCGGCCCATAATTTCCTCGGCCTTTTTCATTTTCTTCTCGAACGCCGGATCGTAGGGCGTCAGCCGGTAACCACCCTCCGCCTCTTCAATCAGAAACAGCCGTTCGCCGTCATCGGTGCGCAGACGGTTGATGACCTCCTTTGGCAACACCACGCCCAGCGAATTGCCGAACCTGCGGACCTTGAGCTCAATCATGAACTACTCCTGTGTTATTACAATTGTAATAACTTGACCGCGAACCTGCAAGTGAGAAACCAGCGTATGTGAGCAGCGGGGGCCGCTCCCGCAGGTGTGTGACTGTCGAACTACGCTCGACCGGAAAGCCGGGGTCGCCTGTCCCCACGCAAGTCCTACGCTGAGGCCGCTTCCCGGCTTCCAAGCGGCAGGAAATACTGGGTGCCCTTGATTGGAGCCGAGACTTTTCGCAGCAGCTCCTGCAAATCTTCGTTGCGCTCGACGAAGTCTATTTCCGAGGTATTCACGATCAGCAGGTCGGACGACGTGTAGTGAAAGAAGAAGTGTTCGTAGGCCTTGATCACTTCCTCGAGATAATCCTCGTTGATCGCCTTCTCTCCCGGCGCATTCTTTTTTTTCAGACGCTTCTTCAGCACCTCGGGGGTAGCTTGCAGGTAGATCACCAGGTCGGGAGTAGGGAGTTGTTCATGGAAATAGTTGTAGTAGCGATTGTAGGTGTCGAGTTCCTGGTCGGTGAGGTTCAAGCAGGCGAAAAGCTTGTCTTTTTCGAAGATGAAGTCGGTAACGATCGTCTTCTGCGAGCGTGGACCCAAGTCGAGCCCGTGGAGCTGCTCGAAGCGTCGGATCAGGAAAGCAAACTGCGCCTGAAAACCGGCTCCCGGCTCCCCCTGATAAAAGGCGTGCAGAAAGGGGTTGTCCTCCGCCTCCATGACGCGCTGGGCGTTCAGGCGCTCGGCCAGCACGCGCGCCAACGTGCTCTTACCGACTCGTATGGGACCTTCCACTGCAATGTAGCGGGGCAGTTCAAAAAGATTGGCCATGGGATCGAGGGCTTCGCATGGCAGGATATATTGCTTCGGGCTGCGAGGCAATTGCGAGAAAGGTTAACAGCGGCGGATTTCAGATTTCAGACCTTGATTGAAATCTACAATCTCCAATCTGCAGTGCATTTACAATCGCCTCGTCATGTTGCGAGCTATTTTAGGCGCGGCGGCTGCCGCCGCGGCGATGGGCGCCGCGGGATATCAGTCGACAGCACCCACAGGCCAATGGTATGGAAGGACCTTTACTGGATTAAAGGCTGGAACAAAGCAACTCGCGCTCACCTACGACGACGGCCCGAATGATCCTCACACTCTCCGTCTGCTGGAGGTCCTGGCCAAGCGTGGGGTGCGGGCCACATTCTTCCTCATCGGCCGCTACGTAAAACAGAGGCCCGACATCGCTCGCGAACTGGTCCGGGCTGGGCATGTCATCGGAAACCACACTTTCACCCATCCGCGACTGATTTTCAAGTCTGCCAGCCAGGTGAAGGAAGAAATCCTGCAGTGCCGTGAGGCGATTACTGATGCTGTGGGCGAGCATTCGAATTTGTTCCGTCCACCCTTCGGCGGGCGCAGACCGATCACCCTGCGAGTGGTTCGGGGACTAGGACTTCTGCCTGTGATGTGGAACGTAACTGGGTACGACTGGAACGCGACTTCGGCAGAGTACATTGAACGCAAAGTCACGAGAGGAGTCCACGGTGGCAATGTGATTTTGCTGCATGACGGCGGGCATCACGCTTTCGGGACAGACCGTTCGCGAACCGTGATCGCAACAGACCACCTCATCGCACGCCATAAGTCAGAAGGATACGAGTTCCTCACTGTTCCGGAGATGATGGAGAAAGCAGGCAGCCATCAGCCGTCAGTTACCGGCTGAGCCCGCACGTGCCAGGGCAAACGCCTTCTTGGCTGCGGCAATCGTTTTGCGAATGTCTTCTTCCGTGTGCGCCGTGCTGAGGAACCCGGCTTCATACTGCGACGGCGGCAGATAAACTCCGTTGTCCAGCATGGCTCGGAAGAACCGGCCGAAGGCTTCGGTATCGGACTTCGAGGCTGAATTCCAATCGGTCACTGGGCCGGCGGTGAAGAACCAGGTGAACATCGAACCTACGCGACCGGGAGAGACGGGTACGCCCGCTTCCTGGGCGGCCGCGGCGACTCCCTCAACCAATTCTCCGGCAAGCTTATCCAGGCGAGGATAGATCTCCTGCTTGTGCTCTTGCAGATGACGCAACGTCGCCAGCCCCGCGGCCATTGCCAAAGGATTTCCCGATAAGGTGCCAGCCTGATACATGGGGCCGAGCGGTGCCACCAAATCCATGATCTCGTTCGCGCCTCCGTAAGCGCCGACCGGCAGCCCACCGCCGATAATCTTCCCCATTGTCGTCAGATCAGGGCGAATCCCGTAGAGCTCCTGGGCTCCCCCGAAGGCGAGGCGGAATCCGGTCATCACTTCATCAAAGATGAGGACCGCATTTTCGCGCTGAGTGATCAGCCGCAGCGCCGCCAAATATCCGCCAGAGCCGGGGACGCACCCCATGTTGCCCACAACCGGCTCGACGATTACGCAGGCGATCTGATGTTTGTACTTGGAGAATGCCAACTCGACTGCGTCGATGTCATTGAAGGGCAAGGCTAGTGTGAACTGAGTGAACTCTTCCGGCACACCTGCCGATCCCGGGATCCCGAGAGTAGCTACTCCAGAACCGGCTTTCACCAGCAGAGCGTCTGCGTGCCCGTGATAACAGCCTTCAAACTTCACGATGTACTTACGCTTGGTGGACGCGCGGGCCAGACGGATAGCGGACATGGTGGCTTCGGTACCAGAGTTGACAAAGCGCACTTTCTGCATGCCCGGAAATGCCGACAGGATAATTTCCGCGAGATCGGCTTCAGCGGGCGTGGAAGCGCCGAAGCTGGTCCCATTGCAGGCCGCGTTGAAGATGGCTTCAATCACGGCGGGTGCCGCATGGCCGAGGATCAGAGGTCCCCAAGAGCCGATGTAATCGATGTACTCGTTGCCATCCGCGTCCCACAGGTGTGAGCCTTGGCCGCGAACGATGAACGGCGGATCGCCGCCCACGGCAGTAAAGGCGCGTACTGGCGAATTCACGCCGCCGGGGATCATCTGCTCCGCGCGCTGCTGCAGCTTGCGCGATAGCTCGACCTTGCGCGACATCGGTCCCCCACAAACCGACTAGTATGAAATGACTAATAAATATAACAGCGGGAAAGGTTTGAAACACCGGCGTGCGATACTCGGAAATTCATGCGATTTTAATTTTCCCGCAACCTGGCTGAAACACGCTTTCGCTATTTTAGCCATAGTGACATGCCCTTCTAACCGGGAGGGTTCAGGACAGCCTCGGGGGGCTCCGGGCTGTCCCGTTTTATTGGTGGCCGTGTTCCGCGACCTCGCAAACAGCGTTTCTCGTCTTCGGTAAGTGCCTGCTCGACTGTATTCTGTTTATGCATTTAGACCCTCACTGTCGGGATAGGGCTGGAACACGCCAAAGATCCCGGACAGTTTAATGTTCCGCTAAGCGAGCAGGAGTAAATTCAACAAATTACTTTCAGGAAATGAAGAAGCCGAGCCAACTCGTGCGTCGGAAAACATGCTGGCCGCGGCTTGCCTTGTGGATGATTGCGACCTTAGGCTGGGCCAGTCCTGCCAAGTGCCAACAACTTGATCCTCCTCAGGAGCCTGCCGCTTCAGGCGCGAATAGGGAAGCGGACTCCCCCGACCCGCAGAGCATGTTTCCCCATTTTAAAGACACTCGCTTTTGGCTGTCGGGGCAGGCAAATTTCATCTTCCAAACTCATCCTCCGTTCGATGCCAAGTACAGCGGCAGGAACAGTCTCGCCCCAAACTATGAAAAGGCCACTTCGCGCGTGCTCACGCTCTACACTGGCGTGCGTTTGAATAATTCCACGGAGATCCTGGTCGACATCGAAGAAGCGGGTGGTTCGGCGCTCAGTACCGGCCTTGGCTTGGCCGGCAATACGGATCTGGACATCGTGCGCAATCCCTTGCTCAGCAAAGCGCCGTATCTGGCGCGCGGCATGATCCACAAGGTATTTGCTCTTAGTAAAGACAAGGTAGAGAGCGAGCGCACTCCCCTCTCGCTGTTCGATGAACTGCCGCGGCGTCGCCTGGAAGTTCGTTTCGGCAAGTTCAGCCTGCCTGATTTCTTTGATCTGAATTCGGTGGGCTCCGACACGCGTTTTCAATTCACCAACTGGTCCGTGGACAACAACGGCGCCTGGGACTACGCCGCCGATACACGCGGCTACACGGTGGGCGTCATGGCAGACTACGAGGACCGCAACTGGGGTTTCCGCTTCGTCGAAGGGCTTATGCCGAAGGTCGCGAACGGAATTGATCTGGTGTGGCGGCCGTGGCAGGTGCACGCGGAAAACTTCGAGTTTGAATTGCGCCACGGACCCATCCCGAAGAAGCCAGGCGTGGTGCGCCTTCTCGCTTACACCAACTATGCGAACATGGGGATCTATCGCGACCAGATCATCCAGGCTGAGCAAAACCATATCGCGTCCGACATCACCAGACATCCCTGGCACATCACGCGCAAGTACGGCTTTGGCGTCAACCTGGAACAGAATCTCACACGGAACCTCACGGCGTTTGCCCGCGGGGGATGGGACAACGGAAAGACCGAGTCCTTCGCCTACACCGAAATTGATTTGACCTTCGCCGAGGGCCTAAGGGTAAATGGCACGAAGTGGCATCGAAAACAGGACCGCGCTGGCGTTGCCTTCGTGTCAAACGGAATCAAAAAAGATCACCAGAATTATTTGGCGGCTGGCGGCTTCGGCTTCCTGCTCGGTGACGGCAAGCTGAACTACGGTCGGGAAAACATTCTGGAAGCGTTTTACACCGCCCACCTGTGGCGAGGGATTTACATCGCACCGGGCGTGCAGCACATCAACAATCCGGGCTACAACCGCGACCGCGGGCCGGTGGTGGTGCCATCTTTCCGCGCCCACGTGGAGTTTTAGATTCGGGTTGGAGGAAACTTTGCCGAGCAACTCGAACGGCGTCAACGGTCACTCCATGGTCGGTCGGCTGCAACGAGTGCTAGTGTGTCCGCCGCATTCAGCGGGATGGGGCACATCGGCGGCGGCAACGCGTTGGCGGGAGCTGGGGTTCGCCCATGCACCCGATTTCGAGAAAGCGAAAGCACAACATGACGAGTTATTTCGCCAATTGCAAGCGGCTGGCGCCGAAGTAGCCCACCTCCCGGCGTCATCCACGCTCACGCTGGATGCGGTCTACACTCACGATCCGTCGTTCGCGACCGATTACGGCATGATTGTGATGAATCCTGGCAAACCTAATCGCGTCGCGGAAGCCGTACAACATCGCGAGTTTTATCAGACTCTCGGCATTTCAATGCTCGGCGAGATCAAGCCTCCCGGCGCGACCGAAGCCGGAGACATGATCTGGCTGGACGCAAAAACGTTGCTTATCGGTCTGGGGTATCGCACCAACTCCGCGGGAATTGCTCAGATGCGCGCCCTCCTGGCGCCCAAAGGAGTTGAGGTTATCTCCGCGCCGCTGCCCTACGGTTCCGGGCCTTCGGCCTGTCTGCACTTGATGTCGCTGATCAGCCTGCTAGATGAACAAACCGCGGTAGTCGATCTGCCATGGCTGGCCGTTGAAACGGTCGAGATGCTGAAATCTCGCGCATACCGCTTTGTTGAAATCGACTATTCGGAGCGCGACACCCTGGCCTGCAATATTCTTTCTTTAGGCGAGAAGCGACTACTTGCGTTGCAAGAAAATCAGAAGACCAACCAGAGACTCCGTCAAGCAGGATTCGACGTGCGCACTTTTCCTGGCTCCGAGCTGTGCGTCAACGGCGGTGGTGGCCCGACCTGCCTGACGCGACCGCTACTGAGACTCTGAGCTTCTGCCGCGACAATTCCAAGCCTGGTAACTCTGCACGGAGAAAGCTACGTTTGCAGCTTCTTCACCAGCAGCTCGTTCACCAGCTGCGGATTGGCTTGACCTTTGGACGCTTTCATCACCTGGCCGACGAAGAATCCCACGACCGTGGTCTTGCCCGCGCGGTACTGCTCGACTTGCTTGGGATTGCCTGCGATGATCTGGTCGATGATTCTTTCCAGCGCTGAAGTGTCACGCGACTGTTCTGGCTGGCCTTCGTCTTCGTAGACAGCGGGAAAATCCTTCCCACGCTCGAAGCTGAGATCGTAGAGGTCCTTCAGCATTTTGCCTGAGATTGTGCCGCTCTCCACCAAATCCGCCGACACCGCCACACCCTTCATCGAAATTGGTGAACGCTCGATCTGCAGGCCTTTGGCCTTTAATCGTCCCATCAGTTCGCTCTGGACCAGGTTTGCCACGCGCTTGGGATTCTTTGCCGCCTTCGCTGCCGCTTCGAACTGGTCCGCGAGCGCTTTGGTGAAGGTAAGAACCTGCGCGTCATACTCCGTAATGCCATAGTCCGCGACCATGCGCTTGCGTCGCGCTTCGGGCAGCTCGGGAAGAGAAACGCGGATCTCGGCCCGCCGTTTCTCATCCACTATCAACGGCAAGAGGTCCGGCTCGGGGAAATAACGATAGTCGTGTGCCTGCTCCTTCGATCGCATGCTATAGGTCTTGCCCTCATTCGAGTTGTAGAGCCGCGTCTCCTGAGTGATCCGTCGACCGGACTCAATCACTCCGATTTGGCGGTCTATCTCATACTCCAGCGCTTCGCGGATAAAGCGGAAGGAGTTGACATTCTTTACTTCGGTTTTTGTGCCGAATTCCCTCTGCCCTCGCGGACGGACACTAACATTGGCGTCGCAACGCAAGGAGCCTTCTTCCATATTGCAGTCGCTGACCCCGGTGTAAAGGATGATCTCCCTGAGCCGCGTGAGGTATTCGTAAGCTTCGTCGGCCGAGGCAATGTCGGGCTCACTGACAACTTCAATCAAGGGAACGCCGCTGCGGTTGAGATCAATGGCCGTTGTCTCTGCCGAATTGGCAAAACCTTCATGCAGACTCTTGCCTGCGTCCTCCTCTAAGTGAAGCCGCGTGATGCCAATCCTCTTTGTTCGCCCCTGAACCGAAATTTCGATCGCTCCGTGCTCAGCCAGCGGCTTGTCGTACTGTGAAATCTGATAGCCCTTGGGCAGGTCAGGATAGAAGTAATTCTTACGGGCAAAGATGGAAGTCTCGTTCACGCGGCAATTCAGCGCCATCGCCGCCAAGACTGCGAACTCCACCGCCTTGCGATTCAGCACCGGTAAAGCTCCCGGCAACCCTAGGCAGACCGGGCACACGTTGGTATTGGGTGGATCGCCAAATCGGGTGGAGCAGGAGCAGAAAATCTTGCTCACAGTCTGAAGCTGGACGTGCACTTCCAAGCCGATGATCGGCTCATACTTGGCGCGGGCCGCCACCGAGGTTTCCGGCGTCGTGACCATATCGAGTGATTATAAAGGCTGTGACTAATGATGGGTTTGATGCGGTGAGCTTATCGAGGCTCTTTTTGAACCAGACTGGCGTCATCCCAAGCTTGGCGAGGGATCTGACGTGAAGAACGGCGGCGTGCTCAGCGAAGCTCCGCGCAAGACCCCTCGCCCGGCTGTAGTACGCCGGCTTCGGGGATGACGCCTAAGAAGAGATCCGAGATCCGAACTGACCGCGCTAGAGAACTAGTAAGGATTTGACTTCGCCGGCGCGCTCAGATATTTCTCCAGGGGAATTTCGAAATACATCAGTTCATTGCCCTTGCCGTCCCGCACCCCGGTCAAGTACAAATGCGCTCCCGCCAGCGGCGTAGAGATGCCGGAAACATCAAAAAACAGAAAGCCGGCCTGTGTACCGCGGGGTTCGACGGCTTTAGCGGCAAACTGCGCATTCTGGATTTCCTCCCGCGCCTGCTTGCTAACGCCGCCCTTCACCTTAGTGGGAAAGGGCAAAGGATATCGCTTGGTGCTCGCCGACGGGCGTGCGATACGCCGGTCAATATCGTCCTCAGTCGCAGGACTAAGCTTGCTCCTGTTCACGGTGACCAGTTGAGCCTGCATTCCCGCCAACTGGACGGGATGATCGCTATCGTTGGTGACCACCAGAAAGATTGGCAGAAAGCCCAGTTCGCTGTAGTGGACCGTGAAAATGCTGGCCTTGTCCGCCATGTCATACGGATCGGCTGCAATGGCCACCGCTTCGGTGGGATGTTCGTCGTGCGCGGGATAGTTCCTGGCAGGCCGCGGTGTGGGCATGACGAATTCTTTCCCAGCCAGACAAATCAGCGGGATCAGGACAACAGCGGCGAGGACAGCCGTCCGAACGGAACCAAGCCTTACCCGACGTGACATGGTAGTTGATTATAGGATGCGTGCGGCCTTCGCGGTGGTGTCTGGGGCGATGCCGATACGTTTAGAATGTCCCTTCCTTCATGTACTTGCTTTACAGCTCGCTGTTGGCAATAGGTCTGCTGGTGAGCCTTCCCTATTGGCTGTTTCAGATGCTCCGCCACGGAAAGTACCACGAAGGGCTGGGTGAGCGCCTCGGGGGATTGCCGATACGGTTTGACAAAGTATCTGCCCGACGAACCATATGGGTTCATGCTGTATCCGTAGGCGAGGTCCTCGCAGTTAGTGGCGTAATTGAGGAATTACGACGACACTTTCCTCAGCATCGCGTTGTAATTTCGACCACTACGTCGACCGGCCAAAGGCTCGCTCGCAAACGCTTTGGCGAGGAAAGCGTTTTCTATTTCCCTCTCGATTTCGCCTTTGCCATCCGACCTTATCTACGCGCGCTGCACCCTGAGCTGATTGTGATCGCCGAGACCGAGTTTTGGCCGAACTTTCTGCGGCTGGCACACGCGAGCGGAGCGCGAATTGCGGTGGTGAACGCCCGAATTTCCGATCGCTCCTGGCCAGGATATCGCCGTTTCGGGCTTTTGTTGTCCGGGGTCCTCCTCCGCATCGATCTCTTTCTCGCTCAGACAGAAGAGGACGCTCGCCGCCTGCGGGAAATCGGCGCACCTGCGCAACGCGTTCAGGTTAAAGGGAATCTGAAGTTCGACGTAGCGCCACTCTCTCCGCCACCGATCATCGCCAGCCTGCGTGCTGCATTCGAGCAGGCGGAAGTTGGCCCAGTCCTTGTCTGTGGCAGCACAATGGAAGATGAGGAACCGTTGCTGCTGCGAGCCTTCGAGAATGTCCTCGCAAGTTATCCGCGTGCCATGATGATTCTGGCCCCCCGCCGCCCGGAGCGCTTTGGACAAGTCTCGGGGCTGCTGCAACATCTCGCGATCCGTTTCTGGCGCCGTTCTCTGTGGAGCGGAGATCTGCTTTCGGGCGGAGTCCTTTTGATCGACACGATCGGCGAGCTTGCCTCACTCTACAGTTTGGGAGACGTTGCTTTCGTCGGTGGCAGCCTTGTACCGCGCGGTGGACACAATATCATCGAACCGGCGCAATACGGAGTGCCCATCATCGTCGGTAATCACACGGAAAATTTTCGCGACATTGTAGGACTGTTTCAAAGCCGGGATGCAGTGCGCGTGGTCGGGCCAGCAGAGTTTCCACTGGTGCTGATGGAACTCCTATCTAATGATCAAGAGCGAATCGCGCTGGGCCGTCGTGCCGCCGAGACATTGCAGTCACAGACCGGTGCCACGCAGAGAACTTTGGCGGCGTTGGAAAAACTACTGGAGCCAGCGACGGTGTCTGCGGGTGGAAGCAGCTGAGAATCGTCCTGGCTCGCGTAGCAGGGCTATGGTGCGCCAGCAAATTCGGCGGCGAGGGACAGGATGAACTTGTTGTCTTCGATCTTCGGCGCAGCCGTGCGAGGCCGCAATGCGCTCTACGACCGTGGCATATTTCGCGCCCGGAAGCTGCGCGGCGCTGTGGTCAGCATCGGCAACCTCTCGGTTGGCGGCTCAGGCAAGACTCCGTTTGTCATTCTGCTCGGTGAGTTACTGAAAGCGCGCGAGGTAAAATTCGACATTCTCTCGCGAGGATACGGACGCCAGTCGCGCGGAGTGGTGCTGGTGGATCCAGGTGGCGCTGCCCGCGACTTCGGAGACGAACCGCTCCTGCTGGCCCGGCGTCTCCAAATTCCGGTGGTGGTGGGAGAAGACCGCTACGCGGCTGGCCTCTTTGCGGAATCAAAATTCGGACCTGAGCTTCATCTGCTGGACGATGGCTTCCAGCACCGCGCTCTGGCCCGCGACTTCGATATCGTCCTGGTGGCGCCTGAGGACGCGCGCGATCGCCTGCTGCCCGCCGGACGCTCGCGAGAGCCGTTAACTTCATTGCGTCGCGCGGATGCGGTTGTGCTCACCAGCGGCTCATCTCCAGATGCCTTTCCGCTGGATGGAAAGCTGATTTGGCGGGCGCGCCGTGGCATTTCGCCGCAAAATGTTCCCGGCCGTCCCGTGGTGTTTTGCGCTATCGCACGACCGCAGAATTTTGTGTTGCAGCTGCGAACCGCCGCCATCGAACCGGTTGCCGAGGCTTTCTATCGCGACCATCACGCCTACACGGAGCAGGACATCCGCGATTTGTTGCAACTCCGCCAACAAAGTGACGCCGACGGCTTTGTCACCACCGAGAAAGATGCCATCAATCTGGGCGGATATCTATCCGCGCTGAAGCCATTGGCCGTGATTCCCGTAAAGATGGAACTGGTGGATGCAGCTAACGCGGTGGATACCATGTTGCGCTTGGTCACAGAACGAAAGGGCCGGGCATGAGAAAATCTCTCTTGCTTAATGACTAAGCATCCAAAAGAGTCTGATCGACTGCGGAAGATCGTCGAATCATTTCCCAAGGTGACGATCACCGTAGTCGGCGATCTGGTAGCCGATGAATTCGTTTTCGGCGAGATATCCCGCGTCTCCCGCGAAGCGCCTGTCTTAATCCTCAAACATCGCGAGCGCAGCGTTTCACCGGGTGGCGGCGCGAATGCGATTAACAATCTCGCCGACCTCGGTGTAAATGTTCTCCCTGTGGGCGTAGTAGGCGACGACGAGGCCGGACGCTTGCTGCTTAAGGGATTCCGCCATAAACACATTCCGGTGGTAGGGATCTTGAAGGATAAAAGCTACGCCACCGTGACTAAGACCCGCATTCTTGCCGGCATGGCGCACACGGCGCGGCAACAGGTGGTCCGCGTGGATCGCGAGCCAGAGGCCGAACCCAATCGCCATCTCCAACGCGAACTGGTGCTGGCGGCCCGCGAGTATGCACGCGCTTCGGACGCGCTGCTGCTTTCGGACTATGGCTACGGCGCGGCCACGCCCGCAATCTTGAATGCAATCCGCTATCGCGGCGGGCTGGATGGAGTGCCCGTGGTCTTGGATTCACGTTACCGCATGCTGCAGTATTCTGGCGCGACAGCGGCCACGCCGAACGAACCGGAGGTGGAGGATGCTCTCGCGATCAAAATTGGTCACAATTGGAGCCAGTTGTGTTCGGCTGCCGAGCAAATCATCTCTCGCATGAAGCTGCAGTCTCTGCTGATCACGCGTGGACGGGACGGCATGGTAGCCTTCACACGCCGGCACAAACCGATCGACATTCCGATCTTTGGCTCGGACCAGGTGGCCGACGTGACTGGCGCCGGCGACACCGTTATTGCCACGTTCACGGCGGCTTTGGCAGCCGGCGGCAACACGGAGGAAGCCGCTCACCTGGCTAACTATGCGGGCGGAATCGTGGTCATGAAGCGGGGCACCGCGACCGTCTCGCAGGAAGAACTGTTGTATGCGATCGCCCAGGCTCCGCCCGTGACCCGGTCGCACTAGAGAATGCGCATACGTCACAAAATGATGGCCAACAGATACGTTCTAATACTTACGCTCTTCATAGTTATTGGTTTTCTCGTCTCACGGGCTTTTCCGCAGTCGTCCAAGGCCCCTGCAAGCACAGCCGCGGCTTTCGACAAACTGGTGGACGAATACTTCGACTTTAATTTCCAGTTCCACCCTACATCGGGGACGGCGGCCGGCTTCCATCAATACGACGACAGGCTGGAAGATTACTCAAGCTCCGCCGTGGATTCCGAAATCGCTGGTTGGATTAGGTTGCAGTCGAAATTCGACGCCTTTCAGAAGTCACTGCTGCCAGCGGACGAAGCCGCTGATTTCGATTTTCTGGATAGCAACATCAAGAGCGCACTGCTCGAACTGCAACGTGTTCAGACCTGGCGGAAAGACCCTGACCTCTACAGCTCGGGCGTGACCAACAGCATATTCCTGATCATGAAGCGTAACTTTGCACCGCAGGAGGAACGCCTCCGTTCCGTAATCGCACGGGAAAGGCAAATTCCCGCGGCGCTGGAAGCTGCCCGGCGCAACCTCAACCATCCGCCCAAGGTCTACACCGAAGTGGCGTTGGTGCAACTGCCGGACACAATTGACTTCTTCCAGAAAGATGTTCCTGCTGCGTTTCCAGGGGTCAGAGATTCCAAGTTGCTGGCCGAATTCAAGGCAAGCAATGGGTCTGCGGTTGATGCCCTGAAAAAATATGAGAGCTGGCTGCAAAAGGATTTGCTGCCAGCCTCCAACGGCGATTTCCGCATCGGGGCCGAGACTTTTCGCAAGAAACTGCTTTATGACGAAATGGTGGACATCCCGCTCGATCGCCTGCTGGAAATTGGTTATGCCGACTTGCGGCGCAACCAGCAGCGGCTGAAGGAAGTTGCGGCGCAGATTGATCCCAAACAAAAGCCGCGAGAGGTGCTCACTGAACTGGAGAAAGATCACCCGGCCCCTGATCAATTGCTGCAAACATTTCGTGACATTCTGGGCAGCTTGCGGCAATTTATCGAGCAGAAAAAGATCGTCACCATCCCTTCCCCCACTCCTCCAATCGTCGAGGAGACCCCACCTTTCCTGCGGGCGCTCAGCACCGCCTCCATGGACACGCCCGGCGCCTACGAAACAAAAGCCACCGAAGCGATGTTCAATGTCACCTTGCCGGAGCGTGGGTGGACGCCGGAGAAGACCAGGCAGTGGATGGAGAGTTTCAACCGCGGCACGATCGTCAGTACCGCCACTCACGAGGTTTATCCCGGGCACTACGTTCAGTTCTTGTGGATCAAGAGCGCACCGTCGAAGACTCGCAAGCTGCTGTTTTCCTCCAGCAATGCCGAGGGTTGGGCGCATTACTGCGAACAGATGATGCAGGATGAAGGCTATGGCAACGGTGATCCGAAGTTGCGCATGGGCCAGCTGCAGGATGCTTTGCTCCGTGACGCTCGTTTTATCGCCGGCATCGAAATGCATACCGGAAAAATGACGCTGCAGCAGGCCAAGGAGTTTTTTATGAAAGAGGGGTACCAGGTTCCGCCGGTGGCCGAAGAGGAAGCCAAACGGGGAACTTCTGATCCGACATACCTGGTCTACACATTGGGCAAACTCCAGATCCTCAAGCTTCGGGAGGACTATCAGAAACTCCGAGGCGACAAGTTTACTTTGCAGGAATTTCACGACCGGCTCATGCAGCAGGGTGGCGTGCCTCTGAAGATTATCCGCAAAGCGATGCTGGGAGACGATAGCCCGACCTTATAGCCGCAACCTGATATTTCCGCATCAGAGGGTTTAAGATCACTGAGGTCTTGGGTTAATTGGTTGGGAGCGCGAAGGTAAATTTCACAATGAACATGAAAGTTCGCAAAGCGGTATTTCCTGCGGCTGGTTTAGGCACTCGTTTCTTGCCCGCCACCAAGGCCCAACCCAAGGAAATGCTGCCGTTGGTGGACAAACCCATCATTCAATACGGCGTCGAGGAGGCGGTTGCCGCCGGATGCGACCAGATCATCATCGTCACTGGGCGCGGCAAGCAGGCCATTGAAGACCACTTCGATGTGAGTTACGAACTGGAAAAGATGCTCGAGGAGCGAAAAAAGACTGACCTGCTCCAGATCGTCCGCCATATCTCCGACATGATCCACATCGCTTACGTGCGTCAGAAGGAGGCGCTCGGCCTCGGGCACGCCATCCTCACTGCGCGCGAATTGGTGGGCGATGAGCCTTTTGCCGCCCTGCTGGCTGATGATGTCATCGACGGCGAGGTTCCTTGCCTTAAGCAGATGATGGGGGTGTTCGAAGAAGTCCAGTGTTCCGTAATTGCCACCCAGGTAATCGAAGGCCGAGCGATTTCGGCTTACGGTGTGCTGAAGGTAAAGCCGGCGGATGGGCGCTTCAACGGAAGGCTTTACGAGATTCTCGATCTTGTGGAGAAGCCCAACCTCGAAGACGCGCCTTCCAACCTCGCCGTGATCGGTCGCTATATCCTGACTCCTGGAGTCTTTGAAACCCTCGCCGAGACTCAGGCTGGCGTTGGCGGCGAGCTGCAGCTCACCGATGGATTGCGCCAACTTCTCAAGAAGGAAAAAATGTATGGATACGTCTTCGAGGGTAAGCGGCATGACACAGGGGACAAGCTGGGGTTCTTGAAGGCGACGGTAGAGTTCGCGCTCAAGCGTCCTGACCTCGGAGAACACATGAGGCAATACCTCAAAGACCTAAAGTTATAATCAGTCGAGAATGCTCTAGACTCCCAGAGTCATCTTCAGTTTCCGAGATTTCTCTTCCACGCTGTTGGCCAGCTTTTCTTTGTGGGCGTCCAGTTTCTTTGCCACCGTCGCGCTCGAGAGGGCCAAGATCTGCGCCGCCAGGATTCCGGCATTAGTCGCGCCTGGCTTCCCGATGGCTACGGTGGCCACTGGAATCCCCGCGGGCATCTGCACGGTCGCCAGCAGCGAGTCCAGACCGTTCAAAGATGTGGAAGGAATCGGGACCCCGATGACCGGCAGTGTGCTGTGTGCCGCAATCACTCCCGCCAGATGCGCCGCACCACCGGCCCCGGCAATGATCACGCGGATGCCGCGTCCGGCCGCCTTATGGGCATAGTCAGCCGTGCGATCGGGCGAGCGGTGGGCCGAGGTGACATCGATCTCGTAGACGATGCCGAATTCGTCTAATGCCTTGGCCGCCTCGCTCATGACGTCGAGGTCAGAATCGCTGCCCATCACAATCGAAACCAAAGGTTTTTTGCCCATCCATTGTCCTTCTCAAAAGAGTGCTCTACCCCTCGCCGAGGCCTAGCCTTTCTTCAGCGCCCGCGCTGCGATGTCCTTGCGGTAATGCGCACCTTCAAATCCGATTTTGGACACTGCTGCGTATACACGATCAACAGCCGTGCGCAAATCCGCGTCGTGTGCAGTTACCCCCAACACCCGTCCACCCGCGGTGTAATATCCTCCATCCCGCTTCGAAGTGCCGGCGTGAAAGACCTTCACGCCTTCTATCTTGCCAGCCTCTTCCAGGCCCATCATCTTCTTTCCGACTTCGAAGGTTCCGGGATAACCTCCTGACGACATCACCACGCACACCGAAGCATCGGGTGACCAGCGAAAGTCGCCATCACTGACCCGGCCGTCGATGGAAGCTTCCAACGCCTCCACCAAGTCGCTTTCGAGTCGCATCAGAATCGGCTGCGTCTCTGGATCGCCAAACCGACAATTGAATTCCAGTACCATGGGGCCGCGCGCGGTCATCATCAGGCCACAGTAAAGGATGCCTTTGTACTCAGCGCCCTCTGCCTTCATGCCAGCCACGACGGGTCGGGCGACATGCTGCACCAGCCACTGGCTCATTTGTTCATCCACGATAGTCTTGGTGCTGTAAGCGCCCATGCCGCCAGTATTCGGGCCGGTGTCGCCGTCGCCGATTCGTTTGTGGTCCTGGGCCGCCACCAGAGGAGCCACGCGCTCGCCATCGCTTACTAGCAAGAACGAAAGCTCGTCACCTTGCAGGCACTCCTCCAGGACTACCCTCGACCCGGCTTCTCCCACCATTTTCCCACTGAGCATTTCTGCCGCGACGGAAGCCACCTCCTCTTTGGTTTTGCAGATCACCACACCTTTACCGGCGGCCAGCCCGTCAGCCTTCACGACCAGGGGTATATGAAAATGCGGCAATGCTTCCTGGACGTCATCCATGGAGTTGCAGATGGCGTAGGGGGCGGTGGGAATGTGGTGGCGCTGCAGAAACCCCTTGGCGAAACTCTTGCTCGATTCCAGTTGCGCCGCCGCTTTGGTGGGGCCAAACGTACGCCAGCCCAGGCGGGTGAACTCATCCACGACTCCGAGCATCAGCGGCAACTCGGGGCCGATAACGGTTAGATCAGGTCGGACCTGATTGGCCAGCGCCAGCAATGAGTCGACACTTTTCACGTTGGCGGGCAGACACTCCGCGTCGTCAGCTATTCCCCCGTTGCCGGGCGCGCAATATACCTTGGACACGCGTGGAGACTGCCGCAGTTTCCACACCAGCGCATGCTCTCGCCCGCCGTTTCCGATGACCAGCACTTTCATACTTCGGATAGACAAGGTTAGGAGGCCGAGAGAACGATGTCAAACGCGGGGGTCTTTTATTCGGCAGACGCGCAATCTCCACCCAGGCCGTTTTGAGTTAAGTCTGTTCTGCTGTCGAAGCCGCAAATTTATTAACCATACTTAACTGTTTCTCTATAATAAGAACTCGGATGATAACCGTTTCCAAAGAGGACTATCTCAAAGCGATCCTGGAAGCCGAAAGTGAAGGCGAGACCGTTATCTCGGCCACGTTGGTGCATTGGCTTTCTGTCTCCGCGCCGGCCGTAACCATGGCTCTGCGCCGATTGAAAAAGGACGGGCTGGTGCGAATGCAGGCTGGCGGACAAGTGGGGCTGACCGCGGCTGGGCGCAAGATTGCGCGCAAGCTCACCTTGCGGCATCACTTGATCGAGCGCATGCTGGCAGAAATTTTCGGCATGGAATGGTACAAAGTGCACGACGAAGCCGAGCGCATGGAACACGCTGTTTCGCCCGATTTCGAGGGCAAGCTGTTGGCCAAGTTGGGCCGTGGAGGCGCTTGTCCGCACGGCAACCTTAGCGAACTGGAAAGCCCGGTCAGCCGCCGGCGGCGGGGCTTGCTGCTACTTTCGCACGCCGAGGCCGGGAAGAACTATCAGGTTAGCGGTATCTACGAGCGCGACCGCCATCTACTGGAATTTCTGCAACAGCGTGGCATCCGTCCAGGGGCACACCTGCACGTCGCCGGACGAAATTACGATCAGACCCTTACCTTGGCCACGGACGCCGGGACCGTGGCGCTGGGAGGTTCGGCCGCAGAAAAGATTTGGGTCGCAAACGCGGGCCACCGTGTTCGGCGACGCTCCAGCTGACTCGAGTTTCATTATCGACTAAGTCTCTAATTAACCGTAGTTTATCTGGTGATGTATACTTACGCTAACTCTTGCCGGTGACCATGAGCATAGGTGCAGAGTCCCAACAGACGCGGATTGGAACCGACGCCGAAGTCGTCGTCGTTACTCATGAGGATGTGGATCGGGCGCACGATCGAGTGCGAGTCTCGGCAGCACGTGCCCAGCGCGGCTTATTCTCTAGGGCGCGGCTGCTGTGGTTACTTGTAGGACCCGGAGTGCTGGTCATGCTGGGAGAAAACGACGGGCCCAGCATGCTCTCCTACGCTGCCACGGGCGCGAAGTTCGGTATCGGATTCTTCCTTCCTTTCGTTGCCCTCACATTTTGCATGGCGATTGTAGTTCAGGAGATGACGGTGCGCCTGGGTGCCGCGACCCATCGCGGACACGCCGAGCTGATCTTCGAACGCTTTGGGCCATTTTGGGGCTGGTTTTCGATGATCGACCTGGGAATCGGGAACTTCCTCACTTTGATCACCGAGTTCATAGCCATCCGCGCCGGCCTGGGTTTCTTCGGAGTTCCTCCCTGGATGGCAATTCTCATCGCGCTGGTCATCTTGTACTCGGCCCTGATGAGTCACCGCTACTGGACGTGGGAGCGGATCACGCTCGCCGCCGCCGCCTTTAATTTGGTGTTTATTCCAGTCGCGCTGATGACCCATCCGAACTGGCACACGGTTGGCCATGCATTCATCACCTGGCAACCGCTTCCCGGCTTTAACAAGGACACGCTGCTGATCGTGTTGGCCGACATCGGCGCGACGGTGACACCCTGGATGCTTTTCTTTCAGCAGAGCGCAACCGTAGACAAGGGACTTACCACCAAAGACATCCGCTTCGGCCGCATTGACACTGTATTGGGAGCCGCATTGGCAACCGCCGCCGCGGTTGCTACGATCCTGGCGACCGCACCGTTGTTCGGTCATCAAATGAGCGCAGAAAATTTCCAGGCGGCAGAGTTTGCGCAGGCCCTCCAGCCGTTGATCGGCCGATTTGGCGCGTCCCTGTTTGCTCTTGGGATGGTGGAAGCCGGAATCGTGGCTTCAATCACGATTTCAACTTCCTCGGCGTACGCCTTCGGAGAGGTGACGCACAGACCGCATAGCCTTAACCTTCCCATGGGACAAGGCAAGGCCTTTTACTCCGTGCTGACGCTGTGCGCGGCGGCCGCGGCAGCCATCGTACTAATCCCCGGGCTGCCCCTCGTGTACGTGGTTCTCGTGGTAAACGTGGTCGCGGTTCTGGCTATGCCCCCGGCCTTAGTGTTCTTGTTCATGCTGGTGAATGACCGGGAAATCATGGGAGACCTTATCAGTCCGGTCTGGGCAAATCTGTTGTCCACGGCGGTGGTTGTTATCCTGACCGCCGCAGGCGTGCTCTTCGGGATCAGTGTTATTGCACCCAACATCTTTGCTGCTTTAGGTGGGAAGTAGGGAAGGGATATTTTTGTTGCCATCCCGAGCGGAGCGAGGGATCTGCAGTTCGGAGGACCAGGATTATGTTGAGAAAAAAAGAAGCACAAGGTTTGGATTCCAGCTCCGATCAAAATTGGGTTTTGTCCTCACTCGAACACGATCAACTTGTCGGGGCAAAGAAGCACCACATCCCCAGGCGCCACCTTAAGGGACCGGAACTTCTTGTCCTCTGGGCACTCCGAATCTATCTCTTGTTCATGATGGCAGTGGTGGTGTACCAGGTGTGGATTGCCGCGCATTAAACCGACCTGCCAAATCTTTCGGCGGACGGCTTTGTCAATCTTCTGAACATTCGGAGTTCTCCACCGCTCGGCCCAGCCCCTAACACAATCAGCGATCACAGGACTAAACTAGAGTGTTCGGGTGAGCCTTCAGCCGCTCACTGTTGCTGACGCTCGCTCATGGATTACTTCTTCGGAAAGGCATTTTTATATGAATAGTTTCAACTCCCGCTCCAGCCTCCGCGTTGGCAGCAAGGAATACGAAGTCTACCGCCTCGGTGCGCTCGATAAGCAAGGTATTTCGACCAGGCATCTGCCTTATTCGCTGCGAATACTGCTGGAGAACCTGCTGCGCACCGAAGACGGGCGCAATGTCACAGAGAAAGATATCCGCGCGTTGGCGGCCTGGAATAGCAAGTCGAAGCCTGACAAGGAAATTGCTTTCACCCCCAGCCGGGTGCTGTTACAGGATTTCACCGGCGTGCCCGCCGTCGTCGATCTGGCCGCCATGCGAGATGCCATGAAGCAGCTCTCCGGTGATCCCACTCTGATTAACCCTCTGCAGCCTGCCGAATTGGTCATCGATCACTCGGTACAGGTGGACGAATTCGGCACTCCGCAGGCCTTCCAGCTCAATGCCGAGTTGGAATTCATCCGCAACAAAGAGCGCTATGCCTTCCTGCGTTGGGGGCAAACCGCCTTCCGCAATCTGGCTATCGTCCCGCCCGATACCGGCATTGTGCACCAGGTCAACCTGGAGTATCTGGCCCGCGTAGTCTTCGTGCAGGAATCGAACGCAAAACGCGTGGCGTATCCAGACACGCTCGTCGGCACCGATTCACATACTACGATGATCAATGGGCTGGGCGTGTTGGGCTGGGGGGTGGGCGGAATCGAAGCCGAAGCGGCCATGCTCGGCCAGCCGGTTTCCATGCTGATCCCCCAGGTCGTCGGAGTGAAGCTGACGGGAAAACTCCGAGAGGGCGCGACCGCCACGGATTTGGTTCTCACTATCACCGAGATGCTGCGCAAACACGGCGTGGTCGGCAAGTTCGTCGAATATTTCGGCCCCGGCCTGCATGAGCTGCCTTTGGCGGATCGCGCCACCATCGGAAATATGTCGCCAGAGTACGGCGCGACCTGCGGCATCTTCCCGGTCGACCAGGAATCTCTTACCTACCTCCGCCTCACCGGCCGCTCGGAGGAACAGATCGCGCTGGTCGAAGCCTACTGCCGCGAGCAGGGACTCTTCCATGACGAGAAAACGCCAGAAGCGGAATACTCTGAGTTGTTAGCACTCGACCTCTCGGCGGTCGAGCCCAGCCTAGCGGGCCCGAAGCGTCCTCAGGATCGGGTAGCACTGTCCCAAGCCGGCGAGTCATTTCGAGCATCTCTGCCGTCGCTGATCAAGCCGGTAGTGGCCAAGGCAACTTCGCAGTCTGCCGCCTCGGCGGCGGTCAATGCCAGTGGCGAAACGCGCTGGGAACAGGAAGGCGGCAACACAGCCGTCGGAGTTGATGATTCCCTGCACGAGGAACACGTCTCTCCGAGTGTGAAGAATGCTTTGCGCCACGGAAATGTGGTGATCGCTGCCATCACCAGTTGCACCAATACCTCGAATCCTTCAGTGATGATTGCTGCCGGCTTGCTAGCCAAGAAGGCGGTGGAGCGCGGGCTGCAAGTGCCGGCCTGGGTTAAGACTTCGCTGGCGCCCGGATCGAAAGTTGTCCGCGACTATCTAGAACGCGCCGGGCTGACCACATATCTGGAAAAGCTGAAGTTCCACATCGTTGGCTACGGATGCACCACCTGCATCGGGAACTCCGGCCCGTTGCCGGAAGAGATCTCGAAAGCCATCGACGAAAAGAATCTTGTGGTTGCTTCGGTGCTCTCCGGAAACCGCAACTTTGAAGGACGCATCAATCCCGACGTCCGCGCTAATTATCTGATGTCGCCGCCGCTGGTGGTTGCTTTCGCGCTGGCTGGCCGGGTTGATGTTGACTTGCGCAAGGACGCCCTCGCCCAGGACAAACAGGGTAAGCCGGTTTACCTGGCCGACCTCTGGCCTTCGCAGCGCGAAGTTGAAGCTGTGATCAAGAACTCGATCTCGTCGGATATGTTTCGCCGCAGCTACGGCGAGGTTTATCACGGCGACGAGCGCTGGCGTGGGTTGCCCGTCCCCAAGGGCGCGACCTATGCCTGGGAAAAGCATTCAACCTACATCCGCCGCGCTCCATATTTCGACGCCATGACGCTGAAGCCTTCCGCCGTTGAGGACATCAAGAATGCACGCGTGCTGGCGGTGCTGGGCGACAGTGTTACCACCGACCATATTTCACCGGCGGGCTCAATCAAGAAAGACAGTCCGGCAGGAAAGTATTTGATGGAACATGGGGTGACGCCAGCTGAGTTCAACTCTTACGGCTCACGGCGCGGCAATCACGAGGTCATGGTACGCGGGACTTTTGCCAACGTACGCCTGCGCAACAAAATGGTGCCTAACCTGGAAGGTGGATTCACGCGTCACCTGCCGGATGGCGCGGAGATGACCATCTTTGAGGCATCAGAAAAATACATTGCCGAGGGCGTGCCGCTGATCATCATTGCCGGCAAAGAATATGGTTCGGGCTCTTCGCGTGACTGGGCGGCGAAAGGCCCGCTTCTCCTGGGTGTGCGCGCGGTGATCGCGGAGAGCTATGAGCGCATTCACCGCTCAAATCTGGTAGGAATGGGCATTCTGCCGTTGCAGTTTGCCGCCGGAGAAACCGCGCAATCTTTGCGGCTGACTGGCGAAGAAGTTTTCGAGATTGCGCAGATTCGCGAGTTGGTCGAGAAGTTTACTCCCGGCCGTCAAGTCAAAGTCCGCGCCACAGCCAACGGCAAAACCACCGAGTTCTCAGCGCTGGTCCGCATCGACACTCCGCAGGAAGCGCTCTACTACGCGAACGGCGGCATTCTGCAGTTTGTGCTAAGGCAATTGCTCGCGGGGAAACCAAGTGCGCAGCCCGTGGGGGCGTAAGGTGCGCCCTCGCAGGCATATGTTGCACCGAGCGATATAATTTCCGTATGACGCAAGAGGCCCACGAATTGCTGCAAAAAGCCCTCGCCCTGCCCGACGAAGAGCGCGCGGAGCTCGCCGGTAACCTGATCGCAAGCTTGGACGCCACTGTGGAGCAGGATGTCGATGCCGCCTGGCAGCAAGAAGTCGTTCGCCGCTCACGTGACGTGCAATCCGGCGAGGTAGACACTGTCCCTTGGGAAGAGGTCCAGCAGAAGGGACGAACGCGGCTGCATGGCAAGTAAGCCGGTTCGGTTTCATCCCCAAGCGGAAGAAGAGTATCTGAGATCGCTGGTCTGGTATAGAGATCGAAGCCCGGTAGTTGCGGTTAACTTCGAAAGCGCTTTCGCTCAGGCAATAAGCAAAATCGGCGACGCCCCCCAGCGCTGGCCAATCTACTTCGATAGCTTCAGAAAATACATTCTCCGGCAATTTCCTTTCGGCATCATCTATCAGGACTTTCCTTCACAAGTCATGGTGTTCGCCGTTGCTCACGGACACCGGCGGCCCGGTTACTGGATGACTCGCATCTGACGTGCGTAACCCCACTTCTCGCAATGTCGGGAGAGAATGGGCACCCGGCCGGGCTCTTTCACAGTAGTTAAAAACCCCCGCTCAAGCGAAGCTTGAACGGGGCACCCTCGAGAGCAGAAATGAGCCTCGAGTGGGCCACGCAACCACTCAGCGTGCCACCCCCCTCGCGGCCAGAGCCCGTTTGCTCTTCGAGAGCAGCCCCCAGGCTTCCCGATAGCACTCGTACTTATACCGATCATACTTACGTGGCTGCACCGGACAAAGCATCAGATCACCTCTTCTCTGTAAAACCACCCCCGTCGGTATCAGGTACCACACGTCCTCTGGGATGACGTAGGCCGCAAAGAAATCCAATTGCTCCTCTGTGTAAGGATCCGTCGCTGGGTTCGGCTTGAGTCGGCACAGGTACCCATGGCCCACCCGATGTGTTGTTGACTTGACCTGTACCCGGAGAAAACGCGATCCAACCTCGACTCCGACATCGTAAGGCGACGAATCGCCCCAGGGTTTCGATACCCTCAACCCAAGTCCCATGGCGTGGTCCATAAAGCGCAGCTCCACCCACTCGCCCCGTTCTTTGAACGTCCTGAAAGGCTTGCACTCATACATCTCCGCTCCGCCCCCAAGGTTCGCCTCCCAAAAAGGAAAGGCGCTGGCCTTTTTCTTGCGCCGCGCCTCAGTAGTGGCTCAGTTTGATTGTCATCCCGAGCAAGTGTTGTTTGCGCAGCGAGGGATCTGGGCGAGCCGCGCGATGCGTCGCGCACTTCGCGACGCAACAATCGCGCCTTTCGCTCGCTTCCGTATCAAAGTGAGCCGCTACCCGCGCCTGAGTTCCTTGAATTTTCAGCTTATATTTCTATTTTAACAATTTGGAACGGGCAGATGGGACATGGCTGGCGGCGATATATCTCCAGGTTTGCGGTCAGCTTACGAGGGATCGTGTACTTCTTGCCTATTGACAGGATTTCGGGCTGGGAAGATACGTCCGTCTGCCAGCGAAAAGCCCCGCTCAAGCGAAGCTTGAACGGGCACCCTCTGACAAAAATTCCGCTCTTCAGTTGACTCCCTTCGCCGGATTCCAGGAGCCCTGCTCTTTGCGGACATAGATGATCTGCCCGATGTGGTAGGCATTGTGCGTGCCGATTTTGGCGATGGTGGAATACCAGTCCTTTAACTTGCTTTCGTCCGCGGCCTCGACCACCTTTTCCCATTCGGTTAATACCTGGTCAAGCTGCTGCACGGCGGCGTTCCATTGCTTGATATCGAAGCCGGTAAAGGTCTCGTCGTTGTTGCCACTGAATTTCTCAGGAGGCTCGCCCTTGAACTTGGCCAGTGACTGGCGGTTCCAGAAAATCAGATGATTGGTTAGCTGGCCGATCGAGTGGTTTCCCTTGCCGTCCGTCCAACTGGCCTGCTCCGGGGTGAGACCTTCCACGGCGGTGTTCGCAGGCACAAACCATTCTGCCTTGTTGTGGGTGGTCCGCAGTTGCTCCAGCAGGACGCTCTTCAGGGTTGGCGCGGGTTTTTGAGTTTGCGCGTAAGCGGGTAATGATAGAGCCAGAACGAGACAAAAGATCGCTTGCTTCATGTTGGATTTGCCCTCCTCGTGGTGGGTTAGACGGAGATTCTTCAGGTCGGTTTCTTGGGAAGTATAGTTCAGGTGTTCCAGGCGTCCCAGGCTTCCGATCTACCGCGCTGCTATAATCAACAATTACCCTCATGCCGCAGAAGCGTCTGATTCGTTCCACTACAGTTCTTTGTGTGCGCCGCAACGGCAATGTGGTCATGGCCGGAGACGGCCAGGTGACGTTGGGCGAGGCGGTTATCAAACACACCGCCAAGAAGATCCGGCGGCTGTATCAGGACAAGATTCTCGCGGGATTTGCCGGCTCGACCGCCGATGCGTTTACGCTGTTCAGCCGATTCGAGTCGAAGCTGGAGCAGTATCATGGCAACTTGGGCCGGGGCGCGGTGGAGTTGGCCAAAGACTGGCGCACCGACAAGTTTCTGCGTCATTTGGAGGCATTGTTGCTGGTTTCTGACAAGGAACAGACCTTTCTGCTCAGCGGCCAGGGCGACGTGATCGAGCCGGACGGCGGCATAGCTGCCATTGGCAGCGGCGGGCCCTATGCTCAGGCCGCGGCGCAATCGTTGGCCGAGCATACCCAGCTTTCCGCCCGCCAGATTGCAGAAGAAGCGATGAAGATTGCGGGCAGAATGTGCATCTATACCAATGACAAGGTCACGATTGAGGAGTTGTAAGAGAGTGACTAGTGGCTAGCTACTAGCCACCAGCCACTGACCACTTTTTATGGCTATTTACCTGCCTGGAACCGTAGACGAAGAACAGATTGCACTGGATGAGCTCACGCCGCGTGAAATCGTTGCTGAGCTGGACAAGCACGTAGTCGGCCAGAACGCTGCTAAGCGCGCTGTGGCTATTGCCCTGCGCAACCGCATGCGGAGGCAGAAGCTGGCCCCCGATCTTGCGGAAGAGGTCATTCCCAAGAACATCATCATGATTGGGCCCACGGGCGTGGGCAAGACCGAAATCGCCCGTCGTCTGGCGAAGCTGGCGAACTCGCCTTTCATGAAGGTGGAAGCTTCGAAATTTACGGAAGTTGGCTACGTGGGCCGCGACGTTGAATCCATGATTCGCGATCTGGTGGAGATCGCGATCGACATGGTGCGCGAGGAGAAGCTCGAAGACGTCTCCGACAAGGCCGAGCTCAATGCTGAAGAGCGCCTGCTGGACATTCTGCTGCCGCCGGTGTCGCCGCCGCGGTCTGGGGACTCCGCAAGCGGCGGAGTCGTCCTTGAAGGCAGCACCGGCCTGACTGAATCCACCAGCCGCACCCGCGAGAAACTGCGCCAACAACTACGCGAAGGCAAGCTCGACGATCGAATGGTCGAAATCGATGTGCGCGAGCGCAATTTCCCGTCCTTCGAAATCATCTCCAACCAGGGCGTGGAAGAGATGGACGTCAACATCAAAGACATGCTGCCGAACATCTTTGGCCAGCGCACCAAGAAGCGCAAGATGAAGGTCAACGAAGCTTTCGAGTATTTGATTCAGGAAGAAGAGCAGCGTCTGATTGACATGGACCAAGTAACGCGCACCGCGATTGACCGCGTCCAGGATTCTGGAATCATTTTCCTCGATGAGATCGATAAGATTGCCGGCCGCGAGAGTGGACACGGTCCCGATGTTTCCCGTGAAGGCGTACAGCGAGACATTCTGCCCATCGTCGAAGGCACCACGGTCAACACTCGCTACGGGATGGTGCGTACTGATCACATCCTCTTTATCGCCGCCGGAGCGTTTCACGTTTCCAAGCCCAGCGACTTGATTCCAGAACTGCAGGGGCGCTTCCCCATTCGTGTGGAACTGCAGTCGCTCACCATGGACGACTTTATCCGCATTCTGACCGAGCCCAAGTCTTCGCTGACGAAGCAGTACACAGCCCTGCTCGAAACTGAAGGGGTGAAGCTGGAGTTTACCCGCGAGGCGCTTGAAGAAGTGGCCCGCTTTGCCTTTCGGGTCAATGAAGGCACGGAAAACATCGGCGCGCGCCGCCTGCACACCATCATGGAGCGGGTGCTGGATGAGATCAGCTTTGAGGCACCCGAAAAGAAAGGCGAACACATCAAGATTGACGCGGATTACGTCCGCCACATGCTGGCCGACATCGTGAAGGACCAGGATCTGTCGAGATATATTCTCTAACGACGGGGGACGGGCGTCTCGCCCGTCCCAGTTTTAGCCCTTCAGTAGTTGGTCTTGATGCTCAGGGAGTCGAATATTCCAGGTGCTCCCTTTTTCGTACTCCCAGGATCGGGCACGGCCCCGTAGTCGCATTGGATTTTCTTCTTCGTCACAGTGATTCGCTGATAGCCATGCTGGTTGTCGCAGAAGTTCTCCAGGATGCCATCTCCGCCAGCCATTTGTATCGGAAGCTTGCCGCTGTGAAAGACCTTCGAGAGCGTGTGCAGCGCGGGATTGTAGCCTCCCGCGCCCGCCACAATCATCGGGACTGCCTGCCCGTTTAGTGAACCCTGAAAACGCTGGTAATTGTGAACGTGACCGGAAAGCACCAGTTCCGGCACACGGCCAGCAGAAGCCGACGCTTGCTCGAGCACGCCTTTCAGGTGCTGGCTGCCGGGTTTGCTTCCGTAAGCGGAATAAATCGGATGGTGGACGGCGACGATGAGGGCACGATCACTCGGCGCCGATTTCAGTTCTGACTCAAACCAGTCGATCTGGGCCTGGCTGAGCTGGCCGCCCTCGGGACAATTGCTGTAAAGACCGATTACGGTCACCAGCGGTGTCAGCAGAGTCCAGTAAACGTAGGGCTGGGTCATGGTGGTTCGCGGGGCGTCGTGCCCTTCTGGGGTATGGGTGGGAGCCTGGCTGCAGAAGTTCCGTACAAAACCCTCTAAACTGGATTCTCCGGTCTGAGGGTCGACATCACCATCGTGGTTTCCGGGGATGGCCATGATCGGCGCCGGATAATTCATGTAGGGCTCGTAGAATTCGGGATAGTAGTTGTCCAGTTCGCCATCGTAATAAACCACGTCGCCCAGGTGATAAAAGAACGAGGGATGCATGGTCACGTCCGGCGTGCCGAATTCCATCTCCATGTAGCTTGCTACGTTTTCAATCTGGCTGGGAGTGTTGACCCCTCCGGTATCCCCGACCGAGTGAAAAACCATGGTCCCCGAGGTTTCTATGGAATTCATGGCGTCGGCGGAGAGGATACTGTCCAGTGAGAGATGGAAGGGCGGCGCGCCGGTAGGTGGTGGAAGATCACGCCAAGGCTGCAGTGGATGCTTCGTGGGATCGATCACAGTCTGGAAGGTTTGCGGTAAACGGGTTGCGCCAAACGCTCGTCCCGGCCTGGGCGTCGGGTGATGCTTTTGTTGGTTCAACAGAGACGTGGCGTCTATGATCGTGGCTTTGCGGGCACGGGTTTTCATAACTCATACACCTCGAAGAATTAAATTTCGAGCCGGGGCCGAATGGGGAAAGCGCAGGGAAGTGTGCCGACAACTCTAATCCAGTTGGCCTAAATGTCAACCGCAAATCGTGGCGGCTCGAGCCGACACAAGCGCACGAATAAATGTGAGGAGAAGCTTCGTGAGCACGATAGAACGCCAGCGCCTGAAATCTTTGATGCAACGTGAGCAGAAGCGGTTCGTCGACGAGCGCCCCAAATCCAAGGCCTTGTTTGAGCGCGCGGGCAAGTCATTGTTGGGGGGCGTGCCCATGAACTGGATGGTGAAGTGGGCGGGAGCATTTCCGCCATTCGTGCGCGAGGCCCAGGGTACACACTTCTACGATGTGGACGGACACCGCTACATCGACTTCTGTCTTGGCGACACTGGCGCCATGACCGGACACTCGCCTTTCGCGACGGTCAAGGCGGTCGAGGACCAGATACGCCGGGGTATTACCCTGATGCTGCCCAGCGAAGATTCAGTCCTCGTTGGTGAAGAGTTGCAGCAGCGTTTCGGATTGCCCTACTGGCAATTCGCGCTCACCGCCACTGACGCGAACCGCTTTTCTATCCGGCTGGCACGACAAATTACCCAGCGTCCAAAGATTCTAGTCTTCAACTGGTGTTACCACGGCACGGTGGATGAGACTTTCATCACTCTGAAAGACGGCGTGGCCCATGCTCGCCGCGGCAACATCGGGCCACCCGTTGATCCTGCGGTCACGACCAAGGTCGTCGAGTTCAATGATCCTGTCTCGTTGGAACAGGCCCTTGCTCCCGGTGACGTGGCCTGTGTCCTGGCTGAGCCGGTCATGACTAACGTTGGCATCGTGCATCCTGCGCCCGCCTTTCATAAGGCTTTGCGCGAACTGACCCGCAAGCATGGCACCCTGCTCATCATTGACGAGACTCACACCATTTGCGCCGGCCCTGGAGGTTACACTCGCGCCGAGAGTCTTCAGCCGGACGTCCTGGTTTTCGGCAAGCCCATTGCGGGAGGAGTTCCAGGAGCTGCTTACGGATTTACCCAGGAGGTCGCAACGCGCATCGCCGACCAGCAGAATCTGGAAGATTGCGACACCGGTGGCATTGGGGGAACGCTGGCAGGTAACGCACTTTCGCTGGCCGCTATGCGGGCTACGCTGACCAAGGTGCTGACAAAAGACGCCTTCGACCGCATGATTCCGATGGCAGAGCGTTGGACGATAGGAGTGGAGAAGGCCATTGCAGAATTCGCCTTGCCATGGCACGTGACCCGGCTGGGCTGTCGCGCCGAATATTTATTCTCGCCTGGCCCGCCAACAAACGGCACCGAGGCTCATGAGGCCATGGACTTTGAACTGGAACGGTTCATGCATCTCTATGCCATGAACCGGGGCATCCTGCTGACTCCATTCCACAATATGGCGTTGATGTCGCCACAGACTGATGCTTCGGACATCGACCAACACACCCGCGTCTTTCGCGAAGGAGTGAAGGAACTGGTGGCGTAGTTGGCCGAGATCGCTGTGGCGCGTGAGTCGGTCGGCTGCAATCCTCTTCTGTTATTCTGTTGCTCCCCTTTCATGAAGCCAGCGCTCGTCACGCTCTTGTTTGCAATGGCGTTTACAGGGTTGCTGGCCGGCTGCGGCACGCCGGGCCCGCCTCTGCCGCCCTCGCTGGAGCTGCCCCAGCCAGTGACTGATCTGAGCGCGGGACGCAAGGGCGACAAGGTTTCACTGTCGTGGACCGTTCCTAACCGCACCACGGATCAGGAAAGGGTACGTCACCTGGGCGTCACTCGCATCTGCCGCAGCTCGACAGGAACCATGAGCGGATGTGCAAGCTCGGTAGGAGAAGTTCCCGCGCCCCCTCCGCCGCCACCACCCTCGAAGAAAAATAAGTCGAAGAAGGCCACTGAAAAAGTTCGGGCCAGTTATGCGGACACCCTTCCTCGCCAACTTGAGGAACAAGATCCCACGGCTCAGATTGCATACGCCGTTTCAGTGCTGAACACTAGGGGCCGCAGCGCGGGGCTTTCCAATCAGGTTCTGGTGCCGGGTGCGCCAACTGTCCCGCCTCCATCGGATTTCACGGCCGAGGTCACAGCCCAGGGGGTGCGCGTTTCATGGTCGTGCGGAGCGGCCATCACGGCGCCAACTCCGGTGCTTAACTATCGAATCCGCGTCTACCGCCGTGTCGAAGGGGGTAAGACCGAGACGAGAGTCGGTGAGACCGATGCGCAAGGCTGCGCCAAGCTCGAATTGCTGGATCCGACCATCGAGTGGGAGAAAAATCACTTCTACCGTGGGACGGTGGTCACTGTGATTTCAGCACCCGGCCGGCCGGAAGCAGAGGTAGAGGGCGATGACACACCGGTTGTGAAGGTGTTTACCCGCGATATTTTCCCTCCGGCTGTCCCATCTGGACTGCAGGCCGTCTTTTCAGGTGTGGGGCAAGCGCCGTTCGTGGATTTGGTCTGGGCACCGAACGCAGACGTCGACCTCGCCGGCTATAACGTCTATCGCCACGAAGAGGGCAGCGGCCCGCCCGCAAAGATCAACTCAGAACTGTTGAAGAGTCCTGCGTTTCGTGACGCGAATGTCATTTCGGGCAAAACCTATTTCTATTCTGTTTCGGCGATTGATCTGCGTGGAAACGAAAGTGCGAAGTCGGATGAGGCCAGCGAAGTCATACCATGAAATTGCTTGGAGTTAAATCTGTCCCTGAGGTGCTATGAAATATTGCCGCTTTCAACTCGATAGTCAGGTTCACTACGGCCTGGTCGAATCCGTCGCGGGGAAAAACGAGATTACCCGGCTGCTGCTGCGTCCGCCAGAACAGATGGGCGGGGACATTGAAGATTTGCCCACCAAGCGGATGGATCGTCTGCCTTTCGCCGAGGCCAGGCTGTTGGCGCCGGTTCGCCCATCAAAAATTGTTTGCGTGGGCCGCAATTACCGCGAGCATGCTGCCGAGCTGGGAAATGAAGTCCCGGCGGAGCCTTTGATATTTTTCAAACCGCCATCCTCGTTGCTGGCGCCGGAGCAGCAGATTCGCCGGCCCAAATTCTCGCAGCGGGTGGATTTCGAAGGTGAGCTCGCGGTAGTGGTGGGTCGCACGTGCTACAAAGCCGGCCCTGACGAAGACGTTCGTCCCTATATTCTGGGTTACACCTGCCTCAACGACGTAACGGCGCGCGATGTGCAGAAAAATGATAGCCAGTGGACCCGCGCCAAGGGCTTCGACACTTTCTGCCCGGTAGGCCCGCTGGTCACGGACGAGATTGACCCCTGGGCGGGCGTCAGCGTCGAAACCCGGGTTAGCGGGGAGATCCGCCAGCAGGGCAACACGCGGGATTTCATATTTCCACTGGAAGTCATAATCCGTTACATCACGCAAGTCATGACGCTCTTTCCCGGGGACGTGATCGCCACGGGAACGCCCAAAGGCGTGGGCCCGGTTGTCGCTGGAGAGGTGATCGAGGTGAGCGTGGAGGGAGTGGGGACGTTACGGAATCCAGTGGTGGATGAATAGTGAAGTGCGCGGCATAGCGTCTACCGGGGGGTGCTGGCATGGAGCATGCAGTTTTGGGAGCCGGAGCCATCGGAGGTCTGGTTGGCACCGCGGTAGCATCCCTTGGCGAAGGCGTCACCGTAGTAGTACGACCAGAGAGGCTGCCGGGTTATCCCGCAAATTTGTCACTGGAGCGTCCGTCAGGCGCCGTCGCCATTACTGCGCCAGCGAGAGTCATAGCCACGCTCTCAAGTCCGGTTGACGTGCTGTGGATCGCAACTAAAACCTATCAACTAAAAAAGGCGCTCGAAGCCGTGCAGTCATTGCCACGCTGTATAGTTCCGTTGCTGAACGGAGTGGATCACGTCGAGCTCCTACGCGCACACTTTGGACGTGATCGCGTGCTGCCGGCGACGATCGCGGTTGAAGCCGAGAAGATTGCCCCGGGACGGTTCGTGCAGCGCTCCCCGTTCGTAAATCTCAACCTTGCCGCCAGTGGAGAGCAAGTCCTGGGCGCAATCGTCGCACGATTGCGCGATCTCGAATTCACGTGCCGGTTCATCCAGAACGAGCAGACTCTGCTGTGGAACAAGCTCTGCTTCCTGGGACCATTCGCGCTCGTGACGTCGGCATCCGGTATGAACAAAGGGGAGATCTACGCGGATGCGGGGTGGAAACGCAAGTTGATTTCCGCCATGGCTGAGGTCTGCGGCGTGGCGCAAGCAAGGGGCGCAGAAGCAGACGCGGCCCAGATCCAGGCGATCTTCGACGGCTTGCCCTCGGGCACACGCAGCTCCATGCAGAAGGACCTTGCCTCCAGGCGGCAGCTCGAATTGGATGCCATTGGCGGTCCGATTGTGCGCGGTGGGGAACGTTACGGCATCGACGTCTCCACTACGGCGGCCCTGATTGCTGTGATTCGCGCGAAAGCCACTGAATAGACCAATGCAGGCGCGAGCTTTCTCGCCCACGGTCTCAGGTGGTGCAAATGATTCCATGACAATGTCGGCTCCAGTGCCCGAGTAATCTTTGGTGGTGCCAACCAACCAAGGCTGGGGAGAAAGGAGCCGAACATGTTGATTATAGGTTGTGACTATCACCCGGGCTTCCAACAAATTGCGTGGGTAGATACCGACACAGGAGAGTTTCAGGAGCAGCGACTGGAACATAGCCTGGAAGCAGAGAAGTTCTATCGGGGTCTGAAAGAACAAGGACACAAGGTGCGCGTGGGAATGGAAGCGAGCGGGCAAGTTCGCTGGTTCGAGCGACTGCTGGCGGATAGTCGCCAAGGTTGATTTCGACTGTTGTTCCGATTCCGTCGGCCAATCCCGAGTATGCCTGTTGACGGAAAACGTTCGACAAGAGCACACTTACTTGATTGCGGGAAAGAGTCCGCTGCGTCACTCGTCTTCAAGTGCGGTTCCCACCCGGGTAGGCCCTTGGTTGTCTAAGGTATCTCAAGGAGGAAAACGTAAAATTGGACGGCACCGCGCCCGGTGACGATTCCGGAGTTGATTGACTCCGCCCCTGACGGCATCGACGAGGTTCGAGAGCCCGTCTTCTTTATCAGCTCATCCGGCAAAAGGGTCAAATAGGAGACCGCACTTTTGAGATCGAATTCCTTGGTCCCGGCGTTCAGGCTTTTTCGTTCACGTTTGGTTAGGAAGACTGCGAGGCGCATAAGACTTCATTGAGCTGCTGTGCTGATGGTTCAGCTATGAATGCACGAATGCTTCGAATTGCTTTTGTGGTTTTCTCTGGCTTTTGCGCGCTAGTAGTTCCGTTGTCTTCGCAAGGCCAACAGGAGGAAACACTCGGCGGTCCGGACAGCCATGAGACAGGTCAGGGCCCGTACGGCCACCTGTTCGGCGAATGGGGCGGCGAAAGGACGCGCTTGTTGGAACGTGGCGTCCGATTCGATTTCCAGTACGTGAGCGATTCTCTGTGGAACATCGAGAGCCCGCAGAAAGAGCGCTTCGCGAGCTGGAATCGTTTTCGCGGGACGGTGGACATCGATTTCGGAAAGCTGGTCGGTATTCACGACCTGTATTTCCATGCGACAGCGCTGTGGCAGGGCGGAGGCAATCTCGGAGCTTATCTGGGCCTCCTGACAAGTCCGAGTGGGATGTCCAGCATGAATACGTGCCGCCTGGATTCTTGGTGGCTCGAGAAGCGATGGATCGACGAGAGAATCGCGGCGCGTATCGGCCAGTTTGCAGGTCAAGACTTCTATGGCGCGCAACACTACGCGGCGTCATTCATCTTCGAGCCGATGGGATACGCATTGGGCAATCTGTTCACGGACTTCGAGTCTTTCGATCCCCCGTCAACGCCAGCGATGGAAGTGCGCGTTGTCCCCATTCACAACCTTTACATGAAATCGATGGTCGAAGCCGAAGACCGCGAGCCCTTTGCCCATAATCCGACTGGATTAGTTCCACAGTTTCGCGGAGTACCGGTGAGCATCTCTGAGATCGGGTTCACTCCGGGCAAGAACGCTAGCTCCGTACGCGCCTTCGACAGCGTCGAAAGTCGCAAGGGATACTCCGGGCTCTATCAGTTTGGCGCTTCTTACAATCCTGGAGAGTTCGCAACGGCGTCGAGCGCGAGACCGCGGTCGGGGGACTATCTGTTGTACTGGATGGCGAGCCAAGCGCTCTGGCGCGTTGACCCGAAGGAAGCAAGGGGCTTGGACGGGACGTTTGCATACGACTGGAGCCCGGCGAACGTCAACCGCAACAACACCATGCTCACTGCGGGGCTACGCTTCAATGAGCCGTTGCCCCTGCCAATTCACAACACAATGTCGCTGGGCTACGTGCAAAACCGGTTGAGCCAGCAATTTGATCCGCAAAGCACGCCCGCGTGGAAGGTGGAGCACGGCATCGAATTCAACACGCTTCTGGATCCCTTACATATGCTGCTCCTGCAGCCAGTGATTCAGTACTACGCGAACGTGGGCGCGAGAACAGGACACGCTGTCGTTTTAGGGTTCAGAACAAAAGTGGAGTTTTAGAACGAGGGGAAACGAAAGGAGTCAGTTATTAAAACTAGAGATGTCCTATCGCCAAAACAATGAACATAAATCGGAAGAGCCAAACCGAATGATCCGGCATAACTGCCGGTCAAAAAGGAGAATAAGATGCCAGAAATTCGCAAGGAAACCGACAGTCTGGGCGAGGTAGATGTTCCGGCCGACAAGCTCTGGGGCGCACAAACCCAGCGTTCGCTCGAACACTTCGACATCGGGAAGGATTTAATTCCCCGCGAAATGATTACGGCCTATGCCATTTTGAAGAAAGGCGCGGCCAATGCAAACTTTGCCGGTAAGCGCCTCGACAAGAAGCGCCACGATCTGATCGCTCAAGTCTGCGACGAGATCCTGGCCGGCCAGCACCACGACATGTTCCCGTTGCACGTTTGGATGACGGGCAGCGGCACCCAGTTCAATATGAACGTGAACGAAGTGATCTCGAACCGTTGTTGCCAAATCGCCGGCACGCCGCTGGGGAGCAAGACTCCGGTTCACCCTAACGACCACGTCAACATGTCCCAATCGTCGAACGACACATTTCCGTCGGCGATGAATATCGCGGCTGCCGTCAATGTGAAGCAGAGGCTTATGCCAGCGGTGAAACAGCTGCACGATGCGATTGCCGCAAAGGCAAAGGAGTGGGACGACATCGTCAAGATCGGCCGCACGCACATGCAAGACGCTACCCCGCTCACTCTCGGGCAGGAGTGGTCAGGCTATGCAGGCGTGCTCGCAGACGATCTCGACCGGATCGAAGACGCGTTGAAGAGTATCTATCGTCTCGCGCTCGGGGGCACGGCGGTGGGCACCGGCATCAATGCAGCACCTGGCTTCGGGGATGCCGCTGCAGCCGAGATCGCCAAGCTCACAAGCTTGCAGTTCGTCTCTGCGCCAAACAAGTTCACCGTGCAGGGCGCTCACGACGGTCAAGTACAACTTTCCGGTACGCTCCGCACACTCGCCGTTTCACTCTATAAGATCGCGAATGACATCCGGCTCATGTCCTGCGGACCGCGGGCGGGCTTCGCCGAACTGCGGATACCAGAAAACGAACCAGGCTCCTCGATTATGCCTGGCAAAGTAAACCCGACCCAGGCCGAAGCTCTCGCGATGGTCGCCGTCCAGGTGATGGCGAACGACACCGCGGTGGGCTTTGGCGGTGCCGGCGGTTACCTCGAGATGAACGTCTACAAGCCTCTGATCATCTATAACGTGACCCACTCAATCACCCTGATGACCGATTCGTGCACGAACTTCCGGAAATTCCTGGTCGAAGGAACTAAGCCTAATTTGAAGAAGATCAACCAGTATGTCGAGGAGTCACTCATGCTGGTCACGGCACTTTCGCCGGTGATCGGCTATGACAAGGCTTCGAAGATTGCCCATTACGCGATGGACAACGACCTCACGCTCAAGGTTGCCGCGCTCAAGCTCGGCTTCGTGACGGAAGCCGAATTCGATCGCGTTGTCGACCCCAAGAAAATGGTCCGGCCGTACGTGGCATCGCCCGTCGCTGCATAGGGCGAGGCTCTCATTAAGCATCGACCCCCCGGGGCCCGGAGCCGGCTTGAATGGTTCAGGCCGGCTCCAATTTTCCCGTTCGGCTTTTGGATCGGACGCCTGCAGTTTCGAAATCTTTGTGAGGAGCAGATATGACGCCGGAAGAGCGCTCTAATCTTGTCCTCGCTGTTGCTCGAGTTTTGTACGTCAATGGCCAATCCACGCAGCAGACTGTGGATGCCACTGAACGCTTGAGCAACTGTCTGGGGTTTCGCGCCGCGATCTTTCCACGCTGGGGAGAGCTGGAAATTCAAGCCGAAGACGCGGAAGGCAAATTCATTTCAGCAATTGAGGCCGCTCCTTCCGGCGTGGACATGGATCGCGTGGCTTCGACAATGCGAACATTTGAGGCGGTGTGTGACGGACCCTTGGCCCCGGCCAACGCAATGGAAGCAATCGACAGAATCGCAAAGGCGCCACCTGCGCCGACCTGGCTGTTCGCCTTGGCGGCCGCGGCGGGCGCGGTGGCTTTAGCGGTACTCTTCGGCGTCCAACACCTGACCGCAGCGGCGCTCATATTCGGGAGCGCGGCGGCGGGTGCTGTTCTGCGCCGCACGTTGGCCCGTTACAGCACAAATATCTTTCTGCAACCATTCGGCGCGGCGTTGGTCGCTGGGGTGGTCGGGGCGCTAGCGGTTCGGTATGAACTGAGTTCGTCGCTGCGTCTTGTCGCAGTCTGCCCGTGCATGGTGCTGGTGCCGGGGCCGCATTTCCTCAATGGCATGTTGGACATGATCAGGGGCCGCATCGATCTCGGGGCTGCACGACTGATTTATGCCGTGTTCGTGGTTGTGGCCATCTCGACAGGCCTGCTGCTTGGGCTTGCCCCTCTCGGCGTCTCCTTACCCGTAGACCCGCCCGCGCGCGCGCTACCTCTGTGGCAGGACGTGATCGCAGCCGGGGTCGCTGTTGCTTGCTACAGTGTCTTCTTTTCCACCCCGCTGGATATGCTGGCTTGGCCCGTAGTGGTCGGCATGGTCGCCCATGGTCTGAGATGGGTAGCGCTCACTAAGTTCGGGGCTAGCGCCGCGGCTGGCGCCTTTGTTGCTTGCCTCATCGTTGGGCTGATCCTCACACCGGTCTCGCGCCGTTGGCACATGCCATTTGCTGCCATCGGCTTTGCTTCCGTGGTATCGATGATGCCCGGCGTCTTCCTCTTCAGAATGGCAAGCGGACTTGTGCAGCTAACGGACAGCGCGTATAGGACGTGGGAGCTCATGGGCGCGACGCTCGCTGACGGTTCCGTCGCCACTCTCATTATCTTGGCGATGAGCTTCGGGCTTATCGTCCCGAAATTAATCATTGATTACGTTAGTGAAAAAGTGACCAAGACCAAGTCTTGAGTGACGAGGCAATCTGCCATGTCCACGATAGAATCAACCGCCATAGCTGGTGGAGGCGCATCGCATGACGCAGCGACGCCCTCGCGATCGGAACGATGGCTCCCTACCTTGCTCAGCGTAATCGCGGGTATGGTCGACCTGATCGGATTCCTGAGCCTCGGCATCTTCACCGCACACATAACCGGTAACATCGTGGTCATCGGCGCTCTCATAGTGCGTCACGATAAGGTAAATCCCGCACAGATTCTGGCTATTCCCATTTTTATCATTGCCGTCGCCGCCACTTGGCTGATTGCCAAAGCAACGGGCCGGCGTGGTAGCGGCTTGATGCGTCTGCTTCTCCTGATTCAGTTTCTGCTGATTACTTGCGTGTTGATTTTCAGTGTCATCACCAAACCGTCCGCCGATCCGCATGGCCTAATGGGCACGATCGCGGCGATGATCGCGGTCGCCGCCATGGGCTGTCAGTTCGCTCTCTTGCGCTTGACCCTGCCGGTTGCTCCCTCAACCGCGGTCATGACGGGCAACTTGACGAACGCTGTACTGGCGCTGGTGGACTCGAGTTCGCCAACCCAGCCAATGGAGAGCAACAGAAGGCGACAAATCGGCGCTCTCCATCTCCTTGTCGGCTTCTTCGTCGGCTGCGTCGTAGCCGCGGCAGCCGTTACTTATCTAGGCGATTGGGCTTGGTCATTACCGGCTGCCCTGGCCGCCGTGGCCGTCACGTTAAGCTAAGGCGAGAACTTTTCTCGCCGCCGAAACACCCACGGCGCGAATCTTACGTTGAAACGGGGCAAGTCAATGAAAGGCGCGGAGTTGGCGGCACCTAAGAAAGTTGCTGTCGTAATATCGCCATTGCACTCATTGACCGGGATTGGTGGTGTAAGAGGCTGGTTTAAGCAGTTAGGCGGTATAAGAGAGAACTCATCAACGCTTCGCGTCTTCGGCCTTGGCTGCGGTAGGACAAGATTCCTAGGCCGGCCTTTCGCAGAATACGACCCTACGCGACGGCTGCCGATGCTCGCTCTTTTGATTGCTTTGCCGGAGCAAGCGCGATCAGGGCCACACCGATGATTACGAACATAGCTACGCCCATCAGTTCCCCGCGTCCGATCCTATTCTCGAATACCTGCACGGCCATAACAGCGCCGTGAGCAAAACTCGACCATGCGGTGAAGGCGATCAAGCCTCGATTCGCGGATGGGTTACGTGTCGCCAGCAGCAAGAAAATCCCGAGTGTAGCGTAGAGACTCAGCATCATCGGTGCGAATTCCGACTCATGTCATCGCCATAGAAACATCGTCAAAGGATAAACTGCAGCCAAAAAGAGCAATCCCGCCAACAACAATCACAGCCTTCAGCGCCCGTTCTCGAGTCATGGTGGCCTACCTCAGAATCACGTAATGTGGAAGAGATATTACAGCTGCGCAAGCAAACACCCATGCCGCCGCCCAGATATAGTGCTGCAAGCTTCTGCTCGATTATTGGGCTGAAATGTTGGGTGTAGAGGTACAACAAGTCAATGAAGGGTAACCCGCTCAATTGTGCAAATTGCCAATTGCGAAGCGATCCTCAAGTAACCACTGCAGGCTCTTCCCCGATTCTCCATCTGGCATTATGCTGAATCAGGCAACAGTTGCATGTTGCGGCTGTTCCTCCCGCTACACATGATTCCAGTTCGTCTTTATGCTTTGATTCTGGGCGGTTCTGGCTGTGCGCTGGCCGCGTATTTCCTGCTGCGCCGTAAACCTAAGAGCGCGGAAAACCTGGAGCGGGAGCGGCGAGCATGGCTCGACCGCGTTGGACGCATCACTGATGGTACTGTGATCGATGTCCAGGAGATGCTGGACGGGGGACAGCGCCCGGCGACATTTCTGATCTATCACTATGACGTCGCGGGAGTCTCGTACGAAGCCTCGCAGGACGTCACCTATCTCCGTCAGTGGATCAATCTTCATTCTTGCCGCTTGGGCTTGCCCACGTCGGTGCGCTACGATCCCCAGAATCCGGGGAACTCGATAGTACTTTCGGAGAGATGGATGGGATTGCGACAGTAGAGAGCGGGCGTCAGACCCCAGACCTTGGCCATCAGGCCTTAGATCCCAGGCGTCAGACTTTGAACCTCTTATTTCGCGCTCAAAGATTCTAAATTCGAGTCCGAGGCCTAAGGTCTAACACCCGAGGTCTGAGGTCCGTTCTGAACTAGCTTCCCGCTGAGAATCCGCCGATGTTCGCCACCGTCAGCCGCAGATATTTATGCGGATTGACCGGGGTGTCGTTGATCCGGACTTCATAGTGCAAATGGGGACCGGTGCTGCGGCCGCTCAGACCGATAAATCCGATGGTGTCGCCGCGGTGTACTCGCTGGCCGGGGGTTACCGCGAAGTTGGCCAGGTGACCGTAGCGCGTGGTGATGCCATGGCCGTGGTCCAGCGTAATGGCCCGTCCGTAGCCGCCCAGAAAATCAGCAAAAGTCACGGTGCCGTCGGCGGGCGCGATTACCGGCTGGCCATAAGACGATGCGATGTCGATGCCGCTATGGAACGCACCTTCACCGTTAAACGGGTCAATGCGCTCGCCAAACGACCCGGTAACTGGACCTTCCACCGGCCAAAGATTCGGAGCCGAATTGGCCCTGACCCAGTCAGCCGTAGTCACGTTGCGGGTGAGGCCAAGCGAAATCCCGGTCATCGTGGCGCCGCTAAGCGCCGAAGTTCTAAGAGCATAAAGCTGGTTCAACGAAGAGTTGACTTGCGCGTCCTGGATGCCTGAGGAAGATGCCGTCACCAGGTTGGGATCCTGCTTCAAACCGTAGAGAGAGGAAACCTCACTCGCCAGAGATCCTAACGAGGCTACCTGGATGTCCCTTTCCTTAGCCACCTGCTCCAGGCGCGTGTAGCGGTCCTTCAAGTCCTCTTGTTCGGTGCGGAGCTGATTGTAGTTCGATACCTTCAGCAGCATCCGCAGGTAGGAGCTGGCAATCCCGGTCAGGCTCAAGACTCCAATGGTTGTCCCTACCAGAAATACATACAAGTAGTGAACCGGAATGTGAATCTTTCGCAAGTGCCCATCGTTACCGGGGGCAACAAAGAGAATGTAAGAACGTTTTCGCAATATTGTCCTTCCGTTAGTCATCAGGATCGGACCTTGGGGGCGGCTCGCGGTTACGAGAACCCCTCAATTCCATCCTGAATCCGGGCTATGCCCCATCTCTTGCGATAAGGCGCTTACATGCCCGTGTCCTACCGGAACCAGGAAGACCCGAAACCCTAGTGGCTGCAATCCATACCGGATGCAGCACTTAAGTGCGACAAAGGTGTCGGAAACAGCTTGGTCACGGTAACAAAGTAGGTTCCTCCCTGTCAACGGCGGAACAGCCCGTTTTGGATTACCAAGGGTGGGTAACGGAGTAAGCCACCCGGACGGGTTACCACCCGTTACTTTTAGATGGCAATTCTGGAATTGAGGCACACTCACATTTTGGCCGAAATGGATTGTCATCTATATTGGCCTCGCCGTGCACCTCGCCGAAAAAGCGCTGATTGTCCGCCTCCGAAGTCAGGCGGCGAAGGGAAGTAACGTCGTAACCGGCATCGGCGACGACGCAGCCGTGCTCCGGGTACCCGCCGGCCATGAGGCCCTCGTGACCACCGACTTCACGCTGGAGGGAATTCACTTCCGGCGGGAGTGGCATCCTGCCAAGGCAGTCGGACATCGCTGTCTTACTCGCGGCTTGAGTGACATCGCCGCCATGGGGGGCGAGCCACTGGCGGTATTCCTTTCCCTCGCCTTACCACTCGACTTGTCGCAAAAGTGGGTGGACGGCTTCATGAGCGGCCTGTTGGATCTGGCTGGAAAATTTGGCGTGAGCCTGGCGGGTGGGGATACAGCCGAGTCTCCCAATGGCATTTTGGCCGACATAGTAGTGTTGGGGTCGGTGCCGCGGGGGAAGGCAATCCTACGATCGGGTGCTCGCCCCGGAGACCGGATCTATGTAAGCGGTGCTTTGGGTGGCTCTGCCGCCGCTGTGCGAAGGATGCTGGCGCACCCCAAGCGCAGGCTGAAGCCAGTGCAGTATCCCCAGCACTTCTTTCCAGAACCGCGGCTGGCGCTAGGCCGCACGCTCAGGGAGAAGGGACTCGCCTCTGCGATGATCGACATCAGCGATGGACTCTCCACTGACCTCGCTCACATCTGCGAAGAAAGCCGCGTCGGCGCTGAACTTCAGGCCGAAGCCATTCCAAGGGCCACCGTGGGCAAGCCCGCGCGCGAAGTGGATTTGCAATTTGCCCTGCATGGGGGAGAGGACTACGAATTGCTGTTCACCGCGCCAAGCGGCAAGCGCATTCCGACGCGCTTTGCTGGCGTCGGTATCACGCAGATCGGTCATGTCACGCGTGGTAAGCGCGTCTTTTTGATGAATAAGAAGGGCGGGGGCTACGAATTGCGTCCGCAGGGCTGGGAGCATTTTCGTTCTAAGAGCTAGGGCAGTGGGCTTCCACACGGGGCCTCCTACAGGTGGTGACTTCCGTGCGAATGTACCTTTTCTTTCTCTATTGCGAGAGCGGCGACGGGTCTAAAGTAGCAGCATGCGGTCCATTCGTATCGTCTCTTCTGTACTGATGGTGCTTCTTTTTGCAGCGATTGCCTCTGCCGCGCCGCAAGCGCCGGCCACGGCCGCTGTGGACAATGATTTCATTCAAAAGCAGTTTGGATCGACCTGCACGATGCTGCAGGGGCCGCCGGTCCTCAAGGCGGATCTCGACGAAGACGGAATCGAAGACCTGGTGGTTGCTGCGCGCTGCACCAATCCGCTGATCGACCAGGCGGAGAATAACTTCAGGGTGATCGATCCCTATAACACCTTTTTCGGTTACGGCGACACCAAGATTACGACGCAGTTCGCTTCTGAGGATCCGTTGACCCGAGGCGTGGTGCTGCTCGTCATTCATGGCGTCGGCCCCGAAGCATGGCGCTCCGCTACCCCAAAGGCCAAGTTCGTCATCATCAATTTGCCCTTCAAGCAGATCGCAGTGAAAAAGCTGGCGCTGAGAAAGAAAACTGTGATGGCGATCTACGCGGAAGAAACCGGCGGAGATAAGACGATCTCGGTTATGTATTGGGATGGCAAGAAGTACCGCTATCAGCCGCTTGGCTCCGGCATGGAGTAGAAACCCGGACGTCAGCCCTCCGATCTCAGACGTCGGATCCCAGTCTTTGATGCCGAATCACGGCCCCGGCCCGTCAATTTCATTCAACCCGCTATAATCTTCCCGCGATGAATCTGGAACAAAAGCTCGCCGAACTGAAAAAGCGGGACCACCTCGCCGAAGAGGGCGGAGGAGAGCAACGCCGCGAGCGGCAGCACAATGAAGGCAAGATGTCGGCTCGCGAGCGAATCGAATTTCTGCTCGATGAAGGCTCATTCGAGGAGACCGACAAGCTGGTCACACATCGCTCTAACGACTTCGGCATGGCCGAGCAGAAATACTACGGCGATGGCTTTATCACCGGCTACGGACGCATCGACGGCCGGCTGGTATTCGCTTTCGCCCAGGACTTTACCGTGTTTGGCGGGTCTCTGTCGGAAGCCAATGCCGCAAAAATTGTCAAGATTATGGACCTCGCTGCCAAGATGGGTGCGCCCATGATCGGGCTGAACGACTCCGGCGGCGCCCGCATTCAGGAAGGCGTGATGTCCCTGGCGGGATACGCCGACATTTTTCTGCGCAACACGCTTTACAGCGGAGTCGTGCCACAAATTTCGGCGATCATGGGACCGTGCGCCGGGGGCGCCGTGTATTCGCCTGCCATCACCGATTTCATCGTGATGGTGGACAAGACCTCTTACATGTTCATCACCGGGCCCGATGTGATCAAGACCGTCACCCATGAAGAAGTCACAAAAGATCAGCTGGGCGGCGCTCACACTCACAACGAGATTTCCGGCGTCGCCCACTTTATGGCGCATGACGATGCCGAATGTTTGTCCATGGTGCGCGAACTGTTGAGCTTTCTTCCCTCCAACAATCTCGACGATCCGCCACGTAAGGCCTGCGCGGATCCAATCGACCGGGCTGACGCTACCCTGGACAAGATCGTTCCCGACCAATCGAACCAGCCCTACGACATGAAAGATGTGATCCACGCGGTGGTGGATGACGGCTATTTCTTCGAGGTGCAAGAGCTGTACGCGAAAAATATTGTGGTGGGTTTCGCCCGCCTGAATGGACGCTCCGTGGGCATTGTCGCCAATCAGCCGGCATTTCTTGCCGGCACTTTGGATATCAATGCATCGATCAAAGGCGCGCGTTTCGTGCGCTTTTGCGATTGTTTCAACATCCCATTGGTCACGTTTGAAGACGTGCCCGGATTTCTGCCTGGAACCAGCCAGGAATACGGCGGAATTATCAAGCACGGCGCCAAGCTACTGTTTGCGTTTGCCGAAGCCACTGTCCCTAAAGTCACGGTGATCACACGCAAGGCCTACGGCGGGGCGTATTGCGTGATGGCGTCCAAGCACATTCGCACCGATGTGAACTATGCCTGGCCGACGGCGGAAATTGCCGTCATGGGCCCCGAGGGCGCAGTGGACATTGTCTACAAACGAGATTTGGAGAAGGCTGAAAATCGCGAAGCAGTGCGGCAAAAGAAAATCGACGAATTCCGCGAGCGCTTTGCCAATCCCTATGTGGTCGCTGACCGCGGCTTTGTGGATGCCGTCATCCAACCGCGAGAAACTCGGAAGAAGCTGATCCAGGCGCTGGCTATGCTAGAGACCAAAAGGGATAAGAACCCGCCCAAGAAGCACGGGAACATACCGCTGTGAAACTCCACAATAGTCTAACTAAACGCTATTAAATGCCATATTGGCGTGTCACGTTGTCCACGCTAGGCAACTAAATAGTTGTATTTGTAGCGTTTGTATTGTAAACTCCCCCATAGATTGGAGCGGCACTATACGCGGTACGGGAGGACGCATATGACGCAAAACAGCGAGGCCTCGGCCGTTGATATTTCTCCGAAGGAGCAAAAGGAGATTATCGACATTTACGCAAAGCTTCGCGAGGCGGAGGCGAAGCTCATTGGCCCAGATGGTAAGACCGAGATTCTGCCAAATAACCTCTATTCGTTCTTGCTTCGGTTACTAGCTGATCTGCGAGCTGGCCATTCCGTCACTATCTTGCAGAACAAGCACGAACTCACCACTGTTGAAGCCAGCAAGATTCTTGGGATGTCCAGGCAGTTCCTCATTCAGTTGCTGGAGAAAGGAGAAATCCCCTTCCATATGGTAGGTACCCATCGCCGCCTCTATGTGCGGGATGTAATCGCTTACAAGGCAAAGCGCGACATTTCCCGTCGAAAAACTCTGGACGATTTGGCTAAGCACGAATTCGCAAAAGGGGACTACGACAAGATCCCAGATGATTTTCACACAGGAAAATGAATATTCCGCCGTGTTGGATGCCTGTGTCCTTGTACCAATGGCGCTCTGCGATCTCTTGTTGCGGCTGGCCGAGGAACCTGCCATGTATCGTCCCTTGTGGAGCGAGCGGATATTGGCGGAAATGGCCAAGGCCCTAAAAACGAAGCTTCATCGATCTTCTGAAGAGGTAGCTCGGAGGCGACAACAGATGAACGAGGCATTCCCAGAGGCACTGGTCCCCGTGCCGTCAGAGCTCCTAAGAGCGGTAGAATGTATTCCCGACAAAGACGACAGGCATGTGCTGGCAGCCGCAATTATGGCGCGTGCAAACACAATCGTCACGCAAAACACGAAGCATTTCCCAAAAGATTGTCTTGAGAAATACGGCGTGCTTTGTCAGACAGCGGACGATTTCCTGATCCATCAGTACCATCTCTGTCCCCAGCTTGTTCTGGACAAACTGGACGACCAAGGAGCCGGTATCTCCCAGGACAGAGCCTTCATAGTTGCAAGCTTGAAAAATTCCGCGCCCAAGTTCTGCGAGTTTGTGGGGGAACATGCGATGTGATCAATCTCGAATGTCCGGAGGGGCTAATAGCCATTTCCACCGCTACTGCCTACCAAGAATCAAGGAATATACCGCTGTAGCGCAACAAGGGGGGTAAGCCATGTTAACGCCTTCCGAAAGAGTGAGACCGATCACCCAAATTGGCCCCCTCCTCAGTGCCGAAACGTGGCCGGTCATAGACCTGACATTGAAACAGTTCGGTCTCCGTTGGTCGCCGAGCTGGCCCTCGAACGATAAGCCCAGCTATATCATCGAGATGATCACAGAAGCGTCCAACGAGCAACTCCTCAGTCTTGCCTCTCATGTCGGTATAGAAACTTCACCTCGAGCCTCCATGATCGAGGCTTCCTTTTGGAAGCAAGGGCACTTTCGCTTGTTTATCGGCCATCTCGCGGAACGCAAGGACTTCGCCACATCCTTGCAGGACGGGCTTGCCAACTTCCATATATCCGCCTTTGTCGCTCACAGGGATATCGAACCGACAAGAGAGTGGCAAGACGAGATCGAACTAGCGCTTAACACGGCCGATGCCTTTGTTGCACTCTTGGCAGAGGGATTTCACGCTAGCAAGTGGACGGACCAGGAAATCGGCTTTGCGATGGGACGGGGATTGCTCGTCATTGCCGTACGACTCGGTGAGGAGCCGTACGGGTTCATCGCGAAGCATCAAGCCCTGCAGGGTCGAGGCAAATCCGCCGATGACCTCATGCTAGAGCTCTACGAGTTGCTACGCGATCACAAACAGACCCAGAAGAGAATCGCTGAAGCGCTAGTGTATCGCTTTGAGCAGTCCGATAGCTTCAAGCGTGCGAAGGACAACATCGCTCTTTTGGAAGACGTGAGGTACTGGGATGAACAGCTCCTAGAAAGGCTTAGGTCTGCCGTGGAAAGCAATCGCCAGATTCGAGAATCCTTCGGCGTTCCCGCACGCGCAAAGCAGCTAACAGAGAAAGGAACAACGTAGCGGCAAAGTAGTGCGGCGAGGCTTGAAGGAACATCGCGGGATCCTGCGATGCGATGAGTAGCAGACCGCTGCTCCAGGTTAGCGCCTGAGTTCTTATCCTTCGAACTCAGGGTCTACGAGGTCATCGGTCGCGCAGTCGAGCGACAACAATAACTCCAGCCGCGGCGACAAATCGACTCTCAAGGCAGTTTTGGTTGGCCGAGTCTTGTGGCCGTTGCCGTTGGTGGCCGTGCGATACTGGTTTGGGCTGGGGACAAAGTCCAAGCGCGGAAGCTTTGGGAGTCTCGCCACTTTGGGGGTCGCCGCGATTCCTTCGGCCAGAGAGGAAACTTGCAGCAAAAAATTAAGAGTCCCAAGGTGATGTTGAACTCATTCGTCTCGGCCAGTAGCTCGCGTTAGACCCTTGCCGACCTGACCTCGCTGCTTCCCTTGCAGGACGCTGGAGCGATCTTTGCTTGGGCTCCGGGCTTACCGCCAACCGGAAAAACCTGTTCAACGCCTCGGGACTCTATCTTGCCTTTGACATGATGTTCGTGTTCGCCTCAACCAGCGCTTTGCTATAGACCCTTACTGGCCCTCCCGGCCTCATCTTGCGATGTTTCCGAGTGACCACGCTCGAGTCCCGGACGCTGCACCAACTGGGTAAACTTGGAACGTGTCAAAGAACGATTACCTTTGTACTCCTTCAATTTTTGGAGTCAATGAAAAACACGAAACTCTATGTGCTTTGCCTGCAATCGAGTGCAGCCTCTCCACAAGCATCTGACCAGATTTGGTGCAGGTTCTTCATCGAGGACCGCTGCAAGTCCGCTTTGTGAGCGGATTTCGCTTGTCTTGAAGGTTCGGTAGGAGCCGGAACCACAATTCGTCAATGTGGAAAATGAAGCGTAACCCGCGAGAGGAGCGGATTCCACAAGAACACTATCTCTTGGCCGACCGCTTCAAGTTCTTCTTCGGAGGCGGGATGGGGAACTCGCCGTCTTCGTCATAAAACTTTCTCGGTCCGTGGTCGGATTTGGCGTGAGGCACTGGCTTCTCGCCCTTTGAACTGAAGTATGCGCTGTCGGCAGCCGCTACCAGAGGGCTGGTCGTGGTGTATATCGCCTCGTCAAACACTCCGCCAGACGGAGCGTTGGCCACGGCAAATACGCCAAAGGCCTGACCGTTGACGTAGGTGGTCGAGAGGTAGTCACCGACCATCAGCCCAGAAAACGTATTGGGCAGCCAACTGGTGCTCATCGGTCCAGCCAGTTGAACAGGGGCGGTCCAGGTCCCACCGCCATCCTGCGAGGAAACAAAGCCGACATCCATATTGCAGACCGTCCCGCAATTGGAAACTGGATAGTAGTAGTAGGTGAGCGTGAGGTGCGCGGTGGGGCCAGAGGTGGCCGGATCGATCCCCAGCCCGGGAATGAAGTGATCGACGGTGCTGCTGATGGGATCGATCGGGATTCTGGCCGGAGTAGCCCAAGTCGTGCCGTTATTGGAGGTACTCAGCACAAGGTCATTGGAGGGGCATCCGGTGCGGAAGCTGCAATCGCCCCAGACGACGTACACGTTCCCCGCGCTGTCGATTGCCGCAGAGGGCAGAGGGCCGGTACGACGCAAGTTGCCAGCCTCGGCATGATCGGTAATCATCTTCACGATCGGCAGGGTACTGTTCCAGCTGGTGCCACCGTTGGTGGAGATAAAAGAAAGCATCGGCCCCGTCAAACCCTCGATGGGGACGATGACCGTCCCGTTGGGCTGGACAAGCGGCTGCCCTCCGACTCCGTGCGCCCGATCGGCGGTATTCAGTGCAGGTCCCCAGGTGAGTCCTCCGTCAGTGGAGGTATTCATCTCAATCAAGGCTTGGCTCGATGGATCGTCCCACTCCACGTAACAGTTACCGTAGAACGGGCTGCTGGCAGTGTTATCACAGACAATCCAGTTCTTGTCCGGATTACCGGTAGTGGTGACAGCGATGGGATGTCCCCAGTTGATGCCATCCGGAGACCGGCTAACTAGCACCTGGGTAGTGGGTCCTATAGCCAGCGAGGAGATCAGCCACATAGTATGGGCGGCGTCATATGCGACCGAGGCGTCACTGGCGGCAGTGAAGCTGCTGCCACCCTGGAAGATGGTGATGCCGGGAAGAACTCCGCTGCTCCAAGTGGCGCCGGCGTCGGTGGATGTAGCGAAGCCGATGTCTCCTCCACCTCCGCCAAAAATGCGGCCAACCTGAAATGCGGTCACGATGGTTGAACCAAAGGCAAACGTGCTGGGTTCCACTTCGGTGTCGTGCTGGCCGCTGGAGTTGGTGCATGTGTCGCTACTCAATTTAATGAGTGGTCCTTGGGACGGAGCTACGGTCTGCACCATCCCCGAACCACAGGTCTGAGCAGCTGGCGTCATTTCCCTGGAAGATCCGGAACCGCAGGCCGACAGCAGTGCCAGGAGCAGTCCGATTGCAATCAAAGCGGGCAAACATATTCGTGTGCGTCCACTCTCGAAAGCGGCATATGGCTTCATAACCGAGTCCTGGATGGCGTCGAGCTAAGCGCCGGGAAAGATTGTGGTGGGCGCAGTTTGACGAAAGTACCGCGTCGAGAGCGCTCGGTCAATGTGAAGAAATGTTCACAGGCCGGCGAGGTACTGGAGTCAGTGTCCTTTCCAAGTCACTTATCGTGCCCTTCCCCGCCCACTACAATCGCCTTGGGGGAGAAAATCTATGACGATATTCAATGAAGGCCGCCCCAGGGTGATTGACGCGAATCCAAGCTCGCTGTTCCGTCTGGTCGGCATCGGGGCGGCAGCGTTTCTGCTGGTGATTCTCATATTTGCTTCCATTACCAAGGTGGGCACTGGTCACGTGGGGGTACTAACGCTGTTCGGACGCGTGACCGGAGAAATGCTGCCTGAAGGCATTCATCTCATCAATCCGCTTAAGACCAACAACGAACTTTCCATTCAGACCCAGACCATCAAGGAATCGGCCAATGTTCCATCCAGCGAGGGCCTGATGATGAACCTGGATACTTCACTCATCTACCAGCTCAACCCGGATAAGGCCGCTGAAGTCTTCCAGAAAACCGGCGCTAATTACGAGACTGTGGTCATAGAACCCATGCTGCGCGCCGCGATCCGCGAGGCCACGGCATCGCACTCGGCGAATGCTCTTTATACGGGTGAACGCGAGATGGTGGCCAAGCAGGTGCAGGATCAATTGGTCACCCAACTTGTACCCCGTGGCATTGTGGTCGAAAATGTCTTATTGCGAGACATCCAACTGCCCGCTACTCTGAAGGCTTCCATCGAGTCCAAACAGCAAGCCGAACAAGAAGCTCTCGCCATGAGCTTCCGTCTACAGAAAGAAACCCAGGAGGCACAGCGCAAGCGGATTGAAGCGGCGGGTATCCGCGACTTTCAGCAGATCGTGGCCCAGGGGATCAGTCCGCAGTTACTGGAATGGAAAGGTATCGAGGCCACAGAGAGTCTCGCCAAGAGCGGGAATGCAAAAGTGGTCGTCATCGGCAACAACAAGAATGGCCTACCGCTGATCTTGGGACAATAGAGCGCACAGGTCGGAGGTCTCGAGTTTCAGGGTCTCAAATTGGTCCGGACCAACACCTTACAACGAGCCGGGATAGTCGCTGCTACCATGACTGTGTGTCAGCACTCCTCAAAGTGCGGAATCTGTCTGTTCAATTTCCCACCCAGGATCGAGTGGATACGGGCGGCTCGCTCGTCCGGAAGCTAACGGCCGTCCGGGACCTAAGCTTTACCATCAGCTCAGGCGAAGTTCTCGGGCTGGTCGGCGAATCGGGGTCAGGCAAGTCCGTCACTTCCCTCGCCGTGATGCGGCTTCTTCCGCCACAGGCGCGAGCCACCGGAGAAATTCTCCTGTCGAATAATGGGAATTCAGAGCACGATCTTTTAAAACTTGCGGACGAAGAAATGCGCCCTTTCCGGGGTTCTCGAGTCGCCATGATCTTCCAGGAACCGATGACGGCGCTGAATCCGGTGATGAAGGTGGGTGACCAAGTCGCAGAGGCAGTTCTCGCGCATAGCAAGATTTCGCGGCAGGAGGCCTGGTCTCGTGCTGTGGCCGCGATGAACGATGTAGCAATCCCCGATGCTGAGCGCCGAGCTCGAGATTATCCCTACCAGCTTTCGGGGGGAATGCGCCAGCGCGTGATGATCGCCATGGCAATCGTGAACCGTCCGCAGTTGCTCATTGCAGACGAGCCCACCACCGCGCTCGACGTTACCATCCAGGCACAAATTCTCGACTTGTTGGCCGAACTGCGCTCCAAGTTTGGCCTCACCATGCTTTTCATCTCGCATGATCTGGCCGTGATTTCGCAAGTCGCTGACCGGGTGGCAGTGATGTATGCCGGTAGCCTGGCGGAATTGGGTTCGAAACAAGAAATCTTTCACGCGCCGGCCCACCCCTACACACGCGGTCTTTTGAATGCAGTGCCGACGCTTACGACCGATCGCACGCGTCCCCTCGAAACCATCGAAGGGACAGTGCCACCACTGCACGCGGTTCCCACCGGATGTCCCTTCGAACCACGCTGCAGTTTTCGCATCCCAGAGTGCGCGCAAGCACTGCCGCCGCTCGTGGAAGTAATGCCCGGACATTGGGCGAGGTGCCCGGTGGTCAATCGAATTCTGTAAGGGGAATGGCCCATCGCTACCCGGCAACCACCGGTTCGTGCCTACATCCACACATGGGTCTATAATCGCCAGTTTGTCCGGTGATACGTGCGTCTTCTTCTTCTAAGCGACATTCACAGCAACCTCGAAGCTCTGGAAGCCTGCCTTGCGGCCGCCCCGGCCCACGACCTCGTCATCAACCTGGGTGACATGGTGGGCTACGGCGCCAGCCCGAACGAAGTGATCGCGCGTTCTCTAGGCCTGGGAAACATTTTTGTCCGCGGTAATCATGACAAAGCGGCCAGTGGCGCTATGGATTTGAGGGATTTCAATCCCATCGCTGGATTGGCGGCGCTATGGACCCGGGATCAGCTCATCCAGAAGAATCTGGAATGGCTGCGGGCCTTGCCTCGCGGGCCCATCCAAATTGCCGACTTGCCTGACATGCAGTTCGTCCACGGCTCGCCGGTGGACGAGGACGAATATGTAGTAACTCTGCGCGATGCGATTGAGCCGCTGACGGTGTCAGCTACGCCGTTGACATTTTTTGGGCACACTCATCTACAGGGAAGTTTCTCGACCAATGATGTGGCAAGCGATGCCTTTCGTCCTGAGTACCGGACGATCGGCCAGAGCGAAACCACAGAGTACCCAATCAAAGATGGCGTGCGCTACATGGTGAACCCGGGGTCGGTGGGACAGCCGCGCGACGGCGATTGGCGAGCCGCCTTCGCGCTGTATGACTCCGATGCCCGCATCGTGACCTTCTGCCGCGTGCCCTACAATTTGAAACAAGCCCAGGAACGGATCATGGCAGCAAATCTGCCGCAGCGGCTGGCTACGCGCTTAGCGACGGGAAGATAGTGTGTGGAGTAGCTACGCGGCAGGGTTGCCGACCTCCGTTGTACACTTTCGTCCATGCCTTCTTTCTCCCGCCCAGCCCGGGGAACCAGAGATCTCTTTGATCGCGAAGCTAAGACACCCGAGCATTACCTGGTAGCGCACAGCGACGGCGGCGCCCGCGGAAACCCAGGCCCCGCAGGATATGGAGTTGTCCTTGAAGATGAGTCAGGCAAGAAAGTTGCGACGCTCTGCGAGTACCTCGGACACCAGACCAACAACTTCGCCGAGTATCAAGGCCTGATTGCCGCGCTTGAATACGCACTCCAACATGGATACAAGGCGCTCAAGGTCATCAGTGACTCGGAACTGCTGGTGCGGCAGATCAAGGGCATCTACAAGGTGAAGAACGCCGCTTTGCAGGAGCTGCACGGCCGCGCCAAGCAATTGATTAGACAGCTTGAGTGGTTTTCCATCGGCCACGCATTGCGGGAAGACAATCAGGAAGCCGATCGCCTGGCCAACGCTGCGATGGACAAGGGCATGGGACGGCGGTTGAAGAAATGACCGCCTGAGGAACGGGGCTCCGCCCTTCTGTGAGACCCGGAGCCTAACCCGCATAAGTGCTAACTTAAGACGGAGTTCCTTCCGAGTTGCCCGTCACTCTTCACTAAGGCATCCAGACACGTACCTAATTATGCTTCGCTTCGCGTGCAGGCGGCTACGGTCGCTGCTGCTCGACTATGAGATGAAGCAGCAAAGGAGGCGATGACAACCCGGCCACGAAGGTCTCCGTACGATTTTCGGGATTCCATTGAGCCTGCCTACGTGCTGATGGAAGGTGATCCGGACCGTTTCAGCAGAATGCAGAAGCAGCTGTGCGGTCCCATCAGCGACCGAAGTCACGAAGGAAGGCCAACCCGATTTGCGATCTCGCGGAATCCATCTTGCGAACGAAGCTGATCGAACATAGACCACTGGAGGACTTCTGGATCAAACTGCTGGTCGCAGGCCTTGCCAAGCCAGGCCAGCGCTTCACCATCTTCACCGAGCCCGGTATAAATCGACGCAATACTGGCACAGTGCAGGAACCGATGTTGCGATCGACTCTCAAGATCTCGCAATATTCTTCTCGCTTGTTGTTTTTTGCCTATTATGCCGAACACATGCGCAAGACTGGACACACATTTCGTGCTGCCGTCTGAGAACTTAATGGCGAGCCGGAATTCTTCCTCCGCTTGGCGATATTCCTGAATCTTCAGGTACACCTCGCCCAATTGAAAATGCGCTGCACCAAATGTGGGATCAATCTCGAGGACGTTCCTACATTGCGCAAGCGCCCGAATATGGGAACCTGCCATCATAAACGCGTGTGCTAGGTCAGTGCCGATCACTAGCGACACAGGATCAAGTTTATGAGCTTTTTGCATCTCAACGACGGCGTCCTCGAACTTCCGTAGATCACACAAATGCAGAGCGTACCAGTGGTGAGCCGTCGCATAAGTAGGATCAAGATCAATTGCTTGCTGATAACGCTGGTCCGCTGCGCGAAAATCCCAATCAAACGCTGCCAGCGAAATTGCGAGAGAAGCCTGCGCGGCCCCGAAAGAATCGTCGAGTTCTACAGCATGCATTGCCACTGCTTTGGCTCGCGGGTAAGCCTGAGACGGAGCGAGAGCTTCGTATCCCCAGGTCCCTGAAATGATGTAAGCATCGGCCAAGCCGGCATGGGCCCGTGCCCATTCTGGTGCCTGTTCGACCGCTAGCTGGAAGAACCTCAAAGCCACGGACAGCGCACCTGGCGACCTTCGATTCCAGCAGTATCTCCCCTTGAGATACAGCTCCCGGGCATTTTCGTTGATCCGGCCAGTGCGAGCAAAACGCCTTCGATTGTAAGCAATTCGGAATCTCGCGAACAGCGGGCGATGGCCCTCTCGCGGCTCCGCTTCGACAATCCGCCGCACTGCAGCAACAAAGCGATAACCCCTGCGGGGGACATTCTCAATGAAGCACGATCTGCTAGCCGGATCGTCCAAAGCAGTACGTAAACGATGCACGGCGTTGTTTACGCCATGCTCGAAATCTACATATACATTCGACGGCCACAATAAGCGACGTATGTCATCGCGCGTCACAACCTCGCCAGGGTTTTCTAAAAGCGCTACCAAGACTTGGAAAGCTTGGTCCTGCAGCTCTAAGGTCCGACCGTGTTTACCCAAACTTCTCGACGGTAGATCAGCTTCATATGGGCCGAAGCGGAATGCCCGAGTTTGAGGCTCCGGAGGCATTGGCGGGAAAGTCTACTACGACCAGGAGAGAAATTGGAGAGAACTTGGCAGGCCCTGACCATGCAACAATGCGCCTCCTGTGGCAGGCTCTTAGGCGCAGTTACGGAGCCCCTTTAAAAGCACGCCAAAGGCGGACAAGTATGAAACCGAGTCTGGTCGGTTCAATTGTTAAGGCTGTATTCCTAGTTATCCTTGCAGTACCGATTCTGCTGGCGGGACAGAGTGAGCCAAAAACGCCGGAACGTCAAAGTCATCACCGACACTACAAGCTACAGGACCTCGGTACCTTTGGAGGTCCCCAGAGCTATGTGAACATTCCGATCAGCTATGCCCAAGTACTGAACAATCGCGGGACGGTCGCGGGCTGGGCGGATACAGCGACGCCTGACCCCAACCCGGACTTTTGTTTCGATGCAGACTGCTTGGTCGCCCACGCGTTCCGATGGCGAAACGGCGTCAAGAAGGACTTGGGCGTCCTTCCCGGCGGCGCCAGCAGCCAGGCCAACTGGATCAGCGCGAACGGACTGATCGCCGGCATTTCGCAGAACGGCGAGATCGATCCCTTGGTCCCTCCCTTTCCGGAATTTCGCGCCGTACTTTGGAGGAAAGGCGAGATCACCGATCTTGGCACGCTGGAGGGCGGATACGAGAGCATCGCCAACGCAGTCAATAGCCACGGCCGGGTGGTAGGATTTGCCACGAACACGATTCCCGACCCGGATTCCATGTTTGGCCTCGGCTATCAGACACGGGCGTTTTTGTGGCAAGACGGAGTAATGCAGGACTTGGGCACGCTGGGCACCGGCACGGATGCCGTGGCGCTGTTGGTCAACGAAGGCGGACAAATTGCCGGCATCTCCTACACCAGTTCCGAGCCGAGTGAGGTATGCGCGCAGGCCGAGGTAGGATCCCTGACCAGTGCCGCCTTCCTTTGGGAAAACGGAACTATGAAGGACCTCGGCAACTTCGGCGGTTCCTGTACCTTCGCCTCCGACCTCAACAATCGCGGTCAGGTAGTTGGCGGATCGTTTCTAACTGGAGATCAGGCGTCGCATCCTTTTCTGTGGAACGGGAGCAAGCTCATCGACCTGGCCACGTTTGGGGGAAGTTTCGGAAACGCTGCCGCACTGAACGACCACGGCGAGGTAGTGGGCGGCGCGAACTATCCGGGCGACCAGGTTTTACATGCGGCACTCTGGAGGCGCGGCAAGATCACGGATCTTGGAACGCTGACTGGTGACACGGCTAGTTTCGCTTTCACCATCAACGCCAGCGGTCAAGTGGCGGGTGTTTCGGTCCCGCCTGGAGGAGATTTCGACTCTGCACACGCGTTTCTATGGGAAAACGGTGGACCGATGGTTGACTTGGAATCGCTCATTCCCGGTGGGTCCTCGTTGCGTTTGACAGAACCGGAGACGATCAACGATCGTGGCGAGATCGCCGGCAATGGCTTCGACGCCGATGGAAATCAGCATGCTTTCCTCCTGATTCCCTGCGACGATGACCAATTGGGGACTGAAGCCTGTGACAAACTTGCTCCAAATCCGACTCCCCACGCGCACATCAGAGACGGTGCAGTGCCTTCCATTCCGGACCTGCTCCAACGACATCTTCCGATAATGCGTTCTTTTCTTGGTCACCACTTGCGAGGCGGCATTGGAGCAAGCAGTGCCTTCAGAACCAGGCGGGGGCGAATCCAACACTGAACGGTCTGAACCCTGCCCGTTATGTAACCGTAGTTCGCTTTCTCCCTCTCGGGGATTTCCCATGCACGAGTTCCGCTTTTTTGAGACCTTGCGAACGCGCGGCATTCTCAACATTTTCCTCTTCGGACTTCTCGCTCTGATCTGGACCGGTTGCGGGGAAGGGACGCCCGTGCGCACGTTGGTGAGCGTTGCTGTGCAACCGGGGAACGGAGAAGCGACCGCACCAACAGGAACTTTGCCGTTCACTGCCACGGGAACGTTCGATCATCCGCCAACAACTCAAGAGAATTTGAAGGCCGAGTGGTCGTCTTCGGATACGACTGTCGCCACAGTCGACCCTACCACCGGACTCGCAACATGCGTGAGTACTCCCGGGCCCGTAGTGATTACCGCTTCTTCGGGTGAGAAGCAGGGGTCAGCACAGCTCACTTGTTTAACTTCGCGGCCGACGGGATCTGGTAATTGCGTTTATGTATGCGGTAGCACACGTTGCGGTGCGCTGACAGGCTTTTGTTCCAACTCAGAGGGCGGCGCTTGTCGGCAAGTCTACGATCCCGGAAGCTGCCCGGTGGGGCAACCCGCAGGGGGAACGGCGACGGACTCCTGTGGCGTGGGCATTGATACGACTCGATCTTGTACGCCGTAGTGCTGAGGGCGATGAAGCCGCCTTCGTCATCAGCTCAAGAAGACAATGTACCGGTTCTTAGCCAGAACCGGGACTCCAACCGTCATCTGGTCATATTGGAGGCAAAACAGGAGGTCGAGTCTTGCTAATTGTTTCCGGTTTGTCGGCAACTCTGAAGCAATATCTGGGACGCGGGACTTCGCCCCGCCTGCTGTTCGCGGGCGTTGCCCGTGCCTACACCATCAATCTGCTGCCGACGTGTGGTCGTGGACGATCTTCCATCCGTCGGGGAATTTGCGGAAGATCAGGGTGAACAATCCGTGCGGCGTTTTCCCATCAGGCATCGTCAGCTTCCAAGCGCCACGCACGAATGCGGCCTCCGGACCGAGAGTTTTGGTGTTCAAGTCGGAAAATTCCAGTTTCCCCATCTCCCGGCCTTCCGTGAGGTAGGACTTGCGATAGTGATCGAACGTAGGTTGCCAACCGGAGGTCGTCCTGGCGCTCGAGAAAAACGTCAGCTCGGGCGAATTCCAGTAGCCAGCCATGAAACCTTCCAGATCGTGACGGTTCCAGGCGTCCTGCTGATGCTGAAGGACCTGCTGCACCGCGGATGTCGCGTCTAAGGGTGAGTTTTGCGCCCTCGCCGCAAGCGTCGGAAACAATAGAAGACCGAGGATCCAGGAGATAGCCCACATGCTTCCCTCCGAGGCGGACAGTGTCGCACAGATCGAATGTTGAGAAGATGCTTCTAAGCGGAGAGAGTTTCAGACGCGGAAAAGTTGTTGTTTACGGCCGGCCCTTCTTGGCTACGGCCGCCTTGGCGCCGGCCACTTCCCAGGGACGTTTCGGCTTTTCTGCGGCGGGCTTATCGCGGTCCACGACGCGGTCGTATTGGTAGGACTCGCTCACCGTGCCGAGCGATTCGTTATACAGGCTTGGCAGTCCGAGACCCTCTTTTAATTCTTCCGTGAACTGCTGCAACGCCTTCAAATGATCTGCAGTGGCCGGAACTTCAGTCTTGGCGGTCTTTAGAAATTGCTGATATCCACGATTGACCAGCTTGGAGATCTCGCTGCCGATCAGGTAGCCCGGGTAGGCGAAGATTTTAACGCCGTCATCCCCGTTCTTTTGGATGGCGGCGGAGACATTATATTTCTTGAGGAACACGCGCCCCTGCGTGCCCGGGGCTTCGAGTAAATCAAAGCCGTGTTCGCGCAACCAACTCAGCGCGTCTTCATAAGTACGATGTTCCACCTTGGTTGACATTTCGTTGTACTCAGGTCCCTTTCGTGTTCCTCGATAACTTAGATGCTGGATTTCACAAAAAGTGCATTCTTCTATTCTCTGAGGATCGAATTAAGCTCCTTTATAATCTAACCTCTCATAGTTGACGCCTGCTTTTGCCATTTGTGCAGATTACGATAGTCACGATTTCGTGCCGCAATTTATGCGACGAGTGTCTTCTAAAACGACGAAAATGCACCATCCCCTTGCAAAGGCCAGCGAAGAAATGCGTCCACTCGTGCACGACTTCGGTCCGCTCGGCCAGCGCAGTTTAGAGCGCATCGGGAATACCCCGTTGCTGCGTCTGGAACGCGTGACTCGGGACTTGCCGGGCGTCGAGATCCTAGGCAAAGCGGAATGGTGCAATCCCGGAGGATCGGTGAAGGACCGCGCCGCGTCCAACATCGTGGCTGAAGCCCGTGCCAGCGGGAACTTCGGACCGGGCCAGATCCTGCTCGATTCCACCAGCGGAAATACTGGCATCGCATACGCCATGATCGGAGCGGCAGAAGGATTTCCGGTGACGCTATGCATGCCGGAAAATGTTTCCGTCGAGCGCAAGCGCATCCTGCACGCTTACGGCGCGAACATTATTTACACCGACCCGGCCGATGGCTCTGATGGAGCAATTCGGGCGGCGCGCGAACTCTACGCCAAACATCCCGATAAATATTTTTATGCCAACCAATATGGCAACGACGCCAACTGGCGGGCTCATTACCATGGCACAGCCAACGAAATCTGGCAACAAACAGAAGGACGTATCACCCATTTTGTTTCCATGATGGGCACGAGCGGAACCTTCGTGGGCACCACGCGACGTCTGAAGGAGCTGAATCCGAAGATTCGCTGTATCTCGCTGCAGCCCGATTCACCCTTCCACGGAATCGAAGGCGCGAAGCACATGGCCAGCGCCATCGTGCCGAAAATTTATGATCCCACGCTGGCTAATCAGGATATTGGAATATCCACCGAGGACGCCTACGCCATGGCGATACGCTTGGCTCGCGAAGAAGGCCTGTTGGTCGGGATCTCGGCGGCCGCGGCGGTCGTGGGCTGCCTGCGAGTCGCGCGTCAACTCAAGAAGAACGAGCCCGCTGTTTTTGTGACCATCCTGTGCGACTCTGGCGACAAATATCTGAGCGAGAGGTTCTGGGAAGAAGGGTAGGATGTTCGAATTGTCGGATTGAAGAATTGACGAATTTGATTTCGTCCATACGCTTAACAATTTGTCAATTCGCAAATCCGACAATTCGACAATCGGCAATCGGTCCGCATGCTCAAACTTTCCCAATCGCACTATGCTGCTCTCCGCCGCCACGGCGAAGAAACATATCCGCACGAATGCTGTGGAGTTTTGCTCGGCCGGATGGATGGTGACGAACGCGTCGTGACTTCCGTCGCTCGGGCCGGCAATACTCGGACGGATTCCGCACACAACCGTTACAACATCGATCCCAAAGACTTGATCCGCATCCAGCGTGAAGGCCGCGAACGCGGAGAGGACATCATTGGCTTCTACCACTCGCATCCTGATCACCCGGCGCGATGGTCTTCGACCGATCTCGCCGAAGCCCACTGGTTCGGCTGCTCCTACGTGATTACCGGCGTAGAAAAGGGCAAAGCCGTGCTGACGAATTCGTTCGAGCTTATAGGCAGCGATGAGAACGACAAGAAGTTGGTGGATGAGAAAATTGAGATCAGCTAGCCTGCGACCCTGCCCCCAGCAGACGTTGTCATTCCGAGCCGCTTGTAGCCGCGAACGCGGCGAAAGCGTGTCGAGGAACCTGCTTTTCTCGTGGAACCAGAATGGCCGTTCGTCTTCACCTTACTATCATATGTAACGCCTTGCGGCTTCCGCGGTGCGGTGGGGGAACAGCAGGTCTTTCGACTCCGTGTGATGATTCGCAAGCGAATGGTCCCACTCCGCTCAAGATGACAAATTTCCTGAGACACAAAGGTTCGGGGACGAGAAAACTCGGGTTCGCGCGGGCGAGGGCTCCTTCGACTGCGCTCAGGACAGGTCCGCGCCGTACCCGTCTGCATCCTCCGCCCTTTCTGTGGCATCATCTATGCATGCCCAAGATTCACATACCCACGCCTCTACGTCAGTACGCCGGGAAACAGCCTGACATCGAGGTCAAAGCTTCAACCATCGGCGAGGCTCTGTCAGGATTAGTGGCTCAGCACCCGGATCTGCGCCGCCACCTTTACACCGATGAAGGCAAACTTCGTGCTTTCGTGAATGTTTACCTGAACGACGAAGACGTACGCTACCTGCAAAAGGAAGCTACGGCCGTCAAGGACGGTGATAGTATTTCCATTGTGCCTTCGATTGCGGGAGGCCGGAGTTGATTGACGAATTGGCAGATTTACGCATTGTCGAATTGAAACCAGAGCTCACAAGCCGCTGTTGTTGTCTCTCCTGTCCATAGCTGTATTCAATCGGTCAATTCGTAAATTCGACAATTCTCCAATTTAAGAGGTTCGCATGGCCACGATCACCGAAGTCAAACCCGAAGTTGCCACTCTCTCGAACGACGAAATCCTGCGCTACTCGCGTCACCTCATCATGCCCGAGGTCGGCATGGAGGGACAGCTTAAGCTTAAGGCGGCGCGCGTGCTGTGCATCGGGGCAGGCGGGCTGGGTTCGCCGCTGGCGCTTTATCTCGGCGCCGCGGGTGTGGGCACGCTCGGCATCGTGGACTTCGACGTGGTGGATTACACCAATCTGCAGCGCCAGATCATTCACTCGACCGCCGACGTGGGCCGGAAGAAGCTCGATTCCGCAGCGGAGAAGTTGAAGGCGATCAATCCATTTCTCAACATACGCAAATTCGAAACCCGCCTCAGTAGCGACAATGCACTTGAGTTGTTCCGCGAGTTCGACATCATCGCCGACGGCACCGACAATTTTCCCACCCGTTATCTGGTGAATGACGCCTGCGTGCTGACCGGCAAGCCCAATGTTTACGGTTCGATTTTCCGCTTTGAGGGCCAGGCCAGCGTCTTCGCTACCGAAGAAGGACCATGCTATCGATGCTTATATCCTGAACCGCCACCTCCGGGATTGGTTCCTTCCTGCGCGGAAGGAGGAGTGCTCGGCATTCTTCCGGGGCTGGTCGGGGTGATCCAGGCGACGGAAGCCATCAAGCTGATTTTGGGCAAAGGCGATGCGCTCATCGGAAGATTGCTGCTGATCGATGCTCTAGGCATGAAGTTCCGCGAGCTTAAGCTGCGCAAGAATCCGGACTGCCCGGTTTGCAGCGAACATCCAACAATCACCAAGCTGATCGACTACAACGAATTTTGCGGTATTCGCGGCGAGGAGAAGCCAGTGGAGATAGCCGTTCCAGAAATTCAAGTGGAAGAGCTCAAGCGCCGGCTGGATGCGGGCGATGACCTGTTCGTGCTCGACGTGCGCGAGCCACACGAATATCAGATCTGCAATATCAATGGCTACCTGATTCCTCTCGGCGATCTCCCCAAGCGGGTGCACGAGCTCGATTCGAGCCGTGAGATCGTGGCCCATTGCCGCTCGGGCGCGCGCAGCGCCAAGGCGGTGGATTTTCTGCGGCAAGCGGGATTCAAAAAAGTGCACAATCTGTCGGGAGGAATCCTGGCCTGGGCCGATCGCGTGGATCCCAAGATGCCGAAATACTAAAGCCGCTCCGAGCGCCGGCATTTTCTTTTGTTTCCCGGGAGACGCGCGCTCTCTCGCGCCCGTTCTTCCAGTGCGACACCCCATACACTTAGTGGGCTAGATTGTGGTAATTGCTGGGCTTTTGAGGTCTGACGACTAGCCCCAACTAATGATTGCCCGATTCATCAACTTCTGATATCTTTTGCGGCCAACAGCGAACCTACCAGACGCAGAATCTCCGATCGTACGTGGGCCCCTTTCGATTTCCGCTTCTGGTCCACCTGGGTTCTTCCTTTGATTGCATGCATACCTGGCCTTTGGACTGGATTGAATGCAATCAATCCGGCTTGGGGAAGCGACAGACCTCAAAAGGGTCATGCTAAGACGCGCAAGCGCCGATCCTGATGAGGAGATCAGGGTCGTGTTCGGTAATCGAGGTAAATCTCTTGTCAAAGATAAGGGAGTATTCAAAAGACCTTCGCGCCAGCGGGCTGGTCGCGCGGGCGAACCCAGGAAAAATCATGTGTCCAGGAGGCCGAGAGATGAATTTGATCAGGCAACGTAAAAATACACGAATGAGCTGGGCTATCCTTCCGATTTTGCTGATTATTTCGGCAATGGCGTTGGCCCAGGCTCCGAATGACAAGAACAAGAAGAGTACGCCCCCGCCGCCTGCCCCGGCCAAGCCAGCTGCGCAAAACCCGCACGGTCCCGCCAGCCCTCAGTCGGGAAACGCCGCTCCTGGAGCGAACACAGGTCACCCTGCGAACACGACCCACGGAGCGAACGGCGCACCCGGACCGAACGGCGCACATGGGCCGAGCACGGGACGGCCAGGTAGCCCCGCGCCTGGAACCGGTGGGGCGCACGGAAGCAATGCCCCCGGAAACGCGGCCCATGGCGGCAACGCCAATGCCCCGGGTAACGCGGCCCATGGCGGCAACGCCAATGCCTCCAAAGGAGCTCCCGGAGCAAATGCTGGTCGGCCAGCGGCGGCAAACCGCCGTGGCCCACCGACCACAACTCGCGAGATCACCAGCAAGTCAGGAGCGAAAATCCAGGCGAGCTATCGAGGTGGGCACGTTCGTACTATTCAAACCCACAACATGAGAATCGACCATAAAGCGCACGGTGAACGAAAAGTCGTGAGCCAGCGCAACGGACGCCAGGTCGTGGCCACAGGCCGTGGTCGAGGCTACATGCAGCGCCCGTACTATTCGCACGGGGGCCGCACTTACGTCCAGCGCACGTATTACGTGGGTGGACGTCCATACGTATACGCGTATCGCACCTATTACTATGGCGGCCAACCCTATTACGGCTACGCCCCGGCTTATTACTATCAGCCGGTTTATTACGGATGGGCCTACAATCCGTGGCCTGCCCCTGTTTATTACAATTGGGGTTGGAACGCCCAACCCTGGTACGGCTACTACGGTCCGTACTACTCCCCGTATCCTTCTTACCCTACCGCTTCCTTTTGGCTTACCGACTACCTGATGGCTGAGAGTCTCCGGGCTGCCTATGAAGCGCAGCAAGCTGGTTCGCTGGGCGCGCCGGGTTTACCAGGCGTCGCGCCAGATTCGGCGAATGCCATGGCCTCATTGTGGTCGACGGATGATCTGATCGCCACGAACCTGATGGCGGCTTATGGAGTTCAGCCGTACGCGATGACCGGAGGGACTACGCAGGCGGCGGGCAAGGCACCCACTGCGCAAACGCAGATCAGTCCCGAGGTGAAGCAAGCAATTGCTGACGAGCTGAAGAAGCAGATTGCCGCTGAGCAGGCTGCAGCCTCGAATTCTCAGCAGGCGGCCGCGAGCGGAGAGGAAGTGCCGCCCGCGCTGGATCCCAACAGCCGCATCTTCGTGGTGTCCAGCAACCTTGACTCCACAACTTCGGAAGGTCAGGACTGCTCGCTGACTCCCGGGGATGTGATTCTCCGAACTGGTGATACGCCCGATGATGACCATAACGTCGACGCCACCGTTAAAAGCAGCAAAAAGGACGAGTGCCCCGTTGGCTCTACCATCGCGGTAGACGTGAGCGACCTGCAAGAGATGCACAATCACCTCCGCGAGACGCTGGATGCCGGTCTTAAAACGCTGGCAGAAAATTCGGGGAAGAACGGACTGCCTGCGGCTCCGGATACCACTACGAAGGGTGGAGAAGTGCCACCGCCTGCGGCAGATACCAACGTGGACAGCGAATTACAACAAGCACAGAAAGATGCTGACCAGGCAGAGGCGGACGTCCCGCAAGACTCTGGTGGGCAAGGATCGTCGCAATAGAACGCCTCAGAACGGCTGGGAACGGGAGCGTCACGTGCGTAAGCGCTCCCTCTCGAGCTAGCTGGGAGAGCAACTTTGGAAACGGTGTTTTTTGAGTTCTAACTAGGCTGAACCCGACAGCTTTACAGGAGGATTTTGTCATGCGGGAGAGAATCGTAATTTCGATCCTGGTTTCGGTTTTGATTCTGGTCGTGATCTCGCCATCGCTGCTGGTTGCGCAAGCTGCACCGGCGGTTTCTCTGGAGGAACAACTTAAGGCGCAATACACAATGGTGAAGATGGGTGGCGATTCTAACGGACCAGCAATGTTGGAAGCTGGTACTCTACTGGCTATCCAAAAGGGCGGTATACTCGGTGTCCCCTACGGAAACATGAACTTGCTACCGGCGCATTACCAGGACGGAACCCTCCATCCTCCCGCTACGGCGGCAAGCAATGCGACTACTGCGATGGGACAAAAGGTCTGTGGCCTTTTCGGCAAATGCAATAGCGTCAAGGATCAGGTTGGCAAGCAGACAACGACGCGCTTATTCCAGGTGGGCGAGAAGGTCTACCCCTCGAAGATTGAGGTCAATTCCGGCAAGGACATGATCGCACTGAGCGTTATTTCGTGCGACTCGTGTAACAAGATCGATCCGCCGACGTATTACAAGTCCGAGGTGATCTTCCAGTTCGCCAAGGGATATCTAGCGAAGGCCAGCGTACCCCAAGTGGAAGATACAATCGCCCAGGTGTTCTCCATGGACACCGGTGATGACGCACAGAACCAGGCGCAGAACCAAGGTGGTCAGCAGGGCGGCGGTGGCGGAGGCCAGGGCGGCCAAGGTCAGCAGGCGCAACAGCAACAACCCGAGCCCCAGACGATTCAGCTAGGACAGACCACCGACCAAGTACAGGCGGCGCTGGGTAAGCCGGAGAAGGTAGTTAACCTTGGTCCCAAGATGATTTACGTCTACAAAGACCTGAAGGTGACGTTTGTAAACGGCAAGGTATCGGACGTGCAGTGAAGCTGTAACGCCGAAAATTTCTTTTCCATGAAAAGAAAAGGCCCGTTCTGCTAGGCGGTCATATTTCCCAATTAATCCAACCCAGGCTTGACGAAAAAAGGGGAGCTTAAGCTCCCCTTTGTTTCACACTTAACTAACAGATCTGACTCTTATTTGTTGCCGTCGGTCGAATCTACTTTGGCCGATTCGTTGCCGATGGCCAGCGAATACTTCTTGCCACCGAACCGAATTTCAGACAATGCCTTGCTACCGTCTGCGTTCATCCTGACGATGGTTAAGTCCGCCTGGGCTGGACGATCCAGATCGACCAACCGCGCCGGGACGGAGGCAACGACGGTCTTGCCTCGGAGAATGCTCAACTCTACGCTGGAGCCAGCACCTTCCCATTGCAGGCGATACTCGCCAGCCGCCAGTTGCTTCCCATTTATCGTTAACGGGTCGTTTAATTGCAATTGACCCTTGTTGGCCGCGAACACGCTTGTCGCCAGCAGCAAAGTTAGTCCCAGCAGCAAGCCCTTAGAGATCTTCGATACTTTCATGCGACTCCTTTTGTCTTTCCCGAAAACGTCGGGAACCGGTTTTGGGCGGCGGGACTATCGCTTTTGCGGAATAACTTGCGTTTGTCCGCGAAAGCCCTACAATGCTGCGTTGGGGTTAAGCGAAAAGAGCCAGGCCGCAAGACTTTGTGCTCTCTCCTTGAGGATGGTTTTCACCTGGGCCGCCAAACCGAAAGTGAGACCGTCCCCTTAACCCCTTAAACTTTTCTTTCGACAACCAGGTTGAGTTGTTCTACAACCCGGTTTCCGATCTGTCGCCTCAAGATACGTTGCTCACAACCGAAAAGTTCCGCGATTGCGATTTTAGATTCATTCACTTCTTTGGACGATTCACTTACTCAGGCGTTAGCAATTCCCGCAAGAGGCTAAGTCGCACAACGTCCTTTTGTTTTGTCTAGCGCCCGTTGTTCTGTATTTGCGCAGGGAATACGGCCGCATTTGATGTGAATGAAATTGTTGTGATGTTTGTTTACTTGCGAAGACCTATTTAGGTATTTCCGCAGGGTGCCGCGGACTTTAAGGTATCGCCAGCACTACTTTCCCAAAATTCTTCCGCTCTAATAACAGCCGATATGCTTCAGCAGCCCGCTCTAGCGGTAACACGTGTCCGACGACAGGATGCAAATGCCCTTGCGAAGTCCATGCGGAAAGCTTCTCCCAGGCATCTGCCATCAACTCGCGTTTCGCTGCGAGGTAGGTTAGCCATAGTCCATGTACACTCGCGCCCTTGGCGTAAAGAGCGCGGATATCGATCTCCGAGCGTTGGCCGGTCGCGTTCCCGTAGACAATCACGCGGCCGAAATCGCGTACGCAGCGAATGCTCTTGGCGGTGTGCTCACCGCCGAGCATCTCGAACACCGCATCAACGCCTTCACCGTGGGTTAGGTCTTTTATTACCTGCTCATAATCCGTGAGCTTGTAATTGATGCCATGTTGCAGGCCAAGCTGTTTCACCCGCGTCAACTTTTCTTCGGACGAAGAAGTTCCGTACATTTCTACGCCCAACAACTTGCCAATCTGCACCGCGGCAGTTCCAACTCCTCCCGCGACCGCGTGGATGAGCACTCGCGGCGCGTTGGCTTTTAGTTGTTGCAACAGGCCCGCCTTCCAGTAAGCGAAGTATGCAGTGAAGTAGTTGACTGGGAAGGCGGCTCCCTGTTCTGCGCTCCAGCCCGCTGGAACCAGCCATAGCAGTTCGGTTTGAGCAGCAATCCGTTCAGCAAAAGCGGTCCACTGCGCGTATCCCATAACGCGCTGCCCGTCGGCTTCACGCGTGCCGCAGAACTCGCGCCCGGCTACCAGAGGTGGCTTCGGCGCCCCGGGATAACCGCCTTGCGCGGTCATAATGTCGGCGAAGTTGACGCCGCCTGCTTCCACTCGGACCATTTGCTGACCTGGACCGAGGACGGGATCCGCAACCTCACGTACTTCCAGTACTTCGGGTCCACCCAAGCGACTGATGACAAGAGCCTTCATTCCTGGAGCAGTGTACCAGCGCCTAACTCCGACCGCTTCCAGGCCGGCACGCGAGAGATTTCGAGGGTTTTGCGCCAGTCCCAAAGGCTTTACGTGGGGTATATACTGCCTCTCATATTGCTGTTCGTTCGCCCGGCTTTCGGGGATCGGAGCCACGTTTCATTGCTAATTTATAGGCTCCGCTTGACAGGGCACTGGCACCATTTAATTGAGCAGGCTGGGGAACCAGTGCGGGACCTTAATTCGCGGCTGGCGGTGCAATGCTGCAATAAGGTCCAGGGGAGGCTACTTTGGACTTATTCGTGGTTCGTCTTTTGTTCGTTATTATTGTTGGCATAACTTGTTACCTCATCGGTCCTTTTGGGCTCCCTCCGAAGTTTGATGCGGGTGTAGGCGCGGGCATCGGCCTCGCCATCGTCCTGTTTGAGTGGAAGCTGCGCGCCGTCAGTCTGACCCGGCTGATTGGGGCCGCAATCGGGAGCGTGCTCGGTATTTTCGGCGCGTACTTGTTTGCCTTGGTTATCCGCAACAGCATTCCGGCTGGTCACACCCAGAGTTTCCTACAGATCATGGTCATGTTGCTGATGGCTTACGTCGGCCTGATCGTGGGTGCCAACAAAGGCGACCTGCTCAACCTCGCGGCGTTGGGCGGCGTCTTCGGCGGCGAGAAGCAGTCGAGGAAGAGCTACAAAATACTCGACACCAGCGTCATCATCGATGGCCGGATCGCCGACATCGCGGAGACCGGATTCCTGGACGGCACCATAGTTACTCCCCAGTTCGTGCTACGCGAGCTGCAATTAGTGGCCGATTCGGCCGACTCCCTGAAACGCAACCGGGGACGCCGCGGTCTCGATATTCTGCAGCGCTTGCAAAAAGTAGCTTCGTTGCAGATCCAAATCGTGGAAGACGACTTCCCCTCGGTCCGCGAAGTGGATTTGAAACTGATCGAGCTAGCTAAGTTGTACGAAGGCAAAATCATCACCAATGACTTCAACTTAAACAAGGTTGCGCAGCTGCAGGGCGTCGAGGTCTTGAACATTAACGAACTGGCGAACTCACTCAAGCCCATCGTGCTCCCCGGCGAGACTATGCGGGTCTTCATCCTCAAAGAAGGGAAAGAATACAATCAGGGGGTGGCTTACCTCGATGACGGCACCATGGTGGTCGTAGACAACGCGCGCAAGATGATCGGCAAAACGATCGACATCTCGGTGACTTCTGTTCTTCAAACCACGGCGGGAAAAATGATCTTCGGGAAGTGGGATGAGCGCGCCGGAGTTCGAGCCGAGCCGCGCACAGCAGTTAACGTCGCAACTGTGCCAGCGGCTCCAGCCGTGCCCAGTCCCGATCCCAAGAAGCCGCAGCCTATGATGGTGGAGAGACCCGCAGAATAAAGCTCGTGAAATCTGCTCGGGTGTGATGGGTTGTCTTTACTGGGCGGAGATAAAACTCACCCGAATGGTATCTCCAACCAGCGTACCCTGGACCGTGGCTCTCTCGCCGGCGAGTTTTTCCAGATCGCTTGGGCTTCCTGCGAGGAAGTATCGCGCATCACCACTCACTAGCGCGTACTTCGAACCAGCGCGTATGCACATCAGGGCGCATTGTGTGGCAGTTTTTCCGGAATCCATCGCGTGACGCGCGCCACAACGGGAGTCAGTGATAATTCCAACGAAAGTTTTCCCGGTGGCGGCGCCCTCTTCGACTGCTGGTTTGTCGTCGGAAACTTGCGACGGTGGCTCCGTTGAAGAACCGCGCACCGCGAACGCTACGGTGCCGCCCGCTAACAGAATCGTGAATCCGAGCGCGGCAGCCAACGTCATTGCTGTACAAAAGGCGACCAGAGCCAGCCAGGAAGGTTGCTTTTTCACCGTACCTCCGATACCCGAATCCGAAGCCCTCAAGCTCAAGCGTTTCGTAAGCCGCAAAGTGCCGGCTACTTACTTATGCAAACTAATAGCCGTGGTTGCACAGGAATCGCTTCGTCCTAAGTTCAAGGCAGCGCAGGGCGGGGGCATGAGCAAGCAGAGCAGAACGCAGTTTCCGTCGGCAAGAAGTTCACTAGGCGTGCAAAATGCGCTTACGGTGAATACTGTAGGAAAGGCAATAGCGCCCTCTCGGTGGCTCCGACGAGAAACTAGCGGCGCCATCTCGGCAAATGGTGCTGATTTGAACTCGCCTCGCCTGCCCCTTATACTTACAGCCCGCTATGAAGGTGGTGGTGATTATTCCTGCGGCGGGCCTGGGGACGCGTATGGCGCCAGCGACCGGCCCTCGTGGAAAGAAAACTGCGCCGTCCAAACAGTTCACGGAGCTTGGGGGCACACCGATCTTGCTACATACGCTACGAAAATTCGCGGCCAGTCCCGAGGTTTCCGAAATTTACGTGGCCTTGCGCAAGAACGAAATCGCCCCCTTTCGGGCCCGGCTGGAGAGGGAAGACATTCTCGATAAGAAAGTGAACGTAGTCGAAGGCGGCGAACACCGCCAGCAGTCTGTGGCGAACGCGATTGCGGTAGTGTCAGCGGCGGCAGACGACGTAGTTCTGGTACACGATGCGGTTCGCCCGTTTGTTACGGCGGAGATTATTCGCGCTGTGATACAGGCAGCCCAAAAATATGGCGCCGCTATCGCTGGATTGCCGGCAGTGGATACGGTGAAGCAAGTCGAGCGTACTGCGGAAGGCGCTGTAATCACCGCCACTTTGCCCCGTGAGCGTGTGGTCATCGCACAAACCCCGCAAGGCTTTCGCTACAGTGTGATTAAGAAAGCATTTGATGAGGCCAGGGCCGACGGCTTTATCGGCACCGACGAAGCCGCGCTGGTCGAACGCTCAGGACATCCCGTAGCGGTAGTGATGGGTTCGCCACAGAATATTAAGATCACAACCCCGGCGGATTTAGAATTGGCAGAATTCTTTCTGAAAGTCACTACAACTGCCACACATTGACACTGTTGAATGCTGTCTGATCGTTTAGCTTTGCAGTGCGAGGTTTTTCCCAACGACGAACGACCAACGACCAACGACCAGAATTGGGTACGGTTGGGACTCGCATGAGTTCAAACGTGGCATTCCGCTTAAGATTGGCGGAGTGACGCTGCCATATCCCAAAGGCCTGGGCGGGCACTCCGACGGCGACGTTTTGCTCCACGCGCTAACTGACGCTCTTCTCGGAGCTGTTGCCGCACCCGACATTGGCTCATTGTTTTCGCCATCCGATCCAAAGTGGAAGGGCGCTGACTCCGCCGTATTTCTGGCTGAAGCTCTGAAGCGCGTCCAAGCGGCGGGCTACGTCCTCGCCAATGTGGATTCAACGCTTATACTCGCAGCGCCGAAAATCGGACCGCATGCACCGCGGATCCGCAGCCGAGTGGCGGAGCTGCTGCGGGTTCCGCTGGATTGTGTTGCCGTCAAGGCCAAGACACCGGAAGGCATGGGAACGGACAACGCCGCGATAGCTCATGTCGTGGTGCTGTTAGAAAAAGCTAAAACCGGCCAGCCGCGGAAGAAAAAAGCCTGAGTGAGCGATGTCGCGAATTGCGATTCGACAATCACACTCGCCCACTCAAATGTCGACGTCAGCTTCCATGCCGGGCCCTCGCCGCCTCGACTAGCGCACGAAAAATCGCTCGCGAAGGCTCGTCATTGTCCACGGAACGCTCCGGATGCCATTGCACTGCTAGGACGAAGTGATCAGGTGAGGTTCCTTCCAGCGCTTCAATAATTCCATCCTGCGGAGAACGCGCCACGATTCGAAGGCCGTCTCCGACGGCTGCTGCTGCCTGGTGATGGCTGGAATTTACGGGCAGGACAAGCTCAGTTTGATCAGGGGCTGAAGCCCCGGAACTGGCGGCTGATCGATTGGCACGGCTAAAGCCGTGCCCTTCCACGGTGCTGGCGGGAGTCGAGGAGAAAGCGGGACGGGCGGGAGTCGAGGAGAAAGCGGTGCTGGCGGGCGAGAGAGGGGCTTTAGCTCCCGAAGCGACAATGTTCGCCAATTTCGATTCCGGGTCAACCTCGACGGTGTGCGCTACGGGAACTGTGCGTCCCGCGGCATGATTGACTTGCGACTCGATGTGCTGCATGAGTGTCCCGGCGCGATGCACATTCAGGCTCTGCAGGCCGTAGCAGATGCCGAGCACTGGCTTGCGCATCACATAGGCGTCCCGGAGCAGCAATTCGTCGATGGCGTCGCGTTTGACATCGGCATCTGCGGTCTGAGGATCTTTGGGTGCGGCGTACTTTGCGGGATCGACATCGGCTTTGCTGCCCGGGAGCAGAACTGCGTCGCAACCCTCGATCAACTTCGTGACCTGTTCCGAAGATTGATCGAGAGGGATGCGCACCGGCTCCCCGCCGGCCATTTCGACGGCGTGCTCGTATTGCGGCAAAGCCCTGTCGGTGTAAGAAGAGTCGCCTGAATGCGGGATCGGAATGGCGATGCGCGGTGCCATACGTAGATTGTAGCTCGGGGGAGAGGCGGCCGACTTTAACGGCTTGCCTTTTCAATCTCATCCAGCGTTTTCGCCTGCCGGTAGTGCCGGATCTCCATAGAAGCGGCGGAAATCAGCACGATAGCTCCCACCATGGCAGCGGCGGGAGCTGCGATATTTTTGTAAGCCAGCGTCATCTTGGGGGGCACGTGTCGAAGCCGCGCTCCGATCACGATTCCAACGATACCCAATAACAGGCTCACAGCGAAAGCCAGCAAGGTCAGAAGGAACGTGACCAATAGCACGCGGACTGGAATCATGAACCAACGCGGTTTGCGAGCGGGCGTTCTAGCGGATGGCATCAACGCTTAAGCTACAACATTGAGCGGGTTCGGCGCAGCCACTTTGCGCGTGGGTTAGAATACAGTTCATGTCACAAGCTGCTGCGCCCATCACGCGGCCCCCCGCGGAGGTGGTCCGCCACACTCCGGTTTCGCAGGCGCCGAATGGCATCTGTTACGCCGTTTCCGGCGAGATCACGGTCCCGGAGTCCGATCTGGAGCGCATGGTGGCCGCTGTCCCCGATGCTGCTGCCGCAGCCTTGAAGCGCAAGGCGTATTACTTTGTGCCGCTCACGGTGAACCAGGGCGATGAGACGGTGATCGCCGACCGCTATGATGTCGCCCTGAGCGACAATGCGGTTTGTCATCGCAACCTCGATTTGGGCGACTCACAGTGCGTCTTCATCTCGACCCGGCTGATGGACGACAAGTTTTCCGTTGCCTTTGAGTTTTATATCAATGTAGGGCACGCGGTCGTGGAAAAGGCGGGAGTGTCACAGGCTTTCGCTGATCTGGCGTGGAAACAGGTGGAAGCGGGTGTCCGCGGAGAAACGTCGCTTGATGCCTGGGAATCGCGCAAGCTGGCTCTTGCTCCCGGCCCGGACTCGGAAAAGTATAAGAACGAATACTTCGCGGCCGCTTTTGCCGACGCTATTTCCATCTATTTGCTGTCGTTGTTTATTGACGTGGATTATTACGATCTGCGGGAGCGCGACTATCCTCTGCTGGCGCCAGCGCAGATGGCCGAGCGCTTGAGAAAAGTTGCTGAGCTGTTTCCGGCAAATCCGGGATTTGAGTTTGCGGTGTACTACAAGCGGCGGAGCTGAAAACCCCACTCAATTCTGCTCGCACGGCCTCCCTACCAGCCACTCGAAAATGCTCTCAAATTCCGTTTGACCGGGGTGAGTCTTGGGTATATGAATGTCTCGCCACCATGTCTAAGCGCGTTCTCTGGCTGATACCCCTGCTGGCAGTTGTGACTGCTTCAGGTCGAGACAAGGCAGAAAACTGGTTGGAAGTCCGCAGCCAGCACTTCGTCGTCATAACCGACGGAAACGAAAAGCAGGGCCGCCACATAGCGGACCAATTCGAGCGCATGCGCGCAGTTTTTCACGCGGCGTTTCCGAAAATGCAGGTAGATCCGGGCTCTCCGATTGTTGTGATCGCGCTCAAGAATGAAAAGGATTTCCGGGCACTTGAGCCAGAAGCCTATCTAGGAAAAGGGCAGCTCCAACTAGCGGGACTTTTTTTGCGGGCTCCTGACAAAAACTATATTCTGTTGCGGCTGGACGCACCTGGAGAGCATCCCTACGCCACGATTTACCACGAATACACTCACCTTCTAACCAGCAGAGCGGAGGAATGGCTTCCCCTTTGGCTCAATGAGGGATTGGCCGAGTTCTACGAAAACACCGACATTCGGGACAAGGGCGCGATCCTGGGGCAGGCCAGCCCGGAGATGATTGTGCTTCTGAGACAGAACCGTCTCATTCCCCTGGCCACCCTCTTCAGTGTCGACCGCAGTTCTCCCTACTACCACGAGGAGAACAAGGGCTCTATCTTTTATGCCGAATCCTGGGTGCTCACGCACTACATAAAATTCAAAGACTGGAAGGAAAACACGAACGAACTCGGCGACTATGCAGCTTTGCTGAGTCAGAAAACCGATCCGATCGCCGCGGCGACTCGCACTTTCGGTGACCTGAAGCAGTTACAAACAGCGCTGGAAAGATACATCGGCCAGTCCAGTTTTAATGCTTTCACAATGTCTAGTTCCACTATCGTGGACGACGCCGCTTTCAAGGTTCAATCGCTGAACCCGCCGCAAGCGGATGCGGTGCGTGCGGACCTCCTGGCCTATAATCAGCGATCAAAGGATGCGCGTTTTTTGCTGGAAGAGGTGCTGCGGGAGGATCCAAGTAACGTCCAGGCTCACGAAACTATGGGATATCTGGAATTCCGCGAAGGTCATCTCGATGAAGCGCTGAAATGGTATGACCAAGCTGTGAAACTGGATTCGCAGAGTTTTCTTGCCCATTATTATTTTGCCGCCATCTCTATGAACCGCGGCTCGAACGGAGAGGATGGGGTCGAGAGCAGCCTGCGTACCGCCATCAAGCTCAATTCATCGTTTGCCCCCTCCTATGATCGGTTGGCAGTGTTCTATGCAATGCATAACAGAAATCTCGACGAAGCTCATATGTTGACCGTGCAAGCCGTAGTATTAGACCCAGGCAATATCATCTACCGAGTAAATGCCGCGAATGTGCTACTGGCTGCACAACAAGAGAAGAATGCGATGGCTGTACTCCAACAGGCCCTGAAGGTGGCTAAGTCGCCCCAGGAGGCTGCGATAGTTCAAAACGCCATGGAAGCAGTGCAACGGTCTCAGGCGGTCCGAGAACAGACAGAAGAGGCAAACCGCCAAATCCAGCAGGAATTGCAGTCGGCTTCCTCTGAAACTCAAACCTCTGCGAACCCGTTGGATGGCAAATCGGGTGTGGCGGCGGCCGCAGTCCAGTCGAGCGATGAAAGCCTGAAAGGACCCCATCATTCTGTTAGCGGAACAATCAAAAATGTGCGATGCACACCGCCGGCAATCATGGATTTGGAAGTTGACTCGGGCGGGCGAACGGTTGCTCTCCACGCCCGCAACTACTACAAAATTGAGTTCACAGCAGCCAACTTTGTCCCTAAGGGAGATTTGCACCCGTGCTCTGATCTTGAAGGTGCACGTGCGCTAATCGAATACGTGGAGACTTCCAGAGAACCCAAGCCGGGCGGTATCGTTTCGATTCAGATGACCAAGTAAAGACCGGCGAAGATCGATCTCTGGGGCCAATTCAAAATCGTCCGTCCATGCCCGTCACTGTTCGATCGTTCGCTAAGATCAATCTCGGTCTTTGCATTGGAGCGCCGCGGCCAGACGGATTTCACGAGCTGCAGACGGTATATCAGACCATCGCGCTGCACGACATGATTCGTGTGCGCGTCGAGCGTGGGACGGGTATCGAGATTCGTTGCGAAGATCCCCGTGTTCCAAAAGACGAATCGAACACTTGTTATCGCGTTGTCGAGAGAGCGATTGCGGCGCTCGGCGCGCGCTGCCGGGTAGTGATCGAAATCGAGAAGCGTCTTCCGGTGCAGGGCGGGCTGGGAGGGGCGTCAGGCAACGCTGTCGCATCGCTTCTGGCGCTGGAACGGACGCTGAAGAAGAGGTTGGCGGGGCCTGAGAGACTGCGAATCGCGTCGGAAGTCGGATCGGATGTGCCGCTTTTCCTTGTGGGTGGGACGGTTCTCGGGATTGGACGCGGCGAGGAAGTCTATCCGCTGCCTGATCTGCCATCGACTGCGTGCGTGGTGGCGACACCTGAGATTGGAGTTTCCACGCCACAGGCTTTTGCCGATTGGGATGGGATGACGGGGTCCCCTCAGGGGCTAAAGCCCTCTTCTCATGGCGACCTTTTCGGCACGGCTGAAGCCGTGCCCTTCCACGGTGACCCCAACATTTCAGGCGGAGCCAGCGCTTCAGGGGGGGCAAACACTTCGGGTGGGGCAAACATTTCAGGTGAGACAAACACTTCGGGCGGCGTCTCAACCCCCGACGAAGAGCTAGCCGAGCGGGGCTCGGCCCGGACGGGCGAGGGCGCCCGTCCCCACATGCTCTCTGCAGATTCACGACATCCCAAATTGACGGTCCCATCTTCCTCCGATAGAATAAGTGAGTTCAGCCGCATCGTTTCTGCGTGGCTGAGCGGCACTGTATCCGGTGTCCCTGTGAGTAAAGGCAGGGGCCGGGCCGAGACCCCGCTTCTCGACCTCGTCCGTACCGGGATAGAAAACGACTTTGAACGAGTCGTCTTTCCTAAGTATCCCGAATTGCGTGAGGTCAAGGCTGCGCTGGAACGTGCGGGCGCGTTTTATGCCTCGCTCTCCGGTTCCGGATCTGCTGTTTATGGACTGTTTGCTTCCAGGGCATCGGCTGAAAAGGCTGCGGCCAACGTACGGAAGCAGGGCTTTCCGGCGGTGGCTACGACTACGCTGACGCGTCGGCAGTACTGGAAGAAAATTCTCGATTGACGGTCTCGGATTTCAGATTGCTAGTGCCGAAGACGATGTTTTCAATCTACAATCTGACATCGGGCAATCTGAGATCGAGGAAACTGGGCCGTCGACTAATGGTAGGTCAAGTGCCTTTGGAGCACTTTGTCTAGGTTCGAATCCTAGCGGCCCAGCCAGAAAATCGCCACAGCTTCTGGCTTGGGCGGTAAAAGCCGATAGCCAAGAGCTGACGGCTGAGAGCTAAACACATGGCAACTCTTGCGACAGCGACGGAAAAGAAGGCCCAGATGAGCGCCGACGAAAAGCCGGAGCGCAAGCCTCAACGCGGACGCGTGGACGATAAGTTCAAGATCTTTTGTGGGTCCGCCAACGAGCCGCTGTGTGAAGAAGTCTGCGCATTTCTGGGGCTGCCGCGCGGCCAGGCGATGGTCACGCGTTTCAGCGATGGCGAGGCCTACGTCCAGGTACAGGAGAACGTGCGCGGGGCTGACGTCTTCGTGATGCAACCTACTTGCCGTCCCGTGGACGAGCATCTGATGGAACTGCTGTTGATGATTGACGCGCTCAAACGCGCATCGGCGCGGCGCATCACGTCAGTAATTCCGTATTTTGGATATGCGCGGCAAGACCGCAAGGACAAGCCGCGGGTCCCAATTTCCGCCAAGCTGGTGGCTGACCTGCTGACTACGGCCGGCGCGGACCGGGCTCTGATCGTGGATTTGCATGCGCCCCAATTGCAGGGATTTTTCAATATTCCGGTGGACCACCTGTTCGCGTCGCCGGTGCTGGTGGATCACTTTAAGCGGCTGAACTTGCCCAACCTTACGGTCGTTTCCCCGGATGCCGGGGGCGTGGAGCGGGCCCGCTTTTTTGCCAAGAAGATGGACGCGGCCCTCGCCATCATGGACAAACGGCGGGTGGAAATGAATGTAGCCGAGGTCATGCACGTGATCGGCGAAGTCAATGGCCGCACTTGTCTGGTGATTGACGACCTGATCGATACCGCCGGAACGCTGGTTAAGACTGCCAGCGCGCTCTTGGAAAATGGCGCCATCGCGGTTCACGCCTGCTGCTCGCATCCCGTGCTGTCCGGTCCGGCAGTTGAGAACATTGCCGAGTCCGCCATCATGGAAGTGGTAGTTACCAATACCATTCCGCTGACTGATGCGGCAGCGAAGGAACCCAAGATTAAGGTTCTTTCTATCGCAGGTTTGATCGGACGCGCCATTCAATCGATTCACGAAGAGACGTCCGTCAGCAAATTGTTCTTATAGGAAAGAAATTATGGCAACCGCAAGCAAAAATAACATTACGGAAAATAGTCTTTTGGAAGCGCAGCCACGTACGTCGGGTAACAAAAACGACGCGCGCCGGGTGCGCCGAGACGGAAAGCTTCCTGCTGTCCTCTATGGCGCCGGCAAAGATGCGCTGTCAGTCAGTCTGGATCCTCGCCAAGTGGCACGTATCCTGCATTCCCAGACCGGTCACAATACCATTTTTGACCTCGCGCTGAATGGCGGAGAGCGCACCAAGGCCATGATCGTGGACTGGCAGTACGAGCCCATCAAAGGGGCTTTGTTGCATATCGACCTGAAACGCATCGCCATGGACCAGAGACTGAAGGTTGCAGTCCCAATCGTGTTGAAGGGCGAGGCGGCAGGGGTAAAGCAGCAGGGCGGCATTCTGGAGCAGATCTTTCGGGAAGTGGAAGTTGAGTGTTTACCCAGCGACATCCCGTCTTCGATCGAGGTCGACGTGAGTGAGTTAGTCTTCGGCACCGTGTTGCGTGTGTCTGATCTCCCCCATGACCCGAAGCTGAAGTTCCTCAGTGACCCGAATCAACCGGTGGCGCACATCATCACGGTCAAGGAAGAAGTGGCGCCCACTCCGGAAGCAGTTGCCGCTGAGTCGACTGCGGTTCCGACCGAACCCGAGGTCATCAAGAAGGGCAAGCAGGAGGTCGAGGGCGAAGAAGGCGCCGCCCCCGCTGCCGAGAAGCCCGAAAAGGCGGAAAAGGCCGAGAAGAAAGAAAAGAAAGAGAAGTAGAGGTACGGTTGTGTGGCGACGGGCGCCCTCGCCCGTCAGGTCGAGCGAAGCTCGAGGTTACGGCGTCGGGGGAGATTGAGAGCGCGTGAAGCTGATCGTGGGCCTGGGCAACCCGGGTATCGAATATCAGTTCACTCCGCACAATCTGGGCTTCCTGACCATCGACCGCATCGCGAGCGAATGCGGGGTGGAAGTAAGAAACCGCCACTGCCGGGCGCTGACGGCACGCGCGGTGATCGGTTCAGAACCGGTTCTCCTAGCTAAGCCTGAGACCTTCATGAACCGGAGCGGTATGTCAGTGCGTGAGTTAGTCGCCGAGCACGAGATCAGACCCGAAGCCGATCTGATTGTGATTTACGACGAACTGGACTTGCCCTGGGGCGCGATCCGTATCCGCCAGCGCGGAAGTTCGGCGGGGCACAACGGTATGGAGTCAGTGATTGGTGCGCTGGGTACGCAGGAATTCTTGCGAATCCGGCTGGGCGTGGCGCCAGACCGGAAGGTCGCGGATGCGATGACTTATTTGCTGGCGCCGTTCCGGAAGGTGCAGCTCAAGCAGGTGGATGAAGTAATCGACAAGGCCGCGGAAGCGGTCAATGTGATTCTGAAGGAAGGCCCGGCCGCGGCCATGAATCGCTTCAACCGCAAGGCCGAGCCGGAGGAAGACGAAAGAAGTTAGCTGCGGATTTACATGCATGAAGCTGGATCTGATTCTGGATTTTGATCCGTGCTGATGCGTGAGAATCCCTGGCGGATGGAGACAAAGTGATGGATCGTACCTATGAGTTGATGTTTATTGTTCGCCCGGACATGGTGGAAGAAGATCAGGACAAACTGATTTCCACGCTCGAGTCTGCGGTAACTTCCTCGGGCGGCAAAGTGAAGAGTGTGGAGAAAATGGGCAAGCGCAGGCTGGCGTACATGGTGCGCAGATTTCACGATGGCATGTACATTTTGCTTACGGTCGAAGGCGGCGGTGGCCTCATTCACGAGTTAGAGCGCCGTTTGCGGGTCAGCGAGCCGGTGATCAAGTTCCTGACCGTGCGCATTGATGAGGAGCAAAAGCGCCTTGACAAGATTAAAGCTATAAAGGAATCGCGGCGCAAAGTTGCCGCCGCGCCCACCGAAACTGGTGGAGAGAGTACTGCGGTTACGGCATAGACAATCATGTCGGTCGACTGACAGAAGACTGATGGCTGATTTTAAGGAGCATCATGGCTGAAGAAAACAGATCAAGTACAACACCTATGGCCGAACATTCTTCCGGCGGGGATCGCCCCGACCGAGGAGAGCGGCGTCCGCCTCGTCCGGCTGGACCCGGCGGTGGGCGCGAAGGTGGCCGCAAGTATTTCCGCCGCAAGAAGGTCTGCAAGTTCTGCGTGGAGAAAATCGAGGCCATCAACTACAAGGATGTGCGGTTGCTGGCGCAGTTCGTGGCGGAGAGCGGCAAAATCGTTCCGCGGCGCCTGACTGGGGTCTGCACTCCGCATCAGCGGCGCTTGTCCACGGCGATCAAGCAGGCGCGCAATATTGCTCTGCTGCCTTTTGCGGGGCGGGCATCGTGACAAGTCCTGGCGACGGATTGAACGGATGACGGATCACCTTGGATTTAGGCCGATCCGTGAAGATCGTCGTAACAACTGCCAAAGACTTTTTTTTGAACGGGAGTCATTCATGGAAGTCATACTGAAAGAAGATGTACCCAAGCTGGGCTCGCGGGGCGACGTGGTGAAAGTTGCCGAAGGCTTCGGGCGCAATTATTTGCTCCCGCGCAAGCTGGCTATCGAGGCCTCCATCGGTAACAAGGCGGTTATTGAACAGATGAAGGCCGCGTCGGTTCGCCGCTCAGCCAAGGAGAAAGCCGGCGCCGAGGCGCTGGCGAAGCAGTTTGAAGGCGTGTCGATTGCGTTCCAGCGGCGGTCGGGAGAGCATGATCAGCTTTTCGGTTCAGTTACGTCCAGCGACATCGCTGACGCTCTGGCGAAGAAGGGCTTTGATATTGACCGCCGCAAGATCCAGCTCCACGAGCCGCTAAAAACCTTGGGTGAGTTCACCATACCGATCAAGCTGCACAAAGACGTGACCACCCACCTGAAGGTCGTTATCGAGAGGGAAGTGGTGGTGGAGTAAATACGCAGTGTGTGGGCGGGCTTCGACTTCGCACAGGACGGACCTCGCCCGCTGATCCTAAGCCCGCCTGAATCCTTCTCCGATCGTCATCTACGTCAGCAAGAATCCTGCCAAACTCCTATAATTTCTGCTCACGGTTCCACCGCTGACACGTCTATGGCTATGCGAACCGGGAAGGGCGGCAAGGCACCCGGTTTAGGCGAGGACAACGAGCAATGCCGGCCGATGTTTGGGCAATACCTTTAGCGGTTGGCGCACGTTCCCATCCGGACGCGAGAAGCGAGCGGGTGGAAAGAGGCAGCAGATCCCGGGACCCCATCATGCGGGGCCACATGGCTGGGCAAGGTCCAGGCCGTATCGACGACACCCTGCTGGTTCGCGAGGCGCAGCGCGGCAATCGCGCGGCCTTCGAGGAGCTGGTGCGGCACTATGACCAGGCGGTACTGCGGCTAGCCATGCATCTGACCGGCTCTGAGCTCGAAGCCCAGGATATTTATCAGGACGCGTTCCTGAAGGCGTATAAGAGCGTGGGTAACTTTCGCTTCGAGTGCTCCTTCTACACTTGGATCTATCGCATTGTTACCAACCTCTGCCTGGATCACTTGCGGAAAAGGCACGTGCGGAAGGAAGATGCGCCTGTCGCGGTCGATGCGGATGGCGAAGCCTACGATGTGCTGGAGCAGGTCCCGGATGCACGCGCCGGCGCGAACCCTGAGCGGGACTTGATGCGCCGAGAACTGGGCAGGCGAATCAATCGCGCTCTGGAGAGACTCACGCCCCGCGAGCGTATGGTTTTCGAGTTGAAGCACTACCACGGACTGAAGTTGCGGACCGTGGGTGAAATTTTGAATACGACGGAAGAAACCGCGAAAAATACATTGTTTCGCGCCACCCAGAAATTGCGTGGCGCTTTGGTGGACATGCGATGAAAATTGAATTCCTCCCCTCTCCGGGGGTGCAACTATGAAGTGCGAATGGGTTCGAGAGAACATTCTGCTGCACATCTACAACGAGCTGCCCGATGACGCTCGTTACGAACTGGAACAACACCTGGCGCGCTGCACCGAGTGCGCCGCCGAACTGAAGGCCAGCCGCCAACTCCACGCCACGCTCTCCCAGTATCCGGTGGACGAACCGACGCCCAACTTGGTAGCGGCTTCTCGAATGCACCTGCAGGAAGCGCTGGAAACCGCTGAGCAAGGTGGCTTCTGGCAGCGCCTGACGTTCGATCCGGGGGCCTGGTTTCGCCAGATCCGTCTCTCTCCCGCCCTCGCGGCCATGCTCGTCATCGTGGGCTTTGCCGGCGGCATCGGAGCCACCTACAAGGTAGTGAAAGGTAGTCCTCCAGACATTAGTCAAGTATCAGTCCCGAGCCCGGTGACAGAATCCTCCATCAGCGGCATACGTTCTATCTCTCAGGAACCGGGATCGAACCAGATCAGCATCAAGTACGACACCGTCTCCATCCAGGAAGCGCAGGGTTCGCTCAATGATCAGCGCATTCAGCAGTTGCTTCTGTTCGCCGCGCGCAACAACTACAACTCCGGCGTGCGCATGGATTCGGTGGACTTGCTGACCCAGAAGCCCAACGACACCCATGTTCGCGAGGCATTGCTTTACGCCTTGCGGTATGACTCGAATCCTGGCGTGCGATTGAAGGCATTGGAGGGGTTGGGTCCTTACGTGAAGGATGATGTGCGTGTCCGGGACGCAGTACTCGAGGCTCTGATGCACGATTCCAATCCTGGTCTCCGCACTCAGGCTTTGCATTTGCTTGAGCCTTGCCGGGCTGACAGCAGCGTGCGTGTGGTCCTGCAGAAGCTGGCGGAAAACGATCAGAATCCATACATCCGGTCGCAGGCCCGCAACTGGCTGGCCCAGCTTCCAGAAATTGACTAGGTTGCTGAGACTCATAGGGAGAGTCGTTTTTGGCTGTCCCGCTCGAGCGCAAACTCGACAGCAAGACTGACAAGACAGAGGGGGCATGTTGAAGAAGTTCTCTAAACTCGTTGCGGCGCTTCTGCTGTTGCTGCCGCTGTCGGCGGCGCAAGAGGCGCGGGTTTACCGGGACGGGGGAAACTGGGCCCGGGACATCACCGGTACTCTCGCTGCCGCAAAAAATATCAGAATCAAGGTGGACATGGGCTCGGTTCGTGTGGCAGGCGGTTCGCAATCGGGCATCAGTTACATGGTTCGCAATCGTGCTTATACGTCTTCCGAAGAGAGTGCCCGCCGCGAATTCGACTCCTACAAAGTCAGCGCTTACGTCCGGGGAGATACGGCTTGGATCGTCGCCGAATGGCAAGGGGGCAGGCCACATCGATTCTCAGGCGAATTTACGGTCAATGTCCCCCGCGATACGGATGCGGTAAAGCTGGAGACCGACGGCGGTAGTGTTTCGACCACTGGCATTGTTGGCCGGGTCGACGCCCAGAGCGGCGGCGGTAGTATTCATCTCGACGATATTGGCGGTGCGATTAATGCCGAAACCGGCGGTGGCGGCATCGATGTGGGCACGACTGGCGGCGATCTTAGCTTGCGCACGGGCGGGGGAAGTATCAAAGTTGTGTCCTCGAAAGGCAAGATCAGCGCTGAAAGTGGCGGCGGCAGCGTGGTGGTGATTTCAGGTTTGCAGGGTGCTGTCCTGGAAACGGGTGGAGGCAGCATTGAGGTTGAGCGTTGCGCCGGACACGTCAAGGCCACTACCGGCGGAGGCAGTATCGATCTGGGCGAGATTGGCGGTCCGGCGGAGATTGAGACCGGAGGGGGGAGCATCCGGCTGGCGTCGGCGAAAGGACCAGTGCGCGCGGAAACCGGTGGAGGCAGCATCGAATTGAACGGAGTCCCCTCAGCCCGGGCGGAAACGGGAGCAGGTGGCATAACCGCAAAGTTTGTCTCATCGACTGGCGAGCGCAGTGATTCTGTGCTGGAGACCTCAGCCGGGGACATTACCGTTTACCTGGCACCGAGCCTGGCGCTCAGCATTCGAGCCTCGATCGAAGTGGCCAATGGCCATAGCATTCGCTCGGACTTCTCGGAAATCAGAGTGACAACGGAAGGCGGAGACTACGGTCCGAAGACAGTCACGGCAGACGGCAGTCTGAACGGCGGGGGGCCGGTGCTGAAGGTGCGCACAACCACTGGGGATATCTGGTTCCGTCGCGCGAAATAAGTGATCTTTCTGTGGAAGGAGGATGAACATGTGCAAGTCGGCTCACATAGCTGTGCTAATCCTGCCGTTTCTGGCCATCGTAACCTATAGCGCACAGTGTTTTTCCTTTGAACCACCGAAAGAAGTATTCGGATTTTCGAGCGACGAAGCCTACGGCGGCGGATCTTACCTGGGTGTCGATACCCGCGATGTCACACCCGATCGCTTGAGGGAACTCAGATTAAAGGAAGAGCACGGCGTGGAAGTGACCCTGGTGGACCAGGATGCCCCTGCTGGCAAGGCCGGGATCAAAGAGCATGATGTCATCCTAACCGTCAATGGATCTGGGGTGGAAAGCGTGGAGCAATTGCGACGCATGATCCACGAAATCCCGCCGGGACGAGTGGTCACGCTGGGCATCAGCCGCGACGGTCAGTCCATGACCCTCAAAGCCCAGCTTGCGGATCGCAAGAAAACCTTCCCGTCCGGGCGTGAGTCCAAGGAGTTCAAGTTCACGATGCCAACGATGCCTGCCATGCCCGCTATGCCAGCGATGCCGGCTATGCCCGACATTGATATTCCAGTCTCGGTTGTGGTGGTGCACTCCTCCGCGCGTAGCGGTCTGATGGTGGAGAACCTCACCCCACAACTGGGAGACTTTTTCGGGGCCAAGAACGGCCAGGGAGTCCTGGTACGCTCCGTGGACAAGGGAAGCCGCGCTGAAAAGGCGGGATTTCGCGCTGGCGACGTGATTATCCGGGTGAATGACGAGCCGATCCATGACGCGGGGGACTTTACCCATGCCCTGCGTGGACGCAAAGAGAACGCCGTCCAGATCAGCATCATTCGCGACAAGAAGGAACAGACGCTAACTCTCAGCCTTCCCGAACGCCGGCAATCAGGGTTTCTCGACGAAAAATTCGCTATTCCCAATATCGACGTTGAAACCCGTATTGATCTGAGCCGGCTTGAATCTGAGAAAGCTGGTGAAGAGCCTGAACTGGAGCGACCCGCGCGTGAGATGCGTTTGCAGATTGAGAGCGCCAAACCCGAAATGGAGCGAGCCGCGAAAGAACTCCGTAACAATCAAGAAGAACTGAAGAAGGAAATGCAGGAACTGGAACGCGAACTCCACGAACAGGGCAGCGAAATCCGGAAAGAGCTCGAGCGTGAACTGCACAGCTTGAGCGAAATATGAGCTGGTCAGTCCCTGAGGATTGGAACGGGCATCCTCCCCGGGCTGCCGTGAGCTATTTCCCGCTTGTCCGGGCCATGCTCTTTTGAGGTTCCGGAATTAAGCATACCCGGTTCCGTCCCGCCTGCTTGGCTGCGTACAGGCCCGCATCTGCTGATTTCACCAGTTCGTCGCGCGTGTTTCCGTGATCAGGGCAACTGGCAACACCCGCGCTGATTGTGACCGATCGGGGCACGCCGGGAAACTGCCAAGTCTCGATCAAACGCCGTAACTTCTCGGCAACGGCGAGCGCATGCTGCGCATTGGTTTGCGACAGCAGGATAGCGAACTCCTCTCCTCCGTAGCGGCACACCACATCAATCTTCCGAAGTTGTTGATGGAAAACCGAAGAAACCTGGCGCAATACTTCGTCGCCCAGCAGATGGCCGTATTCATCGTTCAAGCGCTTGAACTGGTCGATGTCCACCATGATGACCGCCATCCCAGCCCCGAACCGCCGAGCGCGCTCGATTTCTTCCGCGATGCGCAATTCGAAGAAACGGCGATTGAAGATTCCGGTCAATCCATCGAGGTAAGCGAGTTGTTGGACGCGCTCGACGTAGTTGGCATTCTGGATGGCGGTAGCGCAAATGTCGGCGCCGGATTCAAGCGACTGAGTGTCATTGGCATTGAAAGCTCTCGCTCGAGCGCTGTCGAGCATTAGCACTCCAAGCGTTTGTCCGAAAGAAACCAGAGGAATACACATACGAGAGCCGGTTTCCAAGTAGAAGCCAATGTAATCTGGATTGCTTGCTACGTCATTTTCAATCAGGGTTTTTCCAGTCTGGAGAGCTCGTCCCCAAAGCCCTGTCCCGGCGGGAAGGCGTCCACCCTCAGGGATACGAAGCGTGAGGTCTCCGTGGTGGGCCCGCAGTACCAGGTCTTCTTCATCTTTCAACAGGACTGAAACGTGAGAGACCTGGAATTTTTCCTGGATCAGCAGGCAAACTCTGGCCAGCAATTCCTTTATGTCGAGGATTGTCGTCGTCTGTTGCGCGATGGCATTGATGGCTTCCAGCTGCGCCGCCCGGCGACGTTCAAGCGTATAGAGGCGGGCATTTTGAAGCGCCATTGAGGCTTGAGTCGAAAACAGCGTAAGCAGATCAATAGTTTCCGAGTCGAAGTGGTCGAGGTTCTCACTCTGGCAATCCAGCACTCCTACCACCTCGTCCCTTACCATCAGAGGGATCGCCAGTTCCGATCGAGTCTTCTTTCCGCAGGCGATGTAACGCGAGTCTTTACTAACGTCGGGCACGTAGAGCGGACGCTTCTCTCGCGCAGCCGTACCGATAACTCCGGTCCCGATGGCCAAGGGAATAAGGTCAAATCCCTCGTCCCAGCCGATTTGGGAGCGAGTGCGCAGTTGGTTGGTTTCCGGGTCCAGCAATAGAATGGCCACATTCTGCAGGTGGAAGTATTCGCGCGCAATGATGAGGATCTGCCACAGTACCTCGTCCAGATCAAAGGTTGATAACACCGCCTGGCTGGCGTCGTAAAGGATGGCTATTTTCTGCATACCACTCGCCGAATTGTAACCCGCGGCTTAGGGTTACCGAGGTTCCGAAAGTAACTCCTGATTTCTCTGTGGGCAGGGCGTTGCGGAAGGCACGCTAAGAATCGTTGCTCGGCTTACTAGCGAACATTTTCACAACGCCGAAAACTGCCAGGCAGAAGCAGAAGTCCACTACCAACCCAACATCCAACCGAAGTGGCTGATGCCGTGCACTGGAAGGCAGATGTGGCATAAGCAAGAAATAGGCTGCATTCCCTGCCAGAACTGCGACCAGAGCATGTATGAACCTCGTCACGTTTACAACGTTCCTAAACATCGTTCCCGTGGCAAGACTAAACGCCACTTGCAAAGGCTTAGCTACTGCTTTTGTTACCATCCCTTCAGATGCTGGAACCGGCCACCTCCGTGCAGTACGTAAAAGGCATTGGTCCCCGCCTAGCCGAAATCTTGGCGGCCAAAGGCATCCATACAGTTGACGACCTGCTCCACTATCTGCCCTTTCGGTACGAGGACCGGGTAAACCCGAGGAGCATATCGGAATTGCGCTCTGGAGAAATGGCGACAGTGATCGCGGAGGTCCGCAATTCAGGCCTGTTCCGCACACGTCGCATGCCAATCTTTCAAATGACTGCCGGCCAGGGCCGAAGCCGCCTGAAAAGTATCTGGTTCAACGCCACCTATCTCCGTGACAAATTCAAGCCGGGACAAATGATTGCCCTCTACGGCAAGGTAGAACAGGACCAATACAGCGGCGAACTGCAGTTAGTCCAGCCGCAATTCGAGATTATCGGCGATTCCACCGATGACGGCGCGACCGATGCTGCCGAACAGAAGGTCGCCTCATCCTTGGAGGTGGGACGAATCGTTCCAATTTACGAGTCGGCCGGTCAAGGCCGCCTGACCCCGCGTTGGTTTCGCCGCATCATCCGCACAGCTCTGGATAATCTGCCCCCGGACCTACCTGATCCTATTCCCGCCATGGTGCGCCAGCGCCTCGGCCTCATCGCCCCGCGCGAAGCGCTGTGGAAAGTTCACTGGCCCGATCCCGGGGAAAGCCTCTCGGACCTGCAGGCGTCGCGAACACCTGCACATATTCGCATGATTTTCGAAGAATTGTTTTTCCTCGAAGTAGGATTGGAACTCAAACGGCGTGAGCAGAAAGCCCAAACCGGTATTGGATTTAAGCTCGACGATCGGGTGCGCGAGGCAATCAAGAAAATCCTGCCCTTCCATCCCACCGCTGCCCAGAAACATGTGCTCAAAGAGATTGCCTCCGACATGGAGCAGCCCGTCCCTATGCGGCGATTGTTGCAAGGCGATGTGGGCTCGGGCAAGACCATCGTTGCCTTCGAAGCGGCCATCATTGCGATGGAAAACGGATTTCAAGCAGCGCTGATGGCGCCCACGGAAATCCTTGCCCAGCAGCATTATTTTTCGGCGCGGCAAATCCTTGAAGCTACTGGCTACCGGGTCGTGCTACTTACTGGGTCAATGGAGGATGCTCGCAAACGTGACATCCGCCGCCATATTGCTCAAGGAAACGCGCAACTGGTCATCGGAACTCACGCTCTTATCGAGCAAAAGGTCGAATTCGCCAAACTAGGCCTGGTGATCGTCGACGAGCAGCACCGTTTCGGAGTGCTGCAGCGTTTCAAGCTGATGAAGAAGTCGGGCGATGTAGGCGCGCGCGTCTCACCCGCGCAGACTGCTGAGCCAGATGTCCTAGTCATGACCGCAACTCCAATCCCTCGGACTCTCGCTCTTACGCTCTATGGCGACCTCGATGTGAGCGTCATCGACGAGATGCCGCCCGGCCGCGTGCCGATCATCACCCGTCGCATTTCTGACGAACGCTCGGCTGAAGTCTGGGAATTTGTGCGCAAACAGGTCGCCGCCGGACATCAGGTATACGTCGTCTATCCCGTCATTGAGGAAGGCGAGGAGAAGGAGCTCAAAGCCGCGATCAAAATGTATAAGGAGCTGGACCAGCGAATGTTCCCCGATCTGAGGGTAAGCCTCCTGCACGGCCGCCTCGACTCCGATCTGAAGGATCAGACCATGCGGTTGTTCCAAAAAGGCGAGATCGATGTTCTGGTTGCTACTACGGTGATCGAAGTCGGTGTCGATGTGGCCAACGCCACGGTCATGGTCATTGAACACGCCGAACGCTTCGGGCTGTCTCAGCTCCATCAGCTCCGTGGTCGAATCGGTCGCGGAGCGGCCAAGTCCTACTGTATCCTGATGACCGGAGGAAAGATTTCCGAGGACGGCGAACGCCGCTTGGATGCCATGGTTCGCACGAACGATGGTTTCCAGATCGCGGAACTCGATCTCGAACTTCGCGGCCCAGGAGAATTCTTCGGTACCCGTCAAGCCGGTCTGCCGAGTTTTCAGGTGGCGAATCTCATCCGCGACCGGCAGCTGCTGGAAGCGGCTAAACGCGAGGCCGCTGCGGTGCTGTCTGGTCCTAACCAGGAAATCTCCAAAGGTGAGATCGCTCTCGCTCTGCGCCACATGCGCGCCCGCTGGCAGCGCACATACGGGCTGGTGGAAGTGGGTTAGCGAAGATGTAGTGCCAACGTTGGTGTCCTCCAAATTAACCACGAAGGACACAAAGGAGCGCGAAGGAAACTCGCGGGATTCAACCCCTTTTGTGACTCCGTATCCTCGGTCGATGAATTTAGAACACTGCGCTGGCGCGGCGGGTGGGATAATCGTCAATCGTGAAAGCCATTTCGAAGGCAGACCTCTACCGCAGACTGCCGTCCGTGGATGAATTAGTGCGGCATGGCGAGCTGTCGCGCCTGGTTTCCAGCGAAGGCCAAACTGCCGTCACAGACGCCGTTCGTGTGGTGTTGGGTCGCTTGCGCGAAGAAATTGCCGCCGGCCGCCTGGAGGCGGATGGCGTGGATCTTGCTCTTTCTGGCCTCGCCCCGGCAGTCGAGCGCGAAGCCCGGCAAGCCTTGAGCTACTCGCTTCGTTCAGTGATTAACGCGACCGGAGTCATCCTGCACACGAATCTGGGACGCGCTCCACTGTCCGGCGCCGCGCTTGATCACATTCGCGAAGTCTCCTCTGCTTATTCGAATCTGGAATTCGATATCGCCACCGGCGACCGAGGCAAGCGAGACGTTCACGTCGACCGCCTGTTCGGCAAACTGCTCGCCGATCTCAACGTAGGCGCGGGCGTCCCCGCCCGTGCGAACGAACCAAGCATCTCCACCATCGTTGTCAACAACAATGCTGCAGCCGTCCTGCTCGCGCTGAATACGCTAGCGGAGGACGGCGAGGTCATCGTCTCGCGAGGAGAATTGGTCGAGATCGGAGGCTCATTCCGTATTCCAGATGTCATGACAAAGTCCCACGCTATTTTGCGAGAAGTGGGCACGACCAACCGTACGAGCCTGGCTGACTACGAGAATGCGATCACGGAAAAGACTCGGCTGTTCCTGCGGGTTCACCGCTCGAATTTTCAGATTACGGGATTCACTGAGCAGCCTCGGCTCGAGGACTTGGTGGAACTAGCGCACAAGCGGAGCCTTGCCCTGGTAGAGGATCTGGGTAGCGGCGCGCTCATCGACTTGCGCTCGTTCGGAGTAAGCGGCGAGCCCGGCGTGCTCGACAGCCTGCGCGCAGGCGTCGACATCGTTACATACAGCGGCGACAAGCTGCTGGGCGGGCCACAGGCGGGCATCCTCAGTGGCCGCAGCGACCTGATTGCCCGCATGCGGGCGAATTCCCTGTTTCGCGCACTGCGGGTCGATAAGCTCACCTACGCCGCGATCGAAGCCACGCTACTGGCCTACGTTAAGAAGGACCATGATTCGATTCCTGTTTTGCGAATGATGGGGTTGTCGGCAGAAGAAATTGGGGCCCGCGCTGAAAGCATTGCTGAGAAAGTTCAACAATCGAGCTTATCGGTCGAAGTGATAGACGGAGAATCCGTGATCGGGGGTGGTGCTGCTCCCGCCGCGATGTTACCGACACGTCTGTTGGCGATCAGCCACCAAGATCTCAGCACAGATGAAGTTGCTACCCGACTACGTGGCTCTGATCCGCCCATTGTTGCTCGCGTGGAAGAAGGTCACGTACTGCTGGATTTGCGTACCGTATTTCCGGAGCAAGACGAAGCGCTGGTTAAAGCACTTCAAGTCCTGGATGGATAATCTTAGATTGTTCGAGCTTGCGCCCACGCTTGTTAGGTCTGCAATCTGAAATCGAGCCGTGGCGACTCTCTACACGATTGGGCACTCTACCCGTGGTCTGGATGAACTGATTCAGGCCCTACAGGCACACTCCATTCAAGCACTCGTGGATATCCGATCGTTCCCAATGTCCCGCCGACTCCCTCATTTCAACCGTGAATCACTGGAGAAGTCCCTGCCCGAAGCTGGAATCAGCTACGTTTGGCTGAAAGAATTAGGCGGGCGCCGCAGAAAAATCCGCGATGACTCGCCGAATATCGCGCTGCGCAGTCCGAGCTTCCGGAATTACGCTGATTACATGCTGACTGCGGAGTTCGAGCAGGGCGTGGCCGAACTCCTCGATTTGGCGGTTTACTCTCCGACGGCCTACATGTGCGCTGAACGACTCTATTTTCGATGTCACCGCATGCTGGTCTCAGACTGGCTGGTGGCGCACGGACACGAAGTGCTGCATATTGACGGGACGGCACCTCCGAAGCCTCACAAGCTCACGCCTGAGGGGAGATTAGTGGACGGGAAACTGATTTACCGTGGGGACCGGCTGTTGTGACAACGATTTGTTAGTCAACGTCGACCACACTTCATCAGTCGCCCGGATTCATTAGCTTGTCGCTGTATTTTTATTCTAGAATGGCGCAACATCGGCAGGCCGGAAACTCCTTCGTGAGGGCGGACACTCTGCAACAGGTCGATTACACACGTGACGAAACCCTGCGTCCTTGGCTCACGTGGGTTGTGAGCTTCGGAGTTTGGACCGTAATCGGTTTGGCCGAGACGGTCTCTCGGTATCAGTATCAAAAATCGTTGGGCTTCCCGATCACCCTCTATGATTTTGGTGTCCCGCTGGTGAATTCGTATATATGGGCTCTACTGACGCCCCCGGTCCTAAGTTTTGCAACCCGTTACCCGGTGGAGCGTAATCATATCGCTCGCCGTTTTTTAGGATACTTTCTTGGCGGTGTGCTTTTCACGATCGTCCATGTTGTGCTTCGCGGCGTCTTGTTCCCGGTCAGAGATCCCAGGGTTGGTCAGGTTTCCACGGTCGGGTGGCTTCTTTTTAAGAGGCTATTTCTGGCGGCCGGCACCGAAGATATGTTTCAGATTTACATGCCGATCGTTGTGTTCGGGCAGATGATCGCGTACTACCAGCGGTTCAAGAATAGAGAGGTCCAACTCGCCGAGGCACAACTCGAGGCGCTTAAGAGCAGGCTCCAGCCGCACTTCTTATTCAACACCCTGAACTCCATTTCGGCGTTGATGTTCTCTGACGTGAAAGCAGCCGACAAGATGATGTCGCGTCTGGGCGATTTATTGAGATCCATCCTGGAAGAAGGGGGCATCCAGGAAACGACCCTGAGTAAAGAACTGCAGTTTCTGGATATGTATGTGCAAATAGAAAAGATTCGCTTCGATGGCCGCTTGGAGGTCGTCATTTACGCCGACCCGGCTACTTTGGACGCGCACGTTCCTCAATTGCTGCTTCAGCCGCTGGTGGAAAACGCGATTCATCATGGAATCGCAAAACTCTCGGGAGGAGGCACAGTTCGCGTTACTTCCTTCCACGACTGTACTCAGCTGCACTTGCGGATCACCGACAACGGCCGCGGCCTTGAGCTGGCTTCCAATGCGCTGGGTCAGCGTCACGGTGTCGGACTTACGGCAACGCGCAAACGCCTTCAGGCGCTATATGGAGACTCTCAAAACTTTAGCGTCGACAACGTGCCCGAGGGGGGAGTCGAGGTCTCGATCGATATACCGTTTTCCGTCGAAGCGATGGCCGTACCGCAAGTTTCGAAGAGCATGCTGAATGGAGCCTACGCCGAATCTTGAACTCTATTGCATAGGTACCTTCTGCTCCAACTCTGCAGCCGCTTGTGCCACATTCTCCGCTGTTCCGAGATCGCGCCAGTAATATTCGTCGGCTCGAAAACCAAGGATTTTTTCTCCTGTAGCAGCGAGACGCAGATAACACGTGATGATGGAAAAAGCGCCATCTTCCGTCATCATCGCTAGAAGGCGAGGAGAAATGACGTGAATGCCAGAAAAGGCCAACGCCTGCGGCTGCGGTGATCGTCGAACCAATTCTATTTGCTGATCGCCTCCGGATTGCCGTCCGCAAAGCTGCAGGCTGTCGTCGAATAGGAGGTATCTGGAGGTCTCCCGGTTTTGGACCGCGAGTGTGGCGAGAGCCCGTTTGTCAACGTGAAATTGCACTACGCGCCCGAGGTCGATGGTGCTGATGACGTCGACGTTGTGCAGAACAAACGATTCGTCAGGACTGCTGGACCGCTCGCGAAAAAAATACGCAGCTTTTTTCAGTCCCCCACCCGTATCGAGCAGGACCTCCTCGCGAGAGATTTCAATACGCATCCCGAAGTTATGATTCGTCTTGAGATACTCGACAATCATGTCGGCAAAGTGATGCACATTGACAATCACCTCGCGAATCCCAAAAGACCGTAAGCGAATAAGCGTGATCTCCAACATCGTGCGGCCAGCGACTTCCACCAGGGCCTTGGGACGGTTGTCGGTGAGTGGACGCAGTCGGGTGCCCAGGCCCGCTGCCAGAATCATCGCCTTCATTCGTGTACATTCTCCAACTCACGATGCCGCACTACTACCTCCACTCCATTTCTGCTCCGCAACCGCTTCGCCAGTTGCTCTGCCAGATAGACCGAGCGATGTTGTCCACCAGTGCATCCGAACGACACCATCAAATCTTTGAAACCGCGACGCTGATATTCGCTCACGCTGGCATCCACCAGCGACAGGACGCTAGCCAGAAACTGATGCACACTTTCCTGCTGATTCAGGTACTCGATCACCGGCGCATCTTTGCCTGTGAGCGCTTTGAAGCGTTCATCGCGGCCGGGATTGGGAAGGTTGCGACCGTCGAAGACGAATCCTCCGCCGTTTCCGGTTTCGTCTTTCGGCCAGCCTCGATGGAAGGAGAAGCTGAAAATCCGTACCGTTAGACTCTCTGCATCCGAGGCTAGGCTCTGCAATTTCTCCGATCCCAGCATGCTGTTGAACGCATCCATGAGCGTGGGAAGGGCGATCGGCAGTGTGACGTTGTGAAGCAGCCAGCGCAGATTTTTCAGCGCAAAAGGCACGCTTTGCAGAAAATGGGCTTTGCGTTCATAAAAGCCGCGAAAGCCGTAAGCACCCAGTGCCTGCATGATCCGAACGTAAACGTAGGCGTAGTAATGCTGCATGAATACTGCACGTTCCAGCTTGAGGAAGCTGGCAAGGCCGTCGAGATAATGATCGAGCAATTGCTGGCGCAGTTCCGGCGGCAAGTCGGCCTTGGCGTCGTACAAAAGAGACGCAACATCGTACTGCAGCGCGCCTTTGCGTCCGCCCTGATAGTCCAGGAAGAAGGGCTGGCTATCCTGCCACATGATGTTGCGAGATTGGAAATCCCGATACAGAAAATAGTCATGCGGGGCGCTCAACAACAACTTCGTCAAGCGGCCGAAATCGTTCTCCAGCGCCTGTTCGTTGAAGGGAATGCCCGCCAGCCGAAGAAAGTAATACTTGAAGTAGTTCAAATCCCAGGCGATGGATTGCCGATCAAAACTGGCTCGGGGATAGCACAGCTTGTAGTTCAAATCGCGACCAGCTTCGATCTGAAACCGTGGCAACACCGCCACAACTTTCCGATATGCTTCGATCGCGGGCGGAGCAATGTTCTCCCCGGCACGGTTTGTCGAAAGAAACTCAAAAAGCGTCGTGCTTCCCAGATCTTCTTCAAGATAAGCGCCCTCACCCAAATCTTCCCCATAAATCTCGGGCACCGGCAGGCCATGGCGGCGAAAATGTCTGGAGAACTCCAGGAACGCAGCGTTTTCTTCACGAACATCGTAGAGAATACCAATCGCGCTTAGCTCTTCGTTAGCGAGCCGAATAATCTTTCGGCCAGAGCCGCCGAGCTGGCCCTGCAGCGGCTGCACCCGCGCGACTGGTGAGTGAAAATGCTGCTCAAAAAGCTTCTTGAGAACGTCCATGAAGGCGGTGGTCAGGGGTTTGCCCTCACCAAGATATCATCCAGCATACCTGGAGGTGAGGACAGTGTGGCAAATCGATCCATGGTTGGCCTTGGCGTCTTTGCATCCACAGCTGCGATCGACGAGGTGTATGTAATGTTCAATGTGCTAACGTAATTCCTCATGATCGTCGGGACCGGAATTGACATCGCGGAAGTCCCGCGCCTTGCACGGGCCATAGCCCGTCATGGCGATCGTTTCCTGCATCGAATCTTCACCGAAAGCGAAATCCGTTACTGTGAATCGAAGGCCAACCGCGTGGAGCGTTACGCCGCGCGCTTTGCAGCTAAGGAAGCTGCCATGAAGGCTCTCGGCACAGGCTGGAACCACGGTGTGCGCTGGCGTGACGTGGAAGTGTGCCGCGAACCCGGAGGCCGGCCGACCATTGCTTTCCATGGCAAAGCCGCTGAGTTCGCAGCCCGGCTCGGCGCTGTGCACACTGCGCTTTCGCTTTCTCACACCACGGAACAAGCCATCGCGCAAGTAATCCTAGAGAGCTGAGTCCTGGAAAATCGACACTCAGCTTCTGTTAGACTGTCGCATTCTCATCGAACACCTTTGACCAGTGAGACTTTCCTCGCGAGCCCTGCCAGCGCGGCAGAAAGAGTCTGCAATGGCGCGTTGGTAGCCGGTATTGGGCTGAGCAGTTTTTCCGCTCTGCTTCTCGAACTTGCGCTGACTCGATTGTTCTCGGTTGTCCTCTTCTATCATTTTGCCTTTCTAGCCATTTCGATCGCGTTGCTCGGCCTGGGCGCGGGTGGGGTGTTCGCTTACTTGAGAAAGGGCTACCTGGGGCGCTTTGAGACTCCCAGCTTGGTATCCTGCCTGTGTGCCGTAAATGCGCTAGTCATTGTCCTGGCGCTTTTGGTGGTACTGCACATTCCGGTGTCGTTGGAACTATCCCGAGGAAATCTGCTCCGACTGACCGCGATATACCTGTGTTCGGCTGTGCCATTCTTTATTACCGGCGTGGAGTTTTCGGTTATCTTTGCGCGAGAGTCGGCCCATATCCCGCTTCTTTACGGAGCCGACCTCACGGGCGGAGCGCTGGCGTGTCTCGGAATTGTGCCGCTTCTCAACTGGCTCGGCGGGCCGAACACGATCCTTTTTGCGGGGGTCACGGCCGCGATTGCAGGTACCGTCTGGGCGCCAAGCCGCAAACGTTGGAAGATGAATCCCATCCTGGCCGTCGGTTTGCTTTTGCTGATTGCGGTGAATTACTCCGGAAGGCTGATTGACGTTGTCTATGCTAAGGGCGAGCTCCGCGATGGATCCTGGGTGGAGTTCGCGCGCTGGAACGCGATCTCACGCGTGGAGGTAGACCGCCAGGGCGACGCAAAAACCATAGTGATCGACGCGGATGCGTCCACGTCCATTATGAATGTGGATCCGAAACACTGGCAGGGTACGGTGTGGCAGCAAGACTTAATGTCGGCGCCGCCGGCCTTGGCTAATGTCCTCCGGCCCCGCGGCGACTATGCCATTATCGGGCCGGGCGGCGGGGTGGACGTCCTGCGCGCTGTAGCCAACGGAAGCACTGATGTGACTGGCATAGAGATCAATCCCATCATCGCCAACACCATCATGCGTCGCCGCTACGCCGACTACGCGTTTCATTTGTTCGACCTTCCCGAAGTGCACATCGACGTTACCGACGGCAGGTCCTTCATTCGCAACTCGCAGGCGCACTACGACGTGGTGCAGATGACCCTGGTCGACACTTGGGCGTCCACGGCGGCGGGGGCATTTGCCCTCAGTGAAAACAGCCTCTATACGGTCGAAGCGTTCCGCGAATATTTCGAGCACCTGAAGCCCGACGGGCTGATCGCCATCACGCGCTGGGAATTCCGGCAACCACGCGAAGCTTTACGCGTGGTCTCGGTCGCCATGCAAGCTCTCCATACCTTGGGCATCGAGAATCCTGCGAGGCACTTCATTGTGGTCTCCCAGGGCGATCTGGACGAAGACGGAATCCCGGTTGCGGTTTTGGCGAAAAAGAGTTCGTTTACGATCGAGGAAGAACAAACAGTCCAAGCTGATCTCAGCCACAATCCTCCGCTGGTAGCGCGGTACTTGCCATCCGCGCCCGGAACGAATGCGTTTTCAGCCTTGATCGCGAGCAATGACCCCTACGGTTTCGCGCAGCACTATCCATACAACGTCTCACCGGTGAACGACAATGCACCCTTCTTTTTCTTTACCATGAAAATTGGCCAGATCATGCGTCAGGGAGAATCACAGCAAGGCATCGACTGGAAAGTAAACTTGGGCGTAGCAGTGCTGGGAACGGTGTTGGTCATTTCCTTAGTTGCAGTGCTCGCCTTCCTGGTGGTCCCTCTGGCGATGCGGCGCGGACGCAGACAACAACGCGCCACTCGACTCTTGTACTTCATTGTCGTCGGGTTGGGATACATTCTGGCGGAGATTGCGTTCATCCAGCGCTTCGTTTTATTTCTGGGTCATCCCACATACGCTCTGACGGTGGTTGTGTTCTTGCTTCTTCTTTCGAGCAGTGCCGGCAGCTTGGCGTCCCGCCGGTGGCTAGACGACGTCCTGCGCGTGCGCCTGCCTCTGATGCTTATCGTGGCGTCGCTGCTACTCTACGTGCTCATCATGCCGGCACTCCTGAACCGGCTAGTCGGGCTTCCGTTTGTGCTTAAGCTGCTGGTAAGTGCCGTGCTCCTGGTCCCGTTAGGGTTTGCCATGGGAATGCCATTCCCTACTGGCCTTCGCGCACTGGTACGCATTTCAGTACCGGAGACGAGTGATGCCAATGAAAATTCTGTGGAGTGGGCTTGGGCCATGAACGCCGCCTCCAGCGTGTTGGGTTCGGTTCTCGCCATGGTGATTGCCATCCAGTTCGGGCTCAACATCACTTTGGCTTGCGGAGCTCTGGCTTATCTGTTGGCCTTTTTTCTGATCAGGACGCTGCAACCGCACCGTGTCTGACGTGAATCCGAGGCCGACGGTCTGCTATGATGCGAAAAATCTACTTGTGCTTGGGATTCACCGTGGAGATTGCCTGGAATGGGGCTGCTTGGGGGAATGATTGCCTAGCCAGAAGCAGTTGAAGTGGTCACAACTGAAGGTCGGAATCACGGTACTAAGCGCCAGCATTACGCTCGGCGTTTTGATTTTCTTAATGAGTGGCACGGGCGGGTTCCTCACTCCGAAGATTAAACTAAAATCATACTTTGACAATGCCGGCGGCCTGCGCGTGGGGGCGCCTGTGCGGCTGAACGGAGTGGATATCGGCAACGTCAGTGCCATCCAGATTGTGCCGGACAGGGACAAGCTCCTGACTCCGGTCGAAGTTACGATGAAAGTAAGCACAAAGTATCACTTTAATCTGCGTAAAGACTCTGTGACTCTGCTTTCCACTGCTGGAGTACTAGGTGAAACTTACATCGATATCGACAGTTCACAGGCCAAAACGGGTGAAGTCCAAGACGGGGCGGTTTTGTCCAGCCGCAGCGTTCCCGATTTTCAGGACGTCGTGCGCGCCAGCCAGGGTTCTCTACAGAACCTGGATTCGTTGATCAAACGGCTCGATCGCATCGTCACCTTTGTGGAGAGCGGCAATGGCTCGGTGGGCAAGCTGATCTATGATCCCAGCCTTTATAACCGATTGAACACGACGGTTAGCGAATTTCAGAAGCTGGTCAACGAAGTTACCGAGGGCAACGGCACGTTGGGCAAGCTGGTTTCAGACGATGAACTGTATCGCAAGGCCAACACCGCGGTTGACGATGTAAATACAATCATCAACGACCTGAACGCAGGTAAGGGGACGGCGGGGAAATTCCTGAAGGATCCCGCACTCTACAACACTGCCAATGACACTATCGCTAATGTCAAGAAACTTACCGACGATGTGAACGCGGGCAAGGGCGCCTTGGGCAAGTTGACCAAAGACCCGGACTTTGCCAACAAGCTGCAGGACACGATCAATAAACTTTCAGCGATTACCGATCGGCTGGAGGCGGGAGAAGGCTCGGCAGGAATGTTTCTGAGAGACCCCGCAATCTTCAACAACGCGAACCAGTTGTTGGTCGAGAGCCGGGAACTGGTCAAAGCGGTGCGCGAGAATCCCAAGAAATATCTGACGATCCAGCTTAAAGTTTTTTGAACCCCGGATTTTCCCGCGAAAGATTCCCGAGCCATGGTCAGTCGGTCTTAGCAGACTTGAGCCTGGGCAGCCGGTGAAGTAGCCTCAGCCTGCTCGTGCGCATGATAGCTGGATCGCACCAGTGGCCCTGATTCCACATGCCGGAAGCCGAAGCGCAAAGCTTCATCTTTCAGCGCACGGAATTCGTCCGGGCTGTAGAAGCGGGCGATGGGTAAATGGTCGCGCGACGGCCGCAAATACTGCCCAACCGTGAGGATGTCCACACCGCGCGATCCGAGATCGCGGAAAACCTCCACCAGTTCGGAGAACGTCTCGCCCAGCCCGACCATTACTCCAGATTTAGTCACCATTCCGGGGGAGAATTTCTTGGCACACTCCAAAAGTCGTAGAGTGCGCTCATAACGGGCGCCCGACCTCACTACGCGGTAAAGGCGCGGAACAGTTTCCGTGTTGTGATTGAGCACGTCCGGCTTGGCTTGAAGGACAATCCGCAACGCGTCGTCGAGGCCCTGGAAATCTGGGATCAAGACCTCGATGCGGCAGCCCGGGGACAATTCCCGAATCTCGCGGATGGTTTCGGCAAAAATGCGGGCCCCGCCCAAATTGTCGTCATCGCGATTCACGCTAGTTACAACCGCGTGTTTCAATCCGAGCGTGGCGACGGCCTCGGCAACGCGGCGCGGCTCGCCCCAATCAATAGCTGCCGGCCTACCCTTGGGCACCGCGCAGAAACCGCAGCGACGAGTGCAGATGTCACCCAGCAGCATGAACGTGGCGGTGCCATGATTCCAGCACTCGCCGATGTTGGGACACAGCGCTGATTCACAGACCGTGTGCAGTGCGAAGCCTCGAGCCAGCTTCTTGAGATTATGGAAGTTCTCGCCGGTCGGGGCTTTGGCTCTCAGCCATTCCGGCTTCGGCTGCCGAATGGGAGGTCCGAGGGCAATCTGCACAAGTTGGGGAGCGCCAGCCATGTTCGTGGCTTAATTCTACCTTCTGGCGCGTGGAGCTGTCTCGGAAAGGAGTTTCGTGAGCGCTTTAGCTTTCCAAGTACGCGTCGATCCACTCTTTGATGCGCATGCGGCGATCATCTTGAGGGTCATAGCGAACACCGAAGGTTTTGTCAGGTTTGCGCCAGGTCACGGTGCTGCGCACCCAGGTGCGAGGCAACGTAAGCAGTGCGAAGGAAATTTCCACGTTCGTGCCCACGGAGACGTCTTCTGCGCTTTTCATTGACATGCCGCCAGAGCTGATCTCCTGGCTGGTCGCAGTGAAACGGCGACTGTCCGCGGTCACGATAGAAATCTCCGTAATTACTGGAATCCGCACGTAGCGACGAAACTCATGCAACACCAGCATCTGCGTGGCCCGCACCAGTTTCAGCGCTGCCTGGCGCTCGAGGGGCTCGTGGAAAACCGCGTTGATGCCATACTTGGAATATCGCATCGCTTCCTGCGCGCTACCGCCGACACCATAAATCACCATGCGGCTGTTCGAAGCCGAAGTGCGGGCTGACTCCATGGCCGCCTCTGCGTCGGGACCTAACTTCAACACGCAGGCTTCAAACTTCTCTTTCTTCAGGCGGTCCGGCACATTGCCCGTCATAACAGTGGCTTCAACACCGAACTGGTGAAAGCAATCCGACAGAATCATCCTGGCGGGCTCTTTGAGGCCAACCAACGCTACCCGGGCCGACGCCTTCTTGCTGGGAGGGATAGGCGTGAGAGCAGTTCCAAGGGATTTGTTCATGAGCGTGGCGATGTTGCCTTGAAACCCTATTCTGGGCTTCGCTTTCCGGGTTCGCAAAGGGTTAGAAGGTCAATCCCTGGGTACAAAGGTGTCATTACCAGGAATGCACTGACGACTGAGAAACAGCTCTTGCCAAGGCTAAAGTTTTTGCGGAATCGGCGATTCGGCGCGACCACGTATCCAACCAGCACAAAGCTGCAGCGCCCGGGGCTTGTCCGGCCACTGCATTTTTTGGAGGTTTTAAGTCTGGCATGAGATGTGTTATATCTATAACATATATGCAATGACTGTAACTGAATACGCCAACCAAGTGCCCTGGCTGCTGCTGGTATTTAGTCTTCCAGCAAGGAATTCAAGTCAGCGGGTTGCGATATGGCGCAAGTTGCGGAGATACGGAATGCTGCCTCTACGCAGCTCAGGGTACGTTCTCCCTAATTCTGCTACGAACCAAGAACGCATGGAGTGGCTTGCCGCGGCAATTCGTAGCTACAAGGGCCAGGCGTCCGTTGTTCAGGTGCAGAGTTTTGATGATCTACCGACGGAACAATTGAAGCGGCTCTTTGTGGAAGCCCGCTCACGTGACTACCAGAAACTGATGCACGAGACGAAGCGGCTTTTAGCACTGCCTACGGCTCGGAGGTCCACAGCGCGGGTGAATGGGATTCGGCGTCGATTTCTGGAAATCACAGACATCGATTTTTTTGAGAGCCCCTTACGCGTCCGGCTTGAGAACTTGCTGGCTCACGCCGACGACTCTGAAAAAGCAACGTCCGGTAAAAACCGCAAACAAAAGTCCGGCGAATACCTCAACCGTCTGTGGATGACGCGGCCTCGTCCGGGAATCGACCGGGTGTCGTCGGCGTGGCTGATACGACGGTTCATTGATCCGAAGGCACGATTCGTTTTTGGTACGGACCCGAACCTGCACCCCGACGCTATGCCCTTCGACATGTTCTGTGCCCAGGGTTTCGGCCATCGCGGGGAAGACTGCACATTTGAAACTCTTTACAAGCAGTTTGCAATCCGTGACGGGAAAGTGAAGCGGATCGCGCAGATCATCCACGATGCAGACCTTGGCGACGAGAAATTCGGTCGCGTTGAAGGACAGGGATTGGACAAAGTCCTGAATGGCTGGGCAAAGCAGGACTTGCCAGACGATGAACTTCTAAAGCGAGGGCTGGATCTGATCGAAGGTCTATATGAGTCACTCGGGTGAGACTCGTGAGGTGCAGTGATGAATACTGGCGCTACCAGCAGGCTATTGCTCATCAGCAACTCGACCCTGCACGGCAGCGGTTATTTGGACCACGTGGAAAAGGAAATTCGAGACTTTGTTGGCAGCCGGACTAAGGTCGTATTCGTTCCGTTCGCAGTCCATGACCGTCACGCCTACGCGGCGAAGGCCCAAGAACGCTTTCGCGACATAGGTCTCTCGCTGATATCAATCCACGATGTTTCCAATATGCCGAGAGCAGTCGACGAAGCGGATGTGGTCTTTGTTGGCGGCGGCAACACGTTCCGGTTGTTGAAGGGACTTTACGACCACAACCTGCTGGGCCCGATCCGCCGGAGAGTAGCGGCGGGTGTGCCTTACATTGGATCGAGTGCCGGCTCCATTGTGGCGTGTCCGACTCTGAAAACAACAAAAGACATGCCGGTAGTGCAGCCCCCATCATTCGAGGCGTTGGGCCTGGTTCCATTCCAGATCAGTCCGCATTACTTAGACCCTGATCCCTCGTCCACGCACATGGGGGAGACGCAAGAGGAACGGATCGTGCAGTTCCTAGAAGAAAACGGAGAGACTGTGGTTGGCTTGCGGGAGGGGTCGGTTCTGCGAGTAGAGGATGGGGCGGTTACGTTGAAAGGTCGGAATACAGCACGCATCTTTCGACGTGGCGAGGAACCGGTCGAAGCGACACCGGGGTCCAATCTTAGTGGATTGCTCGAGGCAACTGCGTCTCGGACAGGCAGAGTGGCATGAAATCGGAAGAAATTCTGATACTAACGCCACGTGAGATTCGATGCTTGCTGACCCTCGATGAGTGCATCGCGGCAGTGGAACACGCATTCTGCTTGTATGGAAAGGGCAAGGCAGTCCCACCGGCGGTTTTGAGCATGCACACGCCAGGCGGCGGGTTTCACGTGAAAGCAGGGTTGCTGGAACTTGATCGGTCGTACTTCGGTGCGAAAGTGAATGGAAATTTCCCGGACAATAGCACCCGATTCGGGCTACCCGCCATTCAGGGAGTCATCGTTCTCTGCGATGCTGAAAAGGGAACCCCACTGGCGGTGATGGACTCCCGCGAAATCACGTCGTTACGGACTGGGGCGGCGACAGCAGTGGCGGCGAAATACCTGGCACGCCCTGATTCGCGAACCGTCACCATTTGTGGCTGTGGTAATCAGGGACGTTTTCAGCTGAAGGCACTCTCCCGCGTATTCCAACTCGAAACTGTGTTCGCTTACGACAAAAGCGGAGAGCAAGCGTTGCGATTTGCGCATGAAGTGGGACTGGATCTGAAAATTCCTGTGAGGGCGGTGGCTGATCTCGCTGTCGCTGTGCGGCAGAGCGACATTTGTGTGACGTGCAGTCCGTCACGGCAGCCCTTGCTGGGCCAGGATGATGTCAAGCAAGGAACGTTCATCGCCGCTGTGGGCGCGGACAACCCTGAAAAACAAGAACTCCACCCAAGCCTGATGGCAAGGAGCAAGATCGTATGCGACATTCTCGAACAGTGTGCGGCGATGGGAGACCTGCATCACGCGTTGGATGCCGGCGTCTTGACCCGAGCAGATGTGCATGCAGAACTGGGTGAGGTTGTGTCTGGAAACAGGACAGGCCGCGAATCGGACCAGGAAATCATCGTTTTCGATAGCACTGGAATGGCGCTGCAAGACGTCGCCGCGGCAGCCTTCGTATACGAAAAAGCTGAGAGGCAGGGTTCGGGCGTTCGGCTAAGTTTTGCAGCTTAAGAATTAAGAATAGGGAGAATGTGCCATGCTCGTTTTGCAAGGAAACCTGTCAGTCCGAATCTTGAAAGTCTTTCTAACGGCGCTTATCACGATAGCGTCCCTGTATTGCGAAACTGTGGCGACAGCGCAGACCGCCAGTTCCGCTCCCGCGAATGCTACTGCGAGCAACTGGAAGCAGGTCGAGGAGGCGATGGGCCGTCCGGGACAGATACTGCCCGGCGATGTGATCAGGTTCGGTATGCCGAGGAAAGACCTGCATGTCGTACTGGATAGTGTCGAAATCAAGGCGGGACTCGCTTTAGGTTCGTGGGCAGCCTTCAAGCAAGATAGCGGCGGAGCCATGGTCATGGGCGACTTGGTTCTCACTGAGGATGAAGTTGAGCCCGTAATGACGAAACTTCAAGAAGGCGGCATACAAGAATCCGCCGTCCACAATCACCTGATCGGGGAGTCGCCACATGTGATGTACGTGCACATTGCCGGCCATGGCGATGCGGTGCGTATGGCGAAGGTCATCCACGACGCAGTGGCATTGACTAAGACTCCCGGTCCAGACGCCTCTCCTGCAGCCCAACCATCAGCCGAACTTGGTTTTGATCAGAAGCAGGTTGAGCAGATTCTCGGGCATACCGGGAAGGTCAATGGCGGAATTCTTCAGGTCGGAGTGCCGAGAGCGGAGACAATTACCGACTCGGGTATGACAGTTCCGCCATCGATGGGCGTGGCCACTGCCTTGAATTTCCAACCGACAGGTAACGGAAAAGCAGCGATTACGGGAGATTTCGTGCTGCTCGGCAGTGAGGTCAATCCGGTGATCAAAGCCTTGCGACAGAATAGCATCGCTGTGACTGCTCTACATAACCACATGCTGACGGAGGAACCTCGCCTGTTCTTCATGCACTTTTGGGCGAATGACGACGCGTTAAAACTGGCGAAGGGACTGCGAAGCGCGTTGGACCTTACCAACTCCGGAAAATGAAGCCGGACGCCGAGCCTCGCCCAGTTGTGCACTTGCCAGCACGAGCCCCCCTACCTCGTTTCGTCGGCTATTTTCTATGGCTCGGAACGGTCGGCTTCGGGGGCCCTATCGCTCTTGCGGGGCACATGCAGCAGGACCTAGTTGACGAACGCGGCTGGATCAGCAAGGAGGACTATCTTGAGGGGCTGGCTCTGGCGCAACTAGCGCCGGGTCCTCTGGCCGCTCAACTTGCGATTTACCTTGGTTACATTCGCGCTGGCGTGCTGGGAGCCACCGCCGTCGGGGTCGCCTTTATCTTGCCATCGTTTCTGATGGTGTTGGGTCTCTCGGCCGCCTACGTTCGCTTCGGGGGACTGCCGTGGATGCAGGGAATTTTCTACGGAATCGGCGCAGCCGTGATCGGGATCATCACGCGCTCGGCGTTTAAGCTTACCAAGCTTACCCTCGGGAAAGACAAGTTGTTGTGGAGCATCTTCGCGGTCCTAGCAGTTTCAACGGCGTGGACTTCGCGGGAGATCATCTGGTTGTTCTTGTTGGGCGGTGTCGTGACCTTGATAGTCAAGGCTTTTCCGGCGCGCGCACAGGCCAGAACCAGCGTCTCGCTGCTGTTCTCGCTAGGGACGGTCGGAGCGAGCAGCAGCACTCTGTCGCAGATTTTTCTTTATTTCGCAAAGGCTGGAATGTTTGTGTTCGGGAGTGGACTCGCTGTAGTGCCATTTCTCTACGGTGGAGTAGTACAAGGACATCATTGGCTGACCGATCATCAATTCGTCGATGCGGTGGCTGTAGCGATGATCACGCCGGGACCGGTCGTCATCACAGTTGCCTTCATTGGCTATCTTGTCGCCGGTGTGGCGGGAGCAACCGCGGCTGCCCTGGGCATTTTCCTGCCGGTTTACCTGGTGGTTGTTTTGCTCGCACCTTCGTACAAGCGGTGGGCCAAGAACCCTCAGTTGAATGCTTTCGTGCGAGGCGTCACCGCTGCGGCGACAGGGGCGATTGCGGGGGCGGTTGTGGTCCTTGCTCGTCGCTCGGTTTACGATCTGCCCACAATTTTGATCTGTTTGCTAAGCCTTGCCGTACTGTTTCGCTGGAAGGTCCCGGAACCGATCGTCATAGCGGGCGCGGCGATTGCAGGCTTGGTGCTGCGGCCTTTGGCTTGAGGTCATTCTAGGGGCGGCATTTCAACTAGCCGGGTAGATGACCTCTTATTCTGTCCAGCGCCGGAACAGTAGCGCCCCGTTGGTTCCTCCGAAGCCGAAGGAATTTGACATGGCGTATTCCAACTCTGCTTTTCGGGCGTGATTCGCAACGTAATCCAAGTCGCACTCGGGCTCGGGATTTTCCAGGTTGATGGTAGGAGGGAGCGTTTGATCGCGCAGGGCTAACACCGTGATGCCAGCTTCCAGTCCACCGGCGCCGCCCAGCAGGTGTCCGGTCATGGACTTAGTCGAGCTTACGGCCAGCTTGTAGGCGTGGTCGCCGAAGGCGCGCTTGATGGCGATGGTTTCCAGCTTGTCTCCAATGTCGGTTGAGGTGCCGTGGGCATTGATGTAGTTCACCTGCTGAGGTTGGATTTTGGCATCATTCAAGGTGTTCAGCATGACCCGGTAGGCGCCGTCACCGTTCTCGGCCGGTTGCGTAATGTGATAGGCGTCTCCACTCATGCCATAACCCACGATCTCAGCCAAAATCCGGGCTCCGCGCCGCCGGGCAAATTCCAGATCTTCGAGGATCAAGATGCCAGCGCCTTCACCAATTACGAATCCGTCGCGCGCGACATCCCACGGGCGACTGGCCTTTTCGGGAGCATCGTTGCGCGTGGAAAGCGCTCGCATAGCGGCGAATCCGCCCACGCCCATGGGAGTGATGGCGGCTTCCGTGCCCCCGGCGATCATCACGTCTGCGTCGCAGCGGGCGATAATTTTGTAAGCGTCGCCCACCGAGTGCGCACTTGAGGTACAAGCGGTGCAGGTAGCTTCGTTCGGTCCCTTAGCGTTATAGCGGATGCTGACGTGTCCGGCGGCCAGATTCACAATGGAGGCTGGAATGAAAAACGGGGAGATTTTACGCGGCCCGCCATTCAACAGATTGCTGTGCTCGCGCTCTATGACATCGAAGCCACCGATTCCGGATCCAATATGCACACCGATCCGGGCGGACATGTCCGGTGTGACTTCGAGGCCAGAGCCTTTCATGGCTTCATCCGCGGCCGCCATTGCTAGATGGATGAAGCGGCCCATCTTCTTCAGTTCTTTCTTCTCGATGAACTTCAGAGGGTCGAAATTTTTGACTTCCGCCGCGATGCGGCAAGCGAACTGGGATGCATCAAACTGCGTGATCGAGGCTACGCCACTCTTACCCGCGAGCAGGTTGCGCCACACTTCCTCGGTCGTGTTGCCTACGCCACAAATCAGGCCAATGCCAGTGACTACAACCCTACGTCCCAACTACTTCCCGCCTTTCGCGTGCTTCCCGATGTAATCAACCGCGTCTTTCACGGTACGGATTTTCTCCGCGTCTTCATCGGGAATCTCAATTTCGAAGGCTTCTTCGAAGGCCATGACAAGTTCCACAGTGTCGAGCGAGTCGGCGCCGAGGTCGTCCACGAAGGAGGCCGTGGGCGTGACTTCGCCCTCGTCTACTCCCAGTTGTTCCACGATGATCTGCTTTACTTTGTCGTCAACGGCTGCCATTGCTTTTCCTCGCTCCGCTTGTAGCGCCGGCGTGGCTCAACTTTGCTCCTGGGAGGATCGCCGGCAGTCCTCCACTGGCCCTGTATAACGCGTTCGCCGCTATGACTTGCTTACCTTCGCGTGCTTGTCGATGTAATCGATGGCGTCTTGCACGGTTCGAATCTTTTCTGCATCCTCATCAGGGATCTCGACGTCGAAGGCTTCTTCTAACGCCATCACTAGCTCGACCTGGTCCAGCGAATCGGCCCCTAAGTCATCGACGAAGGAAGCACTTGGCGTGACCTCGCCTTCATCCACTCCCAGCTGCTCCGCAATAATCTGTTTTACCTTTTCGACGCTCTCTTTTTTCTCATCGCCAGTCATGTGAGCTCCACCTCCAAGTGCGTTCCGACACTCTGAAAAAGGAACGAGTAGTGTAATGGGCCGCCCGAATTGCTGTAAAGGAGAGTTCCGTCACGCCGGACAGACCCTGGAATCGTCCAAATGGAATCCTAACCGCTGCCCGTTACCCGGTCAACGTCTGGAAGTGCAACCCGATACCGGCGTCAGGCTTGAAACCTGAGGTAAAAAGCTGGAGACTGCGTTCATGCGCGCCGTTGTGCAACGAGTGAAGCGTGCCCAGGTCACGGTGAACGGCGAGATCACAGGAAACATTGATCGCGGCTTTCTGGTATTTGTCGGCGTTGCCCACAATGACGCTGAAGCTGACGCCAACTATTTGGCAGACAAAGTCACCGGGCTGCGCGTCTTCGAAGATGAGAATGGAAAGATGAGCCTGGCCGTCGGTGATATCGGAGGAGCAATTCTTGTGGTATCGCAATTCACGCTTTTGGGAGATGTCCGACGTGGCAAACGCCCCGCTTTCGACGCGGCGGCTCCGCCACAACGGGCTCGCGAATTGTACGAACACTTTGTGCAGAGAATTCGTGCCGTGGGCCTGCACTGCGAAACTGGCCGCTTTCAGGAGATGATGCAAGTCGATCTGGTTAACGACGGGCCGGTCACAATTCTGATCGATTCCGCGAAGACGTTCTAGAAATGCGATTTGAGCCTACGCCTGCTTGATACCTGCAAATCAAGAAACCCGCAACGTAGGCGCCAACAAGAACCCGAATGGTACAAAGAAAAGCGAGTGCTCTAACTAACCACCAAGTCTGCGATCCGCACCGCATCCGCGCACGCTCGCACATCGTGGGTGCGAATGACGTGAGCCCCTTTTAGGATGGCAGCCGTTTCCGCCGCTAAGGTGCCATAAAAGCGGTCGGCGACAGCGGCGTCTTTTCCGTCGCGTGCCAGAGCGCGACCAATGAACGACTTCCGGGAAACGCCCACCAGCAACGGGTAGCGGAGCTGATGGAACTCTTCAAAACGCTTCAGCAAGGGATAATTTTCTTCATGATTCTTGCCGAATCCAAATCCCGGGTCGAGCACAATGCGCTCTCGCTTTACTCTGGCTATCGTGGCGGCATCCGCCCATTCCCTAAGTTCGCGTTTCACTAAGGTGACGATATCCCCAGAGGCTGGCAGATTGCGCCACTCCTCCGGACGCCCGCGCATATGCATCAGCACCGCGCCACAATTTAGCTCTGCCAGCGTTTTCACCATGTTCGGGTCCCAGCGAAAACCGCTCACATCGTTCACAATCTCTGCTCCAGCTTCTACTGCTGCACGGGCCACGCTCGCTTTGTACGTATCAATCGAGATAAGCGCGTCACTCCGCTTTTGCTTCAGTGACGCAATGACGGGAATCACCCGCTCCAATTCTTCTTTCTCGGTAACTGTGGGCTTGGATTTGTTCCCAGTTGAATCGGAGGCGGAAGTCTTGGTATTGGCTTCAGCCTCGGAGAGTACGCTGGCTCCTGGCCGAGTGGACTCTCCCCCCACATCAATGATGTCGGCGCCATCGCGTAGAAGTGTCATCGCATGCTCGACGGCGCGGTCACGATCGAAGTGCATCCCGCCGTCCGAAAAGGAGTCGGGAGTCACGTTAACCACGCCCATAATGAGCGTGCGCCTTCCCAACTGCACCGTGCGTGAACGCAGATGCCACTCGAACACCGGCCGCATGCGGCTAATTTTAAATCAGGCCGCTAAACAGTTACTGCCTGGTTGCACCCCTTGCGGTGCTACAATCAACGGTTGTATGCGTCACAAGCGCGCGCACTTAGTGGTCGTTCTATGCCTGTTGCTAGCGACGCAACTGCACGCGGCCTCACACAAATCTCTTGCTGACCGTATCGATACGATCCTTGCTGCGCCCGATCTTATCCGGGGTTTCTGGGGGATTGACGTAGTATCCGTCTCAAGCGGTAGAGTTCTTTACGCGAAGAACTCTGAAAAGCTGTTTACCCCCGCTTCCAATACCAAGCTGTTCACCACGGCCGCGGCCCTTGCGCTGATCGGACCAGATTACAACTTCCGCACCACGGTCGAAACCAACGGCACGCTTGACAAACATGGGCGCCTTACCGGCGATCTGGTGCTGGTGGGGCGCGGGGACCCTAATCTTTCGGGCCGTGAATTGCCCTACGCACTGCGCACAGAACGAAGCAATCATCCCATCCAGGTGCTGGAACAGCTCGCGGATGAGCTGGTGCAGAAGGGCGTGAAATACGTGGATGGTGACATCATCGCCGACGACTCCTACTTCGCCTTCGAACGCTATGGAGAAGGCTGGAGCCAGGATGATCTGGTCTGGGCTGATGGAGCTCCGGTTTCCGCGCTTACCATCAACGACAACGTGGTTTTCGTGAGCATCCTGCCCGCCGATCGCGCCGGGGACCGCGCCTTCGTGAGCCTTTCCCCGTTCGGTGATTATTATCACATCGACAATCGTCTCATCACAACGCCTGCGGGCACCGGCCGCAAGATTTTCATCAACCGCGAACCCGGTTCGATCGTGCTTACTCTGTGGGGCAACATGCCGTTGGATGACCCCGGCGCCAATGAAGCTGTCGCCATCGAAGACCCAGCGGAATTCGCCGCCAACCTCTTCCGTCAGTTGCTGGAAGCCCGCGGGGTCGCCGTTTATGGCAAAGAGCGTACGCGTCACACCGAGCTGGCCAGCCTTTCGACGTTCACGGTTACGACGCTAGCTCCTGCCAGGGGTGGCGACGAACCGGCGCGCGCCCTACAGAATCAGCCCCTGGTGCTGGCCAGTTACCAGTCGAAACCTCTTATCGAAGACGTACGGGTCATCAACAAAGTGAGCCAGAACTTACATGCGGAAATCCTATTGCGTCTATTGGGGCGAGAAAAAGGCACTGCAGGCACCGTCGAAGGCGGCCTTGAAGTCCTGCGCGGTTTTCTGAATCAGGCAGGCATTCCCGGTGATCAGTACCTGTTCTACGATGGCTCAGGACTGTCGCGCCAGAATCTGGTGACACCTCACGCCATCGTGCAGTTGCTGACTTACGCCGCAGCGCAGCCCTGGGGCGCGAGCTTCCGCGACACGCTCCCAGTTGCCGGAGTGGATGGCTCGCTTTCTGACCGCTTCAAAAGTATCCCTGCCCAGGCACGGATTTACGGAAAAACAGGTTCGCTCGGCGGGGTCAAAACGCTCTCCGGTTACGTCACCACGGATCAGGGTGAGCAGGTAGCATTTGCCATCCTCTCCAACAATTTCAACCTACCCATGAAGCGCGTACTCGATGCGATTGACGGCATCGTAGGAGAGATCGTGAGCGATGGGGCAGCGAAGAAGACGCGCAAGTAGAGTTGTGCCAGGGTCCTATCTTCAGCTTGGCATCCGCTCGGCGCGGCGCTCCCGCCCTGCGCGCACAGCTCCGGGCCCCGTGCCAGTCGGTGGTTTTCGCATCCCTTCCAGCAGATCTTTGAGCACTACTGCATTGTTGTAGCGTTCGTTCTTCGATGCAAACAAAAGGGTCAACTTCTTTTGCTTGCCAGCCAGCCGATAAAGTTCGCCAAGCTCGTCCGCTGACTCGGGACGAGCCAGCTCTTTGAGGTAGCGTTTGCGGAACGCCATCCAGGCTTCAGGATGTGCGTGAAACCACTGCCGCAGAGTGTCCGATGGCGCCAGGTCACGAAGCCAGGCGTGCAGCGCCGCCCGGTCCTTGTTCACTCCTCGCGGCCATAGTCGATCGACGAGAACTCGTGTGCCGTCGGCGCGCAGGGCCTTCTCGTAAATTCGTTTTACCGAGATTCGCCTGTCGACCCCTGCTTTCTTCACAACGCGTTTGTCCGCATTCGCCATCACTGCTCTATTATTGTACGTCGGATGAGATGACGATGCTTTTTGGGACCAAATGAAGGCACGATTCAGCAGTTGTGATCTTAGATTTAGAATCTTCAATTTGAAATCAGCTCTGTGCCTCATCGCGTCCGTCGCGGCCTTGTCTCTATTGGCCGCGTGCGACGTCGAGCTACGTAAGAGTGACGCTCAACTCGGACTGAATCCTCAGCAGGCCGCCGGACGGCGTGTCTACGATGATCGTTGCGACCGCTGCCACGCGCCTTATTCCTCACGCGGCAAAAAGGGCCCGAGCATGAAAGGCGTTTTCAAAAAGCAGTTTCTTTCGCAGAGCGGACTGCCAGCAAATGATGATCGCGTGGTCGAGATTGTGCGTTACGGCCGGAACAACATGCCCGGCTTTGGACAAGTGCTGAACCAGCGGCAAGTCGAGGATCTTCTCGCGTATTTGCACACGCTATGAAATAGGTCACCCAAATCTGGTTCTGAAGAAAGCTGCAATCGCCGACAGACCCAGCCTATCCATGACCGTCCGAACGGTACAATGACGGCGTGAACGCCGCACCAACATCCTCCGTCTCAGGCGAAACATCTGCTCCGGAACAGCAATTTACCGTACCGCAGAGAATTTTGTTATGGATGATCACCTGGGGAGGCTTTCTAGTAATTCGCCTGATCGGACCCACCCTGCGATTGGCGGTGTCGTATGAGGATGGGAGCCCGGGTAGCCTGGAGGCACGGCCAGTGATTTTTTCATTCTGGCATAGCTGCATCTTTCCGGCCATGTATGCCTGGCGCAATAGGCAGATCAGGGTCCTGAGTAGCGATAGTTTCGATGGCGAATGGACTGGCCGCATCATCCGCAAATTTGGCTTCGTAAAAGTACACGGATCGAGCAGCCGAGGGGCGGTGCGTGCTGTGCTCGGCATGCGGCGTGCCGTTGAGCAAGGCGCGACGGTAGGGTTCACCATCGACGGTCCACGCGGTCCGCGCTTTGTAGCCAAGCCTGGGCCAGTGCTACTCGCACGATCAACTGGGGCACCGATGGCGGCGTTTCACATCGCGGTGGAAAGGGCCTGGGTCTTAAACACGTGGGACCGAGTCATGATTCCGAAACCGTTTTCGCGGGCACTCATGCGCGTTAGCCGGCAGACATCCGTTCCGTCGGATTCAGGTTCCACGCAGCGGGAGCGCTTTCATCAGGAGTTGCAAGCGGGGCTCGACCGAGTGCGCGAATTTGCAGAGGAGAATGTCGGGAAGGTCGGAAGTGAGGAGTTCCCACTTTTCCGGCAAACAGGAAATTCGTAGATTCAGAAGGAAAATCTGCTGTTAACGTCTGTCCAGCTCCACGCCTAGAATATCGAGTTGATTGACTTCCGCTCAGCGAGCGAGTAGATTTTGCCAACGATCCAGTTCAGCTCTTTTACAACTTCTTTGGTTTGCGCATCCTTGTCAGCCTTGACGGGGAGGGAAGCGGGCGAGAATCCCGCGCTGCCGCGCAACTGTAAGCGAGGAAATTTGCAGCCGGCCACTGGGTAATTCCTGGGAAGGTCGGTTTGCGGAAGTCGGACAGTTAGTTTTGTCCTTACTCGCGAAGCCAGGAGACCGGCGCGAACCATCCACACCAACCCCTTGCGCGTGACAAAGGAGGAGTGTATGCGGTTTTCTCAGGGTTTCGCTTGCTTGGTTGTTCTATCGGTGGCAGCTTCGGCCGCCGAACTAAGAATCAAAGTCGTGGATCCCCAATCCGGCGCTGTTTTCGGTGCGCAGGTCGAATTGCTGCCGAGGGACAGTGGGATCCCAGCTGCGGTCGAAACTACTTCCGCGGAGGGCCTGGCCGTTTTCCGCAACGTCCCAAGCGGTCCGCTTAGCATGCGAGTGTTGGCCGCGGGTTTCGGGGCTCAAACCACAGACGCGCCGACTTCCCAGGATCTCTTCACCGTGCGACTCCAGTTGGCGCCCGCCGCAGAAACCGTCGTCGTCACTGCCACCCGCAGCCCGGTTTCTGGCGAGACTTCAGGTGCAAGCGTGGCAACTCTAACCGCCGCGCAACTAGAAGTCACGCGACCCATCGCGGCCAATGATGCCTTGCGCTTTTTGCCCGGTGCAGTCGTCAGTACCTCCGGGCAACGTGGTGGAGTGTCGTCACTCTTCGTACGCGGCGGCGACTCCGATTACAACAAAGTAATCGTGGATGGCGTCACCATTAACGTTCCCGGTAGAACCTTTGATTTCGGAAACCTTCCTGTGACACAGGCCGACCGCTTGGAATTCATGCGGGGCGCCCAAAGCACTCTCTACGGCTCCGACGCCGTGACCAGTGTAGTCCAGATCTGGACTCGGACCGGAAGCACTCGGGTCCCCGAACTGCGACTTGGAGCGGACGGAGGAAACTTCGAAACCGCGAATGGCTATGCTTCCCTATCTGGAGCCCGCGGCGCCTTCGACTACGACCTGTTCGGCGATCAATTCAACACAAGCGGCCAAGGCATTAATGACGCTTACTCTGATTCGTTGAAGGGCGCCAACATAGGAGTTGCGCTCAGCGACAGCATGTCTCTTCGCTTTCGCGTCCGTCAGTCCAACAGCCATACCGGCGTGCCCGGCGCCTGGAACTTCAACGGACAACCGCTTCAGCCACCCGATCCCAGCGAGTGGTCTCAACTCAACAATCTGCTCGGAAGCTTACAACTCACGGTTGTCGGGCCGTCGGGGTGGCAACACCAATTTACGGGGTTCGCGTACAACTACCAGTACACTGAGCTGAACTTGACAGGCGATCCGGATCGCATCGCTGACTTCGCATCGCATGAGGTCGACCATGTCAATCGCGCCGGATTCGAATACCAGGGCGACTACCTGGAGCGCGACTGGGCGCACACCACCGTGGGCTTTCGCTTCGAAGATGAAAACGGCTTCATCGGAGATGTGAATTTCCCTCCGCCGACCCATGGCCAACGCTGGAATGATGATGTTTTTGTGCAACAACAAGTCACTCTTGGACGTTTGTCTGCGATTGCCGGGGCGCGTTTTGTGCACAACAGCGATTTCGGCAATACCGGCGTGCCACGAGTGGCTCTCACTCTTCTAGCGCTGCGCGGCGGTCAAACATTTTCCGGCACCCGTCTCCGGTTCTCTTTCACCACCGCGTTCAAGGAACCGGGACTGGAGCAGACCTTTGCCGGGCCTCCATTTTTCGTCGCGAATCCGGGCCTAAAGCCAGAGCGCAACCGGGGGTTCGATGCTGGAATCCAGCAGAATTTCTTTGGCAAGTATTCGGTGACTGCGACCTATTTCAACAATCTGTTTCACGATCAGATCGAGTTTGGAGTTGCTGACCCGCAGACCGGAGTGGGTCAATTCTTCAACGTCAACAAATCCTTCGCCCAGGGGGCAGAACTCGAAGTCCAAGGGAAAATCCGTTCCCGGCTGCTGGTGAGCACAGCTTACACCTACACTTCGACCAAGATTCTCGAGGCTCCTCTCTGTACTCCAGCGAATTTCTGCGATCCTGTGTTCGACCCCGGAAATCCATTTTTACGACGCCCGAAACACTCGGGGACTCTTCTGCTGACCTACCTGGGAAATCGCTGGGGCGCGAATCTTGGCGGCAGTTTTGTAGGACGGCGTTTCGACTCCGATTTTCTGGGTCTAGGGATTAATCATGCCGCCGGATATGCGCGCGTGGACTTGGGCGGCTGGTATGCGCTGAATTCGCGAATCACTGCTTATGCAAATATCGAGAACGCGCTGGACAAGCGCTACAACGAGGTGGTCGGCTATCCCGCGCTAGGAGCTAATTTTCGCGCGGGCCTGAGATTCAGGATCGGCGGTGAATGAAAGGTTTCTCCCGTGGCAAGTCAGCGAGAGCGAGCAGCCACACGTCGCGACTTGGAAGTATCGTGAGACGAGGAAACAGGCTGCGGACGATCGTGGTTGTTTCCCCTTGACAACTTGTGGGGAACCGCCAACGGCATGGGAGCTGCAGATTTCGATCCCTGATACTTGCTGCGCGCTAGCATTAACTTTTCCAAATCCTGACTGCCCAGAGGTTGCTGGCGGCCTAAGAGATGCGTCACCAGCGCGATCTGTGCAAAGTGCTCGACCGTTTCCATTTTCATGTAGGCATGGTGGAGATCGGCCCCGTATGTGACCACGCCGTGGTTCGACATGAGAATGGCGTCGTATTGAGGGATTAGCGGTTCCAGAGCCTCTGACAGCTCGGGGGTTCCGGGCGTGCCGTATTTGGCCAATGGGATTGAACCCAGCCCGATGACCACCTCGCACACCAGCGGCTGGTTCAGTGCTATGCCAGCCGCGGCAAAACCAGTCGCGGTCGGCGGATGCGCATGCACGATGCCCCGGACATCCGGTCGCCGCTTGTAAATCAACAAGTGCATGGCGATCTCGCTGGAAACCTCACGATGGCCGGCCAGGCGGCGGCCCTCAAGATCCACAATGACCAGGTCTGAAGGCTGCATCATCCCCTTGGACATGGAGGTCGGCGTCGCCAGGATGCGCTTATCGTCGAGCCGCACCGATAGGTTGCCGTCCATGGCCGCGACCTGGCCGCACTCATGCAGCTTTCGGCCATAAAGGACAATCTCGCGGCGATGTTGCCGTTCCTTCGTCATAGGTTCGGGAACAGTTGAGCAGCAGCCCCGTTGTTGGGCGTATGGTACAGCAGGTGGCCCGCCTCAAACAATCCCGTTTACAAAGGTTTACAAGATATTTGCGGTCGGGTTGTTAGCGCTGGAAAATCTATAATCAAATAAGTGCTGGTCTCCGATTTCAACTATCAACTACCCCCGGAACTGATCGCCCAGGAGCCACTAGCGGAAAGAGCAGGTTCTCGGCTTCTGAACCTTCATCGTGCGGCGGGCAAGATGGAGGATCGCAGCTTTCGTGACTTTCCGGATCTTCTCCGCCCAGATGATCTGGTAATTTTTAACGACAGCAAAGTGTTTCCCGCCCGTCTTTTTGGCAGGCGAGGCGGAGCCCAAGCGCAGCCGATCAGCCGGCGCAATCCAGCCTCACGCGAGTTCCTAAAGGGCCAGCTGGAAGTCCTGCTGACCCGGCAATTTTCCAAAGAACCAAACCAGTGGGAGTGTCTGGTGCGGCCGGGACGAAAGATCGGTGTGGGCGAGCATTTGTTCTTTGGAGATAAAGACGAACTTGAGGCAGAGGTAACCGCCCGTGGTAGTTTTGGAGAGCGGCAGATTCAATTTCGTCCGGTCGCCGATTTTTTGGGCGTGATCGAGCGACTGGGGCATGTGCCTCTGCCGCCATACATCAATCGGTCAGACCGAGCAGAAGACGGGGAGCGTTATCAAACAGTTTATGCACGCGAGCGCGGTTCGGTGGCAGCACCCACCGCTGGACTTCACTTCACCTCGGCTGTTCTTGATCGCATCAGGGAGCGTGGGGTCGAGACCGCAAAAATTACTTTGCACGTGGGCCTCGGCACGTTTCAACCAGTGCGAACTGAGCGAGTCGAAGATCATCAGCTTCACCGGGAGTCATACCACATCGATTCCCAGACTGCGACGAAGATCAACCTCGCTGTGGAGGCCCACCGGCGCGTGGTGACTGTGGGGACCACAACGGTTCGGGCGCTCGAGCATTCGGCGAGGGTGTCCGGGAGCAGCCCCCGAGTGCAGGCCGGCGGGGGCGAAGCTGACCTCTTTATCTTTCCCGGCTTCGATTTTCGCGTGGTAGGCGCATTGTTGACCAATTTTCATTTGCCGCAGTCAACTCTGCTTATGCTGGTTTGTGCGTTCGGGGGGAGGGATCATGTACTCAGCGCCTACCGGCACGCGGTCAAAGAGAGGTACCGGTTCTATTCCTACGGCGACTGCATGTTCGTCGAGTGATAAGGAGAACTGAGCACCAAGAACTGATAACTCGTTCACTTCAGATCTGTCTGTGCACCTAACGACCATCGGCAGAATGCAGTTCCTCGATAGCCTCCGCGGCTGCCATTGGCGGGCGATATACTGTCCCTCGGACAGGAGTAAAAACATGAGTACACAAGCCGTGTCTCGGCAGGTATCAATCAAGGACTTTGCGGCAGAGCTGAGGAAATTCCCCGGGGCGGCGTTCGACCGCACCGACCAAATCTACAATTTTCTTCGGAACACGCCGGTTGCACCGGAGACGTTGTCGCCCTATCTCACCTGGGATCGCCAGCATTACACGCGCAACCTGGTCGACAAGACTCCGCTCTACGAATTGGTCGCCATCTGTTGGGAGGTCGGGCAGATCAGTTCGGTGCACAATCATCGCGACCAGAACTGCTGGATGGCGGTGCCCGTCGGAAGACTGCGCGTGGAAAATTATCGTGTGCTCTCCCAAGATCTTGATAAAGGGACATGTCAATTGAAGTCCGCGGAAATTGTGGAGATGAATCCCGCGCATCCCTGTGCCGTGGATCCGCTGGAACCGGTGCACCGAGTATTGAATCCGCGCGAGTTCAACCAGCGGGCCGTAAGCCTGCACGTCTATTCCCGGCCTTTCGACACCTGCGTGGTCTATTCACCTGAGCAGGGTACGTGCGGCGAAATCAAACTCCACTACACCACCGAGTACGGCAAGTCAGTGCAGACTGCTCATTAATGATTGGACTTCGGCAGCTAGTCAAAGCATGAGTCCCGAACTCTCGGAAGAGCAGATTTGTTTGAGATCAGCGGTAAGGACCAAGAGCGAGTATCTGCCTCCTGCTAAACTTATCTGTTGCCCCCTCGAAGGAAATCATCGGCGGTAATCACCGAAGGCGCCGGCGTTGCGACAGTGCCCAAGCCGCCATCGACCGCATCGAAGCAGAAACCCGCCCAGAATGACCGTGGCAGCATCTTTCTGATGGACGCCATGTCGTTCATCTTCCGTGCCTATCATGCCATGGCGCGTCAGCGTGGCATGTCTACCAAAACTGGCCTGCCGACGGCCGCAACTTATGTTTTTGTCAACATGCTGCGCAAGTTGCGCGATGACTTCTCGCCGGAATATCTGGCGGCAGTCTTCGATGTGGCCGCTCCCACCTTTCGCGATCAGCAGGCGGAAGGAATCACCAGCGTCCGGCGTTTTGATCTAAAGACGCAGACCTTTCAGGAAATCAAGTACCACGGTTACAAGGCGAACCGCAAGGAAATGCCTGGCGAACTGGCTCAGCAACTGCCGTACATCAGGAGAGCGCTCGAGGCCTATCGCATTCCTATTCTCGAACTCGCGGGTTACGAGGCTGACGACGTGATCGGTACTCTGGCGCGTCAGGCCGCCGAGAAATCCTACAGCGTGTACGTCGTATCCAGCGACAAGGACATGTTGCAGTTGGTGAACGATCGCGTGTGCGTGCTGAATCCACCCAAGGACAATCTCATCTGTGACGCGCGCAAGGTCGAAGAGATTCTGGGCGTGCCGCCGGAGCGTGTGGTCGACGTGATGGCGCTGCGCGGCGACAGCATCGACAATATTCCCGGCGCACCCGGCATCGGCGACAAGGGCTCGGTGGAACTGATCAAGCGATTCGGCTCGGTGGAGGGAGCACTCGATCACGCCGCTGAGGTGGAGAGGAAGACTTATCGCGAATCCCTACAAAATAACCGCGAGAATGTCCTGCTGAGCAAAAAATTGGCAACCATCGATGCAAACGTCCCCGTTGAGCTGGACGTCGATGCGATGAAAACCGGCGAGCCGGACGTCGAGGCCTTACGGGCACTCTTCACTGAGCTGGAATTTACTTCCCTATTGAAAGAACTTCTGCCCGTGGTCGAGGTGGGCGAAACTGATTACACCGAGGCGAAATCGGCGGCAGAGGTGGAAGCCGTGCTGAGTGGTATTTCGCGAAATGGAGCGCTTGCGGTCGCCGTGGAAGCAGAGCCGAGTGTTGCCGCCGAAGAAGAGGAAAAAGAGGAAGCTAACCAAGACGACGACCTTCAGAACGGTCTGTTGCCCCTCGGCTCGCAGCCGGTTACCGCTCAAGCCCCACGGAACATTGCGGTCTCCGCCACGCCCGGTGCGGCTGTCGTGGTTTCATTTGAACTGAAAGACGCAAGTTCCCGTCTCGTCGCCGCACTTACCGATGAAGATCTCCCCAAAGCGATCCATGATTACAAAACCGCGATTCATGTTCTGGAGCGACAAGGAATCATGATGCGTGGGCTGCGACATGATTCCACGCTCTATTCCTACCTGCTCGATCCGACCTATTCATCTCACCGGCTGGCCGACGTGGCGCTGCGCCATTTCAACCTCAAACTCAGTGGGACACTGGCGGAGTCAGCTGATATCACCGGTAGATTAGCGATCGCGCTTCGCCAGCAAGTAGAACAAAGCGGGCTGCGCAAACTCTACGAGGAGATCGATCTGCCCCTGGTGCCGGTTCTGGCCCGCATGGAACAAGCGGGGGTCAAGATCGACCGCAACGCTTTAGCGGGGATGTCCTCGCGCCTGGAACGTGAAATTGAAGCCAAAAGTAGAGAAATCTGCGATCTTGCCGGATGCGAATTCAACATCAATTCCCCCAAGCAACTCGGCGATGTGCTCTTCAACAAATTGAACTTACCCAAGCCGGTGAAATACGGCAAAGGGAAGACGACCTCAACTGCCGTGGATGTTCTCGAAGGGCTGGCTCTGACTCACGAGGTGCCGCGGCTGGTGCTCGAATATCGCCAGCTTTCCAAACTCAAATCCACTTACGTGGATGCGTTGCCCGCTTTACTCAGTTCATCCAGTGGCCGACTACACACTACTTTTGGTCAGACGGGCACGGCAACCGGCAGACTGTCATCCGCCAACCCTAATCTGCAGAATATCCCCATCCGAACCGAGCTAGGCCGTGAGATTCGAGCGGCGTTCACCGCCGAGCCGGGTCACGTGCTCTTGGCGGCAGACTACTCTCAGATCGAGCTTCGCCTCTTGGCACACTTTTCCAAGGACCCCCTGCTTGTGGAAGCTTACCGTCGCGGCGACGACATCCATACCTTGACCGCATCACAGGTGTTTGGCGTGCCTCCGCTCATGGTTACTCCCGATCATCGCCGACAAGCCAAGGTGGTGAATTTTGGCATTGTGTATGGCCTGTCTGCGTTCGGATTGTCACAGAATCTGGGGATCGAGCCAGGAGAGGCCAAACAATTCATCAATGCTTACTTCGAGAAGTATAAAGGCGTGCGGGCGTTCATCGATAGAACACTAGAGGAGGCTCGGCGCGAGCAGAAAGTAAGGACGCTGTTCGGGCGCATCCGGCCCATCCCCGATATCAACAGCAAGAATGCCAATCTGCGCGGATTCGCCGAGCGAACCGCGGTGAACACACCCTTACAAGGCACGGCGGCAGATTTGATCAAGATGGCCATGATCCGCATTGATGCTGCGCTGCGCGAGCGCGGCCTAAAGTCGCGGATGACGCTGCAGGTGCATGACGAACTGGTATTCGAAGTTCCTGAAAGAGAGATCGAAGTCATGCGGACGCTGGTGCGGGAGCAGATGGAAAATGTGCATCCGCTCACTGTGCCGTTGCTGGTCGAGATTGGTGTGGGCAAGAATTGGCGGGATTTGGATTAGTATTACCGATTGTCGCAAAACACATTTCTGGTGATTCCGCGAGCAATCGTTATTGATCGCTGCCTGCTTCCCGTTCTGCGGCCTCGCGAAGCAATCTTCGATCCCGGGCGCTGGCAATCTTTCTTGCCCGAATGATCCTTCGCAAAGCGAACCAATACAAGAACCCGACCAGAGTTCCGACGGCTGCGACGAGGAGAATCAGATTCCAGACTGCTGCGGCATTGGAGAGAAGCGTCATAGTGAGGTTCCGCAGCCAGAAACGCCGTTGCCGAGCTTTGTCGGAGTTCGATACATCCTACATGATCGAGGCAGCGCTACCGTCCTCAAGTGCCTAAAGCATTCTTGATTGCGCCGGAAATGGTGTTCGCCAGCACTTTCATTTTTTCCTCTGACTCGGCCTCGATCATGACCCGGGCCACAGGCTCGGTACCCGAATAGCGAACTACCACGCGGCCGTTGCCATTCAGTTCACGTTCCGCCGCTTCGATCGCGCGCTGGATTTCCGGTACTTGTGCAAACGGAACCTTCTCGCGCACGCGCATATTCTGAATGGTCTGCGGGAAAACCTTGAGATCAGAAATCAAATCTGCAAGCGACTTGCCTGTCTGCGCCATGATTTCCATCACCCTTAAAGCTGTAAGCAGGCCATCGCCGGTCGTCGCCTCCCCATCCCGAAAGATGATGTGTCCAGACTGTTCACCGCCTAGAATCGCTCCCGTCTTCAACATTTCTTCGAGCACATACTTATCGCCGACATTGGCTCGTAGCATTCGAATGCCGGAGGAGCGCATCGCGATCTCCAGGCCCATATTTGACATGGTGGTTGCGACGATGACTGCTCCCGGCAGTTTCCCCTGCGCATGCAGATGACGGGCGACAAGCAAAAGGACGGCGTCCCCGTTAACCACACGGCCATGAGCATCACTGAAGAGAGCGCGGTCGGCGTCACCATCAAAAGTCACGCCCAGATCGAATCGACCCATTTTCTCTGTCACCGCTGCCGCAACTCGTTCCGGATGGAGAGCGCCACAATTCTCGTTAATGTTCTTGCCATCAGGAGACGCGCTGAGAAATGTCGCCTGGACACGGCAGGCCCGAAACAACTCGGGGGCCTCCGCGGTGGCCGCTCCATTCGCACAATCCACTAGCAGCCGCACCCCGCCCACGTCGGCACTAATGTTCGTGGTCAGCCAATGAATATAGTCACGCCGAAGCGCTGCTTCCCCGGGCAAGCTGGGTGCGAAGCTGGTGGATGGCTCCGCGAGGGACTGCGGATTTTTCAGCAACGAGAATATTTCCTGTTCGATGGCGAGTTCGTGACTGTCGGGCAGCTTGTAACCATCACCGGAGAAGACCTTAATGCCGTTGTCTGTCCAGGGATTGTGCGACGCAGAGATGACCACGCCAGCGGCGTATCGGCGAGAGCGCGCGAGATAAGCCACGCCTGGAGTAGTTATGATCCCTGCACTGTGCACCTCGACTCCAGAAGAAGCCAGGCCTAGCGCAACCCGATCCGCAATCCACGAACTCGACTCTCGCGTGTCTTGCCCGATCACCGCGCGTGCCCGCGGGTTGGTTCGAACCAGGTCATGGCCCAGGGCGCGGCCGATCAGGTAGGTGCTTTCTAAATTCAAAGGGAATTCTCCGGCCACACCGCGAATACCATCGGTTCCAAAGAGTTGTCGGCTCGGCGGTGTCATGGCGATGCGTGACGTCTAGTGCCCGCTGCTGGCGCCAGGAGTCCTTTCCATGATAACCGTCACGCGCACCGGTTTTGGATTAGCAACCTGGACCAAAGGATCAGAAACGTAAGCATGTCTGGTGAATGTTGCCCGGTCCATGGTTCCACTCACGTCCAGCGGGTCCGTGATAGCAGCCTCGACCGCCTCGACGCGCTGTTTCGGTCCGCTGATAGCTATGGTGGGAGGCTCCACGACGATGCGCTCGATGCTGTACCCAGCCGCAAAGCTGCCCACCACCCGGGGATGGATTGCTACCTGGCGAGTAAGTCGCGTGTCGAACGCGAGGTGAAACTGGCTTGGCACAACCTGCACAACCTCCAGGTCCCTGGGATGCTGGATCTGCTGGGCAGTCAGATCGAAAGTCCGTTCACCCGGCTTCAGGCCGTTGAGGTCAATTGCGGCAGTGACATCGGAGGGCTGAAGCCGGTGCGCAATCCGCCCCGGACCGCGCAATCGAATCTCAGCGCGGGGGATATTCTCCGAGCTGATTTCCAGGTTCTCAGGAATGTTATGGAATTCAATGGGCACATCGACTGCCACTTCGGCCACGGGATCGCGCGCGACAGCAAGCCACAATCCCACAGCTAGCGCAAGGGAGATCAGTTTCAGGCCCAGATTATTTACGACGTAACGATAAAGAAAGTCGCTCATAATTTAGCGGTCTGCTCGATGGCGAAGGGGTGCCTCTGCGGTGCGTGGCAGAACCGGTCTTTGACCTTCTTCGGAGGTTTCCCCCGCATCCCCATCCGTGATTGGCGTGGGCAGAGTCGAGGGGGGCACATAGCGACGCAGCAATCCTCCCAGACGTTCGCGCAGTTGTTCCACGGTAAGGTCGCGCTCGATCTTCCCCCCGACGGCCAGGCTGATGGCCCCGGTTTCTTCCGATACGATTACAGCGATGGCATCGGTTTCTTCGGTTACACCTATGCCGGCCCGATGCCTGGTCCCCAGTTGAGTCGACAGGACCGGGTTCATGGAGAGTGGCAGGAAGCACGCCGCGGCCGCGATGCGGTCTTTCTGAACAATGACGGCGCCGTCGTGCAATGGGGCGCTGGGACGGAAAATGGTCGCCAGCAGGTCGTAGGAAATGTGAGCGTCGAGCGGCACCCCGCTCTCGATGTAAGTACGCAGCCCGATTTCGCGCTCGATAATGATCAGCGCTCCGGTTTGATTCTGGGAAAAGAGATTGGCCGCGAGCACGATATCGTCATACGCGTCGGCTTCTGAGGCTGCCGCGCGGCTAAAGGTAAGCCCACGGCCAAGGCGCGCCAGTGCTTGCCGTATCTCGCCGGCAAAAACCACGATCAGCGCGAAAACGGTGTAAGGCAACAGCGTGCTGATCAGCCAATTCAGCGTGGTCAGTTCGCCCAGCCGGGAGAAATAGAAGGCTAGTGCAAGCGCCGCGACACCTATCAGCATCAGCGCTGCCCGCGTACCCTTGATGAGGGCGAGAAACTCGTAAATGATGACGGTGACCAGCACGATATCGATGATTGAAATCACCGACACATGTGGCCACGGCGCTGAAAACGGCGTCACCAGACGAATCCTTCCCCCCGGAAACTTAAGACCAACACCTGCTTCATTGTAATCCAGGATTTGCAGCATGATTCATCAAGGGGCAACCGCCTACACATTCTTTCTTTTGATGGTCGCGGTAATACCGCCTCGTGCCAAGCGGGCCGAGATTTCGTCTCCGATGTTTACCTGCATGGCGTCTTTGAGGAGTTTTCCCGAAGAGTCGAAAACCAGGGCGTAACCGCGCTCCAAAATTGCAAGGGGAGACAGCGCCTCAAGCTGACCGGAGAGTTGATCGGCTCGCGACCGGCGTTGCAGAAGTAGATTTCGGATGGCGGCCGCGATCCCGGCCACGCGAGCCTCGATTTCCTGGCGAGTGCCAGCCAACATTCGGCGCACGTCATAATGGCGCACCGCGGCGGCAGCCATTTCAAAGCGCCGGCGATGCTGCTCCAGCATCGTGCGCTCGGCGCGTTCCAGGTGATGCTTTAAGTCATCCAGCTTTTGCTGGCGGCGGTTAAGAGCGTCAGTCATGCGGGCAAATGCCCCATGCTGCGCGAGTTCTGTTAGTTTCTGGCGAGCCATTAACAAGTGATAGCGAAGCGCCTTCCCCAAGCGACGATGCAGGCCCTCGAGTTGTTCGTCCACTTCCTGGCGCGCACGAATCACCAACTCTGCGGCCGCGGAAGGCGTGGGCGCGCGCAGGTCGGCCACAAAGTCGATAATGGTGAAGTCAGTTTCGTGTCCAACGGCGGAGACGACCGGAATCTCAGAAGCGGCCACAGTCCGGGCCAACCCTTCATGATTGAATGCAGCCAGATCTTCCGCCGAGCCTCCGCCGCGAGCCACGATGATGACGTCCACACTGCGGGCCCGATTGAAGTAGCGAATCCCGGACATCAGTTCGACCGGGGCGGTGTCTCCCTGGACCTGCGCAGGAAAAATCAGGATATTAGCGCTGTGATGGCGGCGCTCGAGGATGTTCAGGATGTCGCGCAAAGCGGCCGCTTGCGGCGAGGTGATAATCCCAATCCGCCGAGGCAAAGTCGGAATCGGTTTTTTGTGCGCGGAATCGAACAGCCCTTCCGCCTCCAGCTTGGCTTTGATCTGCTCAAATGCAATCTGTAACGCACCCGCGCCCTTGGGCTCCAGATATTCCGCGGAGATCTGCAACTGGCCGCGGTCTTCGTAGATCGTGATTCTTCCCCGGACCACGATTTGCATGCCGTTGTCTGGCCGAAAACGAAGCAATTTCGCTTGCGAGCGGAACATCACCGCGCTGAGCTGTGAATTTTCATCTTTCAGAGTGAAATAAAGATGGCCGGAATCATGGGCCCTGAAGTTCGAAATCTCACCTTCCACCCAGGTATCGCCATATTCCCGCTCAATGTGTGTACGAACTGCGGCGACCAGGTCGCGCACCTTCCAGACACGCCGATCCGCTGGTCTAAAACTGAATCCGAGCTGATCGGCAGAAGCCATGGACAGGAGTTTACCGCAGAGGATGTTTTGCACTTAGCATTTGGAAGGGTTATCCGGAGACGAGCTCCGCAGGAGCGAAACATTGCAGCCCGGCACGGGAGTGCCGGGTTCGAATGGAAAAAAGACATACGCCCCGCAGGGCACCCAACACCGGGCGCACAAACGCCCTACCTTCTGAAACGGCTCACCACATACAGCAAAATTGACAGCACCACGCTGAGCAGGATGGAGGTGGCCAGCGGAAAATAAAAGGTCGTGTTCTTGCCACGATAGACAATGTCGCCCGGAAGCCGTCCCAAGGGGAGGCTCGTGCGCCCGAGCAGGATCAGAAGCAATCCTCCCACTGCGAGCACTACTCCGACAAGAACTAGAACTTTGCCCAGGTCGGCCATCGGCTTTAGCTCAATTCAGGCGTGCGGCGGACCGATTCCCCGAGCACGGTCGCCAAAGCCAGCACGCTCATCAGGGTAATCGTCCCCAGCGAAATCACGCAGTAGACGCACCAAACACCCAGAATGTCCCGTTCGATGTGAGCCAGATAAAGAGAAAATCCCAATCCGATCACAGCCGCCCCTAACAGCAGCCGATAGGCGCGCTTCAGCGCGAGCACAGCCATGAGCAGATATCCCGCGATCCCGATCACTGCCACGGGAATGCCGCCCAGCATTGCATAGGGACTCTGGTTCACAATCCCGCAGTCCCATTTGGCATTGATGTCGCAGGGCGCGAAACCTTCTGTTCGGTAATGTTCCCGCAATGCCAGCGAGGATGCGACAATCCCGACGACGGCCAGAAAAACAAATGCGTATCTCATATGCATCCAGTCACTGCGGATCAAGTCTAACTTGTTGCGACACTCCTTGCTATCCGGTGGTAGTGCGAGGGTCGCTCTAGGCCGGTGTTAGAATCTCGCTCCATGAGAGGCCGACGACTGCTTTGCGCTCTCTTGTTTCTTGCCAGTATGCTTGTGGCGCAAACCGGATCCGAGGTCGAGATCACGGCCGAACCGCACCATCACGCGGCACTTGAGAATGCTTACGTGCGCGTCTTCAAGGTCGAGGTCGCGCCTCACCAGGCCACGCTGATGCACCGTCATCGCCATGACTATGTCTTCGTGTCGCTGGGAGCGTCGGAGGTCGAGAATGACGTCGCGGGCAAGCCGCCAGCCACGCTCAAGGTGCAGGATGGCGAAACTCACTTCACACCGGGAAACTTCGCCCACATCGCCAAGAATCTTGCGGACATGCCCTTCCGCAACGTGACGATTGAATTTTTGCAGGACGAGAAGGCCCATCAATCGCCTCCGCCGAAGTGGGATGAAGAACGCGGATTGCAGGTACTCGAGGGCGGTACAAAAGACATCATGTTTGTGCAGGACGGGGTGCGAGTTTCAGAACTCGACTTGGAACCGGGCGGCGTGATCCCCAAGCATCATCATGCCGGGCCGCACCTGGTGGTTGCGGTCACGGACCTCGGCCTGCGCAGCGACGTCGAGGGCAAACCTGCTACCCTCCGCGTACTGAAGGCCGGCGACATCGCCTGGATCGAGGGAGGGTACACTCACACCGTGACGAACGTTGGGCAGCAGCCGGCGAAGTTTGTGGCCCTAGAGTTTCAGTGAGCGTGCGGCGGCGGGCCTCTCCGGGACGAAGTCAAACAACCCCCGCCCAAGGGGGTGCCATGGTGGCTGGACATTCTGGCGCCGCTTCGCGGCTCCTATATCTCCATCTTCGTCGGTGGGTAAGCCGCAAGGCTGTGACAACCATCACATCGTTTTTTTCTTCCCTAAAGCGAGGCACGTTGGCGCGGGCGACCGCGCGGCTCAACTTCGTAAACATTCCCTTGCACTCGTCCCCTGCCTCTGATATAAACGATTCACCGAGAGCAGTGTGTGGCTAGCCGGGCGTATTTTGTGAAACTCTCGTCGCGCGTCCGGCATCAAATAAGAAACTAGTCAATTTCCCCGGCCACGGGGTTTCATTCGGGGGCTGAGTTCCTCGAAGGGTTTAAGCGTTTTTCGCAAGAACCTCCACAAGATCTTTTACCAAGTGAATAGTCTTCCGTCTGCGCTTGCGTGAAAAACGCTTCGTGCCGAAAAGGTACTGAATGCACTGAGTGGGCGGAAGATGCGTTCTGTTGCGCGCTCAATGAGCCGAGGTTGTCAGCTCCCCAGTTGTGAAAAACAGGTGGAAATCCTGTGGGCACAATGGGTTGACAGGGTGCGACGGAACGAGTAACTTGAACAGGTTTCGAGGACAGGCGGATTCGCATTTGTGTGTTTCCGCACTGGACTGAAAGCGCGCCGCTCAGGCGGAAGGCGATTCGGTTCTTTGACAACTAGGTTGAACGTGCCAGTCGTGAGAGGAAGACTCGGGTTCGAATCCGAGCGATCTCACAAGATAGGCCACCACGTGCCTTCGAGCGCGATGGTGGCGGTCTGCCAACTACCCGTCGGCAGACAACAGGTTTCAAATGAGAGTTTGATCCTGGCTCAGAATCAACGCTGGCGGCGTGCCTAACACATGCAAGTCGAACGAGAAAGTGGAGCAATCCATGAGTAAAGTGGCGACCGGGTG
>DATKEN010000122.1:0-65947 GCA_035512155.1 Terriglobales bacterium | reverse complement strand
CCGAACAGCCGCGTGGAATGATTGGACAGAGCGAATTTGGTGGGCCAGGCGACAAACCTGGTAAGGAGAATCAACAAGAAGGCCAACACCGGAACAAGCCGGCAGGTCACGAAAAGGATGACAGCCGGCCGGATTGATCGGCATGACCGAATGCGCCGAGCCCAGCAGTCTCAGGATTGCGGTCGCAATGCGATAGCTGCTGGATCGTCGGCGAAACCCGGGGACAGCAGGGCTGATCTTGAATTTCCTCCGCTAAGATTACAAACAATCACTTGACAATTTTTAGACAACTCCGCTGCATCCGAACTCGACTTGCGCGAGTCCAACAAGGTACACGACGTGAAAGATCTCGTCGAACATTCGCTCCTTGGGAGAACAGCTATGTGGATGAGATCATGCGCTATCTGTAAGGTCCTAATGAAAAGACTGAGACTAAGCGTTCGCCTCGCAGGTAAAGAAATCGGCTTAGCAAACGCTGCGTCACCGAGCACAGAGAACTATGACCTGCTGTTCGCCCTTATTCCGGCTCCACGAAAACCTCAGCAAAAAGGTGAATCGCAACCTTGTGCAATAGGAAATTGATGGGCGTCACTTGAATGAAGGTATTTCAAGTCCGGAAGAGGATGTTGTGGTGCTCGGCACAGAGATGTGGGCTATCCGTCCGAGTCGGGAAGAACGAACTCGGGCCTCTCGGGATTCCGAAGTAAACATCAAGAAAACGAAGCAGGAATCGCGTTTGGCTGCCTATGCCGGCAAACAGCAGGACTGGAACGTCCGGCTTTATCCGCTTCATCTCCCTCCGTAACGCACTGGCAGTCGCATCGGGTAGGTCATATTCCAAGAGAACGCCGTCCACACATGCAGAGTTGTCAAAAGGCGCAGGGCCTGATCGCCAGTCGGAAGTCCTCGAGGCTCAACCGGGTTCCGACATTGAACGGCGACTGATTTATGTCCGTGATATTAGAACAAACTCACCGAGGCGCTGAACGCCCGTGCCAAAGTGTTGAATATTCATTCCTACGCGTCTAGACCGAACCGGAACGGAAGATGTCGGCTAAAGCCGATGTGACATGAGGCGGAAAACTCAGGTTGAATTTCATCAGCACCGAATCATTTGCCCTTACTACCGCACGCGGTCTCGTCCTTAATTCTCTAGGGGAACTATCTTCGCAGCACGCCGCACCTCTCCGAAATGCAGCAAGAAATTCCCTATTGAGGACAGCACAACCAAGCAGGTTGGCCGAGCCAAGAAACACTAGCTAACTTGCCCGACGTGTTCCCGACTCTTGAGGCGTATACTTCGCGCGGCTAAAGATTGGGTCTGCGCGGGAAAGCTAGCGACCAGACGAGAAAGCGCGGTCAAACACTCATGAACTGGAAAAGCAAACTCGTCCTCGGAGTACTCACTGCTGTGGCTATGATGTTGCTTACATATGCGCTTCCAAGAGGGAGTCCATTGCGCGACGCAGCGTTGGTGCAGTTTCCGGTTACGGTTGGGGTGTGGGCGATCTTCGTTTTGCTCTTCGTGAAACTGAAATAGCGGTTGCCAAAGGACCCCAGAAACAAGCTTGATGTGCTCATGCGCCGTGGACGATCTGGCCGCAAGCAGTTGCTGAATGCACGACTCGGCACTAGAATGTCCCGCGCTAGGAGGGAATATGAAAACAAAAGGGATTATATTGACTATGGTGCTGTGCTTTGTCGCAGCGGCGGTGTGCTTCGCTGCCGACGCATTTACGGGTACTTGGAAGCTGAACGAGGCCAAGTCGAAGCTTGCCGGGGGACCAAAGAACGACTTGGTTGTCTATGAGCCTGCGAGTGATAACGTGAAAATCACCGTGGATGGCACCGATAGCGGCGGTAAACCCACCCACAACGAATGGACGGGCAAGTTCGACGGCAAAGACTACCCGGTCACAGGCGATTCAAGTGGAGACGCTCGGTCGTACACGAAAATCGACGACCATACATTGGCTTTTACCAACAAGAAAGACGGCAAAGTTACCATCACTGGTCGCGTAGTCGTTTCCGCTGATGGCAAGAGCCGCACTGTCACCGTAAGCGGATCCGATTCGAAGGGCAAGAAATTCACCAGTACCTCAGTGTACGACAAGCATTAGCCGGATGCCCTTCTGCTCCGCTCCGAACAGGAGGGCATTTAGATAGCTCAGCCTCTCAAGACCACGGAGGATTTGTTCGACAACGCCCCCGGGCATCACTGGAACGGGCGTCGGCCGAACAATCTTCACCGTCCGCCTCGAAGAATCAGAAAACTGGCATCACCGGATTACCAACGAAGACATGTTGGTCAAGGGTGATGACGTGCCACACTTTGCCGTTGTTCATTTCGGCTATGAACGCGGGCTGCCAGCGCACCGAAGTGCCAAAAGGATGCCCGTGCGCCAGCAAACCCTTGGGCCTCGAAAACACCAATTTCACTCCCTGCTTAGCTAAATTCAAATCTTCAGCCTTTTGACGCGTCATACCTGCGTCGATCATCGTGTGAACCACTGGACGCTTTCCTTGCATCGCTTGTACGAGCACCCACCTATCTCCTTCTTTGATCCCATCTTGGACTTCTCCAGCATCCTCTGCTGATTTAATGATGTCGCGGAGCTCCCGCTCATCCCCGGATAGAAACGACACTGCCGCAATCTTCTGTTCCGGCAAGATCATATGCGTAGTCAGGGTAATGCTGGTCTCACGCAACACGAATGCTGCACCGACTGCCACGGCTATAGAAAGGATGTAGATGACAATCAGTCTCGCTTGGCGGTGGCGTATCCAGCCAAACAGCCGCTCCTGCAAGTACGCTCCCGGTTCCCCGGGCAAAAACATCCAAGTTCTCCGCTCTTGTTCACGGTAGGCGTCTCCGTAGCGAGCCTCCATCCGACGCTCCTCACTACGCGCTAGCAGGTAGTAGAACCAAAGCATGTTGATGTACACGATCAGCAGGATGAAGCGGGGCCACACGATCAGCAGTCCCAGACCAGCAAGTGCGAGAAACAGGTATTGAGGATGGCGAATGCGCTTGTAAAAGGCGCTTTGTACGACGCCTCGCCCCCTGAATTTGGCGTAGTAAAGTTGAAAAGCACTTAGGACGAAGCCGACCAACCCGAGCATGAAGATCAGCCCGCCCACGCTTGGAAGAATTTCCGTCGAGAGATGAGGCAGAAAGAAAGCTGGTAGCCATGCCGTAGCCGGAAAGCTGAAAGACCCCGCGAGCAGCGGGCTGTAAACCGAATAGTAATAGAGCGCGAAGGGAGTGACCATGAAGAGCATTTCCAGCGTGATAAACAAATAGGCTAGAAATCCAGCCGCTCTTGCGACTGACTTAAGCATTTCGCCCTCTCCTCAGCCCCGTCCAACCTCGACATTATGGCCCCCTCGACCCTAGACAGTGCTCCAGATTAGAAGATTCGGTCATGCGGACGAACCACCAAGCCACAAGGGCGACGATGCGATTAGCGAAGTCGCTAAGCGCACATTCCTAACCTTCAATACGATTCGCAAGCCAATGGTCGGGCCACTACCCGTCGATTGCGACGCGGGAGTACAGCCTGAGAATTACTCTGTGGAGGGTTTCTTGAGCAACGAGCCGACGTTCAGCTGAAGGCCGAAAGAAAACGTGTTAAGCACGCTGTAGACACTGTAGCTGTAACCTGCGCTCAAATCGAGCGAGCGCCTGAGGTTGTAATCGAATTCGACGTTTATCCCGTCGTCTTGGGTCAGACTTGAACCGCCTTTCGTCGGGCCTGAAGAACTCTTATTGCCACGGAGGAAGATTTGCTGCGGGCCCCATGGAAGTATGTAGTACCCGGAAGCAGTGATACTGAATTTGTCACCCAGATCGAGTTCGGAGCCTCCCTCAAAGTGCGCGAGATCGCCATAGGAGATGTAGGGACGGCGCAAGAACCGTGTGTCGGGAATCGAGTTGGCAAGGCCGAGATTGACAAAGGGAGTGAAAGGATCAAGTCCGTGGGCAAAATGATTGCTCCAGTCAACGGTTACGTGGCCAGTGCTCAGCCCTTTCGCGGTACTTGCCACCGGCATCGCGCCATTTAGGCTGGTGCTGAAATCGAGAGCAGGCCCTTTGGCGGAATACCTGAGACCCACGTATGGATTACCTATGCCACTCGCGGAGGTAGTGCCGGTCTTTGAAGAAGTCGGCTCGATGAAGACATACGGTACGCCCATATCTATGGCAAAGTGTTCGCCAAAAACGTATCCAACGGTCGAGTCTATGTCCGTGATGAACCCATCCGTGTTGCCGCTGCCTTCATAAGTTTCGGTCCATGTGAGTCCCTTCTGGGCGACTGCACCCTTGGTCGTTCCTTGAGGCTGGGCCTGAGCCGCAGCGGATACCGCTAGCAGAAATGGAAAAGCGACCACCAGCAACAGACACAGAGAGCGAGACTTCATGCACTTCCTCCGAAGTTACTTCTCATCGCGGGATTCTCAGTTCACTGATGTCGACGCGGCCACAGAGTCTTGCCTTCTTACCCCGTGCGGTTTGGGGAGGCATATATTCTCTTGTGAGCGCGATAACGTCATCCAGTTACCGTGGTGTGATGTACCACCGGCCGGAGCATATATGCCCAAGATCAATGCTCCGGGCAAAGAGTCTGTGGCCTTCGAGGGGGGCGGGCACTTCGCGTTCCGAAGTATGCCTGACAAGTTCCTACGGAACTGGTAGCACGCGTCCGGCCGCTGGCGATGCAGCCATCGCCCGGGGTGACTGCGAGTATCGGATCGTTGTTGCCGGGGCAGCGGCACCGTCGCGTGCCTGCCCACAATCGCGGATTGATCGTGAACGAGACGGCGTTTGAGTTCTTGCCGCTGCAAATTACTAAAAGCGCGGCCTAGCATCAGGCGGCAGAGCGGCGGCTTTTAATTTCACCTTCGGAGCGCTCCCGCACGATCACAAAAAATGGCTGGTAGGACCGCCAGAAACAGTCCGCGCAGCGCACCGGGCACTATTCCCTGTCCCCGCCCGTCCGCAAACGCAGGTAGCTTGTCACTGTTTGTGACTTTCCTGTTGGCACACTAAGCCGCCGACGAGAAGATGAGGGCCACAAAACATAAGCGCCCCAGATCGGAGGAATCTGAGGCGCGTCCCAAACAGCGCATTTAAGCAGCTCTCCCCATAGCAACTGCTCACAGCGAAAAGACTCTAGGCCGCTTCATTTGCACACGTCAACAGCCTACTCGGATGGGCGACGCCAGACGAATGGTCGGGGACTTCGGCCGCAAAGCCCGGCGCCCCCGCGCAGCAGGTTATGCCGCTGTACTATTGAGCGAATGTTTCGCTCAAGTGACCAGACAAACTTACCCATGCATCTAACGTTCTCTCTTGGGCGTCACTCAACCCGAGGATCGCCTCCCGAGTGTCCCCGCCCAGTCGCAGACCCCAATGCAATGCCATCGCGTGCTGGAGTTGACGGGTTACAGCCTCAACATGGGATGTTGATAACGATTCGCACGTCTCGCATTTCTTGTTCATGCCCGGCCACCTCCTGTGCGATTGTAGCCCGAGAATCCAGGCGGCGTATCATCATCGTGATTGAGAAGAGGCGTTCTGATGCCTCGTAGACGTGGAAATCCAAATTGGACAAGCGGACGACGCCCCCCAATACCACGATTGCCAACCGCGTTCGAGGAACAGGTCCGAAAGCTTGGGCTGAATGAACAGACCCGTGCGACCTCGAAGCAGCTCCAGTACTGGTGTGAACTCAATAGAAATCGCTGCTACATCCCCGAGTGGCTACTAAAGCATTGGGGACTTTCTGTTGATGCCGACGCGGCTTAAGTGTGACATATCTTTCTGCCCTAATCTTGTGGATCGTCGTCGGTCTGATCGCTGGCTGGGCGGCGGGCAAGATCATGAAAGGCGGCGGATACGGTCCTTTGAAGGACACACTTCTGGGAATGGTGGGTGCTGTCCTCGGAGGGTGGATATTTAACGCGCTGGGAATTTATCCGGCAGGCGGCATTGTCGCAAGCATTCTGGTCGCGATTGTCGGCGCGATCATCCTGATCTGGCTGTCGCGCCTGTTGAAGAAGACTTGATTGGCTGCGACGAGTACGCATTGTGAGTTGACTTTCCGCGGTGGGTTCCGGGCATAGGTTCATTGTGCAATAAAATCGATGCCTGCCATTGCCGATGGCGTGGCGGGAGACCTTGGGGGGCCTAGGCCGGCCTTCCTTTTTTTGCCGAAAAAGATGGTTACCGTTCGCGAGATCGAAGCGAGACACGCTTTCACCACACAGCCGGCCTTTAAGTCATTGGGGGCAAAGGTGCTTATAGGGTATAGAGGTTATGGAGACCTCTCCCTTACCACTTGGGTACCGCGCCGTATGGTCTAAATTAGCGTCATCTGCAAAAAAAGTCCATCCGGCGAGGCAATCCAACCCAAGCGGAAAAAGCGCGGCTGCCGTTGAACGCGAATCTGGCGACTGTCTGGTGACACGGCCCACAGCGCTATGAAACCGGGGGCCGGCAACAACTTCAGGTGGGCTGGGCCTCGGGAGTGGTCAGCCTGTGGCAGAAGCGGAGTCCAAGAGCCCTTGGTCGAGTGGGAACGCCCACTTCTCCGCCAACCGTGCGATCTCCGGCCTTGGCTGTTTGGCAGAATGTCCGGCCGGCACTAACTCAGAGCGAAGTTCTTGCGGACGCAGCAGCAGCTGGCGGATTCGCAGTTTGGCTTTGTGCAGTTGCGACTTCGAATTGCCGACCGAGCAACCGAGTATTTCTGCGATTTCCTGGTGCTCATAGCCCTCGACTTCGTGTAGCAGAAAGACTGTGCGATACCCGCGCGGCAATTCTCTGAGGGCATGAGCCAATGCGACGCGGTCGACGCAGCCGGCCAGGCGATCGTCCTGGGTTCCATATTCCCGGCGGATATCATGGGCGCCGTTGTCGACCTTGCAGGGCGCGTCAAGCGAAACCTGGCACAGGGACTTCTTGCGAAAATGCATCAGCACGGTATTGACGGCGATGCGATAGAGCCAGGTGGACAACGCGGAATCTCCGCGGAAGGTGGCCAGCTTACGAAACACCTGCATGAACGCGTCCTGGGTGAGATCTTCAGCTTCCGCAGTGTTGTTGGTCATACGCAGACACAAGGAATAGACTCGTGACTTGTGCGCGTGAAATAGAGCGGCAAAAGCATCCGAATCGCCTTGCTGAGCGCGCTTGATCAAATCGGAATCCAGAGGAATGGTACCGGTGTTAGCAGCGTCGCTGTTCACTGGTGTCTCCTTTCACGTCCAAAATGACGACATGGCGCACGCTCGGCCACATAGACATTTGGCAGGGTAGAGCCAGAGGCAAGGACGGACTATCCGGTGCACGCTGTAACTGTTTCCTTATCTTTCTGTACGCACGGCGACGGCGAGACAGCGCAAAACATTGCAGAGTGACGAAGTGCTCTCGCATACCTTCGACATCAAACCGCCGAAATGTTTGCCTACGGTTAGTCTCGTCATTCCTTGCTACATGGGCCAGAACAAGACCGGCTACAGAGAAGTCCCCGGAAGGAATACAGGGTCGACAGGATTGGCTGTGATAGCTACTTGACCTATGCTGCCGCCAGCTCAATTTCCTCAATGTGTCTACCCTATCGAGCAGGAGCTAGGGAAGCAAAATCTGGCTCCTGCTTCTCGCCTTGCGACTGCTGCGGGACCTCGGGAGTCCATCGGTAGCAACTGTTTTCCTGATCGCATTCGGGCCCGTGAGCTTAGTTGGCTGGACTGCCGCTTGAGAATCCGTTGACTTGAAAACGCCTTTAAGGAACGTTGAGTAGAGGGACGTCCCGAAAAAAATACAGGACTAGCCGGATAGCTGCATCCAGCACAAGTGAAGTATCTGTCAGTTAGACCCGACGCGAAAGAGGCGGAAGGCAGGCGCTGGCTGTACAATCCCATTCGTTAAGGGCGCCTGCCTCCGCCCCATATCCTCGTTCGAGGTTTCCGATTGCTCAATCAGACTGCTCCAATCGTGTGGCCGGGAAAGCCCTACCCGCTGGGAGCAACCTGGGATGGCGAAGGAGTGAACTTCGCCATCTTCTCGGAGCACGCAGAGAAGATCGATCTGTGTTTCTTTGACAAGAGTGGACGCCGCGAAATTCACTGTGTTTCGTTGCGGGAACAGACTGACCAAGTCTGGCATTGCTATTTACCCGAAGCTCGTCCTGGCCTGCTATACGGCTACCGGGTTTACGGTCCTTACGAGCCGGCGCACGGGTTACGCTTCAATCATCACAAACTCTTGCTTGATCCTTATGCCAAGCAGGTCCAGGGTGATTTGAAGTGGAGTGACTCGCATTTTGGCTATCGGATCGGTCACAGGCTGGAAGACTTGTCTTTCGACCGGCGAGATAACGCATTCGGCACCCTGAAGGGTGTTGTTGTCGACTCCTCCTTTACCTGGGGAAGCGATCAGGCACCGCGCATTCCCTGGCACCACAGCATAATTTATGAACTGCATGTAAAGGGCTTTACCATCCGCCATCCCGAGGTCCCGCCTCCCCTGCGCGGCACCTATGCGGCCTTGACGACCGCGCCAGTGATCGATTACCTCAAACGGCTCGGTATTACCGCGGTGGAGCTCATGCCGGTGCACTGTTTTGTGGATGACCGCCGACTGGTCGAAAGGGGTCTGCGCAACTATTGGGGTTACAACACCATTGGTTTCTTTGCTCCAGAGCCGCGATATTCCGAGACCGGAACGGTTAATGAGTTCAAGACCATGGTGAAAGCGCTCCACTCGGCTGGAATCGAGGTGATTCTGGATGTGGTTTACAACCACACTGCCGAAGGGAACCAACTGGGGCCGACGTTGTCATTCCGCGGAATCGACAACCCGGTGTACTACCGGCCTGCCCCGGATAATCCGCGCTTTTACATGGACTACACGGGGACCGGCAACACCCTGAATATGCGGCATCCCCGGGTTCTGCAACTCATCATGGATAGCCTTCGCTATTGGGTCCTCGACATGCATGTGGACGGCTTCCGCTTCGACCTGGCCGCGACTCTGGCGCGTGAACTGCATGAGGTAGATCGCCTCGGCGCATTCCTTGACATCATCCACCAGGATCCGGTGTTGTCTCAGGTCAAACTAATCGCGGAGCCGTGGGACTTGGGTGAGGGCGGCTACCAAGTAGGCAAATTCCCGGTAGGCTGGGCCGAATGGAATGATCGCTACCGTGATGCGGTGCGGTCCTATTGGAAAGGAGATGGTGGACAGATTGGAGAGTTGGCCTACCGAATTACTGGGTCAAGTGATCTGTACGCGCGCAGCGGACGGCGGCCCTATGCCAGCATCAATTTTGTCACCGCTCACGACGGTCTCACCCTGCAGGACTTGGTCAGTTTCAACCAGAAACACAACGAAGCGAACGGCGAAGAAAATCGCGACGGTACCGACAACAACCGAAGTTGGAATTGTGGAGTCGAAGGACCCACAGACGACCCTAGTGTGAAGGCCCTCCGGAATCAGCAAAAACGTAATTTTCTAGCCACACTGTTACTTTCGCAGGGCGTGCCTATGCTGCTGGGAGGCGATCCCATCGGCCATACCCAGCAAGGAAACAATAATGCCTATTGCCAGGACAACGAGATCAGCTGGATCAATTGGGATGAGGGTGCTGCTGACTTAGAGCTGTTGGGATTCGTTCGGCGTGTGATCGCTTTGCGCAAGGACCATCCTGTTTTCCGCCGCCGAAACTTTTTCCAGGGGCGAGCGATCAAGGGCTTCGGCGTCAAGGATATTCTTTGGTTGATGCCCAATGGCCGCGAGATGACCGATGAGGAGTGGGGACAAGAATCCGCCCGCAGCCTGGGAGTGTTTCTTTCGGGAGAAGGGCTTGCAGAGGTGGATGAACGAGGGCGCCCGGTCAGCGATGCGAACTTCCTTATTTTGATGAATGCCTACCATGAACCAGTTCCTTTTCAACTGCCGGCGTTTGCGGTTGGAAGGGGCTGGGTGGCTTTGGTCGACACGTCATGCCAAACCGCGAATGGTGCTCCCACGTTCTACGATGCTGGGACAAGCTATCCGTTACAAGCGCGGTCTTTGGTCTTGCTGCAAGAGCGCATGGGAAATCAGGTGCGTAGCCAGGACCGGCGGCGTGAAGCGTAACCATGCCATGCCATTCGGGGCGGAGTGTCGCGACGATGGCAGCGTTCGGTTCCGGCTGTGGGCGCCGAAAGCGAGAAGCGTCGAGATACTGCTCTGTAATCCGGAATCGCATCAACTGTCCTTGTCAAGACAAAGTGAAGGCTGGTTTGAGCTGGTCACCGATCAGGCTAAGGTCGGTTCGCTTTACCAGTACCAGATTAGCGGCCAGTTGAAAGTGCCGGATCCGGCATCACGTTTTCAGCCTTCAGATGTGCATGGACCAAGCGAGGTCGTCGACCCGGCGGACTTCGAATGGGGCGATCAAGCCTGGCTTGGTAGGCCTTGGCAAGAAACAGTCATCTATGAGCTCCATGCAGGTGCCTTCACGCCAGAGGGCACGTTTGCCGGGGTACAACAGCGACTCGATTACCTGGCTGACCTGGGAATTACCGCGCTCGAACTCATGCCAGTCTCGGATTTCCCCGGAACTCGCAACTGGGGCTACGACGGCGTGTTGCCTTATGCACCCGATAGTTCATACGGACGGCCGGAAGACCTGAAACGGTTGGTGCAGGCAGCCCACGCAAAAGGGTTGATGGTATTTCTTGATGTTGTCTACAACCACTTCGGCCCCGAGGGGAACTATCTTCGCGCATATTCGCCGGAGTTTTTCACCGATCGGCACAGCACGCCTTGGGGCGACGCGATCAACTTTGATGGCGAAGGGTCGCGCGTAGTTCGAGACTTCTTCATCCACAATGCTCTCTACTGGCTCGAGGAATTCCACTTTGACGGATTGCGTCTGGACGCGGTGCACGCGATTTTCGATGATTCCACGCCCGACATTCTTACTGAATTGGCGGAAACAGTCAGAAACACTTTTGGACCCAACCGCTTCGTCCACCTAGTGCTTGAAAACGATGACAACGATGCGCACTACTTGGAGCGCGATGAGAAGGCTCGCCCGCGTTGGTATAACGCCCAATGGAATGATGACATCCACCACGCGCTACACGTTGTGCTCACTGGAGAGACCGACGGATATTATGCTGACTATTCGCAACAGCCGATTCGACAACTGGGCCGTTGTCTCGCCGAGGGCTTCGCGTACCAAGGGGAGATTTCCGCTTACCGTGGCGCGGTGCGTGGGCAGCTCAGTTATACTTTGCCACCGACCGCTTTCGTCTCATTTCTGCAAAATCACGATCAGATAGGAAACCGGGCCTTCGGCGAGCGAATCCTAGAACTTACAGATGAAGGAGCTGTGAGGACAGCAATGACCATTTTGCTGCTCGCGCCGTCTCCACCATTGCTCTTTATGGGAGAAGAGTTTGGTGCAACAACGCCGTTCTTGTTTTTCTGCGACTTTGGCGGCGAATTGAGATCTGCGGTAACTGAAGGCAGGCGGGCTGAGTTCGCTCGGTTTGCCCGATTCAGCTCAGTTGAGGAACAGGAGCATATTCCCGACCCCAACTCACCAGAGAGCTTCGCCCGTTCCAAGCTGGATTGGAGTAGCTTGCAAGGGTCATTGCGGCAGGACTGGCTGGAGTTCTATCGTCATCTGCTTGCGATGCGGCAGAGCGCGATCGTTCCGTTTCTGGGCGGGACGAAATTCAGCGCCAGCTATACGGTTCGAGAAGATGGAGGCCTCAGGGTTGAGTGGCGATTCGGACCCGCCATAACTCTGACGCTGGTGGCGAATCTGAGTGCAACACAAACGACTGTGAGCAGCCGTCCGGCTGGCCGCCTCATTTACGCCAATCGCGCCGGCCTGGCGGAGGATTTGGAGCGGCATCAAGCGCAAACAGAAGTGCAAGTGCTACCATGGTCGGCCGCGTGGTTTCTCCATCCATGAGATCACCTCGCATTCCGCTCGCCACCTATCGGTTGCAGTTCAATCGTGATTTTACTTTTGCGCAAGCGACGGAATTAGTGCCTTATCTGGCTGCGCTAGGTATTTCCCATTGCTACGCTTCCCCATTTCTGAGAGCGCGGCCAAACAGCACACACGGTTACGACATCATCGATCACAACGCGCTCAATCCTGAGATTGGGACCCAGGAAGACTTCGATCGCTTTGTTGAAGTGTTACGCGAACATGGCATGGGCCAAATCCTGGATATTGTGCCCAACCATATGGGGGTCATGGGTAGCGACAATGTGTGGTGGATGGACGTTCTGGAAAACGGCGAAGCCTCCAACTACGCGGAATTTTTCGATATTGACTGGCAGCCGCTCAAAGAGGAATTGCAGGGCAAGATTCTAATTCCGGTACTGGGAGACCAATACGGAATCGTGCTTGATCAAGGTGAATTGAAACTTGACTTCAGCAAGGAGAAAGGCGAATTCAGCATCCTCTATCATCAGCACAGGTTTCCGGTAGACCCGCGAGAGTACTCCCGTATTCTCGGATACGGTCTGCCGCGGATGGAACAAAGCCTGGGCGCGCAGCATGAGCAACTGCTCGAGCTTCAGAGCCTGATTGCAGCTTTCAGTCACCTGCCAGCGCGGAGCGAGACGACTCCAGAAAAACGGGACGAACGGATACGAGACAAAGAAATTCACAAACGGCGCTTGGCGACGCTGTACAACAAATCCAAAGAAATAGCCGACTTCATCGACGAGAACGTTCGGCAAATCAACGGGACACCTGGCGATACGAAGAGCTTCAATGACCTTCACGAACTCATTAAGGCACAGGCTTACCGACTGGCTTATTGGCGAGTGGCTGCAGACGAGGTCAACTACCGCCGCTTTTTTGACATCAACGATCTTGCCGGCCTGCGCATGGAAAACGAGGCGGTCTTCGGGGCTACGCATCGCTTTGTGCTTAACCTCGTCCGGCAGGGGAAAGCAGATGGTCTCCGCATCGATCATCCCGATGGCCTTTACGATCCAGCGCAATATTTCCGGCGACTGGAGTCTGGCCTAGATCCGGAGAGACCAGTGAGACACGGTGAGACAGGGTCATCCGTCTACGTCCTAATCGAAAAAATCCTCACAGGGGATGAACAACTGCCGAAGGATTGGCTTGTGCAGGGGACTACCGGTTACGACTTCACGAACTTGGTGAACGGTTTATTTGTCGATCCGGCCGCACTCAGCAAGATGAATCGTATCTATCGGACGTTCGTGGAGCATCCGGTCAGCTTTGAGAACCAGGTCTACCGCAGCAAGAAGATCGTGATCCACACGGCGCTGGCGAGCGAACTGAATGGACTCGCGAATGCGCTGAGCCGCATCGCGCTTTCCAACCGTCACACTTGTGACTTTACTTTGAATAGCTTGCGAGACGCGATCAGCAGAATCGTTGCTTGTTTCCCGGTCTATCGCACGTACATTTCAGAAAATCAGGTTTCCCAGGCTGACCAGGCATATATCGACGAGGCCGTTGACTGCGCCAAGCGCATGAGCGCAGGTTCTGACACCAGCGTGTTTGACTTTACTCGCAGCGTGTTGCTGGCGCGGGCCGTGAACGGACAAGGAACAACTTTCAAAAAAGCGGCAATCCGGTTTGCTATGAAATTCCAGCAGTTTACCAGTGCGGTAATGGCAAAAGGACTTGAGGACACCTGCTTTTACCGCTACCACCGGCTGGTCTCACTCAATGAAGTCGGGGGAGACCCGCAGAAGTTCGGGGTGGCTCTGGAGGTTTTCCACGGCAAGATTCAAGAGCGGGCAAAGGCTTGGCCTCACAGCATGCTGACTACGTCGACTCACGATACTAAGCGTTCCGAGGATGTTCGCGCACGCATCAATGTCCTCTCGGAGATTCCGGCCTTGTGGCGCAAGAAAGTACGTCATTGGCGAGAGTTAAACCAGAACAAGAAGAGCATGGTTGCTGGCGCCGAGGCGCCGTCGCGAAACGACGAATATCTGCTCTACCAGACTCTCATCGGGTCCTGGCCTCTTGAGGAAGCCTTCGCAACGGCGCCGTCCTTTTGCCAACGAATCAAGCAGTACATGCTGAAAGCAGTGAGGGAAGCGAAGGAGAAAACCAGCTGGGCAAACCCCAACGCCCCCTATGAGGAGGCGGTAAACGCGTTTGTTGAAGCCATCTTGGCTCCCGACCCCTCCAAGCAATTTCTCGAGGATTTCTTGCCACTTCAGCAGTATGTCGCAAAAATGGGGATGTTCAATAGCCTGGCGCAAATCCTCATCAAGCTTACTGTGCCAGGGGTACCCGACATCTATCAGGGAAACGAGCTCTGGGACCTCAGCCTCGTAGATCCTGATAATCGGCGGCCGGTCGACTATGCGCTCCGCCAGCATGTTCTTGAGGAGATGCAGCTGTTTGGCCTTCAGACCTGCGGCTGTCTGAAGTCCCGCGTTCGACAACTGACCGAAAATTGGAACGACGGGCGAGTGAAGGCGTATTTGACTTGGAAGACCCTGACCCTACGTAAACGCCACCCATCCTTGTTCCAGGAAGGGGAGTACCTGCCTTTGGCCGTCCATGGCGCGAATGCCCGGCACCTCGTTGCCTTTGCTCGGCGCCATGGGGAAACTTCGGCCATCGTGGCGGTGCCACGGCTCTGTGCTCAATTACTCAAGGACATCACAGCGTCTCCACTTGATCCGGCGGTTTGGAAAGATACTCAGGTGGAACTATGCTTTGGCAGCGATACACGAACCTACCGCAACGCCTTCAGTCTGGAAACCATTGTGCCTGACAGATCCGAGGGAAGCACATTTGTCCCGGCCTCTCCATTGTTTGAGGACTTTCCCGTAGCTCTCCTAATCGAGGAAAACAGCCGCGCCCGCAATCAATAGCCTGAAATCGCTGCGCGATCTGATTCCGCTGGGGGCTTGCGGTTTACTCCAAAGTAAATCGAGCATTTACCTGATTGTGCCATTTGTATTGCTGATCTCGAATGACAATGACGTTGATAAGGGGTCTGATTTACTGCTAAGTGCGGAGGATGGAACTATGCGCCATAGTTCTCTATCCGAATCCGAACGAACGCGGAACTGGAAAGAACTGTATATAGCTGCCTTGTTTGAGAGCGACAAAACGATCATTCCAGAGAAAATTTCCGAGGCTCAGCGTGCGATTAGACTGCGTAGACGCCAACTGCTCGAAGAACCTGGGTGCGACGCTCAAGAACGGCAAGCGTTGGACAATGCTCTTTTCTCGCTCCAGGCCTTGAGGCCTTGCCTCGCGATACCCAGGAATGCCGCCGCGTAATTGTCCGGTGTAGCTGAAGCCAGCGGTTTCCGTTGCACAACCATCTTTAACTTGTGGCGGCGCTAGGCTGCCTTCCGCGTGGTATGGCTACTTGCGGCTTTCTTGGTGCGGACTGCCTTCATCGCGGCAAGGTGGCGGGCGGCCGAGCCTCGTTTACGGGCGGCGCTTCGCGCCTGCCTGGACAGAGATTGGCTTGAGGCGGCACTGTGCCCTTTTTTCTTGAGCGCGGTGCGGGTCGCGCGAGAACGCGTTCTGGAGGTCTTGCGAGCCGATTTATTCTGCCCCTTGCGATAGTCGCGGCTGGCCTGCTGCCTGGTTTTTGCGGAAGCCTTGCCTCTGCCAGGCGCGGCTAGACGGACACCCGAGCGGCGCGCTTTTGAAAGTCCAATCGCGATGGCTTGCTTGGTTGAGGCGGCGCCGTGCTTAGCCTCTCGCACGTGATGCATCTCTTCTCGCACGAATTCTCCCGCCTACGTGCTGGGTGCCTTACCTTCCCGGGCATCTTCCTGGGCGCGCTGTATGGTTTCCTTTTCCGGCATACGAACCTCCTGTTGCTAACGTAGATGGCCCCGTGATGGGGGCGGAATCGAATGGGTTCTGTAGTCTCTTTGACGGTTTACTGTAGTCTGCTCGCGGAGCTATCCCCTTCGAAGGTCCGCCCGGAGCCTGTGCAGCTTGTTTCTTGTTTGCCAATCGGGCCACTTGACTGAGGTCGTTTATGAAAGCGCGCATCTGCTGGTGACGAGACTCAGAGTCGGGTGCACGCAGAATCGATGAAGGATGGACAGTGGCCACCGCATACGGAGCAAGCGAAGACCCGACTAAGTGCCCACCGCGACGACAAACTCCGAGCGGGAGTGAGGAGATCCGAGCTCCACCGTACAGCGCCCGAAGAAATCCTGCACTTACATTTTATGGCTGACCGTGTTGGAGCCGTGCATCGCGCGTTGCGAGAACGCATCTCAATCTGCGAAAAGGAGGATCATGCCAAGTAAACACGCACCTGACAGAGAACAAAAGAAGCGATGGGTAGCGAGTGTGAAGACCGACTCCACTCACCCTCCTCCGGGACTATTTACCAAGAGCGCCGCCGCCATCGCCAGGGTTCTGGCTTCGAAGAAAGTGTCGCCCAAAGGCCCAGGGTCCGGCATGCGTATGCTCACTTACTTCATCAACCGGGCGGGCCGAGGGCTGACGGTCGAGCGGCGGGCAGAACTGAAAAGAGCCAAGGTCCTACTTTCAAAACGAATCAAGCGCCAAGGGACGGTGCACAAGCGAACAAGTAGAGCTTCCTGAAGCTCCCTGGAGTTGTCCTCCGGGTTCCGCTCAGCCCACAGAGACATCACTACTCTATAAGCGTTCTTCCGTACAACCTTGTGACGGGCCGAGTAGGAGACAGGGCTCGAAGGTAGAGAGCAACTCAAGGCACGCAGCCGAAACCCCGGGAACACTTCCCATTAGGCTCGACTGGCTCTCGCACAATTCGCTTGGCGACTTACGCTGCTGAGTGTCGAAGATCGCTGTCCTTCTGTAGCCAGTGCATTTGAGGGTCAGCTTGCGTGAGCAGCGCCATCGCCTCTTGTAGCGAGGCGAATTCAAATTGGAAGGTTTCGCCCGCGCATTTCAGTTGATGCCGCACGAAAGCGGAGGGGTTAAACAGTTTCAGCTGGATGTCATTTTCACGAGCCCATCTCTGGAGGAATGCCAGCACCGCTAGTCCGGTGTTTTCGGTGTAGTTGACTTCCGAGAGGTCGATGATGATGACGTGGGCATGAGTATAGGAAGTGACGGTTTCCCGAAGCCTGGTGGCCTCATCGCTTCGAGCGATACTGCCTTCGCATTCGACGACCGCCATGTCACCGATCGTGTCCGTGTACATATTCAGCATGATTCCCTCCGGCCACTCTCAGTAGCTTCGCCGAGCAAGTGAGATGCCATGCGCATCCTCTTGTGTTTGCCGTCCAGGATGCCGTAACGAATTTGAGAACTAGGAAGATTTTGGGGAAAAGTCGAGAAATTATGCAATACGGGTAACACTGTAGCAGCCGTCTACAGCGGCTATTCTTTCCCATCAAAAAGGGGGGAATACAAACGGCGGGCGCAACGAAGCACCGATGTCCGAAAAGTTCGGCGCCATGCGCGCGCGATCGGTGGCTGTGGCAAACCTACAGTGCGTAATCAGGCTTTCTACAGCGATTACTGTATTCCATGCCGCCCCACGTCATCCCTACTATTGGAACATCCGAACATGTTACCCATTCGCCCCGGTATCCTCTCCCCAGGATGCGCGGGGCTTCTTAATTTTGCCCATGATCTCTCGTGCTATGAGGCTCTAGTCCTCCGCAAGAGCGAAAATGATCCCCCGATAGTCACCCCTCCGACATTACGGACGTAATAGGAAGTGCCGTTTGCGACACATACCCGGCCACAGAAACGATCTAACATTTAAGTTGGCTCTCCCAGAACTCGAAACTAGAAACCGAAACGATGACTACGCGGGTAGGCACACGCCTGGGCCGATATGAGATCGACGCGGAAGTTGGACGCGGCGCCATGGGCATTGTGTGCCGCGCCCGCGACCCTAAGATCGATCGGATAGTAGCCATCAAGACAATCTCGTTGATCGGACTGGATCCTGCACAAGAAGCCGAGTATCGGGAGCGGTTCTTTACAGAAGCCCAGGCGGCAGGGCGGTTGTCGCACCCCGGCATCGTCACCGTGTTCGATGTAGGCGAGGAGACGGAAACACGCTCCCCTTATATCGTTATGGAGTACGTAACTGGGCAGTCACTTCACACCCTGCTGTCCGGGGAAAACAAAAAGCTGCCCCTCAAACCGGCGCTTGAACTCGCACAAGAGCTGGCTGAGGCTCTCGATTACGCTCACGCTCAAGGCGTCGTGCATCGCGACATCAAGCCTGCCAACATACTTCTGACGGCTAGCGGGAAGGCTAAAATCGCCGATTTTGGGATTGCGAAATTGAATCAGGCGCACATGACTCTTCCGGGTCAGGTCCTGGGCAGCCCGGCCTTCATGGCTCCTGAACAGTTGCGCGGAGATGGCGTAGATGCTCGTTCCGACTTGTTTTCCCTGGGCGTGATTCTATACACCATGCTCACGGGCCACAGGCCTTTTCAGGGCAACAGCGCGACGACGGTTTGTTTCAAAGTAGTCCACCACGAGCCGGTTTCAGTGACGGCGTTCGATTCGGACTTTCCGCCAGAACTTGCGCAGATGGTCGCACGCGCCATGGCAAAGAATCCCTCCGAGCGCTACCAGACCGGTCTTGAAATGGCTCTTGCCATCCAACAATTGCGACAAAACACGGCTTTGTCCGGCACTCAGAAAAATCTGCAGATCGCCGACCCTAGCGGCTACGGGATTCTCCGCCCTCGGAAGCAGTTGCGGCTTTCCCCGGCAGAGGTGACGCGATGGTTGCGGGCACCATGGAGCTTTTTTGCGCCTGTTTTTGTGCTGATTGCCGGGATCGTGTTTTTCTTCGCGTCGCGTACGATTGTTACGGTAGCGCCACCGGTCACCACAACGCTCACTCCACCGGTGACCACAACGCTCACTCCACCGGTGACCACGAACGGTCTGGTTGCACGTGCCGTGTCCCCACGGCCGCGACATCAGCTGGTCAAGAGCCCAGAGACTACAAAGCTACGGATAGAAGTTACTCACGATTTCGCCAAGGCCGAGATTTCAATTTGGTCCGACAGCCAATTGGTTTACAGCCAAACCTTGCAGGGCGAAAAGAAGACTCATGGGCTTGTTTTTCGAAAAGTTCAAGGTAATGAATCCGACTCGGTGTGGATTCCCGCGGGTAAGCACGAGGTAAGAGTACGTATCCAATCCGCCCCCGACTTGTACGACCACTCCAAGACCGTCGCGGGAACCTTTGCCGCGAACAGCGAGAACACCCTTCAGATTACGAGCGACAGGAAGCACAACCTGATGCAAGTTTCGCTGCGATAATTGTGTCGCGTTGACAGAGCCTGAGGTGTTGCTTCCCCTCGCAGGTATCTGTTTTCCTGCAGCATGTTTTCGCGAAAAGCCGCCAGCGTTCGAATATGGGCCTGTTTCAACACTAATCAGCGCCTGATCAATTTCTGGCGAATCCTGAATCCTTCCTCAGAGTGAGAACCTTGCGGGGGCTTTTTCCTTCTAATCCCCTGCGGGAAGCAAACAACTCTTCAACCGCCGCTTTCATCTGACCATCCCTGTAAGGAGCAGCTATGAGCATCTGGACAATACTGTTCGTAATTCTGTTGATTGCCTGGATTGGTGGTTTCACTGTGTTCCACGTGGCCGGTGGACTCATTCACCTGTTACTCCTATTCGCCGTGACCTCTCTAATCTTGCATTTCGTGATGGGGGCCCGAACAGCGTAGACTGTGTCGTCGGTTTTTGATTCACGATGAGCGCCGCTCAATCCAACGCTGCTCACAGCCGCAAGCCAACCCCCAGTAAGAGTAATCTTTGGATGAGCCGGACAGGAGAATGCCCAATGCACATGATTCCCAAAGTTCGTTCAGTGTTATTCGCGCTTGTGATTCTGGTCGTCTCAGCTGGATCGCTCGCCCAGATCGGCGTCTCCGTAACGTTTGGTCCGCCTGCCCTGCCGGTCTACGAGCAGCCGCTGTGCCCGGGCGAGGGTTACATCTGGACGCCTGGCTACTGGGCCTACGACTACGATATCGGCGATTATTACTGGGTGCCTGGTACGTGGGTGTTGGCACCGGAGGTCGGTTTCCTTTGGACCCCGGGATACTGGGGTTGGGGTGGCGAAGCCTTTATTTTCCACGAAGGATATTGGGGGCCGGTTGTAGGTTTCTATGGCGGAATCGTTTATGGCTTCGGTTACTTCGGCCGCGGATATGAAGGCGGGCGTTGGGAGCATGGACAGTTTTATTACAATCGCTCAGTGAACAACGTAAATATCACTAATATTCACAACGTGTACAACACAACTGTGGTCAACAATACCACCACGATCAACCGCGTTAGCTATAACGGCGGGAACGGCGGAGTGAATGCGCGTCCGACACCCGAAGAGGAAGCTGCCGCCCGCCAGAGACACATTCCACCCGCAGCGGCTCAAACTCAACATGTGCGGGCTGCGCGCGGGAACCCCGAGCTAAGAGCATCCGCGAACCACGGCAAACCGCCAGTCGCTGCGACGCAGAAACCGGGAGCGTTCAGCGGGCGCGAAGTCGTACCAGCCAAACAGGCGGGGGCGCCTTATAATCCTCCGGCCAATCGTGCCGCAACTGAGGCGCGCGCCAACACTAGGGCTCCGCGTCCGGATAATAATGTTCCACGGCCCGGCGGTACAGCCCACGCTCGAGATCTCTCCCCGCACAGCACGGCCACTCCTCCTAACACGGGGAATCCCAAGCGGGACCAAAAATACCAGCAACAGCAGGAAAAGCTGATCGCCAGGCAGAATCAGGAACACCAGAAACTACAACAGCAGCAGGAGAAGGAACACCAGCGAATGCAGCAGCAGAAGGCTCCTGAAGCCAGAACGCAGCAGCTGGAGCAGCGGCATCAGCAACAGACGCAGCAATTGGAGCAAAGACACACGCAGCAGCAGGAGAAGTTGCAAACAAGACAGCAGCCGCCTCCGCCCCGGCCGCCTAAAAAGTAGTATTGCTTGGCACGGCTTGACGCTGCGAGGCCAAAACCTCGCAGCGTCTTTTCTTCTCATATCCCGAAGAGACTGGCTTCGCCCGTTTTTTCCTCTGTAAATGAGGTTTTCCCTTTTCTGTTTTAAGGTGATTCCCCGGCGCGCCGCTGCATCTTAGCAATTCGAACAGAAGGAGCATTGTGGCAACACGAACTTCAGCGGATATCAGCCAGCCTTCTGCAATCGAGGTTGCAACACCATTGCGAGCGGGCGAACGGACCGATCCCAGCGGTCGGCCAATCAAGAACCACATTTTGCTGTCCATCCCAGATTACGAATACCACCTGCTTCGGCCCCATCTGGAATTCGTTGATCTCGAGAACCATCTGGTCCTGCAGGAGCCGAGAGGTCGAATTGAGCGCGGTTACTTCCTCAATCAAGGCATGGTCTCACTAGTCGTTGCCACCACCGATGGCAGAAGCGTGGAAGTCGGCCTCGTCGGCAGGGAAGGCATCGTAGGCGCATTGTTGACCGTTGGGTTGGATCAGAGTCCTTATCGCGCCGTGGTACAGATCAGCGGAGAGGGTGTGCGTTTGAGGGCTCGGATGTTGAAGAGCACTCTCGCGTCAGCTCCCAACCTCCATCTGTTACTGAATCGGTATGCTCACATGCAGGGTTTGCAGATGGCGCAGATAGCCGCCTGCAATCGGCTGCATGACATTGACCAACGGCTCGCGCGATGGCTCCTCATGAGTCAAGACCGCGTCGACTCCGAATGGCTGCCCATCACCCACGATTTTCTGGCCACGATGTTAGGGACCGGGCGCCCCACGGTGAGCCTGGCAGCCGGTCTCCTGCAGCGAAAAGGTCTGATCCAATATATGCGCGGGGCGGTTAGAGTTGTGGACCGGAAAGGTCTGGAGAATGCCGCCTGCGAATGCTACGGCGTGGTTCAACAGTACAATGGCGCCCTGGGCTTGAAGTAGTACCCCTCCGTCTGCTGTCGAACAGACAATCTCCCGCGCTATCAATAGCCTACACGCACTGTCCCACAATTCCTCTGTACCCATTTTAGGAGCCTTAGTGGCTGAAACCTTTGGGGTTAAGAAGAAGGGAAGACCGGACAAGCCTTCTGCGTTGGGCATTTCGCGAACGGATCGTGACGGCAAACCGATCAGGAACGTCATTCTGCAGGTTATCCCGGACCGCGAGTACATATCTTTAAGGCCACACCTGGAGTTCGTGGAACTTGCCCAGCAGCGGATTCTGCACGAACCCGGCGAGAAGATTGAATTCGCGTATTTTCTAAATTCAGGTATGGCCTCTCTGGTCGTCCTCACCCGAGATGGCAGAAGCGTTGAAGTGGCGATCGTGGGTAAAGAGGGTGTCGTGGGCACCCCGCTCGCGGTCGGCATGGATCGCGACCCTTATCGCGCCATCATTCAAATATCTGGCAGCGGCTTCCGAGTCAAATCCGAATTGCTTGAAGAGACGCTGCGCTATGCTCCGGAACTGCAGTTAGTATTGAACCGCTACGTGCTCGTGCAAGGACTACAGGTTGCGCAAATTGCTGCCTGCAATCGCCTCCACGAGATTGAGCAGCGGCTGGCGCGTTGGCTGCTCATGTGCCAGGACCGGGTTGACTCTGAGTTACTTCCGGTCACCCATGAATTTCTGGCGCAGATGCTAGGTACGGGACGCCCAAGCGTGAGCTTGGCAGCCGGCATTCTACAGCGGGCTGGAACCATCGAAAATCTCCGTGGGATGGTAAGAATTCTCAACCGCAAGGATCTTGAAGGGGCAGCATGCGAGTGCTATCGCGCCATGCAGCGCTTCAACAGCGGGATGCCTCGTAAACCCTTGTAGCCCTGCGTTCGATGCCGAACTGACAGCCCTTCCGGCTGGCTCTATCTTGTCGGTTATAACGCGGTCGGTTGTCCAGAAGATGCCGAGCGGTGATAATTCGCATTCTTTTGTGATGGTCAGAGGAGACCGGCTGTGTCTGAGCAACAAGAGACCTGGGTGGAACTCTATCGGCGCGCCCTCCTGGAGCTTGACCCCAGCAGATTACCGACGAGGGTGCAGGAGGCTCGGCAGGCGATTGAGCGACGTCTTAAGGAACTGACGCCCAGCAACGGGAATCCAACTCAGCTGCGAGCATTAGCTGACGCGCTGCAGAATCTGCGAGTACTGTCCAGAAGCGAGATGGGGAAATGAGCCGCGGTACGGAGCAGCAGATCACCCGGCAATTGTGCGGAGGCCACGAATGAAAGCGGATATTTCCAGGTTCCGTAGATTTTCATCCCGCAGATCACCTCATCTCCGTTACCTCGAGTGGCAGGCGGAATACCAAGCTGCGATTTCCGAACTTGAGCTGAACCGGCTATTCGATCGCGTGGCGGAGGCTGAGGTTGCGATTTTCAATCGCCTTCAGGTCTTGGCCGGGAGGAGTTCAGCAAACGCAGAACGTCAGGCCATCAAAAACGCGGTCGCGGCGTTGCGAGTAATCAAACGGGATCGCCTAGCCTTGCCAGACTGGGAATCCGGATCAGGCGGCTCGTAGCAAGTCATCTGCCTGATGGATTAGTGTGTTCACACTGTCCGCTTTTGAGATTACGACAGTGACACCTGCAGAGGATGCACGCCGCTCGAGAACTTCACTGTGATAGAGCGTAAACAGGATAATCGGAACTGTCGGCATCATGTGCCTAAGTACCGGCGCCGCTTCTAATCCGTTCATCACCGGCATCGACAGATCCAATACGATTAGATCAGGCTTTAAGTCTTGCGCTTTATCGATCGCATCCTGCCCGTTCACTGCCTCTCCGCATACTTCCCAACCTGGCTGCTCAAACGCTGCTCGCAGCATTCGCCGAATGACCGCGTTATCATCAACGAGGAGTATGCACTTCGGCATGGCACGTTCCGTGACAAACAAACCATCCACTATCACCTTCTAGTCTAAAGCGTGTGCCCAAGGCCATCGGGTCAAAGGTGTACTATTCGCGGCTATGAACCCTTAGCGTCGAAACCTTTGCGTCCGCAGCGTTTGGCGTCAAACACTGCGGTTCTCCTTGGGATTGCCTGTCGCATCGGCCGGAAACCAAGCGTATTCGGCGTTTTCCGATGGTTCCGGCGACAACTTCTCCGTGCCGCCACGCCATCAAACTGACGGGCAGTTCGTATACTGCCAGTCTATAGACGGTGCATCTCGTGCCAATTCAAAAATGGCACGTTTCCAGCGACCAAGCAGAAAGGTTTCAGATTATACGTTCCGATCCGATCGTTGTTCTGATACTCGAAGTTCTGACACTCGAAACTGGCAGACGAAAATCAGAGAATGGAAAGAAAAAAGGGAAGGGCCCGCTGGCCCTTCCCTCTGCGAATTCCTCCTAGGCTGCCCGACTCGGCTTTCGTTTTTTCTTAGTTTGAATTTTGCCTCAGGAAGAAGCAGATCGGCCGTCGTCTCTTCATCCCCAGTCGCTGCCGGGGAGCTTTCGAATGGTGGCGCGTCGGGTCGTCCCCAGCCGGCAGAAGGCGCGATAGAAGAATCAAGGGTGTTCTGATGTCGATGCGGAGGTCACGGAAGTCGCCGGATTGGTTGCAAGTCATGGCGAGTGCCGTAGACAACTATGGCAGCGCCTGTTGGTTGCAAAATGAGATGATGACCATGGTGTCAGTTATGCACACCTTCGCTCACTGGCAGAAACCTCAGAGATATGGCAAAGGGTGGCGACGTACCTCTTGATCGTATCCGACTACGTAGCCCAATACCGTGGGAGAGGGCTTGACCTGCCTGCTTTCGTGCGGACATCAGCTAAATTCGGTGGCGATCGCATCAGGTATGGCCGGGGTTTCTTGCGTATTCCAATTCTGCCGCACGCCGCCCGGCTCTACGCTTCAGAGCTGAGAGAGTTGATTCTAAGCGGGAAACTGAAAGGTAGCCTCAGACTTAGTTTGTTGCCTTGTTTGGCCACCGCGGCAGCTTTGGAATACAAAATCAGCGGAAATGACAAGGGTATTTGGTAACGAGGTACACTTCCGCCTGAGCTAAACCGAGCACTACAATCACCCTACAGTCCATACAGTAAACACTGTAGAGCTACCCAGCGGCATTCATGCTAAAAGTCGTTGTATTCTGCTGTAGTCCATGAACTTTTCTGGCCAATCCTTAATTCGCAATAGAAAAGCCAGACCGATTTGTTAACCGCTTAGCCGGTCGTTGGAGATAGCCATGAAGAAGAGTGACCATACCGCAGCCATCGTCACTGCAGATGGTGAACCCAAGGCGAGCCTGAAGGACAAAAATAATAATGGACGCTCTCACGTCGATGCCGGGTCGACGGCCGCTGACCTGACCGTCATACTGGCGAGCCTGCAGACCATGCGGGACGGAGACTTTTCGGTGCGGCTTCCTGGTTCTTGGACCGGGCTCGCGGGGAAAATAGCCGACACCTTTAATGACATTGTGGCTGCCAATCAACAGATTGCGCAGGATTTAAAACGTGTTGGACAAGTCATAGGCAAGGAAGGGAAAACGCGCGAGCGCGCGAAGTTCCGTGAATCCAGGGGATCCTGGGGAGAGATGGAGACCTCGGTCAATACACTGGTGGAGGATCTACTACGGCCGACGGCTGAGGTCACTCGTGCCATCGCAGGTGTGGCGCAAGGCAATCTGACTCAAACCGTGCGACTGGACGTGGATGGACGACCGCTCGAAGGAGAGTTTCTGCGTTCGGCCAATATCGTGAACACCATGATTCAGCAGCTTGGCGTGTTCACAGCCGAAGTTACTCGTGTAGCGCGCGAGGTCGGTACCGATGGCAAATTGGGTGGCCAAGCCAAGGTTCCGGGCGTGGCCGGTACCTGGAAAGACCTCACTGACTCGGTCAATTCGATGGCCAGCAACCTCACGGGCCAGGTGCGCAACATCGCTGAAGTTACTAACGCGGTGGCGAGTGGCGATCTGTCGCGCAAGATTACGGTCGATGTGCGCGGCGAAATTCTACAACTCAAGGAAGCCATCAACACCATGGTGGATCAGTTGCGATCGTTCGCGTCCGAAGTGACGCGCGTGGCACGCGAGGTCGGCACCGATGGAAAGCTAGGCGGACAGGCCGTCGTACCGGGCGTGGCCGGCACTTGGAAGGACCTCACTGATTCGGTCAACGCCATGGCCGGAAACCTCACGGCGCAAGTTCGCAACATTGCTGAAGTAACGACCGCAGTGGCGCGCGGCGATTTGTCGCGCAAGATCACGGTCGACGTCAAAGGCGAAATCCTCGAGCTTAAGGACACCATCAACACCATGGTGGACCAGCTCAATGCGTTCGCTGGAGAAGTAACCCGCGTGGCTCGCGAAGTTGGTACCGAAGGCAAACTGGGCGGTCAAGCGCAGGTGCCCGGAGTAGGAGGCACGTGGAAAGACCTCACTGATAACGTGAACTTCATGGCCAGCAACTTGACTGGTCAGGTACGCAACATTGCTGAAGTGGCAACGGCAATCGCCAGCGGAGATCTTTCCCGCAAGATCACGGTTGATGTGCGCGGCGAAATCTTACAGCTCAAGGAAACGCTCAACACCATGGTGGATCAGCTCAACCGTTTCGCCGGTGAAGTAACCCGCGTCGCCCGCGAGGTTGGTACCGAAGGACGGTTGGGCGGACAGGCCAACGTGCCGGGCGTCGCAGGTACATGGAAGGACCTTACCGACTCAGTTAACTCAATGGCCGGTAACCTGACCGGGCAGGTGCGCAACATCGCTGAAGTTACGACCGCCGTTGCGAGAGGTGATTTGTCGCGCAAGATCACGGTGGACGTGAAGGGCGAAATTCTCGAACTGAAGAACACAATTAACACGATGGTGGACCAGCTCAATGGGTTTGCGGGAGAGGTCACCCGCGTGGCCCGCGAGGTTGGCACCGAAGGAAAGCTTGGCGGCCAGGCGCAGGTGCCGGGTGTGGCTGGTACCTGGAAGGACCTTACGGACAACGTAAACTTCATGGCCAGCAACTTGACTGGTCAGGTGAGAAACATCGCCGAGGTAGCAACCGCTGTGGCGCGCGGTGATTTGTCGCGCAAGATCACGGTCGACGTAAAAGGCGAAATCCTCGAACTCAAGGACACCATCAACACCATGGTGGACCAGCTGCGAGCATTTGCCTCAGAAGTGACGCGCGTCGCCCGCGAGGTTGGCACCGATGGCAGATTGGGGGGCCAAGCCCAGGTGCCTGGCGTGGGTGGCACGTGGAAGGATCTTACCGACTCCGTCAATTCTATGGCCAGCAACTTGACCGGCCAGGTGCGGAACATCGCTGAAGTCGCCACGGCGATCGCGAGTGGTAATCTGTCCAAGAAAATCACCGTCAACGTAAGTGGCGAGATCCTTCTGTTGAAGGAAACCATCAACACCATGGTGGATCAACTCAACGCGTTCGCCGGCGAAGTGACACGCGTGGCGCGCGAAGTCGGCACCGAAGGACGGCTTGGTGGACAAGCCAACGTGCCCGGCGTGGCCGGAACCTGGAAGGACCTTACCGATTCGGTCAACTCGATGGCCGGGAACCTGACAGGACAAGTCCGCAACATCGCCGAGGTGACTACCGCAGTCGCACGTGGCGACTTGTCGCGCAAGATTACGGTCGACGTCAAGGGCGAAATTCTTGAGCTGAAGAACACCATCAACACCATGGTGGACCAGCTCAACGCATTTGCCGGTGAAGTAACTCGCGTGGCGCGCGAAGTGGGTACCGAAGGCAAGCTGGGCGGTCAGGCGCAGGTGCCGGGAGTGGGAGGTACGTGGAAGGATCTCACCGACAACGTGAACTTCATGGCCAGCAACCTGACTGGTCAGGTGCGCAACATCGCCGAAGTGGCGACGGCTATTGCTACAGGTGACCTCTCAAAGAAAATTACGGTGGACGTGCGTGGCGAAATCTTGCAGCTCAAAGAGACGCTCAACACCATGGTCGAGCAGTTGCGTTCGTTCGCGGCAGAAGTCACCCGCGTCGCCAGAGAGGTAGGCAGCGAAGGGCGACTGGGTGGACAAGCCAACGTGCCCGGCGTCGCTGGCACCTGGAAGGACCTCACAGACTCAGTCAATGCCATGGCCGGGAACCTTACCGGTCAGGTACGTAACATCGCAGAGGTGACGACGGCGGTTGCGCGTGGCGATTTGTCGCGCAAAATCACGGTGGATGTGAAAGGCGAAATTCTCGAGCTGAAGAACACCATCAACACCATGGTGGACCAGCTTAACGCCTTCGCCGCCGAGGTGACCCGTGTGGCGCGCGAAGTGGGCACCGAAGGCAAGCTTGGAGGCCAAGCGCAAGTGCCTGGCGTCGCGGGCACCTGGAAGGATCTTACGGATAATGTAAACGTGATGGCCGCGAACCTTACCGAGCAGGTGCGCGGCATCGTCAAAGTTGTGACTGCCGTTGCTAATGGCGATCTCACTCAGAAGTTGGCGGTTAACGCTAAGGGCGAAGTCGCGGCGCTGGCGGAAACCATCAATAACATGACCCGAACGCTGGCCACGTTTGCGGACCAGGTGACTACGGTCGCCCGTGAGGTGGGCGTGGAAGGCCGTCTGGGCGGCCAGGCCAACGTACCCGGTGCTGCCGGCACATGGAAGGATCTCACCGGCAACGTGAATTTGCTCGCGGACAACCTGACCAACCAGGTGCGTGCTATCGCTGAGGTCGCTACCGCCGTCACAAAAGGCGACCTGACCCGCTCCATTCAGGTCGAAGCCAGCGGCGAAGTGGCCGATCTGAAAGACAATATCAACACCATGATCGACAACCTGCGCTTAACCACGGACCGCAACACGGAGCAGGACTGGCTGAAGACCAATCTCGCCCGTTTCACTGGAATGCTGCAGGGGCAGCGCGATCTTACCTCCGTTGGACGAATGCTGCTGTCGGAGTTAGCGCCTCTGGTCGATGCCCAGCAAGGCGTGATTTATCAGATGGAGACGGAAGAATCAGCCAGCATGGTGCTTCTGTCCGCCTTCGCGGCTGAAGGACAAGACGGACATCTCCGTCGCCTAACGGTAGGCGAGGGCTTGGTTGGGCAGTGCGCAGCCGAAAAGCGGCGCATGTTGATCACCGACCTACCTCCGAATACGATTTCCATTCGCTCGGGCTTGTTTGAGGCCGTCCCCCGGAATGTCATAGTGCTGCCGGTCCTTTTTGAGGACCGCGTCAAGGCCGTGATAGAGCTAGCGTCATTGAGCAACTTTACCGCCTCGCATCTCGCCTTTCTCGAGCAACTAACCGCCAGCATTGGCATTGTGCTGAATAGCATTGAAGCCACGATGCAGACCGAAGGATTGTTGAAGCAGTCTCAACAATTGGCCATTGAACTCCAGACTCAACAAAAAGAATTGCAGCAGACGAACGAGCAGTTGGCCCAAAAAGCTCAGCAACTCGCCGAGCAGAACGTAGAGGTGGAACGGAAGAATCAAGAGATCGAACAAGCTCGCCGCGCGGTTGAAGAGAAAGCCAAAGAACTGGCGCTGACCTCCAAGTATAAGTCTGAGTTCCTCGCCAACATGTCCCACGAGCTGCGCACGCCGCTCAACAGCATCCTGGTCTTAGGCCAACAGCTCGGTGATAACCCTGATGGCAATTTGACGCCAAAGCAAGTCGAGTTCGCGCGAACTATTCATGGCGCGGGAACCGACCTGCTGAACTTGATCAGCGATATTCTCGACCTTTCGAAGATCGAGTCCGGTACAGTCTCAGTCGAAGCCGAGGAAGTCTTCTTTGCCAGCCTGCTCGACATGGTGGCTCGTCCCTTCCGCCACGAGGCCGAGAATAGGCGGCTTGCTTTTGAGATGCATGCCGATCCGCAACTTAGCCGCAGCCTGGTCACAGATTCCAAGCGTTTGCAGCAAGTGCTCAAGAATCTGTTGTCCAACGCGTTCAAATTCACCGAAGAAGGGGGTGTTCAATTGTCAGTATCGCTGGCCACCAGCGGCTGGAGCGAAGGGCACCCGATCCTCGGAAGTGCAGCATCAGTGGTGGCCTTCGAAGTCTCGGATACAGGAATTGGCATTCCTCTGGAGAAACAGCGAATTATCTTTGAGGCTTTCCAGCAGGCTGACGCGAGCACCAGTCGAAAGTACGGTGGTACCGGCCTGGGATTGGCGATCAGCCGCGAATTGGCTAGCTTGTTGGGAGGCGAGATCCAGTTACGCAGCGCACCCGGCAAGGGGAGCACTTTCACTTTGTACTTGCCGCAGACCTATCTCGGTCCGTCGGTCACGGGCGCAGCGAAGACGGATAGGCACGCTTCCCCGTCCGCGTTACCACTTCAGCTGTCTGCAGTAAACGTCTCCGAGCACCCGATTGAACACCTCCCGGATGATCGGGAAAATCTGCAGCCGGATGACCCGGTTTTGCTGATTGTCGAGGATGACCCGCACTACGCCCGTGTGCTGTGCGATCTATCGCATGACAAAGGATTCAAAGTCCTGGTAGCGATACGTGGCGCGGAAGCTCTCGCGCTGGCCCGTGAATTTCGTCCCACCGCTGTGTCTCTCGATGTCTTTTTGCCCGACATGTTGGGCTGGACCGTGCTCAACCATTTAAAACAAGATCCCGCCACGCGACACATCCCGATCCAAATGTTGACCCTGGACGAGGACCGCCACCACGGTCTGACTCGGGGTGCGTTCTCCTTCGTAACCAAGCCGTCCACTCCCGAAGGACTGGAGGCGGCGTTCGCTCGCATCAAGGAATACGTAGCTCCGCGCCGGAAGCGCCTGCTGGTTGTGGAAGATAACCCCGCCGAGCAACTTAGTATCCGCGAACTGCTGGGTTACGATGACATCGATGTCTCGGTTGCAACAACCGGTCGCGAAGCGCTGGTTGTCCTGGAGGACGAACCGTTCGACTGCGTGGTGCTCGACCTACGCCTGCCCGACATGTCGGGATTCGAGGTTTTGGAGCGCCTTCGGGATACTCCATCGCTCAGCGACGTGCCAGTCGTAGTATTCACCGGAAAGGAACTCTCGCCGGAGGAAGATGCGCGGCTGCACACGCTGGCGCGCAGCGTTGTAGTCAAGGGGGTTGAGTCGCCGGAGCGGTTGCTGGATGAGACAGCGCTGTTCCTGCACCGTGTCGTCAGCGATCTTCCAATAGAGAAGCAGAAGATGCTCGACCGTTTGCACCGCTCCGACGATGCACTAATTGGGAAAAAGGTACTGGTGGTAGATGACGACGTGCGTAATATCTTCGCCTTGAGTAGTGTGCTGGAGCGTCGTGGAATGGCCGTTCTGACCGCGGGAACCGGTCGCGAGGCGATCGCTACTCTAGAGTCAACGCCAGAACTGGCAATCGTCTTGATGGACATCATGATGCCAGAGATGGATGGATACGAGACGATGCAGGTGATTCGACAGAATCCTCGTTTTCGGCGGTTGCCAATTATTGCCTTGACCGCCAAAGCGATGAAAGGCGATCGCGAGAAGTGCCTCGAAGCAGGCGCATCCGAGTACTTGGCCAAACCGGTCAACACGGAGCAACTGCTCTCGGCCCTTCGTATGTGGCTTCATCGCTAGGTCCGATGGTGCGGTGGCCACCTGAGAGTAAACAGGAGAATCAATGAGTCCGAAGGACAAGGTCAACATCCTGATGGTGGATGACCAACCGGCAAAACTGCTCAGCTATGAGGTCATACTCGCTGAACTCGGCGAGAATCTGATCAAGGTCACTTCTGGCACCGAGGCGCTGCAACATCTCCTCAAGACCGATATCGCGGTGGTGTTGATGGATGTCAGCATGCCGGAGCTGGATGGATTTGAGCTGGCGGAGATGATAAGCCAGCATCCGCGCTTTCGAAGAACAGCCATCATCTTCATCTCCGCCGTGCACCTGACCGACATGGACCGGCTTAAGGGCTACCAACGTGGAGCGGTCGACTACATTTCGGTGCCGATCATTCCGGACCTGTTACGGGCAAAGGTGAGCGTATTTGCTGAACTGCACCGCAAGACTCATCAACTGGAGGCGCTGAATGTTGAACTGGAGCGTCGGGTCGCGGAGCGAACGGAGGAATTAGACAGGAGAGCTACCGCGCTGCAGCAACTTAATATCGAGCTGGCGCGGAAGAACCAAGAGCTTGATGCCATCATGCACACGGCTCCGGACATTATCTTCAGCCGGCGAGAGGACGGTGCGAGGGATTACATCAGCGACCGATTTTATGAATACACCGGCGCTCCTCTAGGTTCTGCGAATGGCTTCGCTTGGCTCGATTACGTGCATCCCGAGGACAAGGAGCGCAGCATGGCGCAGTGGATGCATTCCGTCCAGTCCGGTGAAAACTACGAATCCGAATATCGTCTGCGCGGGCGGGAGGGAGGTTACCGCTGGTTTCGCGCACGCGCGGTTCCGATCCGAGACGAGCACGGTGGGGTCATCAAATGGTACGGAATCTGTGCCGACATCCACAGCAGCAAGTTGCTGGAGCAGTCCATGCGGGAGAGCACAGCTGAATTGGAAAGGATGGTCGATGAAAGAACGGTTACGCTACGGCGTTTGTCAACTCGTCTAATGACGATGCAGGATGAAGAGCGGCGCCGGATCGCACGCGAATTGCACGACGGCTTGGGGCAGGAACTTGCCGTGGCCAGGATGATGCTGGAGACGATCGTTCAAAAGAACTCGTCCCAAGCCAAAAAACACGCCGCCGATGAGGCTAGCGACATTATCGATCGCGCCATTCAGCAAGTTCGCAGTCTGTCTCATCTTTTGCATCCGCCGCTGTTAGATGAAGTCGGCCTGCTCTCCGCCCTCCAGTGGTTTGTAGAAGGAATAACCAAACGCAGCGGGATCGAGACTCTGCTCGATATCCAGCCCGCCGATTTCCCACGACTTCCCGCAGACTTGGAGACTGCAATCTTCCGCATCACTCAAGAGGCCCTGACCAACGTATTTCGCCACTCAGGCGCGCGCAAGGCTTGGATTACCTTGACTAAAGAAGAGGGCCGGATTGTGGTGATGGTGCGCGATGACGGGAAGGGAGTGTCAGAGCAAGTGTCGGCGCTACAGCCCGGCAGCCTGGGCGTCGGCGTTGGAGGCATGAAACAGCGAGCCCAGGAGTTCGGCGGGCAATTACGATTGATGAACGCTAACCCGGGGACCTTGCTTGAGGTAGTGATCCCCTTGAGCTTCCCGGTCTCGCAGGATGGCGAGTCTCAGGCCTTAAATGACGGGAACGCAGAAAGAACAGTTTTGCGGCAAAGCGCACCGGCTGGTTCGGAATCGGCGTCGTCAGCGATTCTCGGCACTAGCACGAAAGTGGTTGTCGTAGACTCGGGGTCGATGCCCGAAACGGCTAGTCTTGCCCTTACCCCGTCTTCCATAGAGCGTACATGATTCCCTGTATATCAATGGTTAGCGGGCCCGAGGTACCTTAAGGTCGATTCGCCGCGGCGCCCAGGATGTTTCTAAGATCGAAAATGACTATGACGGTTCGGATCCTGGTTGCGGACGATCATCCGATTGTGAGGCACGGCCTAAAAACCCTTCTTGTGGGGGATCCGACCTGGGAAGTTATTGCAGAAGCCGAAGATGGGGTCGAGGCAGTGGAGAAAGCGAGCCGTTTGCATCCTGACCTGATCATCCTGGATGTGACGATGCCGAGGATGAATGGTTTGGAAGCATGTCGTCGTATCCGGAAGAGTGTTCCCGAATGTGAGGTTTTGATTGTAACGCAGCATGATTCTCCCCAAATGATGCGCGAGGCACTGGATGCGGGAGCCCGGGGTTATGTTGTGAAGTCCAACGCGGCGCGGGATTTGTTAGCGGCCGTCGCCGCCGTGAGCCAGCATAAGACGTTTACCATACTTGATCACCGGGCAGCGTCAAAAGTTTGAGCGGATTCTTCGGAGGTGTCCGATGAAACTACGAATTCTGGTCGCCGACGATCATGAACTGGTCCGTCGTGGTTTGTGCACGCTTCTGCAGGCGCATGAAGATTGGGAAATCTGCGGTGAGGCGGTTGACGGACGAGAGGCGGTTGAAAAAGCCAAGCAGTTGAAACCAGACGTGATAATTCTGGATGTCGGAATGCCAAATCTCAACGGTCTGGACGCGACTCGCCAGCTTTGTCGACAAAATGCCCATTACAAGGTCATCGTCCTAACAATCACCGATACGGACCAGGTCATCCGCGAGGCACTAGACGCGGGTGCTCGCGGCTTTGTGCTCAAGTCCGATGCGGCTCGGGATTTGGTAGCAGCCGTGGAAGCTCTGCAGCGTAACCGGATGTTCTTCACTCCGCGAGTGAATGACATGGTATTGGCTGGTTTTCTCGACAAGGGTCAAACCACATCGACCAACATGGTCCCGGAGCTGCCGAAGTTGACTCCTCGCGAACGCGAGGTAGTTCAACTTATCGCCGAGGGAAAGAGTTCGAAAGAAGTTGCGTCCCTATTGAACTTGAGCACGAAAACTGCTGAAACGCACCGCAGCAACATTATGCGAAAGCTCGGCTTGCACTCGATCCGGGACTTGGTCGTTTACGCGATAAAAAACAACATTATCCAAGTCCAGTTGCCTGTCGGTACGGAAACTCGACCGCAGAGTCCGATCGTCTAAAGTCGACAAGCGTTTGGTGCAATCCCACCAACGATGGTTCGAAACCGAACCAAGACAATCGTGTTCCTCGGTTCCAACCTCATTGCAGCGAATCCACAGTGCTAACTGTCCCTGCCTACACGTTTGAATCGGGCACCTTACAGGTGTCTCCCCAAAGCCCTTAGGGCTATGACCGGATTGGCATCGTGTGGGCAGACGAATATGGTCGACAATGACTGTAGTGAGCGTGGCGAGTATCAAGATTTAGAGGAGGCGTGCGATGCTTTGGACTGTTTTCGTAATTCTATTGATTATGTGGCTGCTCGGCTTCAGTCTGCATGTGGCCGGAGGCCTGATTCATCTGCTACTTGTCGTGGCCCTTGTGGTCCTGATCGTTAACTTGCTGTCCGGCCGCCCGACTGCTGTTTGAACCGGAGAGCAGGGAAACACCATTCTTCAGATTTGACGCTGCGAAGCTTCCGAGTTGCAGTCAAGTCGAATTCCTCATAAGGAGAATTAATCATGGCAGGAAAGAACACAGCAGTGTTTGGCATTTACGCATCTATTGTGACGGTTGAAAGTGGCGTGGACGCTTTGCAAAGAGCCGGATTTCGCAACACTGACATCTCAGTACTTTTACCGGAAAACGCAGGCTCAAAGGATTTCGCCCATCAAAAGGGCACCAAGGCTCCAGAAGGCGCCACGGCCGGGGCTGGGACCGGCGCGGTACTCGGGGGCGCGTTGGGGTGGTTGGCCGGCATTGGCGCTCTCGCTGTCCCTGGCGTCGGACCCTTTATCGCCGCCGGTCCAATCATGGCTGCGCTCGCCGGAGCGGGCGTAGGAGGCGCGGTTGGCGGAATAGCGGGCGCTCTGATCGGCATGGGAATTCCAGAATATGAAGCCAAACGATATGAAGGCCGAGTCAAGAATGGCGGAATTCTGCTTTCCGTCCACTCCGATAATTCCGAGTGGACCAAGCGGGCGAAGGACATTCTTGAGCAAACGGGTGCTGAGGACATTTCGTCATCCGGAGAGGCCAAGTCCGACTACGGCAAGAGCGACAAGCCAAGACCGCGAGAAGTTGCCTAAGGAGAATGCCCCGCCGGCGGCAGTGCTGCCGGCGATATTCCTCATAGCTTCTAGATTCATGATCCGGAACCCAGTACTAAGAAGAATCCGTCATTCTTGTCGGACGCGAAGGATCGTGCTACCTCGATCATTTGCCTTAGAGGTGACTGACCGTATTCCCAAAGGCAAAAAAAGGACCGACAACTCAGAGCGTCGGTCCAGAGCTTATAAAGTTAGGATTTATCGGCCTACGCGTTCACCGCTTTTTTCCTGTCGACTCTAATTCGCTCGTCCCTAACGCGCTCCAGTTGTTCTGAATCGGGAGCCAAGGCACGGAAACAGGTACGGGCTTTTTCCGAGAGTTCTCCCAACTCCCGTCCAGTCCCGCGACCCAGGAACTGTTCCCTGGCAAAGCGCTCTAACGCCTCTCCAAACACCTCGCAAGCGGTGGCCGGGGATGGCTCCTCAGCTCGGCTCGAGGTCCCAGGTACTTCGGGAGGAATAATGAGCCCGCGAGTATACAGAAGCCCAAGGGCATAGAAGAACTGGGCCGTGGCAGCAAGATGCGCTTGCTCTTTCACGTCCCCAGTGTCGTGTTCAAGGGCAGGGGCAACTGTCCGCAGCGCTTTGCCGCAGCGGAGCAATTCTGCGCGCAGAAACTCCAGGAACTCAGGAGGAAGATAATTTCCCGGTGTTTTGCCATAGCCGGAGATGAAGTTCTCCGGCGAAAGGTACCCAGACATGCCGAATCCCGGAAAACTTACCGGAGACATTCCGTGGGTGATCTCGGGTGAGAACGGCACATGAGGCACCTGGAAGACAGGTCTGGGGAGAACACCTGCATAGTACGGGTTCGTCTGAAAACCTGGAAACGCACCTCCATACATGGCTTGGTTGTAGATCGGTTGGTTAAACATAGGTTGATAAGCGGTGGGGTCCACCCATGGGAATGGCCTTTGGCCCATGCCGATATCAAATGGATTGAAGTTTTGCCAAGGATGAATGGGCGTCGAGAAATATGGATGCATGAGCTACTCCTTTTTTTGAATTTTGAGCTGTTCCGTGAGCTTACAGCGCGAGCGAAAACCTCATCGCAGTAAGGTTTTTATCTTGGCTGGGATTTTTGCCTTCAAGACTTCGATCGTCCTAAGGCAGAGGTGTCAAGAAATTCCTCAACTCGGGAATTTCTTTAAACACAGATATCAAAGAATCGATTGGCAGACCGGAGGTTCGCCGGTAGCCGGAACTAGCGGTTTAAGTTTTCCACACCGAGACGTACTCTACATCGATATCACGCGTCCCCTTCCTACTCCATCGATACTGAATGATGTGGCTATTCTGTGTCTGAGGCGATCGTACATCTGTCACGATTCTTGACAATCAGGTGAAATCTGTATTTCGGGGGTGACCTGTGAAAATCCTTGTCGCATTCGCGACCGCACGTATCTGCGATGACTTGGTTGGACGCGATCCGGAGTCGGCTTTGTTGCTTCACCGGAGGTGTATTGACCGCGATCGTTCCGGCCATGTAACCCTTCTCCTGACGCTCCACAGATAATTCCCAATCAGACTAACCAGCCGCACTAGCGGATGCAAGGCGCCTTGCAGCTCGGCGAACACACGAACACTGGGGACCTATGTCACCCAAACAGTCGCCGTTCTCTCAGGGCAGTGCAGCCGTTTGCGTGAGCGCGGCTGTGACGATGACAGTCAAAATCACAAGCAGCATCAAGGCGCTACTGAGCAGCACTGTTTCACTGATCCTATCTGACTTCATTAAGTCCTCGGGTCGCATGAAACCTCCAGATCTGCTTTCGAGATGCACGCCGCCGGAGCCAGGTTTGTTCTTGCCGGTACGTTACGGAGATAGTGTCGCTTGCGTACACGGCCCCAACCGTGCCGTTACAGGATTCACTGTATGGCAAATGGATGATGGATGCTGTCGGACGTAGATTTCGGGTGCCTCGGCAAGATGTTAGGGTTTTGGCAGACATACTCAGCGGTGCCCTGACACGCGCGCGATTGCTCTCCGGGTTTCCAACACTTTCAAGATCTCAGCGGCCGGTTACGTAAACAAGGTTTGTGTCCCCGGCTAGAGCTCGTCACTTGTATTCTTGGGTAGGTCGGGAGAAGGTGAAGTATTGGAGCGGGAGACGGGATTTGAACCCGCGACCTGACACTGGCAGGCTCGGCCTATCGAGTCCTTCAACAACCTAACAATTTCCCCATCTCCCCGCAGCTCCTCTGAACAACGCCAAGGACGTACATCCGAACGAGTACAAGACCGGTACACGGAACTGATCAAGAATCGACGTGAATGCCATACGCGACTGGCTATCCCGGGCGCCGATGCTCCGTCTAAAGAAAAACATGGGCGACTCAGAGGAGTATTCAAGCAAGTGTCGAGTGGTCAGGAGAGGAGTTTGCCTCGGGTTTCTCTGTTGTGTATTGGGCGCAACATTACTCGCCAGCACCCAAGAGCAACATTCGCTAGAAGTGATGTCCGCGGATGCCAATGCGGCATACGTGGACCAAAAATGGGGGAAAGCCCAGCTGCTGTATGAGCGGCTTGTGCAAATACATCCCGAAAGCTACCGATACTGGTACAGGCTCGGTGTTTGTCGCCGGCGCCAGAAAGAGTACGAGAGAGCCATCGAGGCTTTTCAGAAGGCACAAGCTTTGGGTACACCAGCGTCTATTGTGGGCTACGACATTGCAGCTACCTACGCGGCCATGGGGCAGCCCGAAAGAGCGACGGAACGGCTGACCGACGCGGTTAAGCAAGGGTATGCTCAGCCGGATGAAATGAGCAATGATCTTGATCTTCGGTCGATCCGGGAGGACCCGCGTTTTCGCGAACTGCTGGAACAAGCCAAACGGAATCAGACGCCGTGCTCTTATAGTGCCGAGAATCGGCAATTTGACTTCTGGGTTGGAGATTGGGACGTGGTCACAACCAGGGAGAGCGTGTCCGTCGGCAGCAGTCACATTGAGAAGGCTGTCGCGGATTGCGTCATTTGGGAGAACTGGACATCTCTCGGCACCGGCTACACAGGCAAGAGCTACAACGTCTACAACGCCGACCAGAAACGATGGGAGCAGTTCTGGGTGGACAGTACACGAGGGATGATTCACTTCTATGGCGCGCTGAAGAACCAAGTCATGGATTTTTATACCGACGAGATTCCGCAGTCTGATGGGACCAAGTTGAAACGCCACCTGCAGTTCTTCAATCTCGGTCCCGACACTGTGCGACAATTCAGCCAGGGCTCAACTGACAGCGGCACCACTTGGGCCGACGAATACGACTTCACGTACAATCGCAGGAAGAAGTAGATATCTGAGGTGATTTTTTGGAGCGGGAGACGGGATTTGAACCCGCGACTTCGACCTTGGCAAGGTCGCACTCTACCACTGAGTTACTCCCGCCCGGCGACTCTAATTATAAACAACCAGTCTTTCCGCAGCAACGGCGCGAACTTCAGTCGATATCCCCCTAATATTGAGGCCCGACTCCACTCTTCTGCATGGCTTCGTTAGCCTGCGCTGTGATCCGGTTCCGAACATCCCAAAGTTCTTTGTAAAACAGGTGTTCCATACGCTGGTGCAGGACTTCTACGGGGGTGCCCATGGTTCCGACCACTCCGCCGCCAATAATCCTCTGTGCCAGTTTCAGATGATGAAAGCGGAAGAGGTGGACTCGTTCATCAAAATCAAGCAGTCTCTCCGCCACATCGTGGAGTCCAAAGAATTCCTGATGGCGGCGGTAAAGATCGTCCACACTCAAGCCAGCCTTGTGCAACTGTCCATGAAAAGCTTCGCCCAAGCGTGGACCGATGTGAAGCAGGGCAAGGAAGCCCGGTGAATCCAGTCCGCTGCCGTGTCCCAATCCGGCTCGGATAAGTTGATAGTCAACGGGCGTAATGGTTTCGAGCACGTGGAGGACGGAGATCGGATATTCCAACATGTAGTTGCCGCGGCGCAGCAAGCGAGCGGCATTCGAGAAATCATCATCTGCAATGTGGCCGCGAGCCCGGTCCAATTCCCACGCAGTCCCCTTCATCAGCAGCTCTGACGCTTGGTGTACCACCTGGAAGGTGAGCTCATCCGGATGCAGGAATTCCTCCGGACGCTTTTGCAGGGAAAGCAGATCATCGGTGCGCAGATAGCGTTCGTAGTCCGACGCTCCTTTGCCCGGCAGAATCGGTTTTCGCAGATCTTCCATGATCTTCGCACTCAGCGTGTCGCGCTCAACTCATCGAAATCTAAGCCGAGTGGCCAGTCCACTGCGGATCTTTCTCAGGCGCTACGATTTCGCCGTCGCGCATGTGGATAATCCGATCCCCGTAGCTGGCGGCTTCCGGATTGTGCGTAATCATCAGCACGGTCTGACCCAGTTCGCGATTCGAATGGCGTAGCATATTGAGCACAATTTCTGAGTTTTTCGAATCCAAGTTGCCGGTAGGTTCGTCGGCCAGAACGATTGCCGGTTTGTTGATCAGCGCCCGTGCCAGCGCCACCCGCTGCTGCTCTCCTCCGGAGAGCTCCGAGGGCCGATGCGGCAGACGATTCTCCAGCCCCAGCAATCCGACGATTCGCTCGAAGTATGCTTTGTCGAAGCTGCCATTAGTGCCCGCGATATCGATCGCAATATAAATGTTGGAACGCGCATCCAGAGTGGGTAAGAGGTTGAATTTCTGGAAAACAAAGCCAATCTTGCGCTTGCGCATCCTCGTGCGCTCGGCGTCAGAGAGCTGGGCGAAATCGTCGCCGTCGATAACCACGCGGCCCGAATCGGCGCGGGTTAGCCCGCCCAGAAGGTAAAACAGCGTGGACTTGCCGCTGCCCGAAGGGCCCACGACGCTGACATATTCTCCTTTTTGTACGCTGAAGGAAACGCCGCGCAGCGCGGGCACTTCGATCTTGCCCACGTGATAGACCTTTCGCAGTTCTACGGCTTCGATAAAGGCTGCCATCCAAACCATCGATCTTACACGAAGCCGTGCGCAAGCGAATGGATTCGGAACCGGCCTAGGCGGCGCTGGTGGCTGTCGCACGCTCCGCCCGTTGCGGCGCGCGCTTGGGCCCGCGCTTGCGGACGAGCAAGAGTCGAATGCGTTCCAGAAGTTCTGCGGGTGCGTACATGCCTTTGGGTAGAAACACATCAGCACGAGTGTCGCGATCGTAGATTCTGACTTTGCCGGAGAGCAGGATTGCCGGCGTCTGGGGCGAGATGTTCTTGACCGCGTCGATCAATTTGCTTCCGTCGAGGCCAGGCATGATGAGATCAGTGAGCACCAGATCCACCCCGCCCCTCTTGAAACACTCCAGGGCATCTTCGCCACTAATGCACGTAACCACGCGATAGCCGCGAGTTTCCAGCATCACCTTACGGATGGAGAGCGCTTGTTCGTTATCGTCTACACAGAGAATCGTTCGTTTGGGCTTCATTCGTGTTTCCGAATGGCGGAGCGCATGGGCGGCGACGGCGCCAGGGGGACTCGAAAACCTTTTCAGTGACCGGGAGAATTTAGAGCGAGATGAATCGTAGAGGCTCTGGCGCAAGATGTAAAGTGCCGTCGATGCCAATGGCAGATCAGCCCCATTGAAAAATCTTCAGAGTTGTGCATCCCACGATTTTTTCGGCACAATCGCGAACTCGATTTTAAAAACAAACTTCTCCGCGCAGGACTTCCACAACATTTCCACCAACCCGAACGTTAACCACTCGGTCATCCCGGCGTGATGCGCGAACAAGGATGCGACTTGGCCGTTTCATTTCGACTCCTTGCTCGATCAGAACGCGCTCGTCTGGCTGGGCTACACCGTGCGCGACCATCCATGCTGCCGCACATCCCGCCGCTGATCCGGTAGCCGGGTCCTCGCCGCTATAGAACATCATGCGGGCGTGCAGCCGGGCGGCACGATCAACCGTCTCCCGCGAAACGAAATAGAAGAATTTCCCCCCGCTTTGTTCTAGATATTCCGCAGAGCTGGCGACATCCACGTGAAGTCGTTCGATGATCTCCAGCCCGCGCAAGGGAACCACGGTGAAGGGCAGTCCAGTCGAAACCGTCTGAATGGGCAGCGAAGGATCGATGTCGCCGTCTCGCAAGCCAGCCACACGCACCACGGCTTCACGGTCGTGTTGCGGACCGAATTTCGGGTCCACCTGAGTCATCTCACCGAACAGCGGCTGCCCGCGCGCTTCCTCAAAGTGCACCGGGACCCTTCCGACCTTGAGGTCGAGGGCGATTTCACTAGTTCCGCTCGACCCGCGCAGGAAAAATGCCGTGCCCAACGTCGGGTGACCCGCGAATGGCAATTCTTCCGTCGGGGTAAAGATGCGAACTCTCGTCCCGTGCTTACGCTCCGTTGCGGCATCGCGAGGCAAGATGAAAGTTGTCTCCGACAGATTCATCTCGCGGGCTAGGGCCTGCATTTCTTGGTCGCTGAGTCCTCGGCCATCGGAAAAGACGGCAAGCTGATTACCTTCAAGCGGACGTGACGAAAAAACGTCTAACTGCACAAAAGGAAACTTTCGAGGTTTTGTCGCCATGCTGATTCATTGTAGCGCCAGCCGGCCGCCGGCCGAGGTTTGCCCCGTTTGACTGGATTTTGGAGGTCGCGTATTCTATCCCGTGATGTGCTTGCACTCCGCGTCGGTCGTCCTGTGCTGTTGTCTCCGGACGTCGGTGTGTGGGTAGCGCAGACGCGGTTTCTGTCACCCACCCGGCCAGACTGGCTGGGTTTCTTTTTTGACTGATACCCTCCCGATCTACAGGCTGTGGCGGGTGACGAACGTCCCCGAACTTTCGGGATGAACAAGAAATTCATCCAACGAGGAGAAAACTTATGAGCACCCAAGTCCAAACGCAAAATATATCCGCGATTCCGCGCATTAACGACACTGCGCCCGATTTTACGGCCGAAACCACTCAGGGCACGGTCCGCTTCCACGAGTGGATCGGCGATGGCTGGGCGGTCCTATTCTCACATCCCAAAGACTTCACCCCGGTCTGCACCACCGAGCTCGGCTACATGGCAGGGCTGCAACCCGAATTTGCCAAACGCAACTGCAAGATCATTGGGCTGAGTGTCGATCCCGTGAGCGATCACAGCAAATGGGCAGCGGATATTGAAGAGACTCAGGGCCACAAGGTGAACTATCCGATGATCGGCGACCCGCAGCTCAAAATCGCCAAGCTCTACGGAATGTTGCCCGCCGAAAGCGGCGATAGCTGTGCCGGCCGTACCGCCGCGGACAATGCGACCGTCCGCACTGTGTTCGTAGTCGGTCCGGACAAAAAGATCAAGCTACAGCTGAGCTATCCAATGAGCACGGGCCGCAACTTTGATGAGATTCTGCGCGTCCTCGATTCCATGCAGCTTACAGCCAAGCACAAGGTTGCCACGCCGGTGAATTGGAAACAGGGCGACGAGGTGATCATCCTGCCGGCGGTATCGAACGATGAAGCCAAGCAGAAATATCCTGGAGGCTGGAAGTCGCCCAAGCCGTATCTGCGAATCGTGCCGCAGCCGAAATAGCCCGATCTACGATAGCGCGAGCGCGATCCTGCTTCCTTGGGAGCAGGTTCTCGCCCGCGCTCACGAAACGGATCTTCAGGCATCGATCCCTGAAGATTCGGCTGAGCACAGAGATGAATGGTCCTCCATCCCTGCCCGGGAGCTGCGGCGGAATACCATGAGGATTCGATACCTCCCTCGATACATTCAACGATCCTTGCCGGTAGTGCTCGCGCTAACACTGTTCTCGATAGAAGTAAGCCAGGTTGCACCTCAGCAGACCCCCGCCGCGAGGCCCTCCGCAGGCGATGCTCCCGAAGTCCACTTGGGTAAGGGCTACGATGCTTTGAAGCTGGACCAGTACGAGACAGCGGTGAGCGAATTTCGAGCCGCCCTCCAGTTAGACCCCAAGTTAACTCTAAGGGCGCGGTTCCCCTTGGCCGTCGCACTTTTCGAGATGCATAAATCAGATGAAGCGCGTAAGCAGCTCGAAATCGTGCGCCGCGAGGTAGGGAATCATCCCAACGTCCTTTATTACCTGGGAAGGCTGGATCTGGACGACCACAACTTTGAAGGCGCGATCCGAAATCTCGAGCAGGCCGTCGTCAAGCCGCCTTTTCCCGACACCGCCTACTATCTCGGATATGCGTACTTCAAGCAGGGTGATTTGACCGCGGCCGAAAAATGGTTAAAGGAAGCGTCCCCGGCGAACCCGCGGGATGCTCGTATCCCATACCAACTGGCGTCCGTGTATCGCAAGCAGGGGCGCGAGCAAGAAGCGACGCAGGCCTTGGCGCTGTCGGAGCAATTGCGCCAGCGCGACAATAATGAGAGCAAGCTTAGGCTGGAATGCGGACAAAAGCTGGATCAGGGCCCGCGCGAGGAAGCGCGTGCTCTTTGCGAACAACTTTACGATCCCGACAACGCCGAAAAGCTGACCGAACTGGGCACGATTTACGGTCAACATGGGGATTTGGAGGCAGCGCTGAAGCCTCTGCGCCGGGCCGCAGAACTGGCTCCACAATCGCCGCAGATGCAATACAATCTGGCGCTCGCCTACTATCAGCTCAATCAGTTTGAGCTAGCGCGCGCGCCGCTGGCAACTGCCGTACAACGCTGGCCAGACTTGTTTCAGCTGAACGCTCTCTATGGAGCCGTGCTGATGAAGCTGGGTGAAGATACTCCAGCATATCAAGCGCTGCACCGCGCACACCAACTCAATCCGCAGGATTCCCCAACCTCGGACCTGCTCTACGTCACCGCCTTCGGACTGGCGCAGAAAAGCCAGGCTGCCAAGCAGTATTCGGATTCGCTTCGTTATCTGGAAGAGGCGGCGAGGTTGCGGCCGCACGAGGCTGAACCGCACCGGCGCATGGCCGAAATCTACACCTTGACTGGACGCCCAGCCGAGGCAACAGCTGAGCAGCGCGAAGCTGACCGATTGAACAAAAGCCAAGGCGGACTTCAGTAAATATGTGATTTCGAGGCCGCATAAGATGCTCAGACGTCGGCGTCCGTGAGCCTCAAAAAATTCGCTAGCGGGTCTGCTACGAAAGCTCTCCGCGTAGCACAGAGCAGGCTAAATCGTTCGCCTCGGTGTTGTCCTCCCGTCGGACGTGGGAGATCGAGAAATTGAATGAGCGGGCCAGCTTACGACAGATCCAGTTCAGAGAATAGAGGCGCGGGCTGCGGCAGGTGTACTCGCCGATCATCTGCCTGACCACAACTTCCGAATCGGAGTAAACATGCAGGGCCTTGGCCTTCAAGGCCAAAGCGTATTGCAAAGCCTCCAGCAGGGCAATGTACTCAGCGACATTGTTGTCCTGGCGCCCAATCCATTTTGCGATTCTGATCTTGCCTTCGGCGGAGCCTTCGATCACCACGCCAATACCCGATGGTCCCGGATTTCCCAGAGAACCGCCGTCGATGTAGGCTACGAGATCTAACATGGCGTCGTTTCTGTAAGAGAAACCATGCATTACCCTCCTCTCTGTCGTCAAGACATGATGATGGTTCATTTTTTAAACCTCGAACCATTTTCACGATTGTGGAAGTCTCTGTGGAAAACGAAGCGTAACGATTTTGCCTCACAACAAACGCCGAGAGCTCAACGAGTTGTAATTTTCATTTTGCTATCTCGCAGATGTCGACATTGCACCGAAAAGCGGCGTTGACAATTATTACAGGAATGTTTAAGGTTCGCGACGTCGACGGTCGAAAGGGTTGGCACAAATAAAATTTTGCCAGTCCGAAGCAGACTGAGTGATTGGTTCACCGGGGCAACCCGGTAGGCCGCCAGACCCGAAAAAACCGACTAACTCTGCGAGGAGTGGTTGGGGTTTGGGACCGCGAAAGCGGCGATCGCATCAAGGGCCGTGATGGTGCATGCCTCCACGCTGATGACTCCCTCGCAGGAGTCGGCGGCTAGAGCATAACCAATGTCACGGCCTTTTCCTTTTCCTGGCGCAGCCTGCCGCGCAATCCAGCTAACAACGAGCCAGAACTGCTATCGACTATAAGGGCTCACGGCCGCCCGCGCCTTCGACAGGACGCCGGGCGGAAGGGTGGCATAGCCCATGCCCTGCGCGATACTCTGGCCGTCCGCAAGTGCCCAAGCCAGAAATTGTCCCAGCGCCCGACTGCGTTCAGTAGCAGATGCGGATGATGGCACATAGAGCCAGGTAAAACTGGAAATGGGATAGGACTCCTTGCCAGAAGCATTAGTGAGAGATATGCCAAAATCCTTGGGAATTGATTTTTGAAATGCGACGCAGGCGGCGGTTATGCTGGCGGGCGTCGCTCTAACAAATCGTCCTGCTGAGTTCCGCACGTTGCCATATCCGATATCGGGGCGCCGCGCGAAATTCAACTCCACGTAGCCGATCGCCCCCGGTGTCGACCCTACCTGTTCGACCATGTCTTCGCCGCGATTGGCTTCAGTCCCCAGCGGCCACTTTGGAGAGGCGTTGACGCCCACCTGCGAGCGGAACTCAGCACTCGTCTTGGATAGAAAATCGGTGAAGATGTAGTTCGATCCCTTCCCCGAGGAACGGTGGACCACTGAGATGGGCAGATCCGGCAAAGCCGCGGCGGGATTCAATTTTGCCAGGCGCGGGTCTTTCCAATTCTTAATTGCTCCCAGGTAAATCTGTGCCAGGACTTCGCCTGAAAAGTTCAGCTCCGGGTTGCCTGAGAGTTTATAGATGGGAACAAGACCCACCAGCACACTTGGAATCTGTCCCAGCGAAACCTTGGAACCATGCATCTGTTCGGGACTCAGCGGTATTTCGCCGGCTGCAAAATCTCCCGAGCCCTCGCTGATCTGGCGGATACCCTCCACCGTGCTCATCGAAAGGTAGCGTACCTGTATGTTGGCGTTCTTCTTGTTAAATTCATCCGTCCACGCCGCATACAGGTGGCTCGGGACATTCGAGCCAGATCCTACAAGAGAAATCCTGCTTTGCGCCTGGACGGAAGCCACAAACAGAATCAGAAGGCTGGTCACAATCGCAATGGACCACGAGGCAACCATTGTTTTCCCGGATTGCATTCAGTCTGCTCCTTTCCGGCCACTATGTCGTAGTCCGACCCCTACTCTCTAAGGCATGATGAACGCAATTCGGGGTCCAAGAGCAGTATCAACCGATGTACTCGGCGAGGCCTCCAGTTTCTAGAATCTCCCCCGGGGAAGATCCACTTTTGTCTGTTGAACACGTCGGAATAGAATCGCTGGAAAACTGTCTGACTCCTGGGTAAGTTATTCAAGATCAATACGATCAAGCTCAGTACTCGCGGCCGATTCACTGGATATTTATCCAATATTCATCAGTTGTTAACACATGCCGCATAGCATCGACCGCTTGCACAACTTCTGACTTCTGACTAAAGTTGCGCACTGGTTCCTCGGAACCGGGCGTTGGTTTCTTATCTCTATTTGTCACGTGGGAGGACGAATGAAGCGCGTTCTAGCTTTCGGATTGTCGGTCGTAATGACCGCCATTGCCTTCGCGGCGCCAGCTCCGCAATCCAGTAGCGGCAGCAGCCCCAAAAAACGCAAAGCAGCCACAACCGGATCCAGCGTGGCTGCACAGCTCGATCAGATGAAGCAGGCGATCGATGCTCAACAGCAGCAAATCCAGCAACTCAGGCAGGATCTACAGACTCGCGATCAATCGATTCAACAACTACAGCAGCGGCTGGACCAGAGCCAGACGGCTGCCACTCAGGCTCAAACCCAGGCGGACGCCGCCGCTTCGGCAACTGCCAAGCAGGAACAAACGGTGACTGCGCTGTCCAGTGACGTCTCCGATCTCAAACAGAACTCAACCAATACCGCGCTGACTCTGCAGGAAACTCAAAAGACGATTTCAGGCTTGGAAAGCCCCCTCGCAATTCATGTGAAGGGCATTACCATCACCCCCGGTGGCTTCCTGGCGGCGGAAACGGTGTGGCGGCAAAGAGCGCTGGCTGCCGACATCAACACGCCTTTCAATTCAACCCCGTTCTCCGGAAGCTCGCAAAGCAAGCTGTCGGAATTCTTTGGGTCCGGCCGTCAGTCGCGCATTTCCATGTTGGCCGAAGGCAAACTGAAATCCGCTACCCTGCGCGGCTATGTGGAAGCCGACTTCCTCTCCGCGGGCGTTACCTCGAACAATAACGAGAGCAACAGTTACACCCTCCGTCAGCGGCAGGCCTGGGGTCAGGCCGCCCTCAGTGACGGGTGGACTTTCACTGGCGGACAAATGTGGAGCTTGGTCACCGAGACGAGGAAAGGACTGGATAACCGTTCCGAAGCCCTGCCCATGACGATTGACCCGCAATACACTGCGGGTTTTAGTTGGGCGCGGCAATATGGTTTACGGATCACCAAGAACTTAGGGGACAAGCTGTGGCTGGGCTTCTCAGTCGAGAATTCGCAGGAAACTTTGACGGCTCACGGGAACGCTGCCAATTTCGTGATTGGTTCTCTGGGCAACAGCGGTGGTCTTTACAATGCTTTCAACGCCAACTACTCGTTCAATCCCAGCCCGGACCTGGTGTTCAAAGCGGCCTTGGAACCTTCGAAGTGGAGTCACTTCGAGATCTTCGGTCTGTACACCCGCCTCCGTGATCGTATTTTCCCTTGCGCAACTGCAAGCGCTACTTCAATTTGCAACGGAGTGACGGGCCCATCCGCGGCGGGCGCTTTGAACAACTCCAGGGACGGTTGGGGTGCGGGGGGGAACGGTCGCGTTTCTCTCCTCAATAAGCACGTGGATGTGGGCGTGCACTTTCTGGGCGGCGCCGGCATCGGCCGCTACGGTACCGTTGGATTGTCGGACGCAACCGTACGTCCCGACGGCACGTTGTCTCCGCTGCGCAGCTACCAGGCCCTGGGTACCCTCGAATACCACGCCGCTAAGTTGGATATCTATGCCAACGGCGGAGGCGAATATGTCCAGAAGTATTGGCTCCTCAACTCATCGGGCAAAGCCGTCGGCTATGGGTCGCCGCTGTTTAATAACTCCGGTTGCTCGACGGAATTGCCGCCGGGCACCACCATTAATGGGTTCACTCCGACCAACCCTGGCAATTGCACCGGTGATACCCGCAACCTGATTGAGGGTACCTTCGGATTCTGGTATCGCTTTTACAACGGTCCGAAGGGCAGACTGCAGTGGGGCCCACAGTATTCGTACATCGTGCGCAACACCTGGGTAGGTGCACCTCCCAAGGGGAGCACCATCGGCATCGGGCCGCATGGGATCGAAAACATGTTCTTGACCTCTTTCCGGTACTACCTGCCTTAACCTTACTTACGCTCCAGTGTGGAACGGCTTCCGCGCTGGAGCACTTCCTTCCAAAACTGTTGCGTCTCTCGAGTTGGTATTCGCGCCCGTGGTCCCCATGCAGCGGATTCCGGGTCGTCGCTCAGTTTGGATTAGATGTTCATTCGGAGGCGTCATCCCGAACTCCGGGGCAGTTCAGCCGGGTGAGAGATCTCGCGTGGGAGTTTCGCCGGATACGTCGTCCGTCTGCACGCAAGGTCCCTCCGGATGATGCCAGTTGTGGCTGGAAAACACGCCACTACTGACTTCCCCTATACTTTGACGGCTTGGCGACAGGCTTGTAAGATTCGCCACTCTGAGGAGAGATAAATGCGAATCTTACCCATCTGTACAGGCAGTATGCTGTTGGTCGCGATTCTCGCCCAGGCGCAGCAACCAGCCAAGAAAGCTAACCAAGGCACGTCCTCTAACTCTGTCGCGGCTCAGCCCGAACTGAATGGCATACTTGAATCAAACGTCAGAGCTGAGTGGGAGGCTTTCAAAAAGAAAGACAAGAAGGCATACGGCGATTTGCTGGCGGATGATTTCGTCGCCGTCGAGGACGATGGTGATGGCGCGCGAAATAAGATCCATGCGGTAAACGAGATCGCCGCGTCAAACGTCCACAACTACTCGCTAGCATTTTTCAAAGTCTTTCCGGTCGCGCCCGACACGGTCTTCGTTACCTACGAAATCACAATGGAATTTCCTCCCAAAGCAGTGAATCGGTTCAAGAGGGTGCTGATTAGCGAGGTCTGGATAAGGCGTGGCGGGCAGTGGAAGGCGTGGCATTACCAAGAGACTCGCGTCAAGTAATCTTGCCTCAGCTTGGTTCGTCGCGCAACAAACCGGCGCCCATCCAAGTGATAGTATTTTTCTACCGGGCTGATAACGACAATCAGTTTGACTGAGTGGTCTTTTCACCCGACAATCCCCAGCTTGGAGCTACCACGATGACTGTCATCAGCGCGCAAAAGGAGACTAGGCCGACGACAACGTATTCTCCCCTTGCGCCGCCGCGCCGCTACTTGTTTGGGCCCGGCCCGAGCATGGTGCACCCTCGGGTCTATGAAGCCCTGTCAAAGCCCATTGTCGGGCACCTCGATCCCTACTTCTTCGGGGTGATGCAGGAGATCCAGCAGTTGCTCAAGCCCGTTTTTGGTGCGGACGATGGCGTCACGATGGTCATCTCCGGCACCGGCAGTGCCGGCATGGAAGCATCGGTTGCCAACTTCGTCGAACCCGGGACAAAGTTTGCGGTTTTTGCGAATGGCTATTTTTGCGATCGCATTACCGAGATGGGCAAACGTCAGGGCGCAAGCGTCGTTCGCTTGGAGAAGCCTTGGGGCGACACCTTCGCGGACCAGGAAGCAGTTGACTTCATTCGTCGCGAGCAGCCACAGGTCGTCGCGTACGTTCACGCTGAGACTTCAACTGGAGCGTTGCAATCGGGACGGGCGATTTGTTCCGCCGCACACGACGCCGGCGCTCTCGTCATTGCCGACTGCGTAACTTCGCTGGGGGGAATTCCAGTAAATGCTGCGAAGACCGGCATCGATGTTGCCTACAGTTGCTCGCAGAAAGGCCTGAGCTGTCCCCCTGGATTGTCTCCAATGTTTCTCTCGTCGCGCGCCATGAACTGGCTAGGCTCCCGAACATCGTCTCCGCGCAGTTGGTATCTCGACCTCAAGTTGATCTACGACTATTCCACCGTGTCACATCGTTACCATCACACCGCTCCGATTTCGATGTTCTATGCTCTGCGCGAAGCGTTGGTGGTGATTGCGGAAGAAGGGATCGAAAATCGCTGGGAACGCCACCGTCGCTGTCATGAGGCTTTCGTCAAGGGTGTCGAGGCCATGGGGTTGCGCATGCTCGTCCCCGAAGGACAGCGTATTTGGACTCTTAACACCGTAAGCGTGCCCCAGGGCGTCGACGAAGCAAAAGTAAAAAGCCGGCTGCTCGAGGAAGAAGGCATCGAGATTCTGGGTGGTTTTGGACCGCTCGCGGGCAAAGTGTTTCGCATTGGGATCATGGGCCCGCTAGCCACAGAGGAGCACGTTCAGTTTCTGCTTCGGGAGTTGAAGAAATCCCTGGCTTCTCAGGGTTACCGGCCATAGCTTGCCTTTTGAAACGCGCAAAAGAGTCGCTCGCTCGTCGCACTAGCTCCGTTACAGGGATATCGGATGACCTTGAAGTCGGTAAACACGCTTCTTGACGTTTTACATTTTGCCGACGCCCACACCGCGGTTATTGTCCCCGAGTTGGGAATTCGAGTCACTTATGATTCGCTGCGGCAGCAGGTCCTGGCCATGGCCGACGCCTTGGCCTCAGCTGGCATTCGCCGAGGCGACCGCGTAGCGATCGCGCTCCCCAATGGCTTGCCGATGATTGTAAGTTTTCTGGCCGCCACCATTGCTGGGACCGCCGCTCCTCTCAATCCAACCCATCCCTATGAGGAGTTTCTTTTTTTTCTGGGAGACACCGACGCTCGGGTGCTGATTTGTCCCCCGGTGGGCGCCGAATATGCGCGCAGCGCAGCCGCTGACCGCAAAATCCCGGTGCTCTCGGTGGAGATGAACGACCAGGGGTTCGTCCACTTAGTGGATGCTGCGAAAGGAGCCTCGGCAATTCCTCCAACCGCCGATGACATCGCTCTGATCCTGCACACCAGCGGAAGCACCGGTCGGCCGAAGCGTGTGCCCCTCCGCCACTTCAATCTGGCGGTCTCCTCCGCCAATATCGCCAATACCTATACGCTTTCTGAGGACGACGTCTCGCTTTGCATCATGCCGCTCTTCCACATTCATGGCTTGATAGGCTCGATTATGGCGACATTGCTTTCGGGCGGCGTGGTCGTCATTCCCACCAAGTTCAATGCGCTGGCTTTCTGGCGGACGGTGCGCGAACATCGCGTGAGCTGGTTTTCTGGGGTTCCCACCATGCACCAGCTTCTCTTGGCTCGGACGCGCGAGAAACCGGCAGACGCTGCCTCCTTGCGCTTTATCCGTTCCTGCAGCGCGCCTTTGTCGCCCGAGCTCATTCATAAAATCGAAGGTCTTTTCGGCGTCCCCTTCGTCGAAGCTTATGGAATGACCGAAGCCGCCCACCAAATGACCTCCAATCCGCTGCCGCCGCGAAACCGCAAGGCGGGATCAGTGGGAGTGGGAACCGGGATCCGCATCAGCATCCTGGACGCCCAGGGCAATCATCTGGCAACCAATCAACGAGGTGAGATCGCGATCCAGGGAGCCAATGTGTTTCGCGGATACGAAAATAATCCCGAGGCCAACGCTCGTTCCTTCACCGATGGGTGGTTTCGCACCGGCGACCAGGGTTTCCTCGATCAGGACTGCTACCTGCATTTGACCGGACGCATGAAAGACATCGTGATCCGTGGAGGAGAAAACATCGCGCCGCATGAAATCGACGAAGTTTTGCTGAGGCACCCGGCGGTTGCCGCCGCGGTCACATTCGGCTTCGCGCACCCAGTCCTCGGAGAGGAAGTGGCGGCGGCGGTGGTGTTGCACGAGCCGGACAGTCACACTGAAGCCGCGCTGCTGAAACACTGCCGTGATTGGCTCGCCGAATTCAAATGTCCTAAGAAGGTCTACATCGTGGAAAGCATCCCCACCACGGCGACGGGAAAAATTCGCCGGCGCGCCGTGGCCGCCGCACTTTTGGACGAGGAAAAATGAAATTCCTGATCGCCGGCGCTGGCGCCATCGGAGCGTATATCGGCGCGCGCATGGCGCATGCTGGCTTGGACGTCACCCTGTTCGCGCGAGGCCCGCATCTTCGCGCGATGCAAGAGCGTGGTGTGCAGATAAAAAGTGTAGACGGGGATTTTGATGTGCGTCCCAAAGTATCCGGCAAGCTCGAGGAAGTTGGTCCCGTCGACGTTGTTTTCCTCGGCGTGAAAGCTCACGGCTTGCCCCAGCTTGCTCCGCTGCTACGGCCCGTGCTGGCCACAAAAACAACCGTGGTCAGCACCCAGAACGGACTCCCATGGTGGTTCTTCCAGGGTTTTACTGGACCTTGGGAAGGGATGCGACTGGAGCGTGTCGATCCCGCAGGAGTGATATCCGCGGCCATCGAGCCGCGGAGCGTGCTCGGTTCAATCATTTATTTCTCTACGGAAATTACTGCGCCCGGAGTCATCCAGCACACCGCCGGCAATCGGATCACTCTCGGGGAACCCGACGGCACGCGCTCTGATCGTTCTCGCTGCATTGCCGAGGCCATGATCGCTTCCGGCTTACGCTGCCCCGTAACTACCCGGATCCGGAATGAGATTTGGGTGAAAATTCTGGGCAACGTCGCCTTCAATCCTATTAGCGCGCTAACCGGCGCGACGCTGGCTCAAATGACACGCGACCCTGAAGTCTGCGCCTTGGTCCGAAAAATAATGGAAGAGGCAAAGGCTGTGGCTTTGCACTTAGGCCTGGAGTTGCCAGTCTCGATCGAACAGCGAATCGCGGGCGCGGAGAAAATTGGCGAACACAAAACGTCAATGCTGCAAGATCTTGAGGCGGGACGTCCCCTCGAACTTGAAGCAGTCGTTGGCGCGGTGGTGGAACTCGGGGAGCGTTTGAATCTTCCCATGTTCCATAGCAAGACGGTATATGCCTGCGCGAAGCTGCTAGCGGAGTGCCGGATCTCGGCTGCCCAATAACCACTGCGCTTAGCCGCCCCCAAACTCCCTTATAAGGTGGAGCTTAGGAAATTTTTTTTGAATCGGTTTTTTCGCTTGACAAGATGAGTATAATTCATCTGGTCCACTTATCAGACCACTTGGAGCTTCGCTTGCCGGCGACGATAAAGTCCGAGTTCGAGGCGATCAAAAGAAATAAGGTCTACGAAGAGGTCGCCAAACAAATCGAGCGCCTCATCCTCAAACGGCTGCAACCTGGCGACAAACTTCCTTCAGAACGCGAACTGGCTGAGATGTTGGGAGTCAGCCGCAGTTCCATCCGCGACGCAATCCGCAGCTTGGAATTAATAGGCATGGTCGAACCTCGGCAGGGTGCGGGCACTGTGGTCCGCGAAATTTCCTCGGCTGCGCTGATCAATCCACTGGCGTCGATGCTCTCTCGCCAACGCGAGTTGGTGAGCGAGCTTCTGGATTTTCGCAAGATGCTTGAACCGCCGTTGGCGGCTCGTGCTGCAACCCACGCCTCTCCGGAGGAAATCGCCGAAATGGAAGAGATCCTGAGCCGGCAGGACGAGAAGCTAACCAAGGGAGATCTGGCCGTCGAGGAAGACTCGGAATTCCACTACAGTGTTGCCCTGGCTTCAGGCAATAGTGTTGTGCTGAAAGTGCTGGACGTTCTGATGGACCTGCTGCGCGAGACTCGTGAACGTTCTCTGCAAGTGGAAGGGCGCCCGCAGAAATCGCTGGGCGGTCACCGGAAAGTTTTTGCCGCCATAAAGCGGCATGATGCTTTGGCGGCGGAAGCTGCGATGCGGCGCCATATTGAAGACGTCGAAGAAATCGTACTGAACAAGCTATAAACTCAACGGAGGTTCCAAATGGGCCGGCTATTCGCGATTGAAATTATTTACCGAGGAATTTTTCAGAAGACCCTGGCCACCAGAATCAGCCGCGCGATCGTGTTGGCTGCCCATCAGGAAGGGAAGATGGGCATTTCCTTTGGCCGCTACGGCGATAGTCCCGAGCGCAATGGCATTCCCGCCAAGAATTTCGCCATCGTGGCCACGGATGAGCAAACCCTCCAGGAAGGAATGGCGAAGTACGAACCTAAAGAAGTCGATATCACGATCGCGGTCGACGACACGCTCTGTAAGGGCGTGGAGTCGTGGGCGTGGTACGGGTTGCAGCCGGTCAATCGACTGTTAAAACCAGGCGGCACGCTCATCGTGACGTCACGCGAAGGACCCGAAGAGATTATCGCCATGGCCCATCGCAAGGAAGCCCCTTACCAATTGGCGATTTTGAAGGGTACCGTCAGCTTCTCTGGCCTTTGGGTCTACAAGGACGACCATACCGACGTTCGCATCCTGGGTGCTATTGCCAAGATCTTGCCCGACTTGTTCAGCCTTAAGTCCGTGCAAAAAGCGATTGTTGCCGAGTGGAAAGATGAGCTCAAGGCGACCTCGGCGGCGAAATCTTTTGAGCGTACCACTAGCATCACAGTGCAACCCAGTCAGGGCAATCCTGAAGTTCCCTACAAGTTTGATCTGCCGAAGTGGCATGAGATGGGCGAAGGCATTGCCATCCCAAGCATCCCCGCCGGGCACAAAATGGACGATCCGACTAACAACGCCCACGGCGGATTCCAGCCCGACCGCAACCCCACTTTCAAAAAGTTCAGCACGCGTACCATGCGGCCGGTCGTTAACTTCGACACTTGCATTAAGTGCACACTTTGCTGGCTGCAGTGTCCGGACTCCTGCTTCGACGTGACTCCGGAAGGCTTGTATGACGCCAATATGCAAGCTTGCTGCGGATGCGGCGTATGCGAGGCAGTCTGTCCCGTCAAAGAATGCGTGACCATGGTCAACGAGACAGAATTCTCCGATAACTCCAGCCAATGGGAGGCTTGGAGGAAGGACAACGTGGCGTACAAGGCGTGGTTGGAAGAGAAGATCAAGTCGCATCCCGAGCGCTCCCATGGCTTCCGCTATCGTGGACAATACGAAGAGCAGGTTCCGGAGATGCTGGAAATTGCTCGCGAAGGTTAACCGGTAGGAGGAGAGTTGTTATGGCGACAGTAGCCGCACCCATTGAGGAACAACGTAGGACCGACGAAACCGCTCTAATAACCGGCAGCGAAGCCATCGCTGTCGCGTGCAAGCTGGCTGACGTTGACGTAATCACAGCTTACCCCATCCGCCCCTATGACACCGTCATGCAATACGTGTGCAAACTGGTGGCGAACGGGGAACTGGATTGCGAGTACATCGTCGCTGAAGGGGAACACTCCCAATTCGAAATTGTGAAACACGCGTCGGCCTGTGGGGCGCGCGTGTTCTGCGGGTCGAGCGGCGTGGGCTGGATGTATGCCATGGAAGCGCTGACGGTCACTCCGGCCTTGCGCATTCCGATGATCGCCATGGTGGGCAACCGTGCGTTGGATGATCCCGGCGCGTTTGGAGTAGAGCACAACGACGCGCTCGCGGTCCGCGACCTCGGCTGGCAGTTGGTCTGGGTGGACAACGCGCAGGAAGCGTTAGACACCGCCCTGATCGCCTATCGAGTAGCTGAGGACCGGCGGGTGTTCCTCCCATGTGCCATCAGTTGTGATGGTGCATTCCTTACCCACTCCCAGGCGATCGTCAAAATCCCATCGCAAGAAAAGGTGAACGAATTCCTGCCACCTTACAATCGCGGCGAATTGCTACTCCATCCCGACAATCCCATTACCGTGGCCCCTCAGGGCAACGAAGACTGGGTGATGGAAATCCGGCGTCAGAATTACGCCGCCATGGAACGTTCGCCGATCGTCATCCGTGAGGCTTATGCCGAGTTCGAGCGGATATTTGGGCGCTCATACGGCAACCCATTCTTCGAGGAGTACGAAACTGAAGATGCGGACGTGGTGCTGATGGGCATGGGAACTTTGTCGACTCCGGTGAAGGTCGCTATCCGGCAAATGCGCAAGCAAGGAAAGAAGGTCGGTTTCGTGCGCATGCGCTGGTTCCGTCCTTTTGCTGCGGAGGAACTGGCTAAGAGTTTGGGACGCTTCTCTGCGATCGGAGTGATCGACCGTGATTATTCATTCGGCTCGCCGTATCTTGGCGGCGTGCTGGCCGGTGAGGTTCGCCATGCGCTCTACCCGTCCGGAAAGCGGCCGCCAGTACTCGGCTTCATCTGCGGTCTCGGCGGACGCGAAGTAACCGTACCAGATGTAGAACGGATGACTGACTCCGTATATAAAGCGGCTGAGGGCAAGGCCCAACCGCTAACGCAATGGATCGGATTGCGAGAGTAATCCGTTTTTCGCTGATGAGGTTCAACCCATCAGAAAGGGTGAAGAATTATGGCTACTTATATACAGATTGATCCAACCCAGAAACTAGAGCCCTTCAAGGCAGTCAAGAAGATCCCATTGGAGGAGTTCTTCACCTCCGGTCACCGCACTTGCCAGGGCTGCGAGTCGGCGCTGCTGATGAAAATGATGGCCAAGGCCGCTGGCCCCCGCTCGATCATTCTGGGCAGCACCGGCTGTATGTACGTGGCCAACACAACGTATTACAGCACGTCGTGGGTGCTTCCATGGATGCATACCCAACTGGGTAGCAGTGGATCAGCCGCGCTCGGAACAGCTGCGGCATTGAAGGCTCTCATGCGCAAAGGAAAGATGAAGAAAGAGCCCATTAATGTGATAGCCTTCTGCGGCGATGGCGGGGGCGCGGACATGGGCGTGGGCGCGATTTCCGCGACTCTCACTCATCCTGACTACAATTGCCTGATTTTGATGTACGACAACGAGTCCTACGCCAACACTGATATTCAGCTGTCTGGCAGCACGCCGTGGGGCGCCAACACTACGTTCAGTACTCCCGGTAGAGTGAAGAGAATCATGCATCGTCGCTGGAAGAAGAACATGGCGGGAATGATGGCGGCCGGCCATCCGGAATGCAAATACGTGGCGACGATTTGCATGTCCTACGGCTTGGCCGGAATGAACTCGATGCGCAAGGCGTTAAGCATTGGTGGACCCACCTTCATTCATTCGCTCGATCCGTGCCCCAAGGGCTGGGATTATGATCCCTACCAGTCGCACGAGATGGGCGAGTTGGCGGTGAACACTGGGGTTTGGCCCTTGTACGAGATTGAAAATGGCGTATTGAAGCTCACTGGCAGGACCCAACAAATTTCTACTGGCCGCATTAAGCGGCAGCCCGTACGGGATTATTTACGTAGGCAGGGACGTTTCGCGCACTTTACCAACGATGATATCGATTACTTCCAAAGTAAGATCGATGAGATGTGGGAAAAGTGGCTGGTTCCCGGAGTGATCCCATTCCGGAAAGATGTGGAGGCCGACAACCCACCTGCATAAGCAAGCTGGCGGGAAAGTTAGAGTTTGCCCCACGCACTTCTGAGGATCGCAGGCAGGGAACTGGCGTAGTCTAGTTTGCCCTAAGTCTGATAAGACACCGAGGAGGTGTATCTATGGCTGAATCCACGGCCGCAGTTGCTCCTAGCACCAGCGAATCCAACCGCTGGGTAGTTCTTCTCTTCAGTATTCTCGGTATGGTGGCGGTGGCGAATTTTCAGTATGGATGGACTCTGTTCGTTCCGCCGATTCAAAAGCACCTCAAGGCCGATCAAGCTCTAATCCAGGTAACCTTCACCGTCTTCGTGCTCCTGGAGACTTGGCTTGTGCCCTTCGAGGGTTGGCTCGTCGACAAATTCGGTCCCCGGTTGCTGGTAATGCTCGGTGGCGTTCTGGCTGGGCTTGGTTGGGTTGGAAGCGGAAAAGCCGAGTCGCTGACCGCTCTGTATCTCTCCTACGCGGTAGCTGGGATAGGCGCCGGCATCGTGTACGGCACTGCCATCGGCCTCGCTATGAAGTGGTTTCCTGACCACCGCGGTCTGGCGGCCGGACTCACGGCTGCGGGCTTCGGTGCCGGATCCGCCCTCACCGTTGCGCCGATCGCTAACATGATCAACTCGGCCGGTTACCAGGCCGCCTTCATCCGCTGGGGGATCATCCAGGGATTGACCGTGCTCGTGGCGGCCTTCTTTCTCAAGTCGCCGCCTGTAGGCTGGCTGCCCAAAACCTGGAGATCAAAAGGCAGTGAGGAAGTGAAGAAACGCCAGTCGCCGGTGGATTTTACCTCCGGCGAAATGGTGGCCACGCCCAACTTCTGGCTCATGTACCTGATGATGGCGATGGTTGCGACCGGGGGCTTGATGGCTGTAGCGCAGCTCAAGCCGATGGCGGTCGATTTCAAGGTCGACAAGATTCCAGTCAGCCTGTTAGGACTCACCATGCCGGCCCTGGTCTTCGCCCTCTCCGCCGATCGTTTGGTAAACGGACTCTGCCGCCCGTTCTGGGGATGGATCTCCGACCACATTGGCCGAGAGATGACCATGACTGTGGCGTTCGGTCTAGAAGCCATCGCCATTTACGTGCTCCTCCGGTTCGCCACTAACCCGCTGATGTTCGTCATCTTCAGCGCGTTTACCTTTTTCGGCTGGGGCGAGATCTACTCGCTGTTTCCGGCGCTGTGCGGAGACTTCTTCGGTCGCAAGCACGCCACCGAGAACTACGGTTTCCTCTACACTGCGAAGGGGACGGCTTCCGTGTTCGTGCCTATTGGGTCGGCGTTGGCAGCAGGCAAGGCTTTCGACTTCCGCGCTGACATCCTGCTCCTGCTAGGCGGCCTCTTGATATTTTTCGCGGCATTCCTGGCGCCTGCGGTGTTTCGTCTGCATCTCAATCGAAACGCCAAGGCCATACTGCTGGCTGTAGCCGGGGTATTGATTGCCTACGGGCTCATCCTCACCGTGGTTCCCACGGTTTGGACTCCGTTCGCTGCTAAATTCACCCTGCCGAACGCTGGCTGGAAGGGCGTGTTCCGATTTGCCATCGTCTTCGACCTTTGCGCAGCATTGCTCGCGTTCTTCGTGCTCCGCAAAATGAAGGCGCCGGTTCACCAGGAGCTGCCGGGCGCCGCGCCGGAGCTGACAGCGGCTAGAGTGCGAGGCGTCGCGTAGCTCGGAGTATCAGACTGGGCATTAGCCAGCTCCCTTCCTCTCGGGAAGGGAGCTTTTTTATTTCCGTCGCAAATCCTCCATCCCATCCAATCTTCGCAATCTCACGTACCTCCTGTGAAAGCAGTTAAATTAGAGGAGACTAATCGTGACCAAGAAATTCGCTGTTCTATTACTCTCGTTGTTCGCAATTGCTGCCACGGCTGCCCTGGCAGGCTCCAAGAATCCGATGGTTGGCGGCCAGGAGATGTACCCCACCAAAGACATCATCGACAATGCCGTGAATTCGGCGGACCACACCACGCTGGTGGCCGCAGTAAAGGCCGCCGGGTTGGTCGACACACTAAAAGGCCCCGGACCGTTCACCGTCTTTGCTCCCACCAATGAGGCCTTTGCAAAACTTCCGGCGGGCACCGTCGATACGCTACTGAAGCCCGAGAACAAGAATACGCTGACCAAAGTTTTGACCTACCACGTTGTTTCCGGCAGGATCAGCGCTTCCGAACTAAAGAAGCAAATCAAGGCTGGGAACGGCCAAGCTACCCTCAGGACGGTAAGCGGCGGCGCCCTCACCGCCATGATGCAAGGCAGCGATGTGGTTCTGAAGGACGAAAAGGGTGATGTTTCGACCGTAACCATTCCCAACGTCTTTCAATCGAATGGTGTGATTCATGTGGTTGACACTGTGCTTCTGCCTCAATAATGCAAGCGTTCCATTCCGTAGCAGGTCGCGGGCGCTTCCTGATCGGAGCGCTCGTTTGTTTTTGACCATGACAGCAAATCCCAACGGATCGCCGATGACAAGTAAAAAGATCTCCATATAGGGCTGGCGGGTGACTGGATCAGGCCGTAAAATTGTGCTTTGCATCAAAGCAGAAGACCTAAGGAGCATCCATGCATTTTGCGCTGTTGGCATTTTATGGCGGTCCCGATCAGGTCATGACCGTCACCTCTGGGCTGGCCAGCCTGCTTGGACTGCTGCTGATCTTCTGGAACAAACTGGTCGCGGCATTTTTCAAGGTAGTCAAGATATTCCGACCCATTGATGCGCCACCCGCCGCCACCGAGGCTTCCAAGAATCCTCCGAACCAAACTCCGTAGTCCCAGGTCGTTTCTTTGCGCAAGAAAGTTATCGTGATCGGTTTAGATGGCCTGGAGCCCAGTATTGTGGAGCCCATGCTGGGTCGCGGGGAACTGCCGAATCTGGCCAAGATTCGAGCGTCAGGTTTTTATTCGCGCCTGCGCACGACCTATCCGGCGCAAACCCCCGTAGCTTGGTCATCGTTCGCCACGGGAACTAATCCCGGGGGCCACGGAATCTTCGATTTCATCTGCCGCAATCCTGAAACCTACCAACCGGACGTTGCCCTAAGCCGCTTCGAGCGGCCTAAGAACATGCTGGCGCAACCCCGCGTAGTGAACCGGCGCAGAGGCGTACCGTTGTGGCAGACGCTCTCGCAGGCTGGTGTCCCCAGCACGATTCTGCGATGCCCCTGCACCTTCCCGCCGGAAGCTGTTCAGGGCAGGATGCTGGCCGGTGTCGGAGTCCCAGACCTGCGCGGCAGCCAAAGCAAGGGGACGTTCTACACCCAAGATCGTACGGTAATGGCGGAGGAAAGTGAGCAACTGATCCAGTTGGACTCAGGCCTCGATCTGACAACACGCGTGCTGGGTCCACGCAACACCAGGCAATCGCCCCCTGGCGACACGTCTTGTGAAATCAGTGTGCAGGTGGACAAAGGCACGCGGAAACTCGTGCTTCACACTGGCGGCGCACCCTCAAGGATCGAGATTGCCGAAAAAGGCTGGAGCGAGTGGGTGCGCTTCAAATTCAAATTCTCCATGCTGCAGTCGGTCGGCGGGATCGCGCGATTTTACGTAAAGCAACTTGATCCGCATCTCGAGTTCTACGCTTCAGCAGTTAATTTCGATCCTGCCGCACCGATGTTTCCAGTTTCGTCGCCCGGCGATTATGCAAAGGAGTTGGCGGAGAAAATTGGGTTATTTTCCACTCTGGGCATGGCGGAGGACCACAACGGTTTAAACAACGGCCGTTTGGATGAGGCCGCCTATCTGCAGCAGTGTGATCTAGTCCTGCGCGAGCGCGAGCGAATGATGCGATTTGAACTTGGCCGGTTCAGCGAGGGCTTGTTCTTCATGCTCTTCGATACACCAGACCGGGTGCAGCACATGCTGTGGCGTTTTCGCGACCGCGAACATCCCTGCTTTGAACCGGACTCGGCTCCTGAATTCGCAACTCGCATTGAAGAACATTATCGTCAATGCGACGCGTTATTGGCTCCCGTGCTCGAAAAAGTGGACGAGCATACTCTGCTCATGGTGCTGTCTGATCACGGCTTCGGCACTTTCCGCCGCGCCTTCGACACCAATACCTGGCTTTGGCAAAACGGTCTCCTTGCCTTGAAAGACAACCACAAACCGGACAAAGAGCTGGGTGAAGGCTTCACGCAAGTCGACTGGTCGAAGACTTACGCCTACGCTCTTGGTCTTGGCGGAATTTATCTGAACTTCAAAGGGCGTGAGGGTGCCGGGATCCTGGACGAGGGCACAGAGGCTCAGCGGGTGCGCCGGGCGATTCAGAGCGGCCTGGCGGAGTTTCCCGATCCGGGAACCCAAAGAGCCGCTATTCGCAGTGTGTCGCAACGGGAAGAGTTATACTCGGGTGCATTCGTGGAAAATTCTCCGGATTTGCTGATCAACTTTTATCCCGGATTCCGTGTCTCCTGGCGAACAGCCGTAGGAGGATTCGCGCAGTCGCTACTCGAAGATAACAAGCGCCGCTGGAGCGGTGATCACATCATCGATCCGGAAGCTGTGCCTGGAATCCTCCTTATGAATCGTGCAGCACGGCACAATCACACACAAATCATTGACCTGGCGCCCACGATCCTGAAGTATTTGGGCGTGCGGGCACCGCAATCGATGGAAGGCAGTCCCCTTACTTTGAGCGCTCAATCTAACTCATGAAAATCTGTGTGCTCGGACTTGACTGCGCAGCGCCGGAAATCATATTCGGCGACGAACGGCTGGTGAATATTCGTCGCCTGATGGATCTAGGTGTGTACGGGCGGCTGCAAAGCGTGATTCCACCTATCACCGTTCCTGCCTGGATGTGTATGAGCACCAGCCAAGACCCAGGTTCGCTCGGCGTCTATGGATTCCGCAATCGTTCCGACCACTCTTACGACAAGTTGGGATTTGCAAATTCCAGCTCTATCAAGGTGCTAGCCATCTGGGACCATCTGGCGCGCGAAGGGAAGAAATCGATTGTGGTCGGAGTGCCGCCCAATTACCCGCCGCGTCGCGTTAATGGCATCAGCATCGGCTGCTTTCTTACGCCAGATACCGTCAAGAACGATTTCACTTATCCGGCAACTCTGAAGGCCAAGCTCACTGAATTAGTAGGCGAGTATCCCGTGGATGTGAAGAACTTCCGCACGGATCGAAAAGATTGGCTTAAGGAAGAAATCTCCGCCATGAGCCGGAAGCAGTGGCAAGTGGTGCGTTGGCTGCTTGCGGAACAGGAGTGGGACTACTTTCACTTTGTCGACATCGGTCTCGACCGCATGCATCACGGCTTTTGGAACCATTTCGACCCCCAGCACGTGCAGTTTGAGCCCGGCAATCCTTATCAGAATGCGATTCCGGAATACTACTTATGGCTGGATGAGCAGATCGGCGCCGTACTCCAATTGCTGGAGGGCGAAACCATTGTACTGCTGGTTTCAGACCACGGCGCGCAACGTCTCGACGGAGGCTTCGCCGTCAACGAATGGCTGATTCGCGAGGGACTGCTGGTTCTGAATGAATATCCTAAGACGCTCACGCCCTTCGACAAGCTCAACGTGAACTGGAGCAAGACTCGAGTGTGGAGCGAAGGCGGATACTACGCCCGCGTCTTCTTCAACGTTCAGGGACGCGAGCCCCAGGGCGTGATTCCCGCGGCCGAGTACGAATCTTTCCAGAACGAAATGAGAGCTCGTCTGGAAGCGCTCCCGGATGACAAAGGTCAGCCGCTGAATTCTCTGGTCTTCAAGCCGAAAGAAATTTACCGCAGCGTGCGTAACGTGGCTCCAGATTTGATCGTCCACTTCGGCGGTCTCTACTGGCGTTCTATCGGGACGGTCGGCCATTCGAAAATCCACGTTCAAGAAAATGATACCGGTCCCGATGGCTGCAACCATGCGCAGTACGGCATGTTTATCTTGAACGCTCCCAATTGCCCGCTAAGCGGTGAGTACGAAGGTGCCCGCCTGCTTGATATCGCTCCCACATTAATGGATCTCGCGGGACACGAAATTCCGGAAAGCATGCAGGGCCGGTCGCTTGTGGCAGGAATGGAAAAGAAGAGTGCAGGCGGCGACTCAAACCATGCCGAGTCGGAAAAAGCCATCCACGACAGGCTAGCCGGACTCGGGTACGTCTAGCTCGCTGTAGCTCGTTCCTAGCTCCACCACTAAAACATTCTCCCCGACAGTTTGGTTTTCTTACATTCCTCCAATCGTTTTCGTTCACGTCGTTCCACCTTGGATCGTGTTATCGGCTGCTGGAGGTGCTGTCCTGGATTGGCATACCTTGAATTAATGATCCACAAATGGTCCCGGACTCCCGCAGGTGTACGGGCAGGTATAAGTAGTCGTTGTCTCCGCGTTGTCGATGGCCGAGATGTCCGCGCCCATGGACTTGCCGTCCGACGCTTGCTGCGAATTACCAGCAAAAAACAAACTATCCGAACGTAGAGCAAAGTTGTGGTAATCGTTGAGCGTCAACGGCATCGGTCCGGATGGTAGACTCATGGCCCCAATGAATCCCACACAGGCCGAGGTCGAGGTCGCCCCGGTGCAGTAATCCGTAGCCGGAAAATACATGCTTAGGGGCGGATTGCAACCGGTTGGAGTGGTACAGGGGCCAGCCGCGAAAGCCGTGTTGTTGCCGTATTCGGTGTAGTTGGAAGCAGTGCGCGTCGGCCAGACATTGTGGTCTGCGGTTAGACTCGTAATGTCATAGTCGAAGGTTTCTGTACTTGTGCCTTCAGTCCTTGAGCTGTTAAACCAGCCACCGCTGAGGGTGATGTTGTCCCGGACTAGGCCGTTGATTTGGTAATGCGGCCCGTTTCCTGCCGGGGTATTGGTCGAGCTAAAAGCATGAACTGATTCCTGGATCGCTGTGTTGTGCGTGTATAGGGTGTTGCGGCCTCCGCCCTGACCGATCGAGAGAAAGCAATTGCCGCTCGCATCTACCGCATTGGGAGTCGCAACCCACGGATAAGTCACGGTCAGACTGTTGGGGTTCGTTCCTGCCACCGCGAAGGGGCCAACTCCAGAAGGCCAGGTATTACCGCTGAAATTTGCCGTGGGGACGTTGAACGCCGTCACCGCCGTGCATCCCCACACCGCCACCGGATCACCCGGCAGGATGTCGAGAACTTGAAAACCGACACCAGGAGGACCCAATGGACAGTCACCATTATCGATCGAGCAGGTAGCTACGAATGTGGCTTGTGTCCCCGCCGCATTTTCCGTAATCGTTCCCTTCCAGCGGAAATCGCTGGAAGTCATGGAAACACCAAGCGAGGTCGCTGTCGTGCATCCTGGATTATTGCTGTTGACGTTGTAAAAGAGATTGTCGTGGAACCAGAGGTTGCGCTGGGATTGCGTAATGCCATTCCCCGCGCTAGACCCCGAGCCGCCACGAGAGGTTTCAAAGTTATGGCAGCTATTGCGAGCGATGTTGTAAGCAATCGTGACATCGTTGATCGTCGCCTGATAGTTGCTTCCCACGGACCCGGAATTATTTCGCACATCCACGTCGAACGTCGGTCCCGACTGCCCACCCCCATTGTCGGAATTCTCGAAAATGTTACCGACTTTAATGACCCGCTCTCCTTCTTTCATCTCGTCTGTGTTCTTGCGGTCGATATTCTGTCCACCCCAGTGCGCGTTCGTGGCGGGAACTTTCAGTAGGCCGATCCAGTTATAGGGAAAAGTAAAGCGATTCCGGCGCATCTCTACATCCTGAAACGGCACCAGTCCAGGGATAGATGGCCCTGACCCGCCTGCGAAACCGCCAGAGAATGACCCAATCGACTGACCTTCCAGCCAGTTATGATTAAACTTGAATTGCGTGCCAAAGCCTGTCCCTATGGTGTGGCCTTCTCCCCCTGGCCTTAGATTCTGGCTGGCCTGCGAGTCAACCAGCGAACAGTACACACAGTTCATGGCAAAAGAATCAGTAGTGGAGTTAAGCCCATTGACCAAACCGCTGGCTCCTGTTCCTGCCCAGTCGCCATGCGACCAGATTTT
>DATKEN010000121.1:0-71821 GCA_035512155.1 Terriglobales bacterium | reverse complement strand
TCTTCGCCGAGTCACATCCCAGTCCCACTCGATGGCCGCCTTAGCTCCGTCAGTCGAAATGAAGACATTCTTTACCGTGACTCGCAAATCGCGGAACTGCTTGAAATAACCGGCCATCGCTGTTTGCATTTCCTCAGCGGGCACATGCCCCCCCGGCGAAATCAATTCCCCGTTTGGAAGCCAGTCAGGGGCGGCAATTCCAAAATCATGCTTCTCCCACGCTTGTACCTGCCGGTCCACGAGTTCCCTGATCTTCACCGTGTTATCGTTTTTAGCAGGATCGTGTCGCGCAACCTGCGGTTGGTTCGAGTTACCGATTAGATTGCGGGGGGCCTGGGCAGCCGTGGGTTCTTTCATGGCAATAACACATGGTAGCAGCAAGGTCAGTAAAACCGGTTGAGTGATCGATTTGTTCTGTTTCGCGCAAGGATTGCGAGCGCTATGGGAAGACATTGCGTCGCGGGGTGAGAAACGTGGCCCGGCCTGCCAACCGTTCGCCTTCGGTCGAACCCAGGACAGTGGAAACGGTAAAAACCTGTGCCGTCCCTCACCCCGAGACTAAGGGAAAGCTTAGACCCGCCAATAGCCGAGTTCAAGAGCCTCAAAGCTGAGCGCCAGCGCCGCATACCTGTTGTAATATCGCCGTTTCATTCATTGACCTTTGGAGGGGTTTTGAGTGCTAAAGCCTGTTTGGAATAGTCTCCACAAAACGCCGTTAGCGTCGAGCGGCTGCTATCACCCAATCGCTAAGCGGCGGCTGCCTTTAGGCTGTTGGCGGCTTGTTCGATTAGAGCTGCGACAGCCTCGGGCTGTGACACATAGATGGCATGGCTGCCTTTGACCTCAACGACCGTAGAGCCCGCCCGCTTGGACATGAAACGCTGGGCGTCGGGTGGAATCATCTTGTCGTCTGTCACAATCAAGTACCAGCTCGGTTTTGACTTCCATGCAGGTTCGCTGATCGTACCGCTAAAAGCTTCCACGCCCCATGGGACTTGGGAGTCGGCCATGAACGCCGCCTTCCCTGGCTCGACATCACCCGCGAAGGAGGCAGGAAATTTTGCTTTGTCGAGCAACAAAAAACCATCCTGCGGTGGCAGTATCGGTGGCACGGGCGCACCAGGCGGCGGATTCTTGATAAGCGAAGCCACGGACTCGCCCTTGTCCGGGGCAAAGGCAGTTATGTAGACAAGGCCCGCAACTTTAGGATCGTTTCCGGCTTGGGTAATCACCGCCCCTCCATAGGAGTGGCCGACGACAATGGCGGGACCGTCCTGCGCGGCAAGAACGCGCTTAGTAACCGCCACGTCGTCCGCCAACGATAGGGTAGGGTTCTGCACGATGCTGACGTTGTAGCCGTTCTTTTTTAGAGTCCTGTAGACGCCCTCCCAGCCAGCGCCGTCTACAAAACCTCCATGAACCAGAACGATGTTCTTCATGGGTCATTCTCCCTTCTTGACAAGATTTTGTTGTTGTTCCCTGCGAACCGGATCTGTCGAAGCTTCCCTTGGGTAGGTCTGAAGTGTAGAAGTCGTTGTTCTCCGTGTCAACTCGACCTCCTTACAATGGTTCGGTGCATTAGCCAATCCTCAGGCTCGTTGCAGGCGTTAAATTGCCATAGCGCTCACATCCCGGGTTCTGAGTGCTGACGATCGGTTCGTCAACTATCCCCATCCCGCTTGCTATAAGAGTCAGTTTTTGTCAGGGGGGTCAGTGGGGTGGATTAGTACCGGATTGCCCGTCATCTCCTGAATCTTTGGCGAGCATCATAGAACTGTCCGTTGATGCCGCTAACCGGATTCTGCCCCAGTGGGAAGGCGGAATTCTGAGAGCCGCTACCTCCATGCCAGAGTGGTCACTGAATTTGCTTTCAGTAGAACCGAAGCCGCCCTATTCGCCAGCCGCAATTCGATCGCCCTTGCAGCTCCCGTGTTGGTCAGGATCAGCAGCTGTTGGCCGTCTGGATTTTCAACCGCAACGTGCTGCAGGTCAGCGGCCGTGCTCTGCGAGTCAAAGCGGCGAGCCCCACGACGGATGACGCGCGCGTAGTGAGCAAAAGCCCAGTATTGTCCGCTACGGATTATCTCTTTGGTCTGCGAGTTGATGGTTACAACGCCACCACACGGAAATGGTCCGATGTTCGGCCGGCCCTGCTCATCGAGAGCCAGGTTCCATGCTGTGATGGAGCGGCACCAGTTATTCAGTACCGCCCTGAAAGTTCCCGCCCACTTACACCAATCCGTCAGATAACCAGGATCCGTGTAGTCCGGTCCGCCTTCGGTCCAATGCATCTCTGCTTCCGGATAGGCGTCATGAACCTTGCTCATCATGTCGGGAGTGCCATAGTAACCGTGCCAGGCGACCGCGTTGACGTATTTGCGAAGCTTATCGTCCTGCAGTGAGTCCACCACGCGTCCCCACAAATTGTAGTTGTGGTCCAAAATCCAGATCTTAGTCGGTTGTCCGCTGTTTTCCAGAAGCGGACCCAGATGATCTCGCACAAATTTAATTTCGTACTCCTGCGGCCAGATACAAGCGGGCATTCTGCCATCCTGATCGGTGTCCACTTCGTTCTGCGAAGTCAGCGCTTGCACCGGCACGCCTTCGGCCGCGTAGCCTTGCAAAAATTTCAGGTAGTATTTCGCGTAAACCGGGAAGTAGTGATTGCGCATCGAGCCACCCAGCATCGAGTTGTTGAACTTCATCCAGCCGGGCGGGCTCCATGGAGATGAAAAAAGGAATAGGTCAGGATTCGCCTGACGCGCCTCGCGGAGCACGGGCAGAATGTATTCGCGGTCGTGGTCGATCGAAAATCGCGTGAGCTCCGGATCAGGTTCGCCCTCATCGTAACTGTAAAGTTTCTTCGAGTAGTCGCTCGATCCAACGCATATCCGGCCAACACTCAGTCCCATTTCTGATGGATGAAACAGCTCATGGAATAGTTTTTCTCGGGCTACAGGCGAAAGTTGATTGAACATGTAGCACGCGGCGTCAGTAAAGGCGCCCCCGAATCCCAAAATCTCCTGGAACTTTATGCCGGGGTTTAGCCGGAGCTGATCGGTTGCCGGTGTCCCCGCAGGACGCCAAGTGGCTCGAGGAGCGGCGGCAAAACGCTCGTCGCCAGATGTTTCCCAAACGGAGATCTCCGGGCTGCGATTCGCCGGTTCGCTGCCGGTCGCGAGTTTTGCGGTTGCCGCATCCGCTGGCCGGACCACGTCAGGAACCACCGCTGCTGCCCATCCCAGGGCGGAAATTCTGAGAAAACTTCTTCGCGAGGTCTGGTTTGTCGTAAGCCTCTCCTCTAAGTAACTGTTTGTAGTCCTTGTTACTTAACCTGGTTAAACTTAATCTATTTAAACTTAATTCGTCGGACGCGCCCCGCACAAACTGCACCGGCCGGACAGATTTTGCCCTTCAGGCTCACTCATGACAAATCAGTTTAGCTGAATCGCACAAGGCGAGACATAGCAGCAGAAGGAGAGTGGCTACTTTCGAGTGTCGGCAAGTCAATTCGGCAAGGCGGAGTTCTGCAGAGCCTTAGCGCTTCAACCTGGGTTGGACAAAGCGTGTACAAGCTCACCGCGATAGAAGCCTGCTCTGACATTGGCCTCCAACTCTCTCCGAGCATCAAGTTTAGGCACCACGTTTTTCGTTTTGGAAGAAACCGGTAAAGATGGTATTCATGATGGGAATTCGTCTTCGCGACGCCGCGCCTAGAGAAGGGAGAAATATGCCATGCGACTCTTGATCGCTTTGGCCGTGCTGAGTCTTATCCTCGCCTCTTCTATCCATCCCTCGACGGAAGCACCTACCGGTTTTGACAACAAAAGCAACGGCGTCACCGACGACGCAACTCATCAGGCCGATCAAATGAAATTCGAGGAAGTCGAGCAGGTGAGCGATGGCCTGGGACCGCTTTATAACGCGCAGTCCTGCCGCGAATGCCATCAGAGTCCGGTTTCGGGTGCCGCCTCCCAGGTCGCGGAATTACGTGTCGGTCATCTGGGGCCAGAGGGACACTTCCGCACTCCGGAAATCCCGATCGCTCACGGAGCCGAAGTTATCACTGGCCGGTCTCTGGTGAATGATCGCGCTATTTGTCCCAACGCTGCTGTTCCTAACGAGGAGATTCAAGAGCGAGTTCCAGAGACAGAGACGGTCCGCGCGTTTCGCCTTTCTTTGAATCTGTTGGGAGATGGCTTCGTCGAGGCGGTTGCCGATCAAACCCTCATCGATCTCGCCGAGCAACAATGCAAATCTTCACATCGAAAAATCTGCGGGCAGGTTCTCCAGGTCCCTATCGTAGAGGCCCCCGGACAGATGAGCGTAGGTAGATTCGGTTGGAAAGATCAGCACGCCAGCCTGCTATCGTTCGCAGGCGACGCTTATCTCAACGAGATGGGCATCACAAACCGCCTTCAACCCGATGAGGTAACCAAGCTTTGCAACACTGCCCCGGAGCCGAATGACACCCCAGGACCGGACGGTCTCTCCGACATTGATCACTTCGCGCGATTTATTCGAGCCACGAAAGCGCCGGGGCGTGATTCCCAGCTCGCGAGCAGCACGATTGCAAAGAAGGGGAACAGCTTATTTGACAAGATCGGTTGTGCGACATGCCATGTCGAAACCTTGACCACCGCTCCCGCTGGAACGAAGATCAACGGCGGAACGTATACGATTCCAATTGCGCTCGGGGCAATCACATTTCATCCGTATGGGGATTTCCTGATGCACGACGTCGGGACGGGTGACGGCATCCTGCAGGCGACCCGGGAGCACTACGGGAACAAAGTCTTTCAGATGATGTCGGGATATCTTTCGAAACAGAACTTCGAGAGCAGTCGAAACAAGATACGCACCGCTCCTTTATGGGGAGTCCGATTGCGTCCGCGATTGATGCACGATGGCGCATCCCTAACCCTTCGCGACGCGATCCTGCGACACCGCGGCGACGCAAGCCACGTAAGTCAACGATTTGAGAAAATGAAAAGGGAGGACCAAGAGGCCATCATCGAGTTCTTGAGCTCCCTATAAACCCCAACGCTTGCGGCTTTCCGGCAGTGCGGCTTTAAGGAATTGTTGCTTCTCCGCGGTGGTCAATTCGTCACCTCGACATTTCACCGGTTATCGTTGACTGATCCAATCACCTGTTTACAACAGCCACTTCCGAATGGCATTGCCAAATCCTTTGAGCCTATGCGGGCCGGTGAAATCAGCGTCACTTCTGGCTGCTTTGAGGTCAAAGAGGGGAGATTCCGATTCATTTGCTTCGTTGCTATAGATGAACGCAGGCCAAAAACAGGAAGGAGGAGGGACCATGAGTCCAAACGGTTTCGCTTTGCTCCAATGATCATTCTCGCCAGCTTTGTGCTCGATGCGACGTCTCCAGCCGCGGACGAGGTAACTACTAAACCCTCGTTTTCTTGGGTACTCGGGTTTTCTTGAGCCGCTTTTCTTTCGCGTCGAGGAGCTTAACGATCTCGGAGACTAGTTCCAACATTCGTTTTGGGTCCTGTTCGCTCGCAGCTCGCTCACAGAGTTTTATCCAGCGTTCTTTGTCTTTCCCCATCATCCGAGCACCTCCGGCTTGCAAGGTTCTTGGACAGAAATAGATTCTATGGCCTCATGAAGCGAAGCATAACAAATAATAAATGAGGACAAGCCCGTAGGCGGTCTACGGAAACGTGCAGGCGAAACCTAGGGTTTGTACTGTATCGAACAATGCTGCCCCCTGTGAAAATCTGGCCAGGCTGTGCTGCTTCGTCATCTGGAAGACCGAATCCGCGATCTCTACGAGAAGGCTGTTTCAGCCACTGAACCGGACAACTTCAATCAAATTATTGCAGAGCTGCGTTCTGCCCTCCGCGAGCACGCCGAGCAAGTGCGAAAGCTGGCGGTCGCCACTGCTCCGGGAATATCCTCATCAGAAAAACGTAAACCCGCCGCGTAGCGGCCGATACCCGACCGCAGTATCGGTCGGCCTCACAATTTCACCGTCGGCAAAAACTGTGGTGGCTTCCTCGCCTTTGTCATCTGCTCGAAAGCGTAAGCGATCCTAAACAACGTCGGCTCGCTCCAGGCCCGACCAAAAAAAGAGATCCCAACCGGCAGCCCAAAAACGAAGCCAGCCGGCACCGTTATGTCGGGATATCCCGCTACCGCCGCCGCGTTGGAACTGCCGCCCGTCGAGTGGTCCCCGTTTGCCAGATCAGTGATCCACGCTGGACCTCCGGTTGGCGCAAGAATCGCATCCAGTTGGAATTTGTCCATCACTCCATCAATCCCTTCTTTTCGCGTCAGGCGGTGATTTGCCTCGAGCGCGTCTATATATTCTTTGCTGCTCAACGGACTCTTGGCTTCGGCTTTAATGAACAGGTCCTGCCCAAAGTAGGGCATTTCTTTGCTCTTATTGCGCTGATTGAACTCAATCAACTCGTTCAGAGAAGCGGGCGCGCCGGGCCGGCTTGCCAGATAAGCATTGAGGTCGGCTTTCAGTTCGTACAGCAGGACAGTATTTTCCGTATCGTCAAATTTCCCGAATGACTCCAGGTCGGCAGGGTCCACGATCACAGCGCCGTGTTTCTTCATCTCTCCGATCAGGTCTTCCATCAATGCGTCTACGGCATCACTGAAGCCGAAATACTTGCGCGCCACTCCCAGACGAACTCCGCGCAGCCCATCAGGATCGAGAGACTTCGTGTAATCGTGAGGCGCCTTCCCGGAACTCTCCGCCGTGGCGGTGTCGCGTGGATCAACTCCCGCCAGCGCGGCCAGCAGAATCGCCGCGTCGCGCACGGTTCGTGCCATCCCTCCCGCTGTGTCCTGGCTGTGCGCAATGGGGATGATGCCGGCTCGGCTGACCAACCCCAGCGTCGGCTTGATGCCCACAATTCCGTTCGCCGACGCGGGACACACCACCGACCCATCGGTTTCGGTGCCCACCGCGATCGCGCAAAGACTAGCTGCGACTGCCGTCCCCGATCCGGAACTCGATCCGCAGGGATTACGATCCAGCGCGTAAGGATTCTTGGTCAGTCCGCCCCGTCCGCTCCAGCCGCTGGTGGCATGGCTGGAACGGATATTCGCCCATTCGCTCAGATTGGTCTTACCCAGGATGACAGCTCCGGCCTCGCGCAGTTTTTGGACCACCAACGCGTCCCGCGTTGGTCGCGATCCCATCAGCGCCAGCGATCCCGCCGTGGTTTGCATCCGGTCGGCAGTGTCGATGTTGTCTTTGATTAGAACTGGAATGCCGTGCAGAGGGCCGCGTGCACCCTTGCCCTTGCGCTCCCGATCCACAGCCTCGGCGATGGCGAGAGCCTCGGGATTGACTTCAATCAGACTGTTCACGCCGGGGCCGTTCCGGTCGATCTCCTCAATCCGGGCCAGATATTTTTCCGTGAGCGAACGAGCGGTGAATTTTCCCGAGGCCAGACCCACCTGAAGATCGGTGACGGTGGCCTCATCCAGCTCGAACGGCCGAACCCCACCTGCCAAATTTGCCGGAGCCGCGAGTTCGCGAGCACCTGCCAAGGCTGGTAGCAGGGCCGCACTCACGCCCCCGACTAGGCTGGTTCGCAAAAAGCGTCTGCGCGGTGGCACCTCACCATCAGGTGGAACATTTCTCGGTTTGTTCAAGTGGTCTCGCCCTCCCAAGGAAACGGAATTATAGGCGATCGGCCAATCGTGTCAGGGACGAATCCCCGCTTTCCTTTGCCGGACTACTCCGTCCAATGACAGGCAGCAGGTGTTTTTGTGCGCGAAGCTGCTACAATCTCACGTTCTCAATGAGCATCCAGCCCAGTCTCCCGCCCGCGGAAGTCCGCCAGGAGGAATCCCAAATGTCCTACTTAAAGAGTTGGGTCATGCTAGGTGTTATGACTTGCGCCTGCCTGAGCGCAGGCCAGGAGATGCCAGAAGGCCGACTGATGCGCTTCCCCGACCTCTACAAAGACAAGGTCGTCTTCATGTACGGCGGTCACTTGTGGCTGGCATCGAGTTCAGGCGGCGTCGCCCGGCGTATTACGTCTGGCGCTGGGCGCGAACTGTTCCCGAAATTCTCGCCGGACGGAAAGTGGATTGCCTTCACTGGCCAGTACGACGGCAATTTCAACGTCTGCCTCATGCCCGCTGATGGCGGACAGCCCAAGCAGCTCACTTTCTATCAGGGCGCTGCCGCTCAACTCAACGATCGTATGGGGATTCATAACCAAGTCTTGACCTGGTTTCCGGACAGCAAGCGCATTCTCTTTCTCACGCGCCGCGATGCTTCGAACGGTTGGACGAAGCGTCCCTTCAGCATCAGCATTGACGGAGGACTGGCCGAACCTTTGCCCGTGATTGAAGGCGGGCTCACCTCCTTCTCGCCCGACGGCACCAAAATTGCCTATAACCAGATCTTCCGCAATTTCCGCACTTGGAAGCGTTATACCGGCGGCCTGGCCCAGAGTATTTCCGTTTACGATCTCAAGAACAATTCGGTCGAAGATGTGCCCCACACAGAGTGGACCGACACTTTTCCCATGTGGTCTGGCAGCACCATCTATTTCACCTCCGATCGCGGCCCCGAACATCGCTTGAACCTCTACAGTTATGACTTGAATAGCAAGCAGGTCGAGTCACTCACTCACTTCACCGACTTCGATGTGATGTGGCCGAGCCTGGGGCCGGGTGGCATCGTATTCGAGAATGGCGGTTATCTCTTTACTTTCGACTTGCAATCGAAGCAGCCAAAAAAGTTGACCATCTATCTGCCAGGGGACGAAGAACAGAGCATGAAGCACTGGGTCAGTGTGACCAAGACCATCACTGACTTCGACATTTCTCCAGAAGGGAAGCGCGCGGTCTTTGGCGCCCGCGGTGACGTCTTCACCGTCCCGGCCAAGGATGGAAGCGTCCGCAATCTGACGCGCACCCCTGGCATTCGCGAGAAATCCGTCTCCTGGTCACCCAATAGCCGCTGGATCGCCTACGTTTCCGACCGCACTGGCGAAGACGAAATCTACATCACTCCACACGATGGTATGGGTAAGGAGCAGCAGGTCACCAGCGGATATAAGGGGTTTAAGTTCGGTCCCGCCTGGTCTCCTGACAGTAAGAAGATCGCTTGGGCTGATAAAGATCTGCGCCTGTGGTACATCACCATCGACGACAAGAAACCGGTCGAGGTGGTACACGGCAAATTCTTCGACATCACAAATTACTCGTGGTCTCCCGACAGTAAATGGTTGGTTTACGACAACAACGACGAAAATGGCAATGCCGTCGTTTACTTGTACTCGCTGGCAGACCGCAAGACCACTCCCATCACCACCAGCATGACCAACAGCAATTTCGCCATGTTCGATCCCGATGGGAAGTATCTTTACTTTCTGTCAGACCGTGATTTCAATGAAGTGCTGGGCAATATTGATTTTGAATTCGCCAACCCCAAGACGACTCGCGTCTACGTTGTTACCCTCCGCAAGGATGAGCCTTCGCCCTTTCCCGCTTTGAGCGACGAAGCGCAGGTCAAAAAGGATGAAGCAACCGAAGGTAAAGAGACCAAGAGCGAGGGTAAAGCCGAGTCCAAGGAAAAAGACAAAGAGAAAGACAAGAACAAAGAATCCAAAGAAAAGGATAAAGACAAAGAAAGAGAAAAGCCTGCCGAATTTCGCATCGATCTCGACGGAATCCAAAACCGCATCGTAGCTCTGCCCACCGAGCCCGCTGTGATTGGTACCTTCGCCGCAGCTAAAGGTTTCATCTACTACGCGACCAGGCCTATTCAAGGGCTATCCGGTCCGCTCCCGGGCGAGGCTCCCGCCGTACACGTCTATGATCTCAAAGAGCGCAAGGATAAGGTTCTGATCGATGGTGTTGAGCGCTTTGCGCTTTCCTTCGACGGTTCCAAGCTCCTGTATGAAGCCGGTCCTCCGGATGCTCACAGCTACGGCATCATCGATGCCAAACCTGACGGCCCTAAGAAAGTGGGGGATGGCGCGCTCAACCTCGGTGGCATGCGGGCAGAAGTCGATCCTCCCCAGGAGTGGAAGCAGATCTATAACGAAGTTTGGCGTCAGGAGCGCGACTATTTCTACGAAGCCGCCATGAACGGCGTGGACTGGGAGAAGGTGCGAGACAAATATGCTCAACTTCTGCCCTACGTTGCCGACCGCTACAGTCTGACTTACATCCTCGGCGAGATAATTGGAGAACTCTCGAATTCCCACACCTATGTGAACGGCGGAGATTTTCCTGACCTTCACCCCGTAAACGTTGGTCTGCTGGGCGCCGACTTCGAAGCCGATCAGGCCAGTGGCTTTTATCGCTTCAAGAAAATCTATCCCGGAGAAAACTGGAATCCGCAGGCGCGGTCACCGTTGACCGAGCCGGGAATCAACGTCAAAGAAGGGGACTACTTGGTCGCAGTGAATGGCCGCTCATTGCGGGCCCGGCAAAACCCCGATGAGTTGTTTGTGAACACCGCGAACAGCACGGTAACTCTGACCGTGAATTCCAAGCCATCCGAAGACGGCTCCCGTAACCTGCAGGTGAAACCAATCGCGGACGAGTTCAGTCTGCGCGAGTTGAACATGATCGAAACCAATCGTAAGAAAGTGGATGCTGCGACCAACGGGCGCGTGGGCTATATCTACATCCCGGACATGGGAGCACCGGGGCTGAACGAATTCGTCAAGCAATATTTCCCGCAGATCCGCAAGGAAGGGATGATCATTGACGTTCGTTACAATGGCGGCGGCTTCGTTGACCCGCTTATCTTTGAGCGCCTGCGGCGTGTCTTGTCGGGCATGAATTCTGCCCGCAACTTTGAAAGCGGTACCGTGCCTGCACCTGTCTTCTATGGCTCCATGGCTTGTATTACCAATCACTATGCCGCGTCGGACGGCGACCTGTTCAGCTACTACTTTAAGTATTACAAGCTGGGACCACTCATCGGCGAACGCACCTGGGGCGGCGTACGCGGCATCCGTGGCCCGATTCCGCTGATTGACGGCGGTTACATCACCCGTCCGGAGTTTGCCCGCTACGACCTCAACAGCAAGTGGATCGTCGAAAACAAGGGGGTGCAACCTGATGTCGTAGTGGAAAACCGGCCTGATTTAGTGGTAAAAGGCCAAGACCCACAACTGGAAAAAGCGATCGAGTTGGTGATGAAAGACATCCAGGCCAATCCTAAGAAGCTGCCCCCGCGGCCTCCTGATTTGCCCGCTTATCCCGAGGGTCCGGGGGCAATGTAGGGGCGGGCGATGTAGGCGCGGGCGTCTCGCCCGTGCAGGATGTCTCGGGCTGTCTGGCCGAACTTCGAGTAACGGTTCAGGCTAGCGGTTTGAGTATAATAAACCTTCATGCCCAAGTACTCCATCGTCGTTCCTCTGCACAACGAGCAGGAGAACGTCACCGATCTCTACGATCGTCTGAAGGCTGTAATGGAGATCAGCGGGCAGAGCTTCGAGTTGGTCCTGGTGGACGACGGTTCCAGGGACCGCACCTTTCACCTGCTGCGCGAAATCGCCGCCGTAGATAGCCGGGTTACGGTGGTAAAACTGCGCCGAAACTTCGGCCAGACTTCCGCTCTCGCCGCCGGCTTCGACCACGCCCGCGGCGACTACATCATCGCCATGGATGGCGACCTGCAGCACGATCCCGCTGACATCCCTCTATTTTTAGAGAAAATTTCTGAGGGCTACGACATCGTCAGCGGATGGCGCAAGCACCGTATCGACAATCTATGGCTGCGCCGTATCCCCTCCCGCTGTGCCAACTGGATGATGGCTAAGCTCAGCGGCGTGGATATCCACGACTTTGGCACGACATTCAAAGCATACCGCCGTGACATTCTGGAGCAGGTCCCACTTTACGGCGAGTTACACCGCTTCATTCCGGCGCTAGCCTCCTGGCACGGTGCCACCATCTGCGAAGTCCCAATTCGCAATGTAAACCGCGAGCGTGGCGATTCACACTACGGTATCTCGCGTACCTTTCGGGTGTTTTTCGATCTCATCACCATTCGCTTCCTGCTGCGCTATCTCGCACGTCCGCTGCACTTTTTCGGCACTTTAGGCATGCTGAGCATTTTCGGCGGCACTGGCATCGTGACCTGGCTTCTCGTGGAAAAGTTCCTGCGACAAGTTCCGCTCATGACCGCGCACGGTCCTCTCATGATGATGGCCTTGGGTCTTCTGCTTGGCGGCTTTCAGATGGTCGCCTTTGGTTTGCTGGGGGAGATGCAGGTGCGCCACTACCACGAACCCACTCGCCGCGCCCCCTACTCTGTCGACCGCGTCCTCCGCGCCCAAAGCGAAGAGCACACGATCTCCGAGTAGCTAGCCACAACGGGATCGGGATTACCGTCTTACTCAATATTCTCAATCGCCCAAATGTCCCCGCCTTGCGGCCGGAAGCGATCAAACAGCACCCACTTCCCATCCGGAGACCAGACCGGGTAATCAATTCGACTCTCGCCATCAGGAAATTCGTATACCTTCGCCGGCTTGCCAGCGACCGCAGGCGATACCCACAGCGTCTTGTGTCCAACTACATCCATGATGAGCGAATAGTTGGGTGAGAATGACATGTGGGAACCGCCAGCAATCTCGCTGTTCAGCGGAACCGGGTCCCCACCCTTGATTGATACCTGATACGTCTGTGGTTTGCCCCCACAGGGACACTTGAAGACCACGTTTTCGCCATCCCGCGACCAGCGCAGGAAATGTCCCATGACTCCGATCTTCGACAGTTGACGTTGATTGCTGCCGTCAGAATTCATCACCCAGACTTCCAGCCTTCCACTGCGATCGGATTGAAACGCGATCTGAGCGCCATCCAGCGAAAAGAAAGGATTGATGTCCAGCGCCGGATCCGAAGTCAGCCGCTTCAAGGAGTTCGTTGCCAGGTCAGCCATCCAAACATCCGCGTTACCGGCTCGCGAAGAAAAGAACACAAGTCGTTTGCCGTCTGGCGACCATTGCGGCTGGAAGTCGCCACCCGGCCCGGTTGTCACTTGGCGCGTCGAACCGTCCACCAGCGAGTGAATGTAGATGTTCATCTCGCCCGAGCGATCTGAATTAAACGCGATTTGCGTGCCGTCCGGTGACCACGAACCCCGGCTGTCTTCGCGTGTGCTCGCCAGAACTTCGTCCGGACTGCCCGTGGGCATCCCGGTCTCAGGAGACACGGGAAGCCGCCACACGTCGGCATTCTGCCGCAATATGGAAAATGCCAACCGCTTACCGCCGGGAGACATCGCTAGTTGCACGTCCTGGCCCGAGCCCATGGTTACTTGCTGCGGCCCGCCGCTGGCCTCACCGGTTGGCGCGACTCTGATCCGCCAGACGTTCAGCCCACCACCCCGGTCAGACGAGAAGTAGATGTATTTTCCTGATCGCGACCAGACCGGATTCAGGTCATGGAATCGACCGTCGGTGAGCGTAGCTATCGCGTGATTCGCGACATTTACTACCTTAATACTGAACTTCGTTCGTTCCAGATTCTGAAAAACGATGTTCTTCCCATCAGGCGACCAGTTCGGTTCCAGATGGTCCACTGCTTCGGAACTATCGGACGTGATCTGTTGCGGGTTGTGCCCCTGTGCATCGTGGACCCACACCCGGCGAGGGCCCGCCCAGGAAGCATCCACAGCGAGAAGTTTTCCGTCGGGAGAGAACGATGGATTAAAAGCATTGTCAAGAAATTTTTCCTCTTTGCCAGAGGCAAGGTCCTTTCTCCAAACGTCTCCGCCCTCATATCGGCCGAACACATCGCCCAGATCCAATTTTCCACGCGGCTGGTTGGAGCGAACGAACAGAATCCCTTGAGCATCGGGAGTCCACTTTGGCTGGATGTCGTCGGAGTTCCCGAAGGTCAACTGCTGCGGCTCTCCCTGCAGTGGCATCACAAATATTTTCGTGAAACCGTTTACGTCTTTGCTGTAAGCGATTCGCTTTCCATCAGGCGACCAGGCGGGGAACTCGTGCAGCCCCTCGGTAGTCGTAAGCTGCACCAGCTTGGTTGCAGCCAGCGAACCTGCCGAGTTCCCGTAAAACTTGTGCCAGAAAGCGTAGCCGGCGATCAGTACGGCTAGAACCAGGATAGCCGCCCACATCGGATCCCAGCGCGGGCGTGGCGGCGGCACTACCATGCTGGCTGTTTTGGTGCCAGTGCCTGATTCAAGTTCGCGCCTCAAGCGCTTGAGATCGGCGTTCAATTCGGCGGCAGTTTGACAGCGTAGTTCGCGTTTCTTCTCCAGCGCCTTACTGATGATCTCGTCCAACTTAGGCGGAACTTTGGGATTTACTTGTACAGCCGCAATCGGCGATTGATTGATAATTGCGTTGAAGACCGCCGCTGTCGTCGCCCCTCGGAAGGGCAATACTCCTGTGACCATCTCATAAAGCACCACGCCGAGTGAAAACAGATCCGTTCGGACGTCAAGTTCTTCCCCGAGCGCCTGCTCTGGCGACATGTAGACCACGGTTCCTATTGTCGTTCCTGGAGCAGTGAGGTGAGGGTCGGACGATCCTAAATAAGTGGGATCGTTTGCTCCGGCGCTAAGACCGCGCCTCGGTTGTGCCGAGATCGCCAATCCGAAATCCAGCACTTTGGGCTGGCCCTTGGGGGCCACAAAAATATTGGCCGGCTTCAGGTCGCGATGGATAATCCCGGCCGAGTGTGCGGCGTCGAGCGCGTCCGTCACCTGGATTCCGAGTTCCAACACTCGATCGACGCTCAGCGGCTTGTTCGCAATCAGGGAAGATAGCGTCTGGCCCTGCAACAACTCCATCGCGATGAAGTACTGTCCATCCTGCTGGCCGATTTCGTAGATGGTGCAGATATTGGGATGATTAAGTGCTGAGGCGAGACGCGCTTCGCGGCGGAATCTTTCCAGCGCATCAGAATCCCTAGCCAGCTCCTCAGGCAGAAATTTCAGTGCTACCAAACGGCCGAGAGTAGTGTCCTCGGCTTTGTAAACCACCCCCATCCCGCCCGCGCCAAGTTTCTCCAGGATGTTGTAGTGAGCTACCGTGGTCCCAATCATGTGGCATGCCCCGCGCAGCAGTCGGCTGATGTTAGTGCGCTGCGCAAGGCACGTCAATAACGCGCGAGAGCTGTCCTCCCACCGAAACCTCCTTTTTTGTCATCCCGACCGGAGCGAAGCGAGTGGAGGGACCTGCTTTTGTGACCGCTCTTCTCTCCATCCCACCGCCGGAGTGCCCCCGAGCCTGCCCTGAGCGGAGTCGAAGGGTCTCGCCGTTTTTTGCGAGACCCGGGAGTATCCGCACGCGGCAGTCGAGCGCCTGCCATGGGCGAAGTCGAAGGGGACCTGCTTTCTCCAGCTCTGGAGGAGCGGAATATGTTAGCCCCGGACGTAAGTCCGGGGTTAAGGTGGAACAAGATCACGCGCCCGAAGGGCGCCACGTTCGTTTTCGCCCCACACTCTTCCGGCGCCTGCAGTCTCACTACTTCCCAAACGCTTCTTTGTTCACCACGTACGGCATCTGCGTAATGTCGCCACCGTAGTTTCCTTCTAATACGTCGATCAGCCCCTGCACGCACCGCCCCGCCATACCCTTATTCGGATCAGTCGACAACCGCGTAATCCTCGCCGCGCTGGCGAAGTGCGGATAGAGCCGGCAGCGGTCCTGAATCGCGGGATCACGCAGAGGTGAGTCAGCCGGCAATGGTTCTTTCTCGAAGACATCCAGTGCCGCGCCGGCAATCCATTTTTCCCGCAGCGCTTTCGCCAACGCAGTCTCGTCCACCACCGGACCCCGCGAATCATTCACCAGGAATGCGCTGGGTTTCATCATGCGTAGCGTGCGTTCGTTAAATAGATGATACGTAGGAGTTGAACTCTCGCCTTCGCGCAGCAGCGGCACATGCACGCTGACAAAATCGGCCTGCTTCAGAGCATCTTCCAATCCCACGTACCTGATCCACGTCTTCTCCTTCTGAATCCCGCGAGCATGGCGCAAATCCATCGTTTCCTGGATCGCCTTCACGTAGTCGTGGTTCTGATAGGCCGGGTCGTAGCACAGGATGTTCATGTCAAAGCCGGCGCACTTCTTGATCATCGCCAGCCCAATCCGTCCCGTGCCGATGACCGCTATCGTCTTGCCGGTAACTTCGTCGCCCAGAAACGGCAGATAGGGATGCCAGTATCCCCAATTGTTTTCGCGCGTGAGGTGCTCGGCCGGCCACATTTTCCGTGCCAGCACGCCCAGCATGAAGAACGCGAATTCCGCCGTGGCTTCGGTAAGCACGTCGGCGGTGTTGGTGAACGGAATCTTGTAGCGGTTGGCATCCTCGCGGTTGATGTTGTCGAACCCGACGGCATACTGCGCCACCACTTTCAGCGTGTTCTTGCCAGCTTCGAAAACCTTGGCATCAATCGGATCCCGTAACGTGGTGATCAAGCCATCGATGCCCGATTTTACTTTCTCGATGATCAAGCGCTTGGACGGCGCTTCCGGCTGGGGATAAACCTCAACCTGGTATCCCCGCTTGCGCAGAACCTCAATCGCGGGACCAATGTCGCAAGTCGCAAAGACGCGGAATTGATTGGTCATGATTCTTTCAGGGTATTAGATTGCCAGGTTTTCCTTCGTGTTACTTCGTGTCCTTTGTGGTTCGACGATCTGACGTGGTTTGAAGACCGGAACCGCTACTCGAACTTCCACCGGGTGGCGCTGCCCATGAACTTCTTCTCCCATAGCCCGAATACAGCGCGCGGCCGCACTGTGTACACCGGTTCTTTCATCGAAAGAATATCGTCTTTCATCGACGACATATCCCACTTATATTTCCGCTCGTAGGCAGGCAGCAGTTTGCGCCGAGCAGCCACATCAGCGATCTCAGCCGTGCCCTCTACGATGACCGCTTCATGCGCGTCTTCCGTGCAGACCACGCATCGAGGATTCCGCGCCAGATTTCGCGCTTTGCGCGAGTTGCTGCCGCTGCTGAACAAAAAGCAACCGTCCTGCCACAGGCCCCAGACCACCATAGTGTGAGGAAATGACTGCGGCGAGCCGTCTGTCTTGACCGTGGTGATCCAGTAGTTGTGCGATTTCTTCAGCCGCCCCTCCGCCCAGCTCCACGGCAGCAATCCTTTACGGCTTTTGGGGAAGCCGTACCCAGGCGCGTAAAGACGGCTGGCTTTAGGCACTTTCAGCTTGCGAGAGGCTTTCTTCCTGGCCACCGCTAGCCCTCCGGATAATGCCGCTACAGATTCCGCTTCGTCCACTGGTCGATCCGCTCCAGCGCCTTCGTTAGGTTCTCCAGCGAATTGGCCACGCTGAAGCGCAGATAACCTTCCCCAAACTCGCCGAACGCCGTTCCTGACAAGCACGCCACACCTGAGTCTTCCAGCAAAGCGTCCGCCAGTTTCTTCGACTTCCATCCCGTCTTCGTGATATTGGGGAAAACGTAAAAAGCTCCTTTGGGCATGCGGCAGGAGAAACCTTTGATCTTGTTCAGCCCCGCTACCACCACGTCGCGCCGCTTCTTGAACTCGGCTCGCATGTCCTCCACCGACGACTGATCACCACGCACTGCCTCGATCCCGGCAACTTGCGTAAAGCTGGCCGTGCACGAATTAGAATTGGTCATCAACCGTGTAATGTGTCCGGCCAGATCGGCCCGCATCACGCCATAACCCATGCGCCATCCCGTCATGGCGTAAGTCTTCGAGAAGCCGTCGAGCAGAATAGTCCGCTCTTTGAATCCGGTCACCGACATGATCGAGTAATGCTCGCCCTCGAAAATGAGTCGGCTGTAAATCTCATCCGAAAGCACCATGATGTTGCGGTCGCCAATGACACTGGCAATGTCGCGGATATCCAGCTTGCTCAACACCCCGCCCGTTGGGTTGTGCGGCGAATTAAGGATGATCAGCCTGGTGTGATCCGAAATCAGCGAAGCCAACTCATCCACGTCGAAACCGAAATCTCGCTCCTCGCGCAGCCGAATCGGCACCGCCCGCGCCCCCACGTAATGAATCATCGATTCATAAATCGGGAAGCCCGGGTTCGGAAATATGACCTCATCCCCAACATCAGCTAACGCCATAATTGTAAAGAAAATAATCGGCTTACCACCCGGTACAACCACCACCTCATCACTGTCGACGTTCACTCCCCGCGAGCGACTCACATCTTCCGCAATGGCCTGACGCAGTTCGGGCAAACCCGCCGATGGACCGTAATGCGTCCACCCTTTGCGCAGCGCATCCACTCCCGCCTCAACCACATTTTTCGGCGTATCGAAGTCGGGCTCGCCAATCTCCAGGTGGATGATTTCCTTCCCCTGACGCTCCAACGCACGGGCCTTGTTGAGGACTTCAAAAGCGGTCTCTGTGCCCAGCCGCGACATACGCTCCGCCAGCCGCAGTTCGTATTGTGTGATCGGTTCCATCGCTGCAAAACTCGCCATTATAACCCCCTTGTCATGCTGAGCGTAGGACGAAGCTTCGCGCAGCGAAGCTCGTCCGAAGTCGAAGCATCCCTACGTACCAATCTGAAATCTTGAATCCGAAATCAGTAGTCCAGGCCGACTTCGGTATCATGGTCGCTCATGTTTTCCAAGCGCACCGGCTGGAAACTCACGCCCAATCGCTTCACCGAAGCCGAGCGCGGACTTCGCGCAGCAGGCAGGGAACTGCTCGATCTCACGCTTTCCAATCCAACTCGCTCCGGATTGCATTACGACTCAGAAACCATCCTGCAAGCACTGAACAATCCAAAAGCGATGGACTACGATCCGCAGCCCAAGGGCCTGCTCATCGCCCGCGAGGCTGTTGCCAGTTATTACCGCAAACAGCACGACGAAGTTAATCCTGAATCACTGCTGCTCACCACCAGCACCAGTGAAGGCTATTCCTATGTCTTTCGCCTGCTATGCAATCCGGACGACGAAATCCTGGTCCCCAAGCCCAGCTACCCGTTGTTTGATTTTCTTGCCGACCTTCAAGACGTAAAGCTACTTCCATATCCGCTGATCTACGACCATGGCTGGCAGATTGATTTCCCTTCGCTCTCCCAAGCCGTCAGCGACCGCACCCGCGCCGTCGTTGTCGTTCACCCGAACAATCCCACGGGATCATTCGTCAGCAATGCCGAACGACAGAAGCTTAACGAATTCTGCCGCCCACACAACCTCTCCCTGATCGCAGACGAAGTTTTTCTCGACTACGCCCATGACGGCGCGCCTCGCCCAAGCTTCGCCGCTAACCAGGACGTACTCACCTTCACCCTCAGTGGACTCTCAAAAATCTCTGGCTTGCCCCAGATGAAAGTGGCCTGGATTGCCGCCAGCGGTCCCGCCGACAAAGTAACCGCCGCCCTCGGACGACTCGAGATCATTGCCGATACTTATCTCTCGATGAACGCTCCCATCCAATTGGCAATGCCGGTGCTGCTGGAGCAGGGCAAAAGCATTCAACCGCTCCTGCTCGATCGCCTGCGCACCAATCTTGCAGAACTCGATCGCCAGTTGACGCTCCAAAAAGCCTGCCAGCGGCTGCAGCTCGAAGGCGGCTGGTACGCGGTGCTGCGCGTGCCCGTGACCCAATCCGATGAAGACCTGGCGATCGACCTCCTGCGAAAAGTCTCCGTGCTGGTCCATCCCGGACACTTCTACGACTTCCCCAGCGACGGTTACTTGATCGCCAGCCTCATCACTCCGCCTAAAGATTTTCGCGAAGGAATCGAGCGAGTGTTGGGACGCCTGAATCCGTAGACAGAGAGAAAGAAATGAAAGAAACGATCAAACACGCTTCTATCGGGCCCGACGGCAAGCTTCGGCCGCTCTGGCGGTCCGTGATCTATTACGCAGCGGGCACCTTCCTCATTTTTCCGCTCCTGGGTGGGCCGCTCGCACTTATCGCGAAATCACTGCATCTCGGACCAGGATTCAGCGCAGGCAACATCGCTCTGGGAGAACTCAGGAACTTTCTGGTCGCCCTCATTTGTACGGGAGCATTCGCGCTCTACGAGCGCCGCCGCGTCGACAGCTACGGCCTTCCGGTCAATCGCGCTTTCAGCTGGCAGACGTTTGAAGGTGCCGCCGCGGGAGTCATCATGGCAGGCGTGGTTGCTCTCGGAATGATCATGCTGGGCGGTATGCAGGTCCAAGGACTGGCAGGCAGCGGCAGTGCGCTCGCTCTCTCCGCGCTGGAATGGCTCGGCGCAAATATCTGTGTTGGCATTGCCGAGGAGCTGTGGTTCCGTTCCTATTTTCAGCAGACACTCTGGAAAAGCATCGGCTTCTGGCCAGCCTCGATCGTCATCGCACTCATCTTCGCTGCCGAGCACTATTTCTTCAAGGAAGGTGAAAACATGTGGGACGTAATCACGCTGGTCTCGCTGAGCCTGCTCCTGAGTTACAGCATGCTGCGCACAGGCATGCTGTGGTTCGCCGTCGGCTTTCACATCGCTTTCGATTACATGCAGCTCTTCGTCATTGGAACGCCAAATGGCGCACAATTGCCCGTCGGACGCCTGCTCGACGTGCATTTCAGTGGGCCCGCGTGGCTGACAGGCGGGGTACTCGGCACCGAAGCCAGCTTCCTGATGTACCCGGCGATCGCGCTCCTGTGGTTCTATGTGCGGTGGCGTTATCGCGCTAATCCGCCGCTTAAGCCGTGAGCACCGTAAGCTGCAACACGCCAGATGAACAATTTGCACAGAAAAGCGTTCGCCGGACTCCTGTTCGTTCTTCTAGTCATGGCGGTTCTGCTGTTTTTTTCCGCTTGGACGCTCGATTACTGGCAGGCGTGGACATTCCTGGCCGTATATTCCGCATCGTCTCTCGCCATTACCTTCTACCTTACGAAGAAAAGCCCGAAGCTCTTAGAGCGACGCATGCGCGGCGGCCCGACCGCCGAGAAGGAACCGACGCAAAAGATCATAATGTTTTTCGCGTCGCTAGGATTTATCGCTCACCTCGTTTTCCCCGCCCTCGATCATCGCTTCGCCTGGTCTCACCTGCCGCCGTACCTAGCCCTGGCAGGGGACGTACTTGTCGCGCTCGGCTTTCTCGCCGTTTTCTTTGTGTTCAAAGAAAATCCGTTTACCTCCGCCACCATCGAATTGGCCCCCGACCAAAAAGTTATATCCACTGGCCCGTACGCCCTTGTACGGCACCCGATGTACGCCGCAGCTCTGGTCATGCTTCTAGGGATACCGATTGCCCTCGGTTCATGGTGGGGATTGCTCGTCATCCTCGTGATGATGCCGGCCCTTATATGGAGACTATTTGAAGAAGAAAAATTCCTGTCCAGAAACCTGTCGGGTTACGTCGAGTACCAAAACAAAGTCCGCTATCGCTTGATACCGCTAGTCTGGTAATTAGGTCGTCCAATCTCATCTGCGCGGGTGCGGCCGGGTGCCCCAGGTTCGCGTCCGTTCTTTGGACGCTAACCTGGGTTCAGGAACACCACCGCCGGGGTGCTTTTCGCCCACTTTGCGAAAGGGCGGGGGATCAGGAAAGGAAACTCCTATCCTTGAAACGGCCGCGGAAGGGCACGGCTTCCAGCCGTGCCCGCGAGTAAAATTACGGCTGCGCTTGCGGTTGCGCTTCAACGTGCAGGTCTGGATTCAAGTGCAGTGTCTTGCCCGCCGCGACGTAGACTTTCTTATCAAACTGCGTGCGTCCCGGTGCGCGCACCTCGATGTCGTAGCTGCCCGGCCGGAGATTCATGGTTTTCAGTTTTCCGACCGTGCCCGCATAAGCGCCATCGATGTACACCTCTGCGTCTTTAACGCTGGTATCGAACTTCAGTGCGCCAGTCGTAGGAGCGTAACCGTAATAGCCGTACGGATACGGTCCCCAATAAGGGGAATACCATCCCCACCCGAAACCCGGCGTGACGAAGACGCGAACTGGACGTGCGTAAGCCGCAAGAGGCGCCATCATCACTGCAGCCGTTATGAATATCATTATCAACTTCTTCATAGCACCCCTCCTATGCAATTAGATGCCGAGTTACACGTTTCTATCGTAAAGAAGAGTAAAGGCGCAGGGAAAACTGTGAAACCTCGCGAGTAATCTTCTCATCCTGAACAGTAGGGAGCCGCCATGTCTGCCAGGCTTGCTGGTTTGATTCTCGTGTCTTGCATGTTATCGACTGCTCTCGCACAGTCGAGTTCACCGCCTCCACCGTCCAGCCAAAATCAGCCAGCAAGCGCTCAGCGCACCCCGCTCTCACAGGGTTTCGTTCTGCAGGATGGGACCGCCGTGACACTCCGGCTGGGCCGCAGCTTGTCGTCCGCCGACGCCCACGCTGGCGATCGAGTAGATTTCGAGGTCGCTGAAGAAGTAAGCGTCAACCGAATTGTTGTCATCCCGAAGGATAGCCCTGCGTCAGGAACCGTAGTTACGGCCCACAAGAAAAGACGGATGGGTCGCGCCGGTAAACTCGATGTAAGCATCGAGAGCGTCCAACTGGCGGATGGCGAAAAGGCAACACTACGCGCCGTGAAGGAGAGCCAAGGAGGTAGTCACACCGGGATAATGGCCGGGGGCATGGTCGCCACCAGCTTGGTCGTCTGGCCCGCAGCGCCAGTCTTTCTCCTCATGCATGGGAAGGATGTCACTATCGCTAAAGGGACCGAGGTGACGGCCTACATCAGCGGTGACGTGAAGCTGGATCTCGCAAAGTTTGAGCCAGCGCCCCTCGTGCCTGCCGCACAATCGGTCCCCAGTGCATCGTCGGCCGCCACTCCGAATGCTGGGCCCCCGGAGACCTCCTCCGTTTCGCCGGACCAAGGCGCGGCGGCTGAATTGGAAGTCTCCTCGACTCCCGATGGCGCTGATATCGAGATCGATGGCAATTTCGTCGGCAGCACATCGTCCACGGTAGGAGTTGCGGCAGGACCGCACCTGGTCTCCGTAAAGAAAGCCGGATTCAAGCCTTGGGAACGCCAAATCACCGTGTCGAGCGGACACATCAAGATCGACGCCACCCTGGAATCGCAGTCAAATTAGCGCAGCGGTTGCTCGAGGGTGGCCCGTCCAAGCTTTGCTTGGGCGGGGATTTTGAGACGACCTACGACCAACGACAGTCTCCCAACGACTACCGACCACTGACCAAAAACGGATTGCTCTCGCGCTCTTCGCCAATCGTAGTCAACTCCCCATGACCCGGGACGACTATCGTCTCATCCGGCAGCGCCAGAACTTTTTCGCGCAGCGAATTGATAATCTTCTCGAACGATCCACCCGGCAGATCGGTGCGGCCGATGCTCCCGGCAAATAGCGTATCGCCGGCAATCAGTTTCTTTTCTGCAGGAAAGTAAAGGCAGACGCTGCCTTCAGTATGACCCGGCGTGTGGATCACATCCGCGACCAGCGAACCAGCTTTCACTACATCACTTTGTCCAAGATTCTGGTCGATCTCAACCTTGCCCGGAGTTGGCACCCCAATCCAGGCCGCCTGCACATCGAGCATTTTGAGCAGCGCATAGTCGTTCTGGTTGAGCAGGATGGGCGCACCCGTCGCGGCCCGTAGCTTCATCGCGCCGCCCACGTGATCAATGTGAGCATGAGTGATGACAATCTGCTTAACTTGAAGATTGTGTTTGCGAATGAGGGCGAGCACGTCTTCGATGTCGTCGCCCGGATCGATTACCAGCGCTTCGCGCGTGCCCTCATCTCCAATGATCGAGCAGTTGCACCGGAGCGGGCCGACGGGAATGATTTCGTGGATCATGCTGGATTGTTCGCCGGTGTGATTCAACGGTCCGAGAGTGGAAGGTTGAAGCCTGAGAGCTGAAACCTGAGACCCGACACCTGTGACCTGATAGCCGCCGTCACTTCTGTTGAGCAGGCGCTGGCGGATTCGTCGGCGCCGCCGGCTGCGACTTGGTCTGCGATGACTTCATGCCCTGAAACACCGAGTTGGGCCCAGTCCGACGCGAAACGAAGATTGAAAGTGTGATGGACGTTACCATGAAGATGATGGCCGACCATGTCGTCGCCTTGGACAGGGCGGTGGCCGCTCCTCGCGGACCAAAAGCAGTCTGGCTGCCCATGCCGCCGAACGCAGCCGCAATGTCTCCGCTCTTGCCGCTTTGCAGCAACACTACGACGATCAGAAAGAAACAAACAATGATGTGAACGATCGTGATCAATGTAACAACCATGCGATTAGGCGACTACTCCTCTCCTTTTTTCCGAACCTGCTTTTCCTTCTCAAGGCCGACTCTGATGGTGCGGAAGGGGGGATTTGAACCCCCTCGCCTTTCGGCGACACCCCCTCAAGATGGTGTGTCTGCCAGTTCCACCACTTCCGCACATTATGAACTATTTTAATTTCAAACTAGTTAAGGGCTAAAACCTTCAAGGGGTTGGACCGCGACTTTTTGATCTACCCTATGCATCCGCACTTTTTCCCCGCAGCCAGTCCGCCGACCTCGGTCGAAAAACGCGCGGGGCAGAGTATAAACTCCGACTCCGAATCTACTTTAATCTTATCACGGGCAGCTTTTGCGGGCGGGTGCCCTAGCCTTTCGGTTCTTTGCGAAGGCTGGGGTTGTTCAGTCGTCACCGCAGAAATGCGGGACGCAGTCATGCTCTAGCTTCATGCCTTGGGGTCTGAAGCGCTACCAACAAACCCGACGGCTGCATTTCATCACCTTCAGCTGTTATCATCGCGCTCCTCTGCTCGGCACAGAGCAGGCCCGCCACACGTTTGTCCGCGCTGGAAAGAGTGCGCCAGTGGTATGGCTTCTACGTGGCCGGCTATGTGGTGATGCCCGAGCATGTGCATCTGCTGATGAGCGAACCGGAACGCGGCACTCTCGCCCTGTCCTTGCAGATGGCGAAGCAGATAGTTTCACGGAAACTGCGCGTGGAGACGCGGACCGGCTCCGGCTAGAAACCCCGGCCTTCGCAAAGAACGCGAAAGGCCGGCCACCCGCGAAAAAGGACGCGAACCTGAGGCACCAAACGGAGAATCTTAGGTCATCAGTTTTTGGGTCTCCAGTTCAGACCGCGACGCCTATCTCTTGTGAAACTGTGGCCAGTCGTTCGTAGGATCGCAAGCGGTCGTCATGGTCGTAGGTGTCCGTCACTACGATTACCTCATCGGCGGCGGTTTCGGACAGCAGCTTTTCCAGTCCGGTTTTCACCGTCGCGTTCGATCCCACTATGGCGGCACTCAGCTTGGTCTCTACAGCGGCCCGTTCGAAGTCCTGCCACAACGGCTCCATTGAATCGACCGGCGGCAACAATTCCACCGGCTGGTTGCGGATCAGTCGAAGGAATCGTTGCTGGGGCGTGGTAAACAAGCGGCGGGCAGCGGCGTCGGTTTCCGCCGCAATGACCTGCACCGCGACCATCAGGTAGGGTCTGCGCAACGCGTCGCTCGGGCGGAAGCGCTCGCGGTATAGTCGGGCGGCGGCGCGCAGATACTCCGGGGCGAAGTGGGCCGCGAAAGCGAAGGGCAGGCCCAGGGTTCCAGCCAATTGCGCGCTGAAGCCGCTCGAACCCAGAAGGGTGATGGGCACATTGCTGCCTTGTCCCGGAATCGCTTTCACCGCTTGCCCGGGCTTTGCTGGGCCCAGGTAAGTACGCAACTCTTCCAGCAACTCGGGGAAATCGTCTCCGGTTTGATGCAGATCACGGCGCAGAGCGCGCATGGTCTGGAAGTCGCTGCCCGGGGCGCGGCCCAGACCGAGATCGATGCGCCCGGGATATAGCGCTTCGAGGGTTCCGAACTGCTCGGCGACGACAAGCGGCGCGTGGTTGGGCAGCATGACGCCACCACTGCCTACACGGATCGTTTTTGTGGCGCCTGCGACATGGCCGATCAGCACAGGCGTCGCCGAGCACGCCAGCCCTTCGATCGAGTGATGTTCGGCCAGCCAGAAGCGGGTGTAGCCTAAACGCTCTACGTGCTGGGCTAGGTCCACCGATCGGGCAATGGCACTGCCTGCAGGTTCGCCGGTGTGCATGCCGACCAGGTCGAGAACGGAAACCGCTAATCCATTGGTCATGAAACATTAGATAACCGAATGGGGACGGGCGATGCGGGAACAAGGGGACGAAGGCCACAGAAGGTGCGCGGGCACATCATCACCCGTAAGTAGGAAAAAGGGAAAAGCGCAGTCTAGGCGCCCGAAGTGAATCCTGCGAGGGTCTGAAACCATCTCAAGAGACGGGCATTATGGAATCCAAAGCAGAGAAATTGTTGGTGGTGGAGTCTGACGATGCTCTTCGGGAGCGGATCGTCGCCGTGCTGAGCGATGCCGGATATCAGGTCTCGACCGATTACGCGGAAGGAATGAAGTCAGTTCTCGCCTTTGGTCCCGACGTGGCTATCTTGGGTGCTGATCCACCTCAGCTCGATTGCTGTGGCCTCCTTTCCGAAATCAAGGGTTCCGAGCACACGCAGAACGTACGCGTCGTGATGCTATCTCCGGGAGGATCCGGCGAGCGAACTCGGGGGATGGATCTGGGCGCAGATGATGTGCTGTCGCTGCCGTTTGATCCGCACGAATTGCTATCGCGGGTGCGCTCGCAACTACGGAGCAAACATATTGGGGACGAGTCTCGGGAACGGATGCGCCTTGCGGAGGAGAATCGAAGTGCCGCTAGGGAAGTGGTGGCCGCCGTCAATGAAGAACGGCGGACCCTTCGGGTTGGCGGCCTGGTAACTGTTGGCCTGCTTATCGTGGGAGGTCTGGTCTTTTTCCTCTTTTACCGTCGTACTCAAGAACAGAATACCCGGGTTTATGCTGCGATTACCCGATTGCAGGCGACCGGCATCCAAACCCAACAGCAGTTGATGGACCGCTCGCTTCGGGCGCGTGAAGAAGCAGAACGCGGCCTTTCCAAGGTGGGTGATCCGCAAAAGATCCAGCTCCAGAAGAAGAGCGAAGAATTACGATCGCAAATCGCAGCCGGCAGAACGGAAGATGCTTCGGTTTTGCAGAAGCAACTAGCGGCGGTAGAAACTCGCCTCCAGAAGATTGAGACCGAGGGAAAGTTTGCTGAGAGGATCATCCAGTCCTATGAGCCCAGCGTCTGTCTCATCCACGTTGTGCTCGCCTTCCGCGAACACGCTACGGGATTGAGACTCCGGTATGCGGGAGTTACCAGCAACGGCGAGCCTGCGACCGATGAACATAGCAACCCGCTGGTGAGCCTTACTGGGAATGGTCCGGAAGTGCACCTGGACGTTTTTGGCACGGGGTTTCTGGTTACCGATACGGGGCTAATCCTCACCAATCATCACGTCGCCGAACCTTGGTGGCAGAACGATGAGATGAAGGAAATGCTGAATCAGGGTGTTGAACCAGTGATCGCTGAGATGACGGCATATTTCCCCGGAGTTAAAAACGGCGTTGCTATCAACACGGAGAAGATCTCCTCGCTTGCGGACGTGGCGGTCGTGAAAGGAAATGTCTCAGGGCTGGGCCTCAAACAGATTGCCCTTGCCGATGGCCGTCGGTCTGCCGTTAGCGGGGGCCCGGTCGTGCTGCTTGGATATCCCACTGCTCTCGATGCAATTCTGGCTCGGGCCGGCGCGGAGACGCTTCAGTCGATCGCGACCGCATCCAAAGGTGATCCGAAGCAGGTGATGGAAGAACTCGCGCGCCGCAACCTGATCAGGCCTATCACTACCCAGGGGCATATCGGCGACGTACTACCAGACAAGATTGTCTATGATGCCCAAACTACTTCGGGCGGCTCGGGCGGTCCGCTTTTCAACAACGAGGGCAAAGTCATAGGAATTAACTTTGCCATGGTGCGCGAGTTCGGCGGCTCGAATTTCGCCATTCCGGTGGCGTTCGGAGAGTCACTCCTGAAACCTTAGACTGCGGCTGCTAAAAGCTGGCGCGAAGGTAGTACGCCGCCGAGAAAATCGCACAATAGAGCAGATTCGCCGGGCCCCGCCCTGAGCTTGTCATTTCATTACCTCCGTAACTTAGGAATCTCCAAGTCATCCCTCACAATTTGCCTAATGCAGCGATGGGCTTGTTCACAAAACATGGTTCCCCTCGACCCGGTGTCATCGGAGGGCTCAGCCTTGCTTCGAGTGCGGGGTCTGACCGCAAGTTACGACACCGGCGACCGGCAGTCCGCACCGGCATTGCGCGGTGTCAGCTTCGACGTCGCGCCCGGAGAAATTGTTGGGATACTGGGGGAATCAGGCTCCGGCAAGAGCACGCTGGCGCTTGCTATCCTCGGTCTGCTGCCTGCAAATTGCAGCGTCGAAGGCGCGATTGTTTTTCAAGACGAAGACTTGGTTCACATTGACGCGTCACGCTGGAGAGAGATTCGGGGCGCGAAGATCTCAATGATTTTCCAGGAACCCGGACTCTCTTTGAGCCCGGTCATGAGGGTTGGCGATCAGATTGCCGAGATCATCCGAGCGCATCGGCCGGGAAATGGAAAAACACGCAAGCTGGAATGTGAAGCAATCCTCAGAGGAGTGCGGCTCTCTGAAGTAGATCGCATTTACCGGGCATACCCGCATCAGCTCAGCGGAGGAGAACTCCACCGGGTGGCAATCGCGCAAGCTCTGGCTTGCCGGCCCGACTTGGTGATTGCCGACGAGTCCACCCGATCGCTTGACGTGACGGTGCAGACGGAAGTCCTCAATTTGCTACGGGAAATCAATCGAAAGCGCGGGTCGGCACTTGTCTTTATTACTCACAATCCGGCGTTGCTCGCAGGGTTCGCCGATCGTGTGATGGTGATGTATGGCGGCGGCATTGTTGAGCAAGGTCCTACGGCGCAAGTTTTCTCGCGTCCTCTTCATCCATATACAAAGGGACTACTGCAGCTAATCCCTAGATCGCGAAACGGTACGAACATCACCTCCGAAGGACGTTTACCCGTAATTCCGGGAAGTCTGGCTACTTTGAGCCCTTCGACTCGTGGATGCCTCTTTGAGCCGCGGTGTTCGGCAAGAACGGCCGTTTGCCAGAACGAATCTCCCAGCGAAGTCACGCTGGAACGGGGTCGTCGAGTGAGTTGCTTTAATTATGGGAACTGAGGCGGCAGCCCGTGCGATCAAACCAGCCCTCGTGAAGGCGAGAGCGCTATGCAAGCGATATGTGCAACGCGCTCCGTTTTCGAGAAAGAAGTTTGTGATCGACGCGCTCACGGATCTGGACCTGGAGATTGCTCCTGGATGTTTGACGGCACTCGTCGGTGAGTCGGGCTCGGGGAAGTCTACCCTGGCGAGTTGCCTAGGGATGTTGGAAAAACCGGATCGAGGTGAGATCTGGTTTGAGGGCAGCAAAATATCGCTCGCAAATTCGCGAGAGTTGACGGCACTGCGTCCAAAGATCCAAATGGTGTTTCAGGATTCGGCTGGAGCCTTAAATCCACGTTTCTCGGCGGCACAAATCATCGAGGAACCGCTGGAAATTCAGGGTCGAGAAAGCGGCCCCCGACTGCGGGCACGGGCGTGCGAATTGATGGAAGAAGTTGGGTTGTCACCAGACGCGGCAAATCGCTTCCCACTGGAGTTCAGCGGCGGCCAGCGCCAACGCCTGGCAATTGCGAGGGCAATTGCCTTGAAGCCGATCTTCCTGATACTCGATGAGTCACTCTCCGGCTTGGATCTGGCGACTCAGGCTCAGATTCTCAACCTTCTCCTGGACCTTCAAACATCCCATTCTTTGACCTATCTGCTGATTTCACATGACCTCTCCCTGGTGGGACAGGTTGCCGATTTTGTTGCCGTCATGCATCAGGGAAAAATCGTTGAGCGTGGATCAAGGCAACAGGTATTCAGTGCCCCTCAGCACGCTCACACCAAAGACTTGCTGGCCTCGGTTGGCGTTGTCGAAGCGGCCTTTCGAACAGCCCAGGCCGGAGGCGGGCAATGAAGTATCTCGAGCGGCGTGTTATTCACGGGATACTGCTGTTAATTGGTGTCTCGATGTTGTGCTTTCTCTTCAGCGACCTCGCGCCGGGCAGTTTCTTCGATGAAATGAAACTTAATCCTCAGATCTCGTCCGAGACTGTTGCCGCGTTGCGGTCTCAGTACGGACTCGATAAGCCATTGCCAGTAAGATACGCTCGCTGGGTGGAGTCGGTCCTTCGCGGAGAATGGGGATATTCGTTCGCCTACAACTCCTCCGTCAGAAGCCTGCTGATAGTACGAGCGCGCAATACGCTGCTTCTAACCACTTTGGCAATGCTGCTATCGTGGGTGATTGCAGTGCCCCTTGGAGTTTGGATTTCTAACCACCCAGGGAGATGGTATGACCGTCTCAGTATGGGTGGCACGTCCTTGCTTCTCTCCGTTCCGGAATTGGTTCTTGTGTTCGGTCTTCTGTATTTCGCGATCCGTACTCATGCGCTGCCGGTGGGCGGCATGACTTCCGTGGGATTCGATCAACTCGGCTTATGGGGAAAGACGATCGACTTAGTGACGCACCTGATTGTTCCACTGACTACACTCGTGCTCGCGAGCCTGCCGGTCCTGGTGCGGCATGTTCGGGCGAGCATGATTGAAGTATTGAAGTTGCCGTTTATCCAAGCTGCGCGGGGGCACGGAATCGGGCCTGCAAGGCTGCTCTTCCGCTACGCATTACCTGCGGCAGGGAATCCCCTGATCTCTCTATTCGGGCTTTCGGTGGCCGGACTTTTGAGCGGCTCGCTCCTGGTTGAGGTAATCACTGGCTGGCCCGGCATAGGCCCCCTCTTACTCGAGGCGTCCATGTCCAGAGATCTCTATGTGGTGGTTGGGGCGGTCATGTCGTCGACCTTGTTCATGGTGTTGGGGAGCCTTCTAGCGGACCTAATGCTGGTTATCGCGGATCCGCGGATCCGAGTGGAATAGTGCATGACAAGCAAGCGCAAAATCGTTACCGCAGTGATTTTTCTGCTATCGCTGCACTTAGCGATACTGTTGGCAGGATTTCTTGCGCCGTACGACCCGGCCACCCAGAATCGTGATTTCCCCTTCGCGCGGCCAACGCGGGTTCGCGTTGTGGATGCCGTCGGACACCTCCACGCTCGGCCTTTTATTTACCAATATGTAGCGCGACCGCACGGCATCTACGAATACGAAGAATCCCGCGAGCACCAGTATCCCGTGCATTTTTTTGTCGCGGGGCCGGAGTACAAGATTATTGGCTTGTGGCCGTCGCGGATCCATCTGTTTGGAGTAGAGGCTCCGGCACGAATCTTTCTAGCCGGAACCGACAACTACGGGCGTGATCAATTCTCGCGGATCCTGTATGGTGGGCGAATCTCGGTGGCCGCGGGACTTCTTGCCACTGGAACATCATTGTTGCTTGGTTTGTTGATCGGCTGCATCTCAGGTTTCTACGGAAAATGGCTTGACGAATCGGCCATGCGCTTGGCCGAACTCTTTCTCGTCCTGCCCTGGCTTTATCTGCTGCTTGCGGTTCGCGCATTTTTGCCGCTGCACATCAGTCCAACCCAAACCTTCTTACTGCTGGTCGTCGTGATAGGAACAATTGGATGGGCGCGGCCGGCGCGGCTCATTCGAGGAATCGTGCTCGGCGCTAAGAATCGAAAATACGTCACTGCTAGCCGTGGTTTTGGAGCCTCTGACTATTACATCCTGCGCCGCCATGTCTTGCCACATACTTACGGGATATTGCTAACACAAGCCGCCCTGCTGGTGCCGCAATATGTGATCGCCGAGGTCACTCTGTCGTTCTTTGGGCTGGGGCTGAGCGAGCCGATGCCCAGCTGGGGAAACCTGCTGGCCAACCTGCGGCAGTACAACGTGCTTGTTTCCTATTGGTGGATGTTTTTGCCGGCGGTCGCTCTGGTACTTGTTTCTTTTGGTTACCTCAATGTAGCCAACGCTTTTCATGAACGGTTACAATCTGGCTCAATCTGAGAGATCAGTTCACGGAATCCATATGCAACGTTTGGGTTGTCTCGCGACCCTTTTCCTCGCCTGTGCTCTCAGTTGTTTGGCGTCCTCTGATCCTCAATCTCTACAGCGCGGCGAAGAGCTGCAAATCACCGACAACGAAGTTGGGCATTATGGCGGCAATCTTGTAGTAGCCCAGCGAAGCGAGCCCAAGACACTTAATCCAGTCACGGCGGCGGATGCCCCGTCTCGTGAGGTGATCGGCCGGCTGACGGCGGATCTGATTCACATCAACCGAGCTTCGCAACAGACGGAGCCAGCTTTGGCGAAGTCCTGGAGCATGTCAAAGGATGGCCGGGTGTTTACGGTCAAACTGCGCCATGGCGTGCGTTTCTCCGACGGCCAGCCCTTCGATGCGGACGACGTGGTGTTTTCTTTTCAAGTCTATCTCGATGATAGGGTGCATTCCCCGCAGCGCGATCTTCTGGTCGTGGGTGGAAAGCCGATTGAGGTTCAGAAGGTTGACCAGTACACGGTACGCTTTACTCTGGCGCAACCCTATGCCGCAGCCGAGCGAATTTTCGACAGTCTGGCGATAATGCCACGTCATCTTCTTGAAAAACCTTACGCGGAGGGCAAATTCGCACAGGCGTGGACGCTCAGTACGTCTCCTGCAGCAGTTGCCGGCTTGGGACCCTTTCGGTTCACAGAGTACGTGGCTGGACAGCGGATTGTACTCGAGCGCAATCCGTACTACTGGAAAGCAGACCGGAACAAGAATCGCCTCCCCTATCTTGACGAACTTATCTTCCTGTTTGTGGGAAATGAAGATGCTCAGGTGCTTCGCTTCCAAGCCGGCGACACGGACGTGATCAGCCGGGTGAGCGCGGAAAACTACGCGCTATTGTCGAAAGAGGCGCCCAGCCGCGGTTTTGAACTCTTCGACCTCGGTCCAAGCCTGGAGTACAACTTTCTTGTTTTCAACCTCAACGATCTCAAATCTCGAAATCTGGACAAGATTTCGGCCAAGCAGACTTGGTTTGCGGACCTGAAATTCCGGCAAGCTGTCTCGTCTGCGATTGATCGAGACGACATCGTAAGGCTGGTCTATGCGGGGCGCGGGGTGCCGCTGTGGGGAAATGTGAGTCCGTCAAACAAGTTCTGGGTGGACCAGGCACTGCCTCATCCCTCACGTTCCCTGGAGGGCGCACGAGAAATATTGAAGTCAGCCGGTTTTTCCTGGCGCGGCGACGGCCAGCTGCTGGATCACCAGGGTCAGGTGGTGGAATTCTCCATCATTGCAAGCTCGTCGAATGCGCAACGCATGAAGATGGCAACTATCATTCAGGATGATTTGAGCAAGCTTGGGATGGATGTCCACGTGGTTCCCTTGGAGTTCCGCGCGCTTCTCGACCGCGTCTTTCAAACTTATGATTACGAAGCCAGCATCATGGCTCTGGGAGGCGGGGATGCCGATCCAAACCCTGAATTGAATGTGTGGCTCTCGAGCGGCGGCACTCATCTCTGGCATTTGGGTGAGCCAAAGCCTGCTACGGACTGGGAAGCCCAAATCGACCAGCTTATGCAGAAACAAATGCTCGAGCTCAAATACAACAGGCGGAAACATCTCTACGATCAAGTGCAGGAACTCATTGGGCAGAACCTTCCGTGCGTTTTTCTTGCCACGCCTAATATTTTGGTGGGCGCGAAAAAGAATGTCGCCAACTTCCGTCCAGCGATTCTGGAACCGAACACGTTGTGGAATGTTGAACAACTGTATTTCCGCCAAGCAGGCGCTTCCGGCCGCGGTGCAGCGAGGTGAAACAGGCGCTCGTGGCCCGCGAGGTCTCGTGGTCGAATGAGCGTCTGATAAGCGAATGCCGCAAAGGCAATCAAGCGGCCTGGTCGAGATTGATTGAGAAATATAAGAACCTGATTTTCTCGATCCCCATCAAGTTTGGTCTGACCCGGGAGGATGCAGCGGATATTTTCCAGTCCGTCTGCCTCGATCTTCTTTCCGATTTAGCCCAACTGCGTGAACCGCGTGCTCTTCCCAAATGGCTGATGCAGATGAGCTATTACAAATGCTTGAACTGGAAAAAACAGCGTCTGGATCTTTTTGCCGACGCGAACGAGATTGAGGACCGGCCGGAGACTGGCACTGAAGAATTACCCGAGGAAATGCTTTACCAGTTGCAGCGAGAACAGAAACTCCGTGATGCTATCGCCGCGCTTCCACCTCGATGTCACCAGATGATCGGAATGCTGTTCTTCGAGAGCCCATCTCGCCCCTATGAGCAAGTCGCCAAAGAATTGGGGATCGCGACTGGCTCGATCGGATTCATTCGAGGGCGATGCCTGAAAAAACTCCGGGAACGGCTGGAAAAAGAGGGTTTCAATTGACCGCGCCTGGCCGTCCTTTAACAAACACGAAGCAATTGCTTAGCAAGCTGTTGACCTTGGATGACGAGACCAGCCAGTCAAAGTTTGTGTCAGAGAATCAGTCGCTGCTTCAACCTGAGGTCGTCGCTGAACTCACTGACCAGGTACGCGAGCAGGTCCGGGTGGATGTGCAACAGGCTCTGCGCATGGCCAACGCCGCTCTTACCATTGCCAACAAACTTGACGATAAGGAATCCTTGGCCCGGGCCCTGAGGGCGAAAGCCAACGTTCTGTACTCGAAGGGGGAACACGCTTCCGCAGTCGATCTCCATGAACAGGCGGTCGCACTATTCGACGCCGTCGGGAAAACGCACGAGGTCGCCCGCACGTTGAGCGGATCGATACAGCCGATGCTCCTCTTGGGTGAGTACAACCGGGCGTTCGCAGCCGGCGAACGCGCGCGGAAGATATTCACCGACGAAGGCAATGCTTGGAGGCTGGCGCGGCTTGAGATCAACATCGGGAATATCTACTATCGGCAGGACCGTTTCGTGGAGGCGCTGGCATGCTATGAGAGTGCTTATCGTGGCTTGCCGGAGGAGGAAGACGCCGAGGGCATAGCCGCGGTTCTCAGTAACATGGCCACCTGCTACATCAGCCTGAACGCTTTTTCCAAGGCCCTGAACGCATACCAACAGGCCCGCAAGTTCTGTGCGGAACATGCCATGCCGTTGCTGGTGACCCAGGCTGATTACAACATTTCGTATCTGCACTATTTGCGCGGTGAGTACAGCAAGGCAATTCAAATGCTGCGGGCCACGCGCCTGAATTCCAACAAGATCGGCGATGCTTATCATCACGCATTGTGCAACCTCGACCTGGCGGAGCTTTATCTGGAACTAAATCTCAGCGCAGAAGCGGCCGAGCTTGCCCAACAAGGCTATGAAGGCTTTCGCAAACTGGGCATGGGCTATGAGGCTGCCAAGTGCCTGGCATTTTCAGCCATGGCCGCAAGCCAGAAGGGGCACGCCTTTGAAGGTCTCAAACTGTTCGCGGAAGCGCGCGAGACTTTCGTCCGCGAAAAAAACCAAGCCTGGCCATCGCTGATCGACTTGTACCGAGCGCTTGTGTTCTACAACGAAGGCCGTTTCTTTGAGGCGCGTCGGCTCTGCAGCGATGCGCTGAACTCGTTCCGCGCCCTGAATTTAACCAACAAGTCCGTATTGGCTCAACTCTTGCTGGCCAGGATTGCCCTGCGCACGGACGATCCCGATCAGGCATTCGAGCACGCTCGTGCCGCAGCCGAGAAAGCCCCGGAACTGGAAGCGCCGTTTCTGACCTATCAAGCCCATCTGCTGTTGGGCAATATCCACTCGTCCAGGAGTAATCGCGATGAAGCCTACACCTCGTACCAGACCGCACGCCAGGCACTGGAGACCCTCCGTGGCAGCCTTCGCGGCGAGGAGCTGAAGATCGCGTTTATAAAAAACCGCTTGGAGGTGTACGAGAACCTGGTTGAACTCTGCTTACGCCGGAATGATGGCGTGGCCTCTGTGGAAGAGGCATTCGCTTTTGTTGAACAAGCCAAATCCCGCAGCCTGATGGACTTGTTCGTCAGGCCAGCGCCAACACTTGCGGAAAGCGAGCCAGGCCAGAGTGAACTGGTCCGCTCGATCCGGGATCTGCGTGAAGAACTGAACTGGTATTACAACTTGATCGAACGAGAACAATTGCAGCCGGAGCAGCAATCCGCGGAACGAATCGCAACTCTCCAGAAGCAAGCTCGAGATCGCGAGAAAGAACTGATACATATGCTGCGCGAGGCCACGGACGCTGACGCTATGCAAGCAGGTTTGCAAACCCCCAGTCACATGCCGCTTGCTACGATTCGTGCAGCGATCCCTGCCGATACATTAGTGATTGAGTACTTTCGAGTACGCGACCGGATTCTGGTGTGTCTGCTGGGGCGCGAGAGTCTAGAGATTCTGCCAGTCACGCTGGAAACCCGGGTGGCCAGTTTCCTGCGACTGCTTCAGTTCCAACTTTCCAAGTTCCGCTTGAATCCGGAATACCTGGAACAGTTTTACGATTCGCTGGTTCAGGCCACGCAAGCCCATTTGAGGGAACTTTACGATGAGCTTGTTGCGCCGGTTGCGAGTCGCCTGACAGCGAGTCACCTGGTTTTAGTGCCTCACGGTTTGCTCCACTACGTTCCATTTCACGCCCTTTTTGATGGCACCCAACACCTGATTGATCGGCATACGATTTCGTATTCGCCCAGCGCCAGCATCTATGCTCTCAGCCAGGCCAGAACCGCGAACTCTTCCGGAGCTGCATTGGTATTTGGCATTCCCGACCCGCAAGCTCCCGCAATCTTGGACGAAGTGCAGGCGCTCACGGGCGTTCTAGAGCAGGCTGAACTCTTCGTTGGTCAAGATGCCAGCGAACAAATTCTGCGGAGTAAGGGGCCCGCAAGTCGCCTGATTCACATTGCGACCCATGGCCGTTTTCGCCACGACAATCCGATGTTTTCCGCAATCCGGCTGGGAGATTCTTTTCTGAGTTTGTTTGATCTGTATCAACTAAGGCTTCCAGTCGAGTTGATAACCTTGAGTGGATGCTCCACCGGGTTGAATGTGGTTGCCGCCGGTGACGAGTTGATCGGCTTGGCGCGAGGTCTTCTGCATGCTGGGGCCCAGTCTTTGATCCTTAGCCTTTGGGACGTACACGACAAGAGTACGGCCGAGTTCATGACTGTCTTCTACCGCTTCCTCCAGTCGGGAAAGACCAAGGCAGCCGCGCTGCAGGCCGCCATGCTGGAGCTGCGATCAAGCTATCCCCATTCTTATCAGTGGGCTCCATTCATTCTGGTGGGCAAAGCGTAGTCCGACAGAAATTATTTTCCCGCCCCTATATTTTTTCCTCTGGTTGGCTCCCTTATTCCATGAGCACCCGATTAGGCAACTGAGACGGCAGGTTCTAGGTCCGTTCCCCAGCGGAGGTTTTGGTGACGCATTTCAGCGAGGCACTTTGGGCCGACTTTGTGAGGGATAGCGTGGTGTCACCGAGTACAAGAATCGCGATGCAACATCATATCGATAGCGGGTGCCAGAAGTGTACGGCGACTTTGCAGATATGGAAGAGTGTCGTCGCGATCGGACGCGTGGAAAGCGCATTCACTCCTCCCGATGACATAGTTCGAGTAGCCAAGAGTCAGATCGCTGCCGTCGTGCCCGAAGTGAGCAGTGGAATTCGGTTGTTATTCGACTCCAATTTGCAACCGCTCACGGCCGGCGTACGTGGTTCCGTTTCGGCTAGGCAATTTCTCTATGAGACAGATGACTATTGCATTGACTTGCGTCTCGAACCACGCCGAGAGGCAGATCGCGCTTGCCTAATTGGGCAGGTGTTGAACCGTGCAGGTAAGGGCCGTGTGGCTCAGGGAGTAGCTGTGCGCTTGCAGGAAGGGAAGTCGAGAGTTGCGGAAACGAAGACAAATCAGTTTGGCGAGTTTCAGATCGAATTTGACGCCGCCAAGGACTTGTGCGTTTCGATTGGCGCAGACGAAGAAAATGGAATCGTTCTCCCCCTCTATGAAGTACATTTTAGGCCGGTAAAGCAAAGGAATTTGGACTGAGCGAATACCTCCAGGCTGAAGTGGCCTGAAAGTAACCGCCGGCGAATTACCGGTGTAAGTTTTGAGAATCTTAACTTTGTCTTAGACTCGACCGTACTAGCACCAAAGATTAGCAGTGGTCGAGGCAGAGGGGAAACGATGAGAACGAAGCAAGGCAAAACGCCGGAAGCACAGAAGACACGGACGTTCCGCGTATATTTGGCGATCTTGTTGCTCATTTGTGTTGGAGCCCAGAGCATCGCAGCACAGACCTTGACCACGAAGACGGCGCCGCAGACGCGGTTGGTAGTACGAGACAGTCTGGGGCTGACTGGCATTTTGAATCTCTGCGCCCTGCTCGGGTGCTCGACGGTTCGCGGCTTGGGTGATCCCCAAGGCCAGCTCTTCATGATTGAGCTTCCTTCGCTCCTAAATCCGGTCACCTCGCTGCTTAACATTTCGTTGTTAGGGCTGGTCACGATCGAGACTGACCAGGTAGTGCAGACGCAAGGAGCTTGGGCGGGACCAGTTCCGGCCTATCTGACCGACAGGACGCCATACAGCTACTACGGCACTACGGTGTGGCATGGCTATGTGTACCAACCTGCGTACCAACTCGTCCGTACGGGTACGACACAATCCACATTCAAAACGGCGGGTTCAGGCGTTACGGTTGCCGACATCGACACTGGGGTGGATCCAAATCATCCCGTGCTTAAAAGTTCTCTAGTTGCCGGCTACGATTTCACTCGAAATCAGAGCGGCGGCTCAGAAATGAGCGACGTTAGCCAATCTACGGTTGCGGTGCTCGACGGAAACGAGGTTGCCCAAGTTAGTCAGTCAACAGTCGCGGTCCTGGACCAATCCACGGTCGCTGTGCTAGACGGCGGCGGTTACCAAGCGTTCGGCCACGGAACCATGACTGCAGGCATCATTCATTTGGTAGCACCGCAAGCCAAAATCATGCCGTTGAAGTCGTTCCTGGCGAACGGAACCGGCTACAACTCGGACATCCTGCGCGCTATTTACTATGCGGTTGGCCATGGCGCCAAAGTCATCAACATGAGTTTCAACTACACAACTTACTCTCAGGAGTTGGCCAACGCGGTGAACTATGCCACAGCGCACGGAGTGATTTGCGTAGCTGCTGCAGGCAATAGCGGTCAGCAGGCTACTGTCTACCCCGCCGCTCTCAAGGGTGTGATTGACGTGGCCTCCACCAGCAACACCGATACTCCTTCGAGCTTTTCTAACTACGGAGCGCCGCCGGTTTGGCTAGCCGCGCCGGGTGAAGGCGTGATGACGACTTATCCATTCGGCACGTATGCCGCCGGCTGGGGGACCTCTTTCAGTGCGCCTTTGGTTTCCGGCACGACTGCCCTGCTGGTTTCGGCTTACAACGCCCAAGTTAGCACGCAGAGCAGCCTCTCGCTCGGCTCACTCACACTTTCGCTGGGCACAAGCGCGAGCACTCCGACCACCGAGCCGCAAGCGGCGAATGCTCTCTCACATGCAAAAGCGATTTCGGATCCTCAGATGGGACACGGACGTCTGGACACTTATCAAGCCATGCAGGCATGGCGCAGCAGCCTGGGGCTGCGCTAATTCGTGGGGACCTTCATGCAGCCGTCGAGCAGTGAATTTTCGGTTGATCTCTCCAGCAGCAACACCTGGCTGCGAGTTAAAGAATTGGAAGAACAACAGCATTCACTGCTCAAGTCAGTTATTTGCGGCTTCAATCAGCTGCTTGACCTGCGGGACCTCAACACCGGAATTCACAGCACAAGGTTAGCGGAGTGGGCGATCCGAGTCGCACGCAGGCTGGGAATTCCTGAATCCGACTTGTACCAGATCGAAGTCGCTGCTCTTCTGCATGACATTGGGAAAATCGGCATCCCTGATGCCATCCTGAAAAAGGAAGGCAAGCTGAGCGACGAAGAACGCGCTCTGATGAACAAGCATCCGGAATATAGCTGGTCCATCCTGCGCATGTTTTCAGGCCTCGAGAAAGCCAGCCTTTACGCCCTTCACCACCATGAAAGCTACAACGGCGCGGGCTACCCGGGAGGCTTGAAAGGAGAGGAAATACCTATTGGATCGCGCATCGTATCGGTAATCGATGCCTACGATGCGATGATCTCTAATCGTTGCTACCGCAAGGGGCTTTCGCACGAAGAGGCGGTCAAGCGACTCCGAGATGGCGGTGGTACGCAGTTTGATCCCAACGTAGTTCAAACCTTCATTGAAATTGCTAAACAGGAAGTTGCCGACGTCTTTGCGGCAACCGGAGCCAGTCCTTCGGCGGTTATCTAAATAAAGCTCATTCAGAACATCTTCTCGATACAGCCGCTAAAAGCCGTAGGAGATACCGAAGGCGAATTGATGTCGAGCCTGCAGATCGACGCCCGGCCTGATGTTTCCCGCCGCTTGTGCAACGCCAAAGTCGATAGTAAGTTTCGGATTCTCCACCCCCCAACCGCGCAGTGGCAGCGCCCCTGAGGGTATGATACGAACTGCGTAGGTGAGCGTGGTCGGTATGACCGCTCCTGGGAGGCCTTCGATCTTTCGCGGTTGCTGCATGACCTCAGAGGCCAGAAGGATGGTGCTTCTCCCTGGCCCGGTAAACGCAAAGGCGACCGCACCGAATCCCCGGCCGTAGTAGCCGGGAGCATTACCAGCCAGCCCGAGCAAAGACGCGTTGGTGGCCTTGAACCCAGCGTTGAAAACTAGCGGCAGCTTGCGGATGCCGGTAAACGTTTTGGTAGCGACGGCGTAGAAGTCCTGGTTGGAAGTATCTTTTCCCTGAATCACGCCGCCTACATTTCGCACCCCGGCGCGTGCCACGAAGCCCACCGACAATGCGGGCAGCAGGCTTCGCCGTTCCCTGATCAGATTCAGCTTCCCGTGAACAATGTTGAAACGGCCGCTCCACAAACTGCTCAAACCCGCCGTGTCACCATCCTGATGGAGGCTGGCTGTGTATCCAAACTCAAGCCGGTTGAAGGCTCCCATACTTATTGATATCTGGTGGAATCTGCCTAGCACAGGACCCGCGTCGAGAAAGTGATAGGAGACTACCGGCAGGCTTACCGGGGCGGAGCCAGTAGGGACAGAATAGGCCAGCGGAGTAATGAATACGCCGTCCTGCCCTTCCCAATTGAGGCTCTGAGACCAGGCTGTGCTAACAGCGACACCGGCCACGACAATGGCCATCAACCCCGACGCCAGGACGCTTCTAATTGTTTCCGTTCCTGACCCAAATTTATCGTGCTGTGATTGGTGACGCATGATGTACTCCTCGGGGATTTCCCGGGTGTCTCAGGGCGTTCTGCTCTCGCCTGTCAATCGCCAGAGCTTAATGATCCCGTCTTCGCTTCCCGAGGCGAGCCAGCGCCCATGAGAATCAAACGCGAGGGAATAGACGGGTTGGTCGTGCCCGGCCAAGGTTCGTACTTCTCGTCCCGTCTCTACTTCCCAGATCTTGATGGTTTTGTCCCAACTGCCTGATACCAGCCAGCGTCCATCAGGACTGAAGGCCAAGCTAGTCACAACATTCCCATGACCCATTAGAGTGTAGAGTTCGCGTCCACTGTCGACGTCCCAAAGCCTCACAGTCTTGTCTCCGCTTGCCGATGCCAGCAAACGACCCGTGGGACTGAACACAACTGCGTAGATCGGCTTTCGGTGACCAGTGAGCTTTTTCAGTACTTCGCCGCCAGCGGTATTCCAAATCGTGATCGTCTTGTCGTCGTCTCCCGAAGCGAACAGCCGGCCATCGGGACTAAATGCTGTGTAGGTCACTCGTCGCCGGGATGTGGTGAAGTCATGAGCCCTACGCCCGGTTTTAACGTCCCAGAGCCTTACAGTCTTATCGTCCAGGCCAGTGGCGAGCCATTGGCCATCGGGACTGAAAGCAATCGAATAAACCCAGTTGCTGCCCAAAGGTCCGAGAGGCTTGTCACTTGCCAGCTCACGCAACTCCTGCCCGTTAGTTGCGTCCCTGAGAGTCACCGTGTTCGATGAATTCTCAGTCGCGAGCCAACGTCCGTCATGGCTGAAAGCCAAGGCCTGGATCTCTTTGTTCTTCCTTCCTATGGTGCCGAGTTGTTTCCCGGTAGAGACCTGCCAAAGCTTGACGGTTTGGTCCCAGCTGCCTGAAGCGAGGTGCTGCCCATCCGGACTGAATGCCATAGTAGTGACCCAACCGGAGTGGCCTTTGAGGGTGTGTTGCAACACGAAATCAGGGAGGGCTGCGTGCGTTGATGTTGCTGGTACAGGAATCGCCGGTATGAGCGGAAGTACAGGGGCATTCTTGGTCACCGGGGGAGCTGGCAACTCGAAGGGTTCGAGCCTAGCCGCCACCGTAGACGTTTGGTGCGCTTGTACATCGATGGGCTGGTCGTAATCTAGATAACCGTTAAGGGTCAGATGCAGACGATGTTGACCGGCAGTGACCGTCGAGATACTGGCCTGACCGTTGGGATTTATTGAGCCCACGAAATGTTCGTCGATAAAAATCTGCGCTCTCGGCTGTGCGTTCAGAATCACGAGCGCCGGAACGGATGGTCGGCTGACTTCCAACTTGCGACTTTCTGTCATCGACAGTATTTCAGGTTGAACCGCAGTCGATTCCATGCCCGTCTGGGAAGAGGCCGAAGGTGAGGACGACGATCCGGTTCGCGCAGGAAGATCAGTGCTCGACGACCTCTCAGCAGTATGAGGCTCCGCCTTGGTAGCCGCGGATTGCGTGGCCTGCCGTTGCATTGCCGGCTGGGACGAGTTCGCTGGAATCGCGGTCGGAGGCGTGATTGATGTAGAAGGCGCTCTCGCCTGCCTCCGATAATGCACCACAAAGAACAAGAAAAGTGAGAACAATACCAGGATTGCTCCGACGAGATATGCACGGGCTTTAGACTTCCGCACCTCAGGCAGGCTTGGCAACGGAAGAAGTACGGTTGCAACTGGCGGCTTGGGCGACGCTGAAACTAAGGTTGGTGCCAGAGTGTCGGCGACCCGCTGCAGCCAGGCAACCTGGTCTCGATCGAAGGCGAAAGCTTGGGAGGAAAGGACTTCTAGAACGCCTAGAACCGAGTCGCTCGTCCTGAGGGGTACGACAAGGGCGGAGCGCAGGCGCAAACTCTTAGCAATCGAGGGATCTACCCGGTAATCTTTTTCTGTGTCGTCACAGATCACGACCTGTCCAGTCTCAAGACACTCCCTGGTGAGCGCAGAGTCCGGCCGCAGCCGTGAACCCACCCCGGGAGCAACGCCGGTGCTGGCTCGACAAACAACCCCCCACTCGTCGCGGACCGCCACCGCAACGCCTGTGGCCTCCGTCAGGGAGGAAATCCGCTCCACCACATGCGGCAGGGAAACGGGCCTGGATTCGTCTCGATCTCTCGTTATCTCGTCTTCGAGGGCGCGTATTTCAGCTTCAGCTGGGCTGCCGACACCTTGGGGTTCTCGGATCGGGCCGCGAACTATCGCGAGTTCAGCGCTCCGCCTGACCATGCAATTGCCCCATGCCTCCCATTGGGAGTAGCGCGTGAAGAGAGATGAAAAAAGACGATGCTCGATGCAGAGGTTCAACACTACGTTGGGCCGAGGACCGCGGTCAACTACCCAAAAATGGTGCAATGGGCCAGAGAGTTTTCGTTAACTGAGCTTCTGGATCGGAGTCAGGCACGGCCATGGTAACAGTTCGGGGTAATACGGTGTTGACCCGATTGTTCCATCAGAAAGGGATGCCATAATCGGTCACTCGTGCCCAAATCCATTCTCATCGTCGATGACAATGCGGTCGTCAGGCGCTGCCTACGGGGAATATTTGAAGATGAAGGCTGGGAGATTTGTGGAGAGGCAGAAAACGGTCGCGATGCCATCGAAAAAGCAGGAAGACTGCACCCCAACTTAATTATTTTGGACCTGGCCATGCCTGTCATGAACGGAATGGAGGCAGCGCCTCTGATCAGAGCCGTATTGCCGGAAGTGCCGATTGTGATGTTTTCTATCCACGGAGGTGCGGCTTTGGAGCACGAAGCGCTGGCTGCCGGCGTTGCCGCAGTAGTGTCTAAGGCAGAGAACACGAAGAGTCTGGTGGGCCTAGCCCGAAAATTGCTGCAGGTGGCCTAGCCTAAGGTTGTACCCAAACCGTGCCCTTCCTTAACACGAGCAGGCCATTTACGCGCCCAAGAGCGGAGCCTACTGTGAACCGGCAATCCACCGGGAGGTCACAGCGATGGCAGACACGGTTCGATGCCCCTATTGTGCCTTAGGTTTTGAGTTTCGACCGATGGTCGCTCACTTGGACGGCCGGTATATCTGCGATAAGTGCGGCCATACGGCGCGTCCAGATGATCGGAAATACCAGTGCCGCTGTCCCAAGTGCGTAGACCTGGCGATTTTGCGTCAGGCTGCGAGCTGAGCGTCCGGACCGCAAGACTTCAATAAGGTAGACCGGGTTTCCGGGCTCGGCCTGGGCTGCGTCTTTTTGTTCCTAAGGAAACTCCTTCGCGGCATAGGCGCGTGCTTCCGGTTTTGTTGTTTCAATCCTCGCTGGTTCCGGTCTCTTCCTGTCGGAAGCCGGCTTTTCCACGCGAGTGTTAACCGCTTGCTCCAGTTGGGCCATGAGAGTTCGCAGGCTCTCGTCGCCGGCATCCAAGACGCTACGCAGTTCCGCGCTCGCCCTCATCGCTTGCTCATAGGAATCCCTGGCCTTGGTGAAGAGCGGAATCTGTTCGATGAATGCCGTAGCACTCTTAGTGAACTCATTCATCGCGTCGGTGTACGCTGTCATGGATACTGGAAGGTGCCCGGCTTCCCCAAAATCCTCTTCCTTTTTCCACATTCGCTTAACTCCTTTCGCATCTCCTCTAGCGCAGTAACGGGCGGCAAGAGGTGCATTATGAACTTGCCAGCGAGGGGGGTCAAATCTTTGATGAACTACTGTGTGAAAACAAACCATCCTTTACGGTGTAAAATCTACAACAACTCACTTTCCTACATACTGAAGAGATGATTCCGCAATCCGGCCCGATACGCTTACTTTTGTTCCTGTTCACCTTCATAAATTTCGTTCGCGCGGGCACCGCAGCGTTCGATTTATCGGGACCGCCCATAGAGGTAAGAGTCACCCGCAGTGGCAAGACGTTGCCCATTTCGCGGGTTCCGAACTTGCAGCCTGGAGACCGGATCTGGGTGCATCCCGATCTTCCCGAGGATCAATCGGCCCATTATTTGTTAGTTGTTGCATTTCTTCGCGGCCCAACGAACCCTCCGCCGGAAGTTTGGTTTACCAGGGCAGAAACCTGGAACAAGAGGGTGCGTGAAGAGGGTATTGTCGTTGTCGTGCCGCAAGATGCGCAACAGGCTCTGCTGTTTCTAGCTCCGGAGACCGGAGGGGACTTCAGCACCCTGCGATCAACCGTGAAGGGGAAGCCCGGAGTCTTCGTGCGAGCGTCGCAAGATTTGAATCAAGCGAGCCTGGATCGTTCGCGGCTGGATCAATACATCAACGCCATTAGGCAGACTTCGGAGAATGATCCCAAAGCACTGCATGACCGCTCCGTTTTGCTGGCCCGAAGCTTGACTATCAAGCTAGATCAGCAATGTTTCGACAGGCCTGTTGAACAGCAGACGTCTTGCTTGACTCAACATACGGATCAACTGGTGCTGGATGATGGCCATAGTCAATCCATGGTCGCCGCTCTGACCTCGGGGCCGTCTTCTGACCTGATTGGACAGCTCAGCAACACACGGTTGGCTGGAGGCGGTTACTATAGCCCGTACGTTGGCGCTGTGGTCGACCTCGCGCGCATTATGGGGAGTCTTCATACGGCCACTTACCAGTACATCCCTGCACTGGCCGTAACCAAAGACAGTCAGTTGAACCTTAAGCTCAACAATCCTCCTTCTTTTCTTAAGCCCAAGTCAGTGCTAGTGGTAGGACTTCCGGCAGTGGAAGCCGCACAACTCCCTCCTCTTCGCGCGGTAGATCCCAATCAGGTCTCCTGTTTGCAAAAGCCCTCATTGGTTCTTCCGGTGGAGGGCGCTCCTTTAGTGTTCTCAACGTCACTGGCGCATGATTTTGTTTTGCAGATACAGAGTGATGCTGCTTCTACGATCGAGTTGCCCGCGGTGGCTGACGCGGCGCGGGGTGGCTTCCTGATCGATGCTCAGGCGCTTCGAGGCACCCAAGTGGCTGGCCCAGTCCGAGGAAAACTTCATGGATTCTGGGGGTTTCAAGCTTTCGACGGACCTGTCTTCAATTTGCAGAACGCGAATTTGCAGAGCGCGCGCGCGTCGCAATGGAAAGTGCCGACGGTGGATCAAAGCGCCCTCATTGTTGGTCGTGAGGACACGTTGCACTTACAGTCCGACAACGCCGCCTGCGTAGAGAACGTGAGTGTTAGAGACGCGAAAGGAACAATAACTAAGGCAAACTGCAAACTGGCAAAACCGAATGAACTCGAGGTACAACTCCCGCTTCAGAACGTTCCGCCCGGGTCAACAACAATCTTGGTAAACGAATTCGGATTGAATCAGCCCGATGAAGTGCGCCTTAACGCGTATGCGGAACCGGGGCACATGGACCGTTTCGTCATCGACGTTGGCGATCAACAGGGTGTTTTGACGGGAACGCGGCTGGATGAGGTTGCCAGTCTCGACTTAAACGGAATTCGTTTTTCCCCAGTAAGCCTGTCGCGCGCCGCGCAGAAAGACGAGCTACGATTATCGGTTTCGAGTTCCGGTAACACGGTGCAATCCGAGCAGACGCTGGTCGCGCATGTCGATCTCAAGGACGGGAGGGTCTTGGACGTGCCGGCAACAGTAGCGCCGCCTCGCCCCAAAGTAGCCCTGGTCAACAAGACCATAGAGGCCGGCCCGATTCCTTCGGCCGTTCACCTCGAAAGTCCGGACGACCTGCCACAAGATGGGCGCCTGGTTTTCTTCTTTCACAGTGAAATACCTGAGACGTTCCCGAGGAATGAAAAGATCGAGGTTGCAGCGGCGGAGGACTCTTTTAGTGTTCTTTTGAGTGTGAGTGACGGAGATCTGGTTCTGCAGGATGCGCACAATGTTTTGGCCACGCTTGATCCTCTCAAGAGCTTTGGACCGTCTGCGTTTGGTCCGCTTCGATTCCGCCCGGTCGACGCGAATGGGGCGAAAGGAGACTGGCATTCGTTGGTAACTCTGGTTCGAACCCCTTCATTGAAAGAGATCCGTTGTCCAGATAAGCCCGATGAGCAATGTACTTTGACGGGCACGAAGCTCTTCCTAATCGACTCAGTTGCTGCGGACGCGGAGTTCAAACATACCGTTTCGATCCCGATTGGCTTTGCGGAAACGAGCGTAAAGGTACCGCGTATCAACGGAACGCCGTTGTACCTCAAACTGCGGGATGACCCTCCGGTGGCGAATACCGTGACTCTGCCCACGCTCCCGCAGTGAAAGCGCGGTCCATAAGAGTGTAATCATCCGGGGCATTCCGTCTACAATAGGCGGCCAACCTGTAGCCGAGCCTTGCATCTCAAAACGACTTGCGCGCCTATATTCGTAGTACGGTCATGAAAGGAGTGAAACTGAATGTGGAAAAAACAGGAAGAGCCTGTCAACGCACCGCCCGAGTTTGACTCGAAGCAGATGCCAGAATCGACCTTTGAGTTCAACGACGAAGCCCTGATGAAGACCTACCGCGATCACATAGCAGAAAAAGGGAAGACCGAAGGCAATCCGCAGAAGATTTCCGCCAAAGGCCAAGATCAGCCATTGTCGGCTGCGACCATGGAGGCATACACGGAAGCAGTCAACGAGTTTACTCGGAACGCAACAGCCTTCATCGAGCAGCTACCGCTCCTTACCAAGGCCCGGGATGCCTATGAGCGGGCCATGAGTGCCAGTGCCGAGATGCGCAAGGTTTTGGATGCGGGCGAGGGGAAAGTGCAAACGTTCATGACCCAACTGGAGCAGGTGGTCAACGCTCATCTCGGCAAGTCGGCTGGCGAAAAGAAAAAACCAGAAGCGGTGAAAGTCGAACCAATCAGAAGTGAAGAGAGTGCCGGCGTTGCGAAGAGATTTCTATAAAGAGATTAACATTCGCGACGGAAGGACACAGCGCCGCTGCTCGATGACCTCATGCAGGCCGTGCTGATTCGATCAGTTTAGAGGGCATTGGCGATACTGCGGTGGCTGCCAGGTGTGCGTCTCGATCAGCCGTGAGATGCGTACATCATCATCATTATGGTGTCTCAAAGTAGCACCCAGGTTAGCGTCCAAAGAACGGACGCGAACCTGGGGCACCAGAGGCTAGCCTGGTTTTGTCGCACGCATGCCACGGTGCTAGACTGCGCGAATGGCTACCAAAAAGAAGAAGTCGATGAAGGCAAAGAGGACTGCCGGCCGGAAGGCGAGGCCGACCAAGAAGCAAGCGCAGAAAAGTAGAAGTCCTAAGAAATCGGCGAAGCGTGCGGCAGCTCGGAACAAACCCGTAACGAAAAGGAAGGGTTTGAAGAGAACGGTGGACCGGGACAAGGATGAGGGACGGACTGGGTTGAGATTTCCCGCCGAGACGTCGATATCGCGCTCGGGCGAGCAATCGGGAGATCTACAAGGATTATCCGACGTCGAAACCGCAGATTCAGAAAGTGTTGACGAGTTGCTCGAGGAAGGGAACGCGTTCGAGGCCGGGGTGGTAAGTGGCGTCGAACGGGCCGGACAACGCGGCGAGAAGGAAGTCCGCACACATGAGGTGCCCGAAGACGACGTGCCCGAGGAATACCTGGATAAAGACTAACAGGAGAACAAAACACGGTGAGACCGCGGGTGTTAAAAATCGCTTTTGTCTTGTAGCTCTGAGGATCTTTGCCTAGGTGATCAAAAGCCTTTAAATCATCCGGTGGGAGATCGATCGTCGGCATTCCGTCGGCAGTTAGCGCCGCCCTGCTCTGATAACATTACTTCCCATTTGCGAGAGCCATCTGAGGGTCCATCCCTTGGCAGATCGACTCGCGCACGAGGGATTTCTTGGACTGACGATAATGATTCTGGCCGGAGATGTTGGCGGGACAAAATGCACTCTGGGGTTGTTCGTGGAAGAGGGGCCGCGCCTCCGTTCCGTTTTCCAGCGCCGAGTTGCGACCAGAAGCTATGGAGGATTCGAGGATCTGGTGGGAGATTTCCTCGAACAGGCTGGAGAGCTCGACGCAGGCACGGAGCAACAGCAAATTGAAGCCGCGGGTTTCGGCTTGGCCGGCGTGGTCGTAGACGGCTCTCTTCACGCGCGCAACCTGCCCTGGATTCTGGACGTTCCAGCACTGCAGCGGAAGCTGAACCTAAGAAAAGTCGTTCTGCTCAACGACGTTAGCGCAACGGCTTTCAGTCTGGAGAGGCTGTCTTTGAATGATCTGGTAATCCTGAATCAGGGAGTGTCCGAGGGCCGAGGGACGAAGGCGGTGATTGCCGCCGGAACGGGCCTGGGTGAGGCCCTGCTTTTCTGGGATGGCCAACAATATCAGGTTGCGCCGTCGGAAGGTGGGCAAACGGATTTCGCGCCACGAACCGATCGTGAAATTGACCTACTCCGGTGGTTGAACAAACGGTTGCCCCACGTTTCATCTGAGGAAATTCTTTCCGGGCGAGGTTTTCGCAGGATCCACGAATTTCTGAACTCCACCGTGCGGCATCCGTCTTTCGACGCTCTCCAGGGTGATGCGGCAAGTGAGATCACACAACTGGCGCTTGCAAAGTTTTGCTCGGTGTGCATGGAGACGCTGGAGATGTGGACGGAAATATATGGCGCGGAGGCGGGAAATCTGGCGTTGCGAGCGATGGCAGTCGGTGGGGTCTATCTGGCAGGCGGCATTGCCCCCAAAATTCTATCCAAGCTGAAGGATGGCGCTTTTTTTCGCGCCTTCTGCGGCAAGAGCAAGCTCGCCCCGGTTCTAGCCCGCATTCCGGTGGTCGTTGTGGTAAATGAGGATGCGCCGGTTTTAGGAGCTGCCTATCAAGCGCTCATTAGCAGCCACGCCGGCGATGAGCCGCCACGTTGTGACCGCGGCTGATCCAAATCGGCGTGAGCCAAACTCAGTGCCAGAGTTGCTATCGGAATCTTCGTATCAGAAGTTTGTGCCGATCTGAGCGGTAGAGGCCGATGACGTAAATCGTCGCTTTGCCCTTGGTCGAATAAATTACCTGACGAATTCGGAGCAATGGAAGACCATGTGGAATCCCTAAGAGCCGGGCGGTGTGCGGGTCGGCGGGGGTGGCGTCTATCTCCTCGTCGGCGTGGGCGATCTCCAGTCCGTAATCATGTTCCAGGATTGAAAATAGCGAGCCGCGCTCGACGTTTGCCTCGGTAAGGTCAGCAAATTCGTCGGCCGACAGGTAGCAAGTCTCCAAAGCGAATGGTTCGTCGGCTCCCGATCGAAGTCTTTCCAGCTTGATCAATCTGCTCGTCGCCGGTAAGGAAAGCCGCGCCGCAATCTCAGGCTCGGTCTCGAGCAAGGCAAAACTCAGAACTTTTGAGATGGCCGAGAGGCCGCGGCCTGCCATCTGTTCGGTATAGCTCATCAACTTGTTGAAGTGAATCTTCGGAGGCGCCACGAAAGTTCCTGCGCCGCGGCGACGCTCCACCATGCCTTCCTTTTCCAGTGCCACCAGCGCATGGCGCGCGGTCATGAGACTCACACGGTGGATCTTCGCCAGCTCGCGCTCCGAGTCGACGACATCTCCCGGTTTCAACTGCCCCGCTTCAATGCGCTTAAGAATCCCACTCTGGATTCTTTGATAAGCCGGAGTTCCGTTGCGGCGGTTTTGCGCTTGTGCCATGGAGCCTCTTGTCGGCATCACCTTACTATAAGGATGTAACAATGTGCTATAGAGCTTATAGAAATCATGCGTTGCCCAGTTTAGACCGAAAGCGGTCAATTGCCCGGACCTGCTATAGAGCTTATGTAAGGCACCCGGGTTGCCTCCAGCCAATTTCGCCTGCTCACAGCCAGACTGGAGACCCATCCAGAGCCTCCATATGTAACAGATAAGTCTATTGTATCAGCAGTTTATCTTGGGAATCGACTGTCAACTACCCGGGATGTCTTAGGGGCAGCAAACATACCCCGTCTTTCCGCTATAGACTAGTCGTCCCTCCAGGTCCAATAATTTTTTGCAACTTTTGTGAATTTTTTGCTTGACGGTCATCCTTCATCTGCTATATAGCATAAACCCATTAGTTTTACGATTGAATTTTGTGGGGCTGAGTTTTCACGTAAGCGTCTCCCGGAGGTTTGCGATGCGCCAATCGATGAGGGTGGGATTTGTCCTTCTGCTACTCGCTGGAATGTTCGTGATTCCTCAATTTGCTTGGGGCCAGGAAGTAACTGCAGGAATCACCGGCACCGTGATGGATCCCAGCGGAGCCGCGGTGAAGGGCGCAAAAATTACTGCGACCGATAGCGATCGTGGAACCATTTTCACGACGGAAACCAATGCCAGCGGCATTTTCACCATCACGCGGCTACCGATCGGGAGCTACTCGGTGAAGGCTGCGGCTCAGGGTTTCGACACTGCGGTCTATCCAACATTCACTCTGGTGCTCAACCAAAATGCGAACCTTGCTTTCCAAATGAAAGTCGGGCAGGTCTCGCAGAGCGTGGACGTATTGGCGGAAGCTCCAGTGTTGCAGTCGCAGAGCACTGAGGTGAGCACGCTTATCGATGCCAATGCCGCTACGGCTGTGCCGCTGGCTTCCCGCAACTATCTCCAGTTAACGCTGCTCGCGCCGGGCGCGACAACTGTTAATCCTGATTCACTCCGCGCTCCGCAGCAGATGACCAACTCTGGCCGGCCGTATATCAACGGCAACCGCGAGCAGGCAAATCAATACTTCCTCGATGGGCAGCAAAACAGCGAGGACAAGAACAACGAAGTTGGCTACACGCCCAGCGTGGACGCCATCCAGGAATTTAACATCATCACGCAGAATGCTTCCGCCGAGTTTGGCAACTACCAGGGTGGAATCGTCAGTGCCACCGTTAAGTCAGGCACGAATCGCTTCCACGGAAACCTCTTTGAGTTCTTCCGCAACGACAAATTCAATTCGAACAATGCCGCGAACGGTTGGACGAAGGGCGTAGTTGCGGACGAAGGCAGCCTGGGCCATGCCGCGGATGGTACTGGCCTGATACCTGAGTTGCGCTACAACCAGTTTGGCGCGACTTTCGGCGGTCCCATTGTGAAAGACAAGCTGTTCTTCTTCTTGGACTACCAAGGCATCCGTCAGGTAACCGCAAACTCGGATGGCGCCCAGGTCTTAACCCCTGCGATGAAGGGCGGCGACTTCAGCAGCCTGCTGCCGACGATCCAGCTCACAGATCCGGCCAACGGAAATGTTCCATTCCTTAACAATAAGATTCCGATTGGCAGGATCAGTCCTGCCGCGCAGAAGATAATGGCGTTGTCGGCCTATCCTCAAACCAACGCCAGCATTCTCACGGGGAACAACTTTTTCTTCCGTTCTGGGGTTGACTTCTTCAACGATCAGGGCGATGTAAAGATTGACTACAACCTTTCGCAGAAAGACCATGTCTTCGGACGCTACTCGCAGGCCAGCATACGCGTCCCAACATTCAGCGGGTGCCCCATTTGTAGCGGGACAAATTTGGGGCCAGGTTCGCCCTCCGAGGGCTCGACCCAACCTCTAAAAAACGTGGTGCTGGATTGGACCCATACTTTGAGCACCAATCTGCTGAATGACGCGCGAATCGGCTTCAACGCAGTGCGATTTGATCAAACGCAGGTGCCTAGCGCCGTCCTCGGACAGGTCGGTGCCGCTGTCGGAATCGCTAATGCCAACCCTCCTGGCACTCAGGGGCTCGTCAACATCGCGATTCCTGGCTTCAACGGCGGTGCCGCGGGACTTGGGCAGCAGGAGATTGCCCAGATCTTTCACACTACCCAAGGGCAGTTTGCTGACGACCTCAACTACACCCACGGCCGCCACTCGATCAAGACTGGGTTCCAGTACGTACGCGTGCGCGCCGACTGGAAGTACAACGGAAACAATGGTGCTCTGGGCCAAATAGGAGTCGCTAGCTTGACCGGTCTCGGCTTGGCCGACTTCTTTCTCGGGCTTGCCGGTGGAGGTCCAAGGGACACCAGTCCTAACCCAACCCTGTTCAAGGACCGCAACAATATTTTTGCCGGCTACGTCCAAGACAACTGGCGTATAACGGACAGCCTCACACTCAATCTTGGCATTCGGTTCGAAGACCATACCCCAGTCTTTGAAACCGAAAACCGCGTAGTGAACTTCGGGTTGTTTAGCGGAACAATCTTTACGCCGGATGGCCGTGACGGGACCGCCAAGTTTAGCAACCGGGCTCTCTATAACAACTACATGGGCATCGGCAACTGGGAGCCTCGCGTAGGCTTCGCCTGGTCACCCGCGAGTCGACGGAATCTGGTAATCCGCGGCGGTTACGCGATATCCGCCTTCCAGGAGGGAGGGGGCGCGAACGAACAACTCTCCATCAATCCGCCGTTTGGGATTTTTAAGCAAGTCCAGCACGGCACTCTCGATCAGGGTTTTCCTAACGTTGTTCTTTGTACAGGAATCAATTTTGCCTGCTATGCGGGACAAAGAACCAGGATTACCGATCAGAATCTCAGGCCGGCGCAAATCCAGCAGTGGAACTTTACCCTGCAGCAACAGTTCGGCAATACGACGACATTCCAACTCGGCTATGTGGGCCAGCACGGGACGCACCTGGCAAACTTCGTGGAGGTGCAACAACGCATCGGTCTGGACGCCTCCGGCCAGATTGCGAAACCCGGGGTCCCTATCGTAAGTCAAGTGGCCGGACCATTTCTTGGAGGAGGATTCACGCCGTGCGACAATGCCAACCTAAGCAAGTGCGGCACTCCCGGTTCGCTGTATCAGGCGGCTCAAGGCGTCGATCCTTTCGGCGGTGCCATTCAGGGAGCCAACTTGTCCAACGGCAATCAGTCCTATAACGCTCTGCAGGCTGTCCTGCAGAAACGCATGGGCAATGGATTGCAAGCGCAAGTCGCATATACCTGGTCGAAGTGTCTAACCAATTCGCCTGGCTATTTTGGTACCGGCTTTGGCAGTACGAACGCTACATCCTCCGGCGGACAGCCTGGCCAACAGAACATCTACGACCCACGTTCTGATTGGGGGCCGTGCTATTTTGACCAAAGACAAATCCTCAGCAGTTACGTCACCTACCAACTCCCACTCGGGCACGGGAAACAATTCGGCCACGACCTGAACCCCGTCGTTAACCAAATTGTAGGTAACTGGGAAGTCGGCGGAATCGTCAGCCTGCACAGCGGGAACCAGCTAACCCTGAACGAGTTCGGAGGCTGGGGCGCTTTCACTCCCGATCAATCCAATACCAACGGATCTGGTCCGACCCTGCTGAATCAGCGGCCGAGCTGCAATGGGCCGGTGAAGGTGCTGGGTAAGCACGTGAATGCCAACACTATTCCCGGCGCCCCGGGACCGGGCTACATTCAATGGTTTGATACCAGCAACATTGTCACCCCCGCTGCCAATACGTTTGGAACCTGCGGGGTGGGCAACATACGTGGTCCGGCGTACGCGGACGTGGACTTAAGCCTGCACAAGAACTTCCTCTTTACCGAAAGCAAGCGTTTGGAGTTCCGGTTTGAGGCGCTAAATGCATTCAACCATCCGGTGTGGACCTTCTCCGGAGGGCCTGCGAGCGGCTCGTTTGATCCGGGTCATCCGCAGAATCCGCTTCTCCCATCTGACAGCATCAACACGGGTCCCTTCTCGACCAACACGAGCTTTGGGAGAGTCACGGGATCCCAAGGAGCACGACAGTTGCAGTTCGCTCTGAAGTTTTACTTCTGAGCCGGAGCGAGCGGCTAACGAAGAGGCAGGCGCTGCGGCGCCTGCTTTTTTCCATACTGTGACTCGAGAGCCACGGAGAGAATGCGGACCGCCTTTTCCCTCGGTGATTTCCATCTTTAGGCCTCAATGTTACGTTTATAATCGGCGAATGTTTAGCAGTGTTAAAGCTTTTGCAGGTGCTCTTCTCGTGCTGATAACCGTTGCAGTTTCTCCTGCCCAAGTTCAAAAGAAGGGCGCGGCGCCTAGCGGGAAAGAGGTTGCGCTGCACGCCGCAAACCTGGCAGAGAATGGTCACTGCACCGAAGCACTGCCTCTCTTAAAGAAAGCAATTCACCAAACCTTAGAGAGGGACCTTAAGAAGAGAGTGGGGCTCGACGGCATCCACTGTGCGATGACCCACGACATTCCGTTCGAATCTCTGGATTTTCTTGATGTGTTGGGCCGCGATTTCCCTAACGATCCCGAGGTTCTCTATGCCGCCACGCACGCTTATTCCGATTTGTCCATCCACGCTTCTCACGAACTAATGCGCGAAGCGCCTTTTTCCTACCAGGTTCACGAACTGAACGCAGAAACGCTGGAATCGCAAGGAAAGTGGGACGAAGCGGCTGCGGAATATCGAAAGATCCTGGAGATCAATCCCCTGGTACCGGGCATCCATGCGCGCCTGGGGCGTACTTTGCTCTCGAAAACGCCGCTAACGAGCGACATCATTACGGATGTGAAGAGGAACTTCGAGCAGGAACTGGAGATTGATCCCAACAACGCGAGCGCGGAATACGTCCTGGGCGACCTGGCCAAGAATGAGAATGATACTTCGGCGGCGATCCGCCATTTTTCGCGCGCCACGAAACTGGATACTGGCTTCTCCGATGCTTACCTGGCGCTCGGGATGGCATTAGTATCGCAGAAACGCTTTGCTGAAGCGATTCCTCCGCTTGAGACCTATGAGACGCTCGCTCCCGACAGCCCCACTGGTCATTTTCAATTGGCGCTCGCATATGCTGGCGCAGGGCGGAAAGCTGACGCGAACCGAGAAGCCGCGCTGCAACGACAAACTGCGGAAAGCCTCGAACAGGTAAAGCGCAAAGTGCAAGAAGGATTCATGCAGCAGTCAAAGGGGCAGGGAACACAAACTCCGGAGCAGCCGAAATAGCGGTTGACGACGGCCTCTACGCGCGATTGGCAAGCGGAAAACAATTGTCTGACACGGATGATCGAACGTCGCCGGGATGTGCCCCTTCGCGCATCTTGCGCATTGCTCCACTTTTCTTTTGGGCGCGATTGTCGATAGCTGTCCTGATGATCCCCTTGAGCTGGACTTTCCTGTCCGAGGCTCAGATCTCACCTCCGGTGACGGTGCAGTTCACGAACGTCACCCAGCAGGCGGGAATCAAGTTTGTCCACTACAAAGGGAACAACGGCATGGCAGTGATCCGGGAAGAATTCGGTCCTGGCGTATGTGTGGCGGATTTCGATGGCGACGGTTTTCAGGATATCTATTTCGTGAATGGCCGCGATCTCTACAACCGCGGCATCTCCGTGCGTAACGCGCTTTACCACAACAATGGCGACGGCACCTTCACCGATGTGACCGAAAATGCCGGTGTCCCGGGAACCGGCTTCGGTCTGGGATGCGTGTGGGGCGACTACGATAACGACGGTTTTCCTGACCTCTACGTGACCCAGTTTGGACGCAATGTTCTGTACCACAACAACGGGAACGGCACTTTTACGGATGTGACTGACAGAGCTGGGGTGGCGGGCACCGAGTCTGGAACTCAGTTTCACTCCGGCGCTACATTCTTCGATTACGATCGCGATGGCCGCCTTGATCTTTACGTTGGAGGATACGTCACCTTTGGTCCGGACAGCTTGCGCTATTGCAAATTCGCCGAAGCGCTCACGAATTGTCCACCGAGTGTTTATCGGGGAAGTCCTGACATGCTTTATCACAATAATGGTGACGGGACTTTCACCAATGTGACCTCGGCTGCAGGGATCTATCAGCCGGAAGGAAAGAATCTGTCAGTTGGCGCAGCGGACTACGACAATGATGGCTGGCCGGATCTATTCGTAGCCAACGACGGACTCAATGCGTATCTGTATCACAACGAACACAACGGTACTTTCAATGAGATTGCACTCCTGAGTGGCATGGCCCTCACCGGACGCGGCAATATCATGGCTGCCATGTGTATTTCTCTGGGTGACTACGATAACGATGGCTGGCTCGACCTCTATATTTCGGATTTCCAGAAGAACTCGGACCATCTCTGGCATAATGACGGGAAGGGCGTATTCGAGGAGGTAAGTGATCAGGCTGGCATTACGGGTCCCACCCGCGATGTGCTCAGCTTTGGCGGAGGGTTTTTTGACTACGACAATGATGGCTGGCTTGATCTGTTCATCGCCAACGGGCATGTCTATCCGGAAGTCGAGCAAGTCTACCCCGATATCCGATACAAACAAATCAATTCTCTGTTTCACAACGAAGGCAAGGGCAAGTTCGTGGAGGCTACCAAGCTGGCAGGGACCGGCTTTCAAACCCCGTATGCTGGCCGTGGAGTTGCGTTTGCTGACTTCGACAATGATGGCTTTATTGATGTAGTTGTGGGTAATAACGGAGATCCTCCGCTGCTGCTGCACAACAGCGGCGGCAACGGCAATCATTTTCTCAACTTCAAATTAGCGGGGACGAAGAGCAATCGTGACGCAATGGGTGCCCGCGTCCGTGTCCAGGCCGGCGGCCTCTGGCAAATCCGGGAGATTGCGGGCGGTGGCAGTTATCTCTCGCAGAGCGACTTGCGAGCGAATTTCGGATTAGCGAAAGCTATTCGCGCGGAAACCGTGGAGATCAAGTGGCCGAGCGGACAACAGCAAGTCTTCCACAATGTCGAGGCGGATAAGTTCTACTTGATTGAGGAAGGCCGCGATCGCTTGGAGCTGCAAAAGTTCGTTCGCGCTGTGCCCTCGACTAGAGCTCCCGTTGCTCCTACTGGTCATCCCGCTGATCGGGTAGCGGGTAAAGCGCCCAAGAAGAGCTCTCGGCCTTGAGGTTATCCATCACCTTGCATTTCGTCATCGTTTCAACGGCCCGCTCTCTATGTTGACGAAAATAGACCAAACAACCCGTTGGCGGCCGAGTGGATTGCATCGCAGAGATTTTCTACAAATGCTGGCCGGTACTGCGGCGTTTGGCGTGCTGCCACGATTCATCCATGCCTTCGAAGTGAGCAGCCCCCTTTATCCGTTCTCAGAAGTCTTGCCCGCCCAAAGTGGGATCACCTGGACGCATACTGCCGGGAAGTCAAAGGACAAATATCTGCCGGAAATTAGTGGTCCAGGGTGTGCGTTTCTCGACTACGACAACGATGGCTGGATGGACATTTATCTGGTGAACAGCGGTCGCGCCGATTTTTATACTCCCCAGACCCCGTTGCGCAATGCCCTCTATCACAACAATCGAGATGGCACGTTCACCGATGTTACTGAAAAAGCCGGGGTGGGCGCGGGCGGCTACGGAATGGGTGTTGCCATGGGTGACTACAACGGGGACGGGTTTCCGGACATTTACGTTACCCAGTATGGACGCAGCATTCTATATCGCAACAATGGCGACGGTACATTTACGGATGTGACCGAGCACGCAGGGGTGTCCGCGCCGGGCTGGGGGTCGAGCGCTGCGTGGTTCGATTACGATAACGACGGGCGCCTCGACTTATTCGTCTGTCAATTCGCCGACTACGATAAGTTAAGGAATCAACATTGCGGCGATCCGAATATTCCAGGAGTTGCTGGCATGAACGAGTATTGTTATCCCAAAGTCTACGACCCGCTGCCCAGTTGGCTCTTCCATAACAACGGCGACGGAACGTTTACCGACGTTAGTCAGAAAACCGGCATCGCCGATTACTCCGGTAAAACGTGGGGAGTGGTCGCCACGGACATAAACAATGACGGATGGATGGATCTCTTCGTTTCCAACGATACGGTCGCGAATTTTCTGTTTGTCAATCGTCAAGGAAAACACTTTGACGAGATCGGCTTCACGGCGGGAGTGGGGTATGGCGAGGGAGGCAAGATACGGTCGGGCATGGGAGTGGATTCAGCTGACTTTAACGAAGACGGATGGATGGATCTGTTCGTCACTAACCTGGATCACGAGATGTACGCACTCTATCAAAACAAGCACGACGAAAGTTTTGACGATAAAGCAGTGTCGTCCGGCATTGGACGAGCCACCGAGATGATGAGCGGCTGGGGTGTGAAATTCCTTGACTATGACAACGATGGCAACCTTGACCTGTTTATTGCCAACGGACATCCCAATGATATCGTCGAAAAGATCAAGCCTCAGGTAACTTTTCGCGAGCCGCTGTTGCTGTTTCAAAACACGCCTGCTGGATGGAAAAACGTCAGTTCGGAAAGCGGGCCGGTTTTTACAAGACCGATGGCGAGCCGCGGGCTGGCCGTTGGCGACTTCAACAATGACGGGGCGGTGGATGTGCTGATCGTGAATAACGACGAGCCGCCTCTTTTGCTTCGTAACGACGTAGGAGCGCACAACAACTGGCTGGGCCTGCGCCTGATTGGAAAGAAGGCAAACATCGATGCCATCGGGGCTCGCGTTACATATCAGGCGGGCGACTTAAAGAGAAGCAGGATGAAAGTTGGCGGTGGCAGCTTTCTGTCATCGCACGATCCTCGGGTTGTGCTGGGTATTGGAAAGCGGGCAAGAATCGATTGGATTGAAATTAAGTGGCCTCAACCCAGCACAATCACCCAGCGCTACACTGATCTGCCCTTGAATCGCTACATCACGATCGTGGAGGGTGAACAGAAGTGGCAATGAGACTACCGCTGGGATTACGGGAGAATTGCGTTTGTATTTCCCGGCGGCAGTTCATACGCGGAATAACTGGTAGCCTCACTCTCGGCGCCCTTGGCCGATTTGCTGCAGTCCATCCGGATCCCGTTTATCCTTTCACATTGGTTCCCCCAACCGTTAGCGGCATCACCTGGGTGCATTCCAGTGGAAAATCTGCAGAGAGATACCTGCCGGAGACGGACGGGTCGGGTTGCGCATTTCTCGATTACGACAACGATGGATGGATGGACATTTACCTGGTGAACACTGGACGAAGTGATTTTTTCAACCCTCCCCATCCATTGCACAACGCTCTATACCACAATAATCGGGATGGTACGTTTACTGATGTCACCGAGAAAGCCGGCGTGAGCGGAGGCGGCTTCGGGATGGGCGCTGCCGTTGGGGATTACAACCGGGATGGTTTCCCAGACCTTTATCTGACGCAGTACGGACGCAGCATTCTGTACCGGAACAATCGGGACGGCACCTTTACCGACGTTACGGAGAAGGCTGGGGTTGCCGCTCCGGGATGGGCGTCCAGCGCGGTGTGGGTTGATTATGACAACGACGGAAATCTGGATCTATTTGTCTGCCGCTTTGGAGAGTTTGACAAGGCGAATCACCAACACTGCGCGGCTCCTCGCTTGCCTGGGCTCGAGAGCTCAACGGAATACTGCAATCCCAGGGTTTACAAGCCCATGCCCAGTTGGTTGTTTCATAACAACGGAGACGGCACATTTACCGATGTCAGCCAGAGTGCTGGTATTGCAGACAACCCTGGTAGGGCGTGGGGAGTAGTAGCGGCAGACATTAACAACGACGGCTGGATGGATCTGTTCGTGGCCAACGACCAGTTGGCCAATTTCTTGTATGTGAACCGCGCAGGTAAGCACTTCGAGGAGATTGGTTTTACGTCGGGCGTGGCATATGGAGAGGGGGGAACAATCCGGTCTGGGATGGGCGTTGACGCTGCGGACCTCCACCAGGCCGGCTGGATGGATTTGTTTGTCACCAACATGAACCATGAACTCGATGCCATCTATCGCAACAAGCACGACGAGACTTTTGAAGATATGGCCGTGCCTTCGGGCATTGCAAATGCCACGAAAATGAAGAGCGGTTGGGGTGTGAAATTCTTTGACTACGACAATGACGGTAACTTGGATTTGATGATCGCGAACGGTCACCCTGATGATCTTATCGACGTGATCTACCCTCGTGTGACATATCGTGAACCGCCTCTGCTGTTCCACAATACGGGCACGGGACTAAAGGATGTCAGCCAGGAGAGCGGCCCCGTTTTCGCAACGCCGATGGCGAGCCGCGGCCTGGCGCTGGGAGACTTCAACAACGATGGCGCGGTCGATGTGCTGATCTCGAATAACGATGAAGCGCCGGTTCTGCTTCGCAACGAACTTGGCGCACAGAATAACTGGCTAGGACTACGCCTGGTTGGAACAAAGTCGAACATCGATGCAGTGGGGGCGCGTGTCAGGTACCAAGCCGGGGATTTGAAGCGGAGCACAACGAAAGTAGGCGGAGGCAGCTATCTTTCATCGCATGATCCTCGTGTGGTGCTGGGAATTGGAAAGCGAACCAAGCTTGATTGGATCGAAGTGAAATGGCCGGCGCCCAGCCATGCCATTGAGCGGTTTACCGAGGTTCCTCTTAACCGTTACATTACAATCGTGGAGGGTGAGGCTAAGTGGAAGTAACCGCAGAATCTTCGCTGAAACCCGCAGTGGCTTATTTGCTCTGCTTGTCAAGATCCGCCAGGTAGTTCTTTACCATCGCTACATCGTTGGGATCGCTGGCGAATTTCAGATACTCGCGTAATTGAGCAGCTTCACCCGCGCGATCACCCTTCGCTTCGTAGATTTGAGCCAGCAGGAAATGCAAGCGCGGATCGATGTTGCTTTTGTCGATTTCTGCACCCCGCAACGCGCTTTTCTCTGCCTCAGGCAAATTGTGCAGATTCAGGTTTGCCGCAGCGTTGTATTCGTACGCCACCATATCGTTAGTTGGGTCAATTTCCAGGGCGCGACTGCTAAGCTGCAGCACTTTATCCCAACTCTGTGAGCGCGCGAAGATATCCGCCAGGCAAAGATAGGCTGGCAAGAAATTCGCGTCGGTTGTCAGAGGCTGAGAACAGGCATTGTGGGCATCTTCAGTTTTCTGCTGGGCTTCCAGTACTTGACCCAGCACGACCCAGGCAGCCGAATATTTTGGCCATTCCTTAACCGCCTTGCGAAAATGATTCTCAGCTTCGACTAATTTATTATTCTTGACGGCCGCACAACCATCCTCGTATTTCCTTTGCGCCTTGGCCGGAATTTGCAAATCGGCAATCCCAACGGTGGCAGAGCGCACCCCGTTGAGCGGGGCAAGAAAACAGTTATTCTCTTTTGCAATCGGTGACGAGGCTGGCTTGACGTTGCTATCCAACATCAGCTTGTTTTGGTCAAAGTTGGTTGCCGGGGCTGGGGTGGTAGGAGCTTGAGGTGCCGGCGTCGGAGGGCGTGTATTCCCACCGCCCCTGTGCTGAGCCAGCAATGGCGTCACGCTTAAGACTAATGCGCTTGCACAAAAGAACATCAGGACTGGGCGGCCGCAGCGCAGCACCGATAGTTGCTTCATAAGCCCTCCCCTGCATCGTCGACTCGAGGCCGACCCGCCCCTAGAAGCTTTCATGAAGTCACATAGTATTCCCGTTTTCTTTTAAGTCCAACCGATTTTACTTGCGAGCGTAGGAAAGAGATATCTCTCGGCTATTTTGGCTCGGTAATCCGCAGTACCTGGTTTTCCGCGAGTCCATTAGTCAAGACCTGCTTTTGGCCGGAGGGCCAGTCCACTTCGACGCGGTCGATTTTTGTGGTGTCACCCAGACCGAAGTAAAGCGGTAACACGCTCTGAGAGAGGTAACCAGATTTCCCGTCATTGTATTTGGTATAGGTCTGTCCGGCCGCCCGCACGCGCACAGTGGCGCCCAGTCCGTTGCGATTCGATCGAGTCCCGACCAGAACGACTTTGAGCCAGTTAATTGCTTTCTGCTGTGCCAGGTCACTGATGAGGACCTGGGGCGCCGAGTTGAAATCGTTGGTCACGATGTCGAGATCACCATCGTTGTCGAGATCGAACATCACAGAAGATCGGCTGGAGCGCGGAGACATTACAGTGATCTTCCCTGATCGTCCAACACAAACCTTCTGATTCAGCTCGTCCAGCCCATTTTGCGAGCAGTCTAAGTCAAACCACGGCACATAAATGTCTTTGCGCGGCTCAATCCCGAGCAGGAATTCGGAGTCCAGGAACTTCTCCCCGCGGTTATTCAAGAGCATCGAGTTGATTCCGTAGCGGAAGGGAAAGCTCATGCCGGACGCGATGAAAATGTCGTCCCATCCGTCAGCATTGAGGTCTCCGATGCTTACCCCCCACGGCCAGTAATTCTCGACTCCAAGACGATCCGAGACTTCCTCAAACTTGCCGTTGCCCAGGTTGTGATAGAAAGCATTGCCCCAGATGTAGTCCGAGTGCGACCCCTGCAGAAAGGAATCGGGCCAACGCATAGTGGATTTCAACTTCTCACGGTCAGGATCAACGGTCTCGCTCATGTCAGAATGCATGTCGGTGACGATGAGATCCATGCGGCCATCGTTATCGTAATCAAAAAACTTCACTCCCATGGCGCCCCACGGAGTCTTTGGAAAATATTGTTCAGTTTTGTCAACGAACTTCTTGCCGCCTTCGTTTTCAAAAAAATGGTCGTGGCCCTGCATGTTCAGAATGAATAGGCCGGGAAAGCCGTTACCATTCAAATCGGCAAAGGTTGCATCTCCGCACCAACCGGTTGGCCGCAAGCCGACTTCCGCAGTCACATCTTTGAAGCGGTCGTGGCCCAAATTCTTGTATAGAACGGGATATTCATAGCGTTGAGGGTGAAGATGACCAGAGAAGGCATCCGGCAATCCTATGTACTGACCCTGCGCGCCTTTCTTGTCACTGGTGTACTTGCCCACGTTGCAAACCAGCAGATCGAGAAGGCCATCGTTGTCATAGTCGAAGAAAACAGCTCCGGAAGAATGGCTGACCAGATCGAGGCCGGACGCTTTCGTGATGTTCGTGAAGTGCCCATGCCCGTCATTTTTTAATAACGCATTGCCACCGAGAACCGTGGTGACGAACAAATCCTGGGCACCATCGTTATCGATATCGGCGAACGACGCGGTGACGCTGATCCGGCCGGGCAGGCCGACTCCAGCTTCCTTCGTGATGTTTTTGAACTTGCCGCCACCCAAGTTCTTCCACAGCTCATTGCCGCCTACCTGATTCACGAAGTAAATATCGTAGAACCCGTCACCATCGACATCTGCCACTGCAATGCCGGTGCCGTGATCGTAGTGAACCGGCTTGTAATCGATACCGGCATCATCCACCATGTGGTGGATAAACGTGATTCCGCTCTCTTTTAGCGCGTCGGTGAAGTGAAACTGATAAAAAACCTTGAACTGGTCCACCTTGTCGGCTTGCGCTTGTTTGCGCGCGGCAAGCCTGTCGACTCCGATGTCGGGTTGGGGATAACGGACCTGGGGTACGGAGTCGCTCGAAGCGCCGCCCAGAACGAGAAGCGCAACGGAAAGCAAAAGCCATGCCGCTAGGAGCGGCCAATTTCCGTGGCGTGGCAAATTCGTATCTCCTTGGAAGGGAAGCGGAGTTGTTCGGAACACGTACCGCTAAGCCATTGAATTATAGGCGAACGACCGAGGCGACAATAACGGCGTGAGCAATAAATCGCGCCGCCTTGGTCAAGATAAGTCGGCCATCGACTTCAAAGCTTTCGCAGGGACGCTGGAAGCCACGACGAGAGCGAATATGCGCCTGAGCCAGTCAATATGAGCGCTATAGCCAGCAGCAACTGCGTGAACGCATATTCCATACCACCGCGACTGACGTCGAAACCGTGCGGAAGATGGACTAGAAAGATCGCCCCAAGCATTACGAGAGCAACGCACGCCGCCCCAACTCGAGTCAGAATACCAGTCAGAACTGCCAAGCCCCCAGCGACCTGCGCCAGTCCGACTAGATACCCAATCACAGCCGGCATATTGCGGGCAGCGGCAAACTTGTCCGGGCCAGGACCCCCGAAGGCGCCAAAGAGGATGGCACTCCCGTGATACAGAAACGCCAAAGCGCTAGCAATGCGAACCAGCAGGAGCGCGGCATTGATCTGCCACGACTCTGGCATGTTTAGTCGCGGAGGTGAGTTCATCTCAACTATCCCATTCACGGGTAAAAATAAAATATCTAACTTCCATCGGACAGGCCTAGAGCTATTTTGGCGTCCATAGCGGATGAGCCGTGAACAGACCGCTTGCGAAGCCAATCTGGTAAACCACCAGGAGACCGAACGCCAGGCTAAGCACTCCCGAGGCCATCGCCAGTTTGCTGGCGACGCGCTGGCTTCTACCTACGAACCTGAGTGTAGAAGCAAGGCTCAAGGTGATCACCATCATGCCCGCGATGGTGCCCAGTCCGAAAATCAACAGATAGGCAATGGCCCAGTGCGCATTCCGGATGGTGCTGAGGACGAGCAGGGCAACCGCCGCCGATCCCGCCAGGCCGTGAACGATGCCCACTGCCAACGGCCGGAGGTGCTGATATGCACCCGACCTGGCAAGCATCCTGTCCAAAAAAGCCAACGGCGTCTGATCGGGTGCGTGAGGGTGGACTTCAGGCTGGTGCGCATGTCGATGGCTGTGGACGTAGTCCCCGTGACTGTGAGGATGAGAGTGAACAGTGCCCTGATGGTGCGTATGTTCGTCGTGTCCGTCATTGTCGTGAGCGGCAAGCGGCAGGCCAGGGACGGAACGCAGAAAACCTGCAAGGTTCATAATTCCGAGGATGATTAGCATCAGTCCCACGGACAATTCCATGCTGAGGCCAACCCGAGCCGGGATGATCAGATTGAACAGGATAATTCCTGCACCTACCACGAAAATGGTGACGGTGTGACCCAGTCCCCAAAATGCGCCAATCAGAGCGGCGCGAGCGAAATTGCGTTGTCGGGTGACGATAGTTGCCACCGCGATCACGTGGTCAGGATCGGTCGCATGCCGCATGCCTAGAAAAAACCCCACGGCAATAATGGAAAGAAAGGCAATCATGGCTTTTTGCCGTAGCCTAAGCGGCAGCTTTTTTATTGTCCTCGTTCGAATTGGAAATGGAAGAAAAGATCATCACGGGTCCCCTACACCCTATCCGGTTTCGTACGCTCACCGCAACTGGAACGAGTGAAATTCGAAGGTCCTCGACCGCGTTGGGCTTCGCCGACATCAGCAACGGGATGGGGGTGAAGCAGGCTACAAGGTCTGTCATCCATCATTAACTGCGGCGGACTCCAATGTTCGACGTGAAACAGTTCTTAGCAGTCCTCACTTCGCTAGGGTCTACCCGCTCTCAGGCAACTAGATACTTCTTAGATACGTCTGAAGTTCGGTGTAGACGTACCGAGGAAGGCGTAGGCCTATGATGAAAGTCTAGGATCGACTGCCGACTCCACCACGGTGGAGCGTACTGGCAGCAGCCCTTGGCGGCAGAAGGAATGAGATTCTTCCCATGGACAACAAATCGAAGCAGAGAGTCTTGTGGATGGGCGCGCTGCTCGCGCTCACATTGCTGACGATAGCACAACCCCCTAAAGCAGTTGCTCAGGATCAATATGGTAGTGACGATCCGCCGGGCCGGGTGGCTAGACTCGGTTACTTGGAGGGGTCGGTTTCATTTGACCCAGCCGGCGAATCAGATTGGGTACAAGCAGTTCCCAATCGTCCGATGACGATCGGCGATAAGCTTTGGGTCGATAAGGGTTCGCGCGCCGAAGTGCAGCTGGGTACGGCCACGATCCGCCTGGCGGAAAACACTGGCATGTCTTTTCTGAACTTGGATGACCGTACAGTCCAAATCCAACTTACTTCGGGCTCGCTCAACGTACGAGTGCGTCGAATGAATCGCGATGATGTGTTCGAAATCGATACACCGAATCAGGCGTTTTCTGTGTATCAACCCGGAAGGTACCGGTTAGAAGCTAGTGAAGATGGAAATTACACGGTGGTAAGTGTGCGCGAGGGGGAAGGAGAGTCGACCGGCAACGGACAGACTTTCACCCTCCATGCAGGACAGAGAGGGACGTTCAGCGGCACCGAGACACTGAATGCGGAAGTCGTGGATATCGGTGGACCGGATCAGTTCGATAACTGGAGCAACGATCGTGACCAACGTTATGAGCGATCGCGATCGGCCCGGTATCTCTCCCATGATGTCGTTGGTTACGAAGATCTGGATGATTATGGAGACTGGCGCGACGATCCCAGTTATGGTCACGTCTGGTTTCCTAACCGTGTAGATGCGGGATGGGCGCCGTATCACGAAGGTCATTGGGCGTGGATAGCTCCCTGGGGTTGGACTTGGGTAGACGACGCGCCATGGGGCTATGCGCCATTTCATTATGGCCGCTGGATAAGTGCTGGCGGACGTTGGGGCTGGGTAGCCGGTCCGGTGGACGTTGTCCCTGTTTACGCGCCCGCCCTGGTCGTGTTCGTCGGCAGTCTCGGCGTGGTCGGAGGTAATGTCGGATGGTTCCCATTGGGTCCACGCGAAGTCTACGTTCCCACCTACAACGTAAGCCGCGAGTATGTGAATAGGGTCAACATCAGCAATACGACGGTCAACACGACCACCATCAACAACGTCTACAACACAACCATCGTCAATAAAAGCACCACTATCACGAACGTTACGTACGTGAATAAAACGGTTCCGGGCGCTGTGACTGCGGTGCCGCAGCAGGCTTTCGCGAGCGCGCAGCCTGTGGCCAAGGCCGCGGTCAAGGTCGACCCGAGACAAATAGCCTCCGCGCCGATTGCCGCGAGAGTAGCCGTTGCGCCTTCGCGAGAAAGCGTACTGGGAGGGCACGCGAACACGGCTAACCGTGTGACCGCACCACCGCCGGCAGTAGCGAACCGTCAGGTGATCGCCAAGAACACCCCGCCTCCTCCGCCAGTGCCGTTCGCCAGACAGCAGCAAGCGCTGGCGGCGCATCCGGGACAAGCTCTGGCGAAACAGGAAGTGCAGAGCTTGCGACCCACGACGACCTCACAAGTACATCCGATGGTCAAGATGGCGCCTCCGGGAAAGCCGGCGACGCCGAGTAACCAGCCGAATCGTCCGGGCAATGAGCCCGCGAACCGCCCGGGCGGCCAGCCAGCTCCGGGCGCAACCACTCCGGCGCCATCAAACCCGCCGCCGGCTGCGCAGCCAAACAACCGTCCGGAACCAAATCGGCCGGTGCCAAATCAACCACCCGCGAACAATCGTCCAGAGCCGCCGGCGCGGAATGATCGTCCGCCTTCTGCGCAGCCGAATCGGCCGCAACCGAACCAGCCTCAGCCGAATAATCGGCCTGAACCAAATCGACCGCCTGTGCCCCAGCCAAACAATCGGCCGGAGCCAAACCGGCCGGAACCAAACCGGCCGGAACCAAATCAACCACCCGCGAACAATCGTCCAGCGGAGCCGCCGGCGCGGAATGAGCGTCCGCCTGCGGCGCAACCGGAGCCCAATCGCCCGCAACCGAACCAACCTCAGCCGAACAATCGGCCCGAGACAAATCGACCGCCTGCGGCGCAACCGGAGTCAAATCGTCCGCCCTCTGCGCAGCCAAATAATCGTCCGCAACCAAACCAACCCGAGCCGAATAACCGGCCGGAACCAAATCGACCGCCTGCGGCGCAGCCGAACAATCGTCCCGAGGCAAATCGGCCGGAACCAAATCGACCAGAGTCAAACCGTCCGCCGGCTCCGCAGCCAAATAATCGGCCTGAAACAAACCGAAATGAGCCTGCTCCGAGGCCGCCAACCCCTCCGCCAAATGAACGCCAGCAGCCTGAGCAAGCGCGGCCGCCAGAGGCACGTCCGGCGCCGCCGCAACAGCAGCCTCGTCAGCCGACACCCGAAGAGAAGAAACGACAGGAGGAACAGCGGAAACAAAATGAGAAGCCGCAACCTCCGCAGTAGCTGCGGGGAGAGCGCCATACCGAAGGGCAGAAAAAAGACGTGTGAGGCGCGCTCACGGCTGGATAATGTTTCTCCAAGGGCCGAAGCGGTGCCGGAGTTGCGGGAGCGAATATCAATTGGAGCAACTTCGCACGAGGATCGCAATTCAAAGCGCGTGGGAGTAAGCACATGCCAGCCAGGAAAAAATCGAGTCGTCGCAAATATGGCAAAGCCGTGGGGAAGACTGTCGCTAGCGCCATGCGGCGGAAGAAACACGGTACCCTTCGCTCGGGCAAAGGCGGCAGGGGAGGCAGAGTGAAGAGTCGCAAGCAAGCTATTGCGATCGGCCTCTCGGAAGCGCGCAAAAAGGGAGCCAAGGTTCCCAAGAAAAAAGCCGCTTAGCTACAAAGTCAGCAGCCCCGCGAATCGGCGCGCAGAATAGCCGGCGACATCGCGAAGCCGTGACGTGGCCGCTCAGTCCCCCGATCCGAGCAGATCCAACGCTGAACGGTTCTCGCATTCAACCTGCTTACGAAGAGAGAAATCATGAGCCAAACGAAGGGCTACGCAGCGATGACTGCGAAGGCTCCATTTACCCCATATGTGTTCGAACGGCGCGAACCGCAGGAGCACGATATCGCCATCGACATCAAGTACTGCGGGATTTGCCACTCCGATATCCATCAGAGTCGTGGGGAATGGTCCGACTACCTGGAGGAATCCATCTTTCCCATGGTTCCGGGCCACGAAATCGCCGGGGTCGTAGCAGCTGTGGGGAGCAAGGTGCGCAAGTTCAAAGTCGGGGACAGAGTCGGTGTGGGCTGCTTCGTGGACTCATGCCGCACTTGCGTCGAGTGCAAGCGAGGTCTGGAGCAATACTGCACCGTACACACGGTGTGGACTTATAACGCCCGAGACAAAGAGGGCAAACCCACCTACGGCGGCTATTCCAGCAAGATCGTCGTTGATGAAAATTATGTCCTGCGCATGCCGGACAACTTGCCGCTGGATGCATGCGCGCCGCTGCTATGCGCCGGCATTACGCTTTATTCTCCTTTGAAGCACTGGCAAGCTGGACCTGGCAAGAAGGTTGCGATCGTTGGTCTAGGCGGGTTGGGGCACATGGGCGTCAAAATCGGTCATGCTTTAGGTGCGGAGGTCACAGTTCTCAGCCAATCCTTGAAGAAACAGGACGACGGCAAGCGTATGGGGGCAAATCATTTTTATGCGACCAGTGAGCCCGAGATCTTCACCAAATTGAAGGGTTACTTCGATCTAATTATCAACACGGTTTCGGCCAACATGGATTGGAATCAGTATCTCAATCTCTTGAAAGTCGACGGTTCCATGGTCATTGTCGGCATTCCAGAAAGGCAAACTCTGATCGGGGCTTTTTCTTTGGTCACGGGCCGGCGCAGTCTGGCCGGTTCCTCAATCGGCGGAATTCAAGAAACCCAGGAGATGCTGGATTTCTGCGGCAAGCACAGAGTGGCTTGCGATATCGAAGTGATCCCGATTCAGAAAGTCAACGAAGCCTACGAGCGGGTTCTCAAGAGCGATGTGCGGTATCGCTTTGTGATCGACATGGCATCACTCAAATCGCAGTGATGTAGCGCCCGAGGAGTTCAGTTGTTCGGAAAGTTTACTTCCTCATTAAATCTCAAAATCTCAAGCGGCGGCCTGGACATGAACGGCTTCCGGACGATTCAGCAGCACGTTGAAAAACCGTCGACGGCACCCGAATTGACAATCTTTTTACGGCGGTATGACAACTCGCAACCCGACTTCGTCCTAGCGTAGCTGCGGCTCAGCCTCTTGGTCCTTCTGTCGCCTTCTGGTAGGCGGTCACCAATACCGAAGTCGGCGGCGAGGACACCCCAGGACAGCGTAGCAGTTATCTCGCCAACGGATGTTTGGGCAGTCGGCTATTTCGACCCCCAAATTCAGGAGGAAAAATGAAATCCAGAAAATTTATGTGCGTTGCGGTCTTGACATTATTCGCCGCCGCCCCAACCGCGCTGGCGAGCAGCATATGGTATGTCGACGGCGTAAATGGGAGTGACAATAACGACTGCCAGTCACGCCAGCACGCCTGCAAAACCATCTCGAATGCGATTTCGCTCACCCTGCCGGGTGATTCGATCTTCGTCGCCCCCGCGACCTATCACGAGGGTCTTGTCATCCCCTTCCCATTGAAGATTATCGGTTCCGCTGCGAAGACAACGATTGTTGATGCCGGAGGCGGGTTCGGCCAAGCCCTTGTCATTGGCTCCGAACCCAAAGTCCAGGTCACGGTTTCCCGGATGACCTTCCGCGGTGCCGCTGGACTGGTAGATAGCGGCGGTGGGATCTACAACTGCTTCGGCACCTTGACGGTCATCGACAGCATCATCACTGGAAATAGAATTCGGGGCGGGAATGGCATTTTCGGTTACGGCGGCGGCATCTATAACTGCCCTAGCAGCACCCTGACCCTCATCAATACCACCGTCAGCGACAACAGCACGGAAGTAGGCGGCGCCATCTGCAACGGCGGCGCTCTGACCATCATCAACAGCACCTTTAGCGGGAACGTCGCGCGCGACCGGGCCGGCGGCATCGGCAACTACGGCCTCCTGATCATCACGAGCAGCACCTTCAGCGGAAATAGCAGCGGTTCGAGCGGCCTTGCCGGAGGCATCCTGAATGGCGGATTATTCCAGTCCAATGGAACACTCGTGATCAACAACAGCACGCTCAGCGGGCATACCGCGGGCGATGGCAGGGGTGGCGGCATCTTCAACGTCAAGGGGAGCACAGTTGTGCTGCAGAACAGCATTGTCGCGAACAATGCGGGAGGAAATTGTCACGGTTCCATCGCCTCTGTTGGCTACAACCTGAGCAGCGACCCTAGCTGCGGGTTCGAGGGCGTGGGCGATCTGAACAACACCGACCCCAACCTGGGTCCCTTGCAAAACAACGGCGGACCCACCGAGACCATGGCTGTACTCCCTGGAAGCCCTGCGATTGATTCGGGCAACCCGAATGGCTGCAAAGACGGCAGCGGTCATGTACTGAAGACCGATCAACGTGGCATGCCGCGTCCCGATAGAGAGGACTCGGGCGGCTGCGATAGAGGAGCGTATGAGCGTCAGAAAGACTAGCCTGAAATACGCCAAGCCCCGCCAGAGCTATTTGTGAGATCGCCCGTAA
>DATKEN010000120.1:0-11768 GCA_035512155.1 Terriglobales bacterium | reverse complement strand
CCGAACAGCCGCGTGGAATGATTGGACAGAGCGAATTTGGTGGGCCAGGCGACAAACCTGGTAAGGAGAATCAACAAGAAGGCCAACACCGGAACAAGCCGGCAGGTCACGAAAAGGATGACAGCCGGCCGGATTGATCGGGGCTGCACGCCTCGCATTTTGCAGAAGAAGGTAAGCTTGTAGCTCCGGATTTGAGGCTGGGTTTATTTCCAGACCCAGAGTGGGTCCAAACAACACAAGTTACAGCATCATCTGCCCGTGCCAGGTTTCTTGTCCAGGCCTGAAGCGACACAGTCCGGCGTCGTGAATGTCCAACACTTAGCGACTGCATCTTGATTAAGCCTACGCTACGCGGTGGGAGACGGGCGGACGGGCACGATTCGGGTAGCAGTTACACAAAAATAGAGTTGGAAGAAGTTCGTCCTGGATCCGATACTACCGCTTCTTCCCAGAAAAATTATGGCACTGTAGGTGCTATTCGGGAATTAGTTTCTACTACAACCACATATTGACTTTCGACTGGGCTTCTGTAGCCGTGGGACTAGCGGCTGATCCGGCTTCTCCGAGCAGACCGAAGTGTTGCAGTAACCCGCAGAGAAGGTTGCACATGAAAGATGCGGCAGTTCGCTGGGGACGTCGTGAACAGCAGATCGTGGACCTGCTCGTTCAAGGCTGCGATAACGGTGAAATCGCAAAACAATTGAATATGGCGCGACGAACCGTAAAAGCCCACCTTAGTCGGCTCTTCTTTCATTTTGGCATAAACAGCGGAATCAAGCGGGTCAAACTCGCAACCCTTTTGTACCGGAGGCAGCTATGTCTGGAGACGAGCGTTACGGCAGGCGCGTGCCCAACCAGCGAGAGCAACGGGTTATCGAACTCGTCGCCCAGGGCCTCAAGAATCGAGAAGTCGCAGACGCCATCGGCAGCACAGAACACGTTGTCAAGAACCATCTTCGTGTCGTCTACGACAAACTCGGACTCTGGAACCGAGTCGAGCTCGCCCTCTGGTACGAAGCACGCAAGCACCAGCAAACGTACCACGTCTGAGGTGCTCGGAACAGGTCTGACCATCGTGCTCGGAGAATTCCCTCGGGAGAGATCCACACCGCCTGGCCACAGACGTATAAGTTACCCTTCTGTGTAATTCCCATTGTGCGGTTGTGAATCCAAGAACCAGTTTCGGATCAGTGAAGCTCTTTGTAGTGCGTGACCCGCATGACCGCGCAATCTTGGCGGAGGGCGAGAAGATGGCTGCAGATACCAGTCGTTCCGGTTCAGTGTATAGAGGCGTAGTTGAACCCTCCTGCACCGTAGTTCTGTTCGGTGCGTCGGGGGACCTCGCAAAGCGCAAGGTGATTCCCGCGATGTTTGACCTGGCGATTCGCAATTCGCTGGGACCGCGATATGCCATCGCGGGTTTCGCACGCACCCCGATGACCGACGATAGTTTCCGCGCCATGACTGGCGATGCGGCAAGGAGCATTTCAGAAGTTGGGCCCATCGGATTCGAAACAGTGGGGCGAATTTGCTACCAGCATGTTTTACAGCCCGGGGGATTACGCCAACCAGGAAGCCTACGTCCGGCTTGCGAAGCGCCTCGCGGAACTAGAATCTTCGAAGAATCTTGGAGGCAATCGCCTCATCTACCTTTCCACGCCACCTGAGGTTTATCCCGATATCGTCGAACAGCTTGGTCGCGCTGGACTCGCTCGCCCCGCTTCGCCGGATTCCGGGGTGCGCATCATCATCGAGAAACCGTTCGGCCGAGACCTCGCATCCGCGAGAGAATTGAACCAAGTCGTTCTCAATGTCTTCGAGAAGAAGCAGGTGTACCGCATCGATCACTACCTGGGCAAGGATACGTGCATTCTCTCGTGAGAGATCCATCCGCCTGGCCACAGACGTATAAGTTGCCCTTCTGTGTAATTCCCCATTGTGCGGATGTGAATCCAAGAACCAGTTTCGGATCAGTGAAGCTCTTTGTAGTGCGTGACCCGGATAGCCGCGCAATCGGAATCGACCAGAGATAAGGAGTATCAAAAGGAGGACTGCGATGACGCAAGAAGAGATCCGGATGTCCGAATCTGGCACACGCAAGAAGCACTGGAAGCGCTGGGGGCCGTATCTCAGCGAACGTGCCTGGGGGACAGTGCGCGAAGACTACAGCGCTTACGGGAGCGCTTGGGAATACTTGCCTCATGACCATGCTCGTTCGCGTGCCTACCGCTGGAACGAAGATGGTCTGGCGGGGATCAGCGACCGGAGGCAGACAATCTGCTTTGCGCTAGCTCTGTGGAACGAGCGCGATCCCATCCTTAAAGAACGGATATTCGGTCTAACCGGAAACGAGGGCAACCACGGCGAGGACGTCAAGGAGTATTATTTTTACCTCGACAGCACACCCACACACTCCTATATGAAGTACCTCTACAAGTACCCCCAGGCGGAGTTCCCTTATGCGAAGTTAGTAGAAGAGAACCGCTGCCGGGACAAACTGCAGTCAGAGTATGAATTCCTCGATACCGGTGTCTTCAACGAGAACCGCTACTTCGATGTGTTCGTGGAATACGCAAAGGCCGACAGCGAGGACATCCTGATCAAGATCACAGTGGCGAACCGTGGTCCGGAATCCGCCAATCTTCGCATTCTGCCGACAGTTTGGTTCCGCAACACATGGTCGTGGACTGACCGCAGGCGTCGGCCGGAGTTGCACCAGGCACGTCCTGCTCCAGACCCGGTTATCGAACTGAACCATACTCAGCCCGGCAACCGCTGGCTCCATTGCGAAGGCTCTCCGGAACTGCTCTTCACTGAGAACGAGACAAATTTCCAGCGGCTCTTTGGAGTGGAGAATCGTACGCCGTATGTCAAGGACAGCATCAACAACTACGTGGTGGACGGAGCTAAGGATGCGGTTAATCCGGAGCAGGTTGGCACCAAAGCGGCAGCTCATTACATGCTCACATTCGGTGCAGAAGAGACGATGGTCGTCCGGATGCGTCTCGCCGACTCCGACTTCAAAGGAAGGAGCGCGTTTGACGGTTTCGACCGGACCGTCGGACTCCGCCGGCATGAAGCGGATGAGTTCTACGCGACCGTCATTCCACAAGACCTTTCGCCCGATGCACAGAATGTGATGCGCCAGGGGTTTGCCGGAATGCTCTGGTCGAAGCAGTTCTATCACTACGTCATCAAGGATTGGTTGCAAGGGGACCCGGGCAATCCTCCACCACCCGAAGAGCGCCGGAAGGGCCGCAACCACAAGTGGACCCACTTGCATAACGCTGACGTTATTTCCATGCCCGACAAGTGGGAATACCCCTGGTATGCCGCCTGGGACCTCGCATTTCACTGCATTCCGATTGCACTTGTGGACTCAGACTTCGCTAAAGAACAGCTGACGCTGATGCTTCGTGAGTGGTACATGCACCCCAACGGACAGATTCCCGCTTATGAGTGGGCGCTCGGTGATGTCAATCCGCCGGTACATGCCTGGGCCGCGTGGCGCGTGTACAAGATCGACAAAAAGCGACACGGCATGGGTGATCGCGCATTCCTGCAGCGGATGTTTCACAAGCTCATGTTGAATTTCACCTGGTGGGTCAATCGCAAAGATGCCGAAGGCAGGAACATTTTCCAGGGAGGATTTCTCGGCTTGGACAACATTGGGGTGTTCGACCGCAGTGCGCCTCTGCCTACGGGTGGCTACATCGAACAATCCGACGGAACCAGTTGGATGGCGATGTATACGCTTAATATGCTGACCATCGCGCTGGAGTTAGCAAAAGAAGAACCTTGCTACGAAGACGTCGCTAGCAAGTTCTGGGAGCACTTCGTGTCCATCGCTCATGCCATGAGCCATCGTGGCCACGATAGCATGGGACTGTGGAATGAAGAGGACGGCTTCTTCTACGATGTGCTGCAGCTGCCTGACGGTTCACAATTCCCCATGAAGGTCCGCTCCATGGTGGGATTGATCCCGCTGTTCGCGGTGCAAACCTTAGAGCCGGAAGTGCTTGACAAGCTGCCGGACTTCAAGCGACGTCTGGAATGGTTCATCGATAACCGTCCCGATCTCACGAAAGACCTGGCCTCCACGCGCATTGAGGGGATGGGCGAACGGAGATTATTGTCCATCGCCGACCAGGATCAGCTTCGCCGTATTCTCTCCGTCGTGCTCGATGAGCGTGAGTTTCTGTCTCCATATGGCATTCGCGCCCTCTCAAAGCTGCATGGTGACCACCCTTACTGCGTGGCCGTAAACGGCACTGACCACTGTATTTCTTACGATCCGGGAGAATCCACGACGGGTCTCTTTGGGGGCAACTCCAACTGGCGGGGACCGATCTGGTTTCCACTGAATTTTCTGCTGCTTGAGTCTCTGCAGAAGTTCCATCACTACCTGGGCGACAGTTTCAAGATCGAGTTCCCCACCGGGTCTGGAAACATGAAGACCCTGCGGGAAGTGGTGGGCGAATTGTCGCGCCGCATGACAAGCATTTTTCTTCGCGACGAAAACGGCCGCCGACCGATATTCGGAAGCCTGGAGAAGTTTCAGCAGGACCCTCATTGGCGCGACTTATTGCTGTTTTACGAATACTTCCACGGGGATTCCGGGGCCGGAGTGGGCGCCAGCCATCAGACAGGCTGGACGGGCCTAGTGACCAAGTTAATGCAACAGAGCGGCGAATGGTTGAGGGGACAGAATCTGTCGCTCGGGTTCGTGGTCTAACGGCGAGATCAGACATCGGGTTTCAGTTCGAGGAGGTTACGATGGCGCGTCTGATCCAACTATATTCCACAGAATTTGAAGCTGCAAAGCAGGCAATCGGTGCCTCTCGAGCAGCGGAAGCAAGATCGAGACGAAATCGCCAGAGTACTTTCGTTGTCCGGGTTGAATGATCTATCAAAAGGAGGATTAGTCATGCTTACAAACGGATTTTTTGTGTTCTGGTTCGTTGTTGGCGCGGTAGCTATTGTGTTGAGTCTGTTTCGACGAATGATGGTTAAGTGAGAAGTGGGATAACCGGCCGAAAAAATGGCTCCTCAGGTAGGACTCGAAACCACCTGAAAACGCAAACGCAAGGACTTTCACAGCGCAGAGGGCAACAAAAAGTACCCGAAAAGCAACGCTAGTTCACGCTAAACGATTGCAAGTGATTGCAGAATTTCGAGCATCACTTGTTAATTTCACCGCTTCTCGCAATACGATGTGAAAAAGGTTGCGGATTGCAGTTCAGCTGTTATCAATTTTCGAGAGGAAGCGGACCGTAGCCCACGGCGACTCCGGAACAATGTACGATCCTCCGCAAGTCGGCATCCGGTTGGGGGAGGCACCGTTCTTGGTATTGCCCTCCAAATTCAACCGGTCTTCAGAGATGAACCTTTGAAGTTGCGGGCTAGGTATCTGGCGCGATAGGAGCAGAACGTTTGCTTTTTGGCACACGTCTGAACTCATCCGGCACCGACGGCCTGCTCTTTTGGTTGCAGGTTTCGGCTCCGCCCACGCAGGCTTCTCACGTAGCCTAACGCGACATTAACCCCACGGTATTTAGGACAGGACTTCCCGACGCTCAAAGCGGACGATTCCACACTTATGCTGTCACCCATCCAACTTCGGGATTACCTTGTCTGGGTCGATTGGACACACCCCTGTGTCCGAATGTTCCGCAGTTACTGCTTCCCTGGCTTCGCTACTGGAACGTTTGACCCGTGGCAGGTAACACACTCTTTGGGCGTCGGCTTGTAAAAAAGTACTGACTTGCCATTTATTAATCGGGTCAGTTTGTGACACTCTGCGCAACCCACATTACGGTGTGCTCCCTGGAGCGAAAAAGTCGTTTGCTTGTCATGATCGAACAACGATGGCTTCCAGCGCGTGCTGTTGTGGCAGTCCGCGCAACCAGTGATGCTGCGCGCTCGCGCGAATTGTGCACCGTGTACGTCGGCGTGACACTCCTCGCATTGCTTGGGGGCAGAACGAAAGTCCACATTAATCAGCTTAGTCTCCAGGTTTGGGGGTTTGTGGCAGTCAATGCAGGCTACCGCCCGGTGTGCCCCAACTAGTGCAAATGACGTCTGCGAATGGTCGAAGCGAGACAGCTCTTTCCATGACTTGGTCGAGTGGCAGACCTCGCAACCAAGGGCCTTACCGTTGTTCGTGCGCTCCATTCTTTCGCGGAACTGCCCGCGGTGGGGATCCTCGTGGCAAGTGGTGCAGGACACATCCTGGAAGTGGTAAAGCACAGCCGACCTTATTTGGGGTGATGACGGCCGGCCGGTTTTATGGCAGTCCTGGCAGGTCACCGCCAGATGAGCCCCTGTCAGAATGAACCGCGATTGTTTGTGCCGTGTCAGGCCGAATGTGGAGGGCCTGAAGCCATCCAGCGTATGGCATTGTTCACAGCGATTCAGATAAGGTGCGGCGGCGAACTGTGCTTGGTGTTCATCCTTGTGGCAATCGAGGCAGCGCTCAAACTTGATTGCGTAAAGGGTTTCTTTCCCGCGCGGAGTGTGGCACTGCGCGCATTGCAGGCTGCCATGCTTGCCCTGCAACGGATAAGCGGTCGACGCGTGTTCTTTCAAACCGAAGGTCGAGGGCTTGAACCCCTCAAGGTTATGGCAGGCACTGCACTCCGGGCCGCCAGTGCGCTTCGCAAATTGGCCCCGGTGTTCGTCTTGGTGACAATCCATGCACTTTTGGAAGGTGAGCGGCTGTTTGAAATCACCGTTGCGATGGCATGCCAGGCAATCCACCTGTTGATGCTTTCCGACCAATGGATATTTGGTCTTCGCGTGGTCGAAATTCTGATTTAGCGCCACCGTAGAGACCCGCTTCCAACCACCCGTGTTATGGCAGGACTGGCAGCTTTGTTGGGCAAAGCTTTGGTGATGCGGATCGATGTGGCAGTCAGAACACTTTCCGAAGGGTAGTCCCAAATAACGCGGTTTGTTGTCCGGTCCGGGTGTGTGGCACCTCTGACAAGCCACACCGGCATGCAGCCCGGTCAGTGGGTATCGGGTCTTGGAGTGATCGAATTGCTGCGTGACGCTTTTCCAGCCGTTGTTATCATGACACTGGAGACAGTTCGGACCAAGTCGGCCCTCGTGTGGATCCTGATGACAGGGCACGCAAGTGGACGGAACACCGAGGAAAGTCCGGCCCAAGTCCCTTACCTTTATCAGATGCCGTTCGGCGGATGCGATATGTTCTGGACTGTGACAGCCTTTGCAACTGAGTCCGATATGCTTGCCTTCAAGGGCATAACCGGTCTGTTTGTGATCGAACTTTCTCAAGTCCCATTTGATCAGAGCAAATTCTTGTCCGTTGTGCTCCGAATGGCAGCGTGTACACTCCTGATTCAACTCGGCTTTGATTCCATAGAAGGCGTGGAGTCCACGGTGTGAAGCCAGCCGCTGGCCGATCTCGGTGTGACACTCCAAGCATTTGAATGCCGCTTTCCGACCTCCAAGTTTGTGGCAACTGGTGCATTGAGTGGGGCTGTCTAGGGGTTGATGAGCTCGCGAGAGAGGTCCCGGCGATATTTGCGCCGCCGCGAAACCGATGGACAGAAACGGTAAGGCGGCAAATGCAAGAACCACACTTAGCATGAGATTGCAAACAAGTCTTCGATAGCAATCGGGGATGCTTTTGGCTTCGGATGCCTCCAAACGGGGTCGCTTTCGTGGCAGCATCGTCATTCCCGCAAAGCACGAAATGATCGGAAGTGCATGAGCTGACTGGCCGAAGTGACGCGTATGATCCTCTCGGGTGATTCCGGTCACAGATGCTAGAATTCGTGTTCTGGCATCCTGGTTTGCTCCTCGGCCCTCGAGTCAACGAAGCCGACTACCCGCCCCAAGGCACTACACGGATGGCAACTGAATTGCCACTCGGGAGGTTGCCAACGGGGTAGTGAAACCAGCCAACCAACGAGAATCATTCATGCGTCTATTGAAAGTTGTCGTGGTCGATGACGAAGCAGATACTTGTGCTTTCTTGAGGTCCGTGTTTACGGCCGAGGGGCACCAGTGCCAAACCTTTACGCGCGCGGAAGACGCAGAACGGTATCTTGCCGCCAATCCAGCCGATCTGGTCATGCTCGATGTCTATCTCGCTTCCTCCAACGGCATTGACCTGCTGCAGAGGCTGCGGGCGTCGCAGCCGAACCTCTATCCCGTTGTGATGACAGCGCATGTAAGCGTCGAGACCGCCGCCCGGTCTCTAAGCGAAGGAGCGGTGGATTACGTCAACAAGCCTGTTGGCGTTGATCAGCTTCGCGCCATCGCCGCTCGTGCTGATGCGTATCGCTTTCAAACCCGCCAACAGGCGTTAGGCACAGCCGAGATTCAGAACTCCTCCATCATCGGTAAGAGCGCCAAAATGCTGGAGGTTTACAAGGCAATTGGCCGGGTCGCAGGCAGCAACGTAAACGTGCTGATCACCGGCGCCAGCGGCACGGGCAAAGAATTAGTCGCTCGCGCCATCCATGACCATTCGAAAAGAGCCGACCTGCCATTTACGCCCGTGAACTGCGGTTCTTTCACCGAGACGATCCTCGAAAGTGAGCTATTCGGACACGAAAAGGGCGCCTTTACCGGGGCGGGGAGTGTGCACAAAGGATTGGTCGAAGCCACCAACGCTGGCACGTTGTTCCTGGACGAAATCACCGAGACCACGCTTTCGTTTCAGGTGAAATTGTTGCGCGTGATTCAGGAGCAGCAAATCCGGCGGGTCGGCTCGAACAAGTACATACCGGTCAATGTGCGCATTCTCGCAGCCTCCAACCGTGATATTTCCAGTCTTCTCAAGCAAGGCCGGTTCCGCGAAGACCTATACTACCGGCTGGCTGTGGTGCAGATCAGGATGCCCTCATTGGAGGAGCGCCGCGAGGACATTCCGTTGCTCTTAGCGTATTTTCTTCAGCAGTTTAATGCGAAGAACAGCCTTGAAGTGACGATCGAGTTGGAGGCAATCACCCGATTGCAAAGCATGAAGTGGCCGGGCAATGTTCGCGAACTCGAAAATACCTTCAACCGACTCGCAATCTTCGCCCATGCGGGGCGCATCACCCTGGCAGACATTGAGGCGGAGGCTCGGCGGAGTTTGGAAGAACGAAATACCGCTGAGGCCGCCGTCACCCCGCCCGACCGATTGCAGGAAATGGAACGGCAACACATCCTGAGGGTACTCAAACTGACGAACGGCAATCGTTCTGATGCCGCGCGCCGGCTCGGGATTGAACGGAAAACCTTATATAAGAAGGCGCTGCGCCTCGGCATTGATCTGCCGAACACGGACAAAACATGACCTTGGGCCACGAGCCCCGCGATCGGATCGTCCACCGCCCGCAGGGGAACTGGCGGCAGACGCTCGGCTGGGCCGTCGTTCTGTGGGTCGTCGTCGTCGCGCTTTCCCTGGTCCCGGTGGTTCGAGAGTTTCAAGTCCGACTGACTGACACATTCTTTCGGCTGGCGCCGCTGCCCAAGCAACGTTCACCGGTTGTTTTGGTTCTGATTGATGAGGAGAGCCTGCGGACCTACGGACGTTGGCCGTGGTCGCGCACGCTGCTAGCCGAACTAGTGAACAATCTAACTGAAGCTGGGGTCAGCGTCATCGGGCTCGACATTCTACTCTCTGAACCACAATCTCCAGAGGCTGACCGCGCGCTGAGTGAGTCCCTTCAGGCCTCGCATCGAGTCGTGATTGTAGACAAGATTGGAAACTTTCCTGATGGCCCACATTGGATTGAGCCTCTGCCCGAATTCACGCGATCGGCTAGTGTGGGGCATGCCCAGGCGGTGTTGGATGGGGACAGCATTTGCCGACGTTTCCCGCCCCAGGAACTAACTCTGGAAGGACTCCGATGGGCGTTCGCCATTGAACTAGCCGGCAGCACAGACGCGAGCCAACCCTCCAAGTTTCTTACAAGTCACGAACTTCCTGAGAGCCAAGACACACTTCGTGTGAGCATGGCCGCACCGGTGCTAATTCGCATTCCTTTCCGGCGGGATGGATTTCAAACCATTTCCGCGCAAACCATCTTGAACCGCACGGCGGTGGGGCCAGTGCGAGGAAGGCCCGTAATCGTCGGCTTCGGCCTGGTAGAAATCGGCGACCGGCTTTCAACCCCTTTGAGTAGCGGCATCCCGACTCCTGGTGCAGAGATCCACGCCCAAATCCTCGACAGCATCTTGACTGGGCGTGCACTGCACGAGGCTCCTCTGATGTACTCTGCACTGCTTTTGCTTCTTAGTTGTGTGCTCGCGATCCGCATCTTCCAGTGTTTGGAAGGCTGGAAAGGATTTGCGTGGCTGATCGCCTTGGCGGCCGGGCTCTATGGCGGAACATTTCTGGCTTTCGTGGTAGCCAGCACAATGCTGCCCGTGGGAGCTTTCGCACTGACAGTCATCTTTGGCCCGCTGCTCGTCTACACGGCCGATTTCGTCGCTGTCGAGCGCAGCGTAACTGAGCAGCTCTTGGGTTTGCGCTCCTTTCTGGGCCGTCACGAGAAAGAGCAAGCCACCAGGAAGCTGGGTGGACTTCCCTGGAAATTGCAGGTTCTTCAGGACCTGCATTCGGAACTGGGTGCCCTCTATGAGCTGCACCGCGCCTTGCTCGAATCTGCGCAGGATCTGGTCGCTATATTCGATGAAGAAGGAGATCTTCTTCTTAAGAACTCTCTCTTCGCCACTGTGGCCTCCTCTGAGCCAGAACCGTTTACGCTGGAGAAACTCCGGGCGCGACTATTACCGCAGGAAGGTGCAGAGTTGTTCCACGCCGGCTCCACTTGGGAAGGCGAGGCGTATTGGCGTGACGAACTTTACTCGCTTCGATTGGTTCCGCTGCCACCTACTCAGATTTCACCCGGCGGCGGCACCATTCTCACAATGACAAGTCTCCGGACGCGTGAGGAACGTGACCGAGCGCGCGCGGAAGCCCTGGGTTTCATCACCCATGAGCTGCGCACCCCGCTAACCGCGATCCAGGGCTTTGCTGAACTCATGTTGCATTATCCGAACTCACCTTCCTGTGCCGCCGCTCCCGCGACCATAGCTCGCGAATCCAAGCGTCTCTTGGCTCTTATCAATACTTACCTCGATCTCTTGCGCGTCGATGCGGGAGCCAAGCCTTTGCAGACCACCGTGATCGACTCTGACGACCTGGTCAAACAGGTTTTCTCGATCCTTGAGCCGCTAGCCGCTGAAAACGGAATGCGGCTGATATTGCGCCGGGGCGCGGCGATGGTTGCAATCCTCGGCGATGAGTCGCTCATCAGCGGTGCCATCTTGAATCTGGTTGGCAATGCGACCAAGTATGGCGCACCAGGCACTGACATCGTAGTTAGTTGCCACCGCGATGATGGCGAAGTAGTGATTGCGGTGGAGAATCAAGGCGTGGCTATTTCGGCCGATGACATTCCTCACATCTTCGACCGTTATTATCGAGCTCCTGAGGCGGAGAGAACGGTCACCGGGTGGGGACTGGGCCTGGCATTCGTCAAGCGTATTGCTGAAAAGCATGGCGGGAGAATAGCTGTCCAGAGTCGATCAACCGGCACGACCTTCGAGATTCGCCTTCCTGACGCGACAACCGCTGTCGCCGAGGAGAAAGCTGTATGAAGCGGGTGCGCGGTCATGGCGCTTTCCTGCTGATCCTGGCGGTGCTTTGTTTGGCGCAGCAGGAGTCACCATCATCGCAGACGTCCCTTCCAATCGGCTCTGCCATCGTCGCCGACCTCAAGGGAGATGTAACCCTACGCTCG